>NZ_JBLLDT010000002.1:168016-571784 GCF_049523535.1 Melissospora conviva
CCGGCGTTGCCGCTCCCCGGCGTGGTCCCGTGGCCCCGTGGGGGGGCGCCGCCCCCCCCCGCCGCGATCCCGGCGGCGCCGGTGGGCGCCGCCGGCGTGACCGGTGACGCCGCGCGCGGGCGGTGGCGTCGTCGTGATCAGGTGACGTCGGCGCCGTAGCCGGGCTCCCGCCACTGTGGAGAGTGCTCAGGACGGGGCGGTTCGTCCTGCCCGCCGCCGTCGCCGCACGCCCTCTTTCAAGCCTGTCGTCGGGGCCCAGGCCAACGCGAGCGCACCGCCGACGAGGCCGAGCAGCATGCCGAGGAAGAACCCGCCCAGGTTCGACGTCAGCCAGGATGTCAGCGCCATCACGATGGCCACGATCGCGTAGAAGAGCCGCTGGCTCGGGTTGATCAGCAGCAGCACTCCGGCGGTCGTCAGCAGCAGGGGCACCAGGTAGGTGGCCAGGCCCCGCATGCCCACCTCCAGCACGATCGGCAGCGGTGCCCGGACCGATGCCAGGGTGATCGCGCCACCGAGCATCGCGAAGACGGCGGCCCAGAACGGGCGCGTACGCCGCCACCGGCGCCACCGCAGGCGCAGTCCGAGACGGGGCGATGCGGCCGGCGCCGCGGTGGCCGAGGTGGGCTCCTCAAGCGGCGCGGTGGCCGGCGAGGGCTCCTCCAGCGGCGCGGGCAGGATCGAGGGATCCTCGTCGGTTTCGGCGACCGAGCCCGCCGGCATGACACCGGCGGGCTCGGCGCGACGAGCCGCGCGACGCACCGCTAGCAGCCGCTCTGACTGAACGACATGGACAGACCGGGGAGCCGGAATGTCGCGGCGGAGGCGGCGTAGTTGTTCTGCCGCAGGTTGCGGATCTTGACCCTCTCGGCCTGCTGGCCGAAGATGCCGATCCCACCGGTGACGCCGGGGACCTCGTCGAGCGTGCTGGCGTCCTGGCCGATGTCGATCGAGGTGAACTCGGCCAGGTCACCGTTGATGACGTCACCGTCGATGACCAGTTTGTCGGCGGTCACCGGGCGGCCGGGCTTGCCGGCCGTGAGCTTCATGTGCACGCCACCCATGTCGATGCTCTGACAGATGTTGGAGAGGGTGGCCTTGTCCACGGCGGAGACGAGCACGACGTACTGGCCGCCGTACGGCTCACCGACCGGGTTGTCTTCGAGGGTGTTGCGGATGCGTGCGAACTGGGCGAACCCGTCGCCGTCGAGCTCGTTCACGGTGACGGTGAAGGGCATGCCGGAGATGGCGAACTGATTGGCGAGTACGCCCTGGGCGGTCAGCGCCACCATCCCGGCTCCCATCGCGGCGGTGGCGATCATCGCTCCGGCGAAGCGACGCCAGCGCGTCTTTCCTTCGTCCGGTGACGCGGTTGTGGTCGATTCTTCCTCGGTGGACATGGCGCCTCCCGGTCAAGATGCGGTGAGTTACCGGCGCAGGGGGTGCTGGGGGTCGCCACGGCGATCAAGCGACGGAGCGCTCGACTGCCGGTATCGTCAATTGCTCCGATCGCCGGGCGGCGAACAGAAAGTTACCGTCGGGTATTGACATCGGTCAAGATTTAACTGTCCGGAAACACTCGATTCCCGGATGGCGAAAAAGGATCAAAACCGCTGGTGCTTCTGACCCTCTACGCGTGGTCGGCGCCCGGCTGGCGGCAGGGCGCCGCAATGGCCGCGCCGATCGGCTCGCCGGCCCGGGCCGCCTCCCGGCCGGCCTGCTCGGGCCCGAGATAGGGCACCGTCATGAAGTAGGTCAGTCCGGGCAGCAGCTCGGGCAGCTGCCGCACCCGGCCTGCCGCGATGTGCCGCTGGAGAACCGCGTAGATGCCACCGACCACCCCCGCCACCAGCTCGCCGAGGTCCGGGCAGTCGGCAGGCGTCGGGGCGTCGGCGAAGAACCGGTCGAACCGGCGCAGCACCCGGTCCTGCTCCCGGCGGGCCGCCGGGCCCACCGCGTCGATCTCGACGAGCGCCATGGTCGCGAAGGCCGGCACCGAGGCCAGCACCTCGAGCAGCACCCGCAGCGCCTCCCGCGCTCCGTCGCGCCACTGGCCCGCGTCGCGGTAGGCCTGCTCCATCATGTCGAGCACGACGCTGATCCCGTGCCGGTAGGTCGCCAGGAACGCGTCGTCCTTGCCCTCGAAGAGGGCGTAGAAGGCAGGGCGGGTGACGCCGGCAGCCTGGCAGATGTCGCTGACCCGGGCATTGCCGTAGCCCTTCTCCGCCACCGTGTGCACCAGGCCGTCGTAGAGCCGGTCGCGCTGGGTCGCCGCGACCGCCTCGGCCGGGATCCGGCGCGGCCCGCGCTTGATCGCCCGCTCCGGGTCCCGGCCCAGTCGCGCACCGGGAAGCGGGACGACGGTGGCGGTGGCGGTGCTTTTGTCGCCGGCAGTCATTTCAGTCCCCCCATCGGCCGCCTCCCTTGACCGAACCGGGAAGAGCGGTTTATAACATCGATGAGTTTCATTTCCATCCTGTTACGAATGGGAACGAGCTCGCGAGTCCGGCAGTCGTACGGGGCCTCGACAGCCCTCAGTATGGCTGACGGACACAGCCCGGCCAATGGCACGCCTCGCCGTGCCGCACTTGCTCCCCGCACCGGTTCAGTCGATCCGACAGCGCCGCCGACACCTCATCGGCGGTGCGCATCGCGCGACGACGGTCGGCCAGCTGGTCGCACCGCGCCCTCCGGCATCCCCTTGAAGGAGCCCGTATGCGCCCGTTCCGTACCCCCTACCCCGCCGGCGGCACCCGGCACCGGCCCGGCCGGCGAAGCCTCGCACGGTGGCGCCGCGGCGTGACCGCGGCGATGGTCGCCGTGCTGGCCACGGCGGCCGCCGCGCTGCCCGCCCAGGCCGCGGCCCCCGGTGGCATCTACACCGGGCTGGACGGCTGTCCGGTCAACAGCGCGGTGATGAAGGATCCGACCCACCTGCAGGTCGGCTGCATGACCTCGACGACCAACGGCGGCAGCATGACCATCGGCAGCCACGTCGTACCGATCACCTCGCCGATCCGCCTGCAGTTCGGCGTCTACTGGGACGCCTCCGCGCCGGTGGTCGACTTCCCCAGCGGCACCACCGCCAACGTCTACCGCACGGTGCCCCCGAGCAAGGGCCAGACCCTGACCAGCAAGCCGATCGAGGTCGACATCCCGGGCATCGGCAACATCATCCCGGGCGTCACCAGCGTCTACGCGGACGTGGAGCTGGCCGGACCGATCACCGAGTTCGTACCGCTGGCCGCCGGCGAACCCCACCCGGCGTTCGTCATGCCGATCAAACTGCACCTGTACAACGCCCTCTTCGGACTCAAGTGCTACATCGGATCCGACCGGGCACCGATCGTCCTGCGGCCGACCACCGGCACCACCAGCCCGCCCCCGCCGGCCGGACCGATCAGCGGCGACCCGGGCGTCATCGGAATCGAGGCCGATCCCAACGGACACGAGACCATCGTCGCCTCCTTCACCGACGCCAGCCTCGTCGACAACTCCCTGGCGGTGCCGCGCGCCAACGGCTGCGGCCTGCTCGGCACCCTCGACCCGCTGATCAACCTGGTCTTCGGACTTCCCAGCGCCGCCGGCCACAACGCCGTGGTCTTCTCCGACACCGACGTCTCCCTGGCGATCTCCCCCAGCCTCGCCGACCTGACGTCAGCCCTCGCTGCATCCTCCTGAGAACGGCCCTGAAACACTCGAACGGAGAGTGAGAGACACATGCGCATCAACCGCCTGCTGGGCGCCGCCGTGACGGCCGCCCTGCTCACCACCGCGGCCCTGGCCGCCCCGGCCAGCGCCGCCGCCGCCGGGAACGTCCTGACCTACAACAGCACCGGCGGAGCTGCCGTCCCCGTGGGTGCCGTGCTCAGCGCCTCGCTGGCCTCCGGCGCGAACGCCACCCTCTACACCACCACGACCGGCACCACCGGAGTGAAGTGCACGGCCTCGACCTTCACCTCCACCGTGGTGACCAACCCGATCGCCCCCGGCACGGCCACCGAGTCCACCACCGGGCACACGCTGAGCACCTGCACCAGCAACGTGGTCGGCACCACCGGGGTGCAGAGCATCACGATCAACAACCTGCCCTTCGCGACCACCAGCAGCTCCGCGGGGGTCGTGACGATCACCGGCACGGCGGCGGCGCCGATCCAGACCACGATGGTGCTGCGCAGCCTGCTGGGCAACCTCACCTGCGTCTACCGCGCCACCGGCAACACCCTGACCGGAGCGTCGTCCAACGTGGGCAACACCATCACCTTCACCAACCAGCCCTTCACCAAGTACTCCGGTCCGGTCACCTGCCCGGCCAACGGGTACTTCAGCGCCAAGTACGGTCCGGTGCGCGGCAACGCCGCCGGCAGCCCGCTGGTCTTCGTGAACTGACCACTCGACACCGTCCCCGCGGCACCTGGCACGGCCCCCGCCACACCGGCAGGGCCGTGCCAGTTGCGCGCGCCGGGCCCGCGCCGGCGCGGACGGCGTTACGGCCGGACCGTCGTTGGGTAGAAGTCCTACCAGTCAATGACAACAGCGGGAGGCGACCATGCGAGGTCCGTCGATTCTGGGAGTACTCGTCGTAATCTGGCTGATCATCGGCGCGGTCGCGGCGGGCCAGCGCGGTTACTTCGGCGACGAGGACACCAACTGCGCCAAGGCCGGGACGATTCTGGTGACGATCGTCGCCGGGCCCCTCAACTACGCGGGGGCCAACCCGAAGATCGAATGCGAGCTGCCGGAGCCGTCGCGGTAGGGCGCACCCCTCTTTCGCCGGCACCACATCCTTCGCCGGATCCGGGCACGTCCCGGATCCGGCGAACGCGTTCTCAGTCCCGCTCCACCAGATGCCCTACCACGTCCGGCACCACAGCGGCCAACCCGGAGCCGTCCCGGCGGGGATCCTCCACCGGCAGCTCCACCGGATCGCCGGCTGCCGTCGCAGCGGCCGCTCGGGGCCCCACCCACGCCAGATCCAGGCGGGTCTCCCCCTTCAGGAACCGGTGCGCGCGCACCCCGCCGGTGGCCCGGCCCTTCGCCGGGTACGCCGCGAACGGGGTGACCTTCACACTCCGGCCCGTCGAAGTGACCACCACCGGCGTGCCGTGCCGCGGATCGTCGGTGCGCACCGCACCGAAGAAGATCACCTCACCCTCCGCGGGCAGGTTGATCCCGGCGACCCCGCCACCCTTGAGGCCCTGCGGACGGATCAGCTTGGCGGCGAAACGCAGCAGCGCGGCGTCGGAGCTGACGAAGGTCAGCTCCTCCTCGCCGTCGGTCAGCCAGGTGGCGCCGACCACCTCGTCGCCGTCACGCAGCCCGATCACCTCGAACTCGTCCGCGCGTACGGGCCACTCCGGCGCACAGACCTTGACCACGCCGTTGCGGGTGCCCAGGGCCAGCCCAGGCGAGGCCGCGTCGGACTCCCGCAGTGGCGCGAGGCCGACGACCCGCTCCCCCGGCAGCAGTGGCAGCAGCTCGGCCGCGGACATCCCGCCGGCGAGCGAGACCGTACCGGCCTGCTCTGGCAGCACCGGCAGCGGCAGCACGTCGGTCTTGAACGCCCGTCCAGCGCTGGTGACCAGCAGCACCTGTCCTCGCGCCGTCGCGCCGATCACCGCCCGGACCGCGTCGTGCCGGGTCCGGCCGTTGCGCCGCCGCCCTTCGGTCGACTCCTCGGACTCGGCGGCCGTGCGCGCCACCAGACCGCCCGCGGAGAGGATCACCTGGCAGGGGTCGTCGGCGACCTCCAGCGGGCCGGCCGGCGCGGAGGCGGCGAGCACCTCCTTGAGATCACCGTCGATGAGCGTGGTACGCCGCTGCCCGGCGAACTTCGTCCGCACCTGCGCGAGCTCATCGCTGACCACCTTGCGCAGCACCTCGGGGTCGTCGAGGATCCGGGACAGCTCGGCGATCTCGCCGCGCAGCCGCTCCTGCTCGGTCTCCAGTTCGATGCGATCGAAGCGGGTCAGCCGCCGCAGTGGTGTGTCCAGGATGTACGTCGCCTGCACCTCGGTCAGGGCGAAGCGGCTCATCAGCGCGTCCCGGGCGGCCTGGGCGTTCTCGCTGCCGCGGATGAGCCGGACCACCTCGTCGATGTCGATCAGGGCGATGAGCAGGCCGTCGACCAGGTGCAGCCGCTCGGCGCGCTTGCGGCGGCGGTAGTCGGTGCGACGGGTGACCACCTCGTAGCGGTGGTGGAGGAAGACCTCCAGCAGCTGTTTGAGCCCCAGGGTGCGGGGCTGACCGTCGACCAGCACCAGGTTGTTCACCCCGAAGGACTGCTCCAGCGGGGTGAGCCGGTACAGGTCGGCCAGGAGCGCCTGCGGGTTGACGCCGACCTTGCACTCGACGACCAGCCGGGTGCCGTTCTCCCGGTCGGTGAGGTCCTTGACGTCGGCGATGCCCTGCAGCCGGGCCGGCTGCCGCTGCCCCTTGCGCGGGCCGGAGGTGATCAGCTTGCCGCGCACCTCCTCGGTGATGGCCTCGATGACCTTCTCCGAGCCCACCCCGTACGGCAGCTGGGTGACGGTGATGCCCTGCCGGCCGCGGCTGCCCTCGACCGGTCCGATCTCGACCCGGGCGCGCATGCGCACCACGCCCCGGCCCGTCTCGTAGGCCTTGCGCACCTCGTCGAGGCCGAGCAGCAGACCGCCGGTGGGCAGGTCGGGACCGGGCACGAACTCCATCAGCTTGTCGAGCGTGGCGTCGGGGTGGTTGATCAGCCAGCGCGCGGCGGCGACCACCTCGCCGAGGTTGTGCGGGATCATGTTGGTCGCCATCCCGACGGCGATGCCGGAGGTGCCGTTGACCAGCAGGTTGGGGAAGGCCGCCGGCAGCACGCCGGGCTGCATCAGCGAGCCGTCGTAGTTGGGGTGGAAGTCGACGGTCTCCTCGCCGAGCTCGCCGACGAGCAGCATCGCCTCCGGCGACATGCGCGCCTCGGTGTACCGGGCGGCGGCCGGGCCGTCGTCGGGCGAGCCGAAGTTGCCGTGCCCGTCGATGAGGGGGGCGTTCATGGAGAAGTCCTGCGCCAGCCGCACCATGGCGTCGTAGATCGCGGTGTCGCCGTGCGGGTGGTACTTGCCCATCACGTCACCGACGACGCGAGCGGACTTCACGTGCCCCCGGTCGGGGCGGTAGCCCTGCTCGTACATGGACCAGAGGATGCGCCGGTGCACCGGCTTGAGCCCGTCGCGGGCGTCGGGCAGGGCGCGGGAGTGGATGACCGAGAAGGCGTACTCCAGATAGGAGTCCTCGACCTCGGTGACGAGGGGGTTGTCGACGACGCGGGCCCCCGCCTGGTCGAAGGCGGAAAGATCGACCCGGAGTTCCTTGCCCTTGCGGCGTGCCATTGCTCAGTCGCTTCCTTCTCCGCAGCGTGCTCGAGTCTTTCGGGTGCCGTGCGCGGCGCGCTCAGGCGTCGATGGTGTCCTGGTCGACCCGCCCGGCCGAGTCGATCAGCCAGTTCTTGCGCGGCTCGACCTTCTCGCCCATCAGCAGTTCCAGCACCCGTTCGGCGGCCTCGACGTCGTCCAGGGTGATCCGGCGGACGGTACGGGCCGCCGGGTTCATGGTGGTGTTCCAGAGCTCGTCGGCGTCCATCTCGCCGAGTCCCTTGAACCGGGGGATCGGGGTGACGATCTGTTTGCCGGCCTTCTTGAGCCGGGCGACGGTGCTCTCCATCTCCGGCTGGGTGAAGGTGTAGATCGTCTCCGGGTTGCGCCCCTTCGTGGTGATCTTGTGCAGCGGGGGCATCGCGGCGTAGAGGCGCCCGGCCTCGATCACCGGGCGCATGTAGCGGGCGAAGAGCGTGATCAGCAGCGTGCGGATGTGCGAGCCGTCGACATCCGCGTCGGCCATGATCAGGATCCGGCCGTAGCGCAGCTGCGACAGGTCGAAGGTCCGCCCCGAGCCCGCGCCGAGGACCTGCACGATCGCCGAGCACTCGGCGTTGTCGAGCACCTGCTGCAACGTCGCCTTCTGCACGTTGAGGATCTTGCCCCGGATCGGCAGCAGCGCCTGGTACTCCGAGGAACGGGCCATCCGGGCGGTGCCCAGCGCGCTGTCGCCCTCGACGATGAACAACTCGCTGCGCTCCACGCCGGTGGAGCGGCAGTCCACCAGCTTCGGCGGCATCGACGCGCCCTCCAGCGCCGTCTTGCGCCGGGCGGCGTCCTTCTGCTGCTTCTGGGTCAGCCGCACCCGGGCGGCGTCGACGATCTTCTGGAGCACCGTACGGGCCTCGGTGCGGGTCCGGCGGTCCTCCAGCCAGGCGCGCACCCGCTGGTCCACCAGAGTCTGCACGACCTTGGTGATGCCGGCGGTGGAGAGCTCGTCCTTGGTCTGGGAGGTGAACTGCGGCTCCGGGATCCGGACGTGGATGACGGCGGTCATCCCCTCCAGGACGTCGTCGAGGGTCGGCGGCTCCTCCTTGGCCTTGAGCAGGCCGCGAGTGTTCTTGATCGCCTCGCCCAGCGCCCGCACCACGGCCCGCTCGAAACCCTTGCGGTGGGTGCCGCCGTGCACGTTGCGGATGGTGTTGGTGAAACACTCCACCGTCCGCTCGTAGCCGGTCCCCCAGCGCAGCGCGATCTCCACCTCGGCCCGGCGCAGCACGTTCGACTGCATCACCCCGCTGGCGTCGGCGGCGTTCTCCTTGTAGCTCCCCTCGCCGTTGATCATCAGCGTGTCGCAGACCGGCTTCTCCGCCGCGGGCGCGAGGAACTCCACCATGTCGCCCAGGCCGCTGGGGAAGCAGAAGGACTCCTCCGCCGGCCCGTCCTCGGCCGGAGTGCGCAGCACGTAGGTGACGCCGGGGACCAGGAACGCGGTGTTGCGGACCTTGGTGCGGACCGTCTCCACGTCCAGCACCGCACCGGTCTCGAAGTAGCGCGCGTCGTACCAGTAGCGGATCGAGGTGCCGCTGGACTCGCCCCGGGCCATCTTGCCGACGACCTGCAACCCGGTCCCCGGGTGGAACGTCGCCTCCGGGCCGGGCCCGTCGAAGACCCCGGGGTGGCCGTGCCGGAAGGACATCCGGTGCACCTTGCCGTCGCGGCGCACCGTGACGTCGAAGCGCCGCGACAGGGCGTTGACCGCCGAGGCGCCGACCCCGTGCAGGCCGCCGGAGGCCTTGTACCCGGAGCCGCCGAACTTGCCGCCGGCGTGCAGCCGGGTCAGCACCAGCTCGACCCCGGAGAGCCCGGACTTGGCGTTGACGTCGGTGGGGATGCCCCGGCCGTCGTCGTCGACCTGCACCGAGCCGTCCGGGTGCACCGTGATCTCGATGTGCCGGGCATGGCCGGCGACCGCCTCGTCGGTGGAGTTGTCCAGGATCTCGTTCACCAGGTGACCGACGCCACGGCTGTCGGTTGACCCGATGTACATGCCGGGCCGCTTGCGCACCGCGTCCAGGCCCTCGAGATGGGTGAGGTCGTCGGCCCCGTACAGGGTTTCGGGCTCTACAGTCACCTGGTCGTACTCCCACATTCGGCTCGCCGAGTACTCGATCGGGCACGTCGCCCACGGGGCACGTGCCCCGGCGAGCCTAATGGTCCCCCCGGACAACCCTTGACAGCACGCCCCCGATGGGACTCATTCAGTGGCGGCGAGCACGTCCAGCAGCAGCGCCGCGGACCAGCTGAAGGCCGGTGACCCGAGACCGGCGCCGGTGTTCGGCTCGAAGTACTCGTGACAGCCGGCGCGATCCACCAGATCGATCATCGACTCGGCCAGGCCCGCCGCGAGTGCCGGGCGCCCGTGGCGCAGCAGCCCTTCCCGGACCAGCCAGCCGATGTTGATCCAGCTCGGTCCGCGCCAGTAGCGCACCGGGTCGAAGTCCGCGGCGCTGCGGTCGTAGCTCGGCAACGGCCGCGGCATCACCTCGGCCACCCCGAACCGGTCGGAGGTCGCCTCGGCCACGAGCGCCTCGACCTGGCCTGGGGGCAGGCCGGGCAGCAGCAGCGGACCCAGCCCGAGCACCGTACGGGACGGCAGAAGCACGTCGGTGCGCAGATCACGGACGTGGAAGGTGCCGCTGCGCGGATCCCACAGACGTTCGCCGAGCACCTCGGTCAGCCGGGCGCCGGCCTCGCGGTGTGCGGCCGGGTCCGCTCCGACGACCTCGGCGATGTCGGCCAGGGCGTACTCGGCGGCGGCGGTGAGCGCGTTGAACAGCGGGCACTCCACCAGGAACGGGTGGTCGGCGGCCAGGCCCGCGTCGAGATAGCGCCGCTGCCGGTACGAGTCGACCAGGACGATGTAGCGGGCGTAGTCGACGTCGGTGGGGCGCTGCTCGGCCGCGGCGACCCGGGTGTCGTGGCGGCGGTGCCGGCGCATCAGCTCGGGGTCGGCCGGCACGGCGGCCATCGGCGCGTCCCAGGCGGGGCTGTTGTCCAGGCCCGCCTCCCACGGGTGCACCAGGCAGACCAGCCCGGCACCGCCGACGTCGCGATCGTGTCGCAGGTAGTGCTGGGCGGCGACCAGCTTCGGGTAGAGCGCCGCCAGCCGGCGGCCCGCCGCCGGCGACGGGTCGCGGCGGTAGACGTGCCAGGCGGCGATCGCGTGCACCGGCGGCTGCACGATGCCCGAGGTGGCCTGCGGCGGCGCCACCGGGGAGACCGCGGAGTCCCAGAACTGCGGACCCGGAAAGTAGCCACCGACGCGTACCCGCGGGTTGAACACGATGTGCGGCACCCGCCCGTCGCGCCACTGGGCGGCGAAGAGGGTCTCCAGCTCGCGCCAGGCCCGTTCCGGGGCGACATGGGCCAGGCCGATGGCGATGAACGCCGAGTCCCAGCTCCACTGGTGCGGATAGAGGGTGCGCGACGGGACGGTGTGGTCGCCTTCCCAGTTGGCGTCCAGGGTCTCCACGGCCAGCTGCCACAGCCGCCGGCGGCGGGACCCGTCGACGGAGGTCACTGCGTGGTCCGGTCCGCCCAGGCCGCACGAAGCGTGCTCGCCGCCTGGCGCAGGGCGGCGGTGGGCTCGCCGCGCAGCCGGCACTCGAGCGCGACGTACCCCTGGTAGCCGGTGCGGTCCAGCACGCCGAGCAGCGCCGGCCAGTCAAGGTGCCCGGCGCCGGGCTGGTACCGGTTGGAGTCGCTGGCCTGCACGTGCCCGAGGTACGGCGCCACGGCCGCCAGCGCCGCGACGGGGTCGTCCTCCTCGATGTTCATGTGGTACGTGTCGGCGACGACGCCGAGCGAGGGCAGCCCGACGGCCGTACAGAGCTCGGCCGCCTCGTCCAGTCGGTTCACCATGTGATCCTCGTACCGGTTGAGGGGTTCAAGGAAGATCCGCACCCCCTCGGCCTCGGCGTGTCGGGCCAACTCGCCGAGGGTGTCCAGGAGCACCTGACGGTCGTCGGCGGCGGAGCGGGGCGGCTCGAACGGCGGCAGTCGCCGGGAGAACATCCCCCACGACGCGGGCGTGAGCGCCCCGACGCCGCCTATCTCGGCCATCACCGACAGCTGGGAGCGCATGTTCCGCACCGCGTCGCCGGAACGGCCGGGGTCGAAGTCACCGATGAAGTGGTCCATGTCGACGCAGACAGTGGGCATCGGCACCCCGTCGGCGGCGGCGCGGCGCAGCTCGGGCAGCCGGTCGCGGAAGGCGAGATCACCGCGGCCGCGCAGCTCGATGGCGTCGAAGCCGAGACCGGTGGCGAGGTCGAACTTCTCCCGCAGGTCGGCACCGGGCAGCAGCTGCTCCTGGCAGGCGAGTCGTAGTGTCATGAGAAGTCCAGGACCACTTGCAGGGTGTCGCTGTCGCCGCGGTCCAGCAGCTCCAGCGCTTCGGCCACGGACGCGGCGGCCACCACGTGACTGACCAGCGGCAACGGATCGACCTGGCCGTCGCCGACGAGTTCCATGAAGGTGTGTGCGATGCGGACGGAGTTCCACCGGCCCGCCACGCCCGGGGCGGCGGCGGAGACCTGGGCAGCGACGAGCTGGATGCGGTTGTGGTGGAACTCCTCGCCCAGCGCCAGCCCGCCGGCCTCGCCCTGGTAGAAACCGCCGGCCACCACCCGTCCGGCCGGCACGGTCGCCCGGATCGCCTGGTGCAGCGCCGGGTACGCCCCGGAGAGTTCCAGGCAGACGTCGGCCCCCGCGCCCCCGGTGACGGCCCGGATCATCTCGGCGGCCGGCTCCACGGCGGCGTTGACGGCGAACCGGGCGCCCTGCCCGAGCGCCAGGTCCAACCGGGCCGGGATGCGGTCGACGGCGACCACCCGGGTGCCGGAGAGCACCGCCAGCCGGGTCGCGATCAGCCCGATGACGCCCTGGCCGAAGACCCCGACCCACTCCCCCAGGTGCAGGTCCGCGGCGAGGATGGCGGTCAGGGCGATCGCGCCGGGGCGGGCGAAGACCCCGGCGAGCGGATCGAGCCCGGCGGGTAGGGCCGCTACCGCCTCGGCGGCGACGACGGCGTCCGCGCGGTGCCCCCAGATGCCCCAGACGATCTCGCCGACCTGGTGCCGGGTGACGTCCGGGGCGACCTCCACGATCTCGCCGACCTCCTCGTACCCGAAACCCGCCAGCGGATAGGGCAGCGTCGCCTCGCGCGGCACGAAGATGCGACGCGCGTCGTCCCAGTCCTTGGTCAGCCGCGGGTTACTGCCCCGGTAGAGGGTGAGCTCGGTGCCGGCGGAGATGCCGGAGTAGCGGGTCCGCACCCGCACCTGCCCGGCGCCGAGCGGCTCCGTGGGACACGGTTCGAGACTGATCTGCCGCGGCCCGGTGAGACAGACGACCGAGTTCTCCATGCTCACACCCCGATTGTCGCTTTTCACCCTAGCAAGAGTGGACATACCTTGCTATTCGCCCATAGGCCGTGTTTGATCTGAATCGACCCGTCGATAGGAGCACACCGATGCCACGAACGACGCGCGCGGCAGCAGCCGCCCTGGCCCTGATCACCACCGCCGCCGGTCTGGTCGCCTGTGGCGACGACCGCAGCGGCGACCCCGACACCATCCGGGTCTGGAGCCTGGAGGACGTCGCCGACCGGGTGACGGCGACCAGGGCGATCATCGCGGACTTCACCGCGGCGACCGGCGTCAACGTCGACCTCGTCACCGTCAACGAGGACCAGTTCCCGTCGCTGGTCGCCTCCGCCGCGGCCGCCGGCGACCTACCCGACGTGATCGGGTCGGTGTCGCTGTCGGGGGTGCAGACCCTGGCCGTCAACGAACTGCTGCACCCCAGCGCCAACGACGAGGTGGTACGCGCCCTCGGCGCCGGCACCTTCTCCCCCCGGGCGCTGGAGCTGACCTCCGGCGACCAGGGGCAGCTCGCCGTCCCCAGCGACGGCTGGGGTCAGCTGCTGGTCTACCGCAAGGACCTCTTCGCCGAAGCCGGCCTGCCCGTGCCGGACAGCTACGAGGCCATCGCGGCGGCGGCAGCAAAGCTGCACAAGCCGAACCTGGCCGGGATCACGGCCGCCACCTCCCCCAGCGTCTTCACTCAGCAGACCTTCGAGCACCTGGCGCTGGCGAACAACTGCCAGCTCACCGACGACGCCGGACAGGTCGTGCTGGACTCCCCGCAGTGCGCCGAGGCGTTCGGCTTCTACAACGACCTGATCAAGCGCTACTCGGTCACCGGCGCCCAGGACGTCGACACCACCCGCGCGACCTACTTCGCCGGACGGGCCGCGATGCTGATCTGGTCGCCGTTCATCCTCGACGAGCTCGCCGGACTGCGCAACGACGCCCGGCCCACCTGCCCGCAGTGCCAAGCTGACCCGGAGTTCCTCGCCCGCAACAGCGGCTTCGTCACCGGCATCCGCGGCCCCGGTGGCAGCGAACCGGCCCAGTACGGCGAGATCTCCTCCTGGACCGTGCTCGATGGCGCCCGCGAAGACCCGGCGAAGAAGTTCGTCGAGTACTTCCTCGGCGACGGCTACGAGCGGTGGTTCGGCATCGCGCCGGAGGGGCGGGTCCCGGTCCGCCGCGGCACCGCAGAGCAGCCCGACCGGTTCCTGACCGCCTGGAACAACGCCCAGGTCGGCGTCGACAGCCGCAAGCGGCTCGACGACGTCTACGGCGGCGACATGCTGGCGACGCTGCGCACCAGCCCGGACACCTTCGGCCGGTGGGGCCTGCCGCAGGGACAGGGTGAGCTGGTCGGGGCGATCCTCGGCGAGCTGCCGGTGCCCAAGGCGCTCGGCGGCAATCGGGACGACGGCGCCGCCGCCGCCCGGCAGGCGCAGAAGGAGGTCGAGTCGATCAAAGCCGATCTGAAATGAGCGCGCCGCCGGCCGGCACCCCGACCCGTGACCGGTCGCGGCACGCCCGGCGACCAGCGCCGCAGCGGCAGCGCCGCCGGCCGCTGACGATGCGCCGGCGCGAGTCGCGCGACGGACTGGCGCTGGTCACCCCGACCCTGGTCGTGGTGCTGACGGTGGTGGCCCTGCCGATCTGCTGGACGGTGCTGCTGGCCTTCCAGCGGGTCCGGCTGGCGACGCTGCGCCGTACCGGGCTCTTCGGCGAGCTGACGCTGGCCAACTTCGAACGGGTGCTGGCCTCCCCCGGCTTCTGGAGCACCCTCTGGACCACGGTCGTCTACAGCGTCTGCGCCACCACCGGCTCCATCCTGCTCGGCCTGATCGCCGCCCTCGTGGTCCGCGCCCCCTTCCGGGGCCGCACCCTGGTACGCGCCACCATGCTGCTGCCGTACGTGGCGCCGGTGGTGGCGGTGACCTTCGTCTGGCAGATCATGCTCGACCCGCAGTTCGGCATCGTCAACCACTGGGGGCAGCGGCTGCTCGGCTGGGACACCCCGATCGCCTTCCTCTCCGACGACGCCACGGCCCTGTGGACGGTCATCGCCTTCGAGTCGTGGCGCTACTTCCCGTTCGCATTCCTCTTTCTGCTGGCGCGCATCCAGGCGATGCCGGGTGAGCTGGAAGAGGCGGCCCGGGTCGACGGCGCCACCCCCACCCAGCGCTTCCGGCACATCGTGGCACCCCAGCTGATGCCGGTCATCGCGCTGCTGGCGGTGCTGCGCTTCATCATGACCTTCAACAAGTTCGACGACGTCTACCTGCTCACCGGCGGCGGCGCGGGCACCGAGGTGGTGAGCATCCGGGTCTACGAGTTCCTCACCGCGCGTACCGATGTCGGCGCCGCCGCGGCCCAGGCGGTGGTGCTGGCCGTGGTCCTGATGGTCTTCGTCGCCGTCTACCTGCGCTTCTTCTCCGGCCGGAAGGACGACTGATGGATCGCGACGCGCTGGAGACCCGCACCCTGCGCTACCTGCGGTGGCTGGTGATCGCCGGCTTCGTGCTGGTCACCGCGTTCCCGTTCTACTACATGCTGGTGCTCTCGCTGCGGCCCATCGAGCGGCTGCTGCTGGACCCGGGCGCGCTGATCGTGTCGCTGCAGGAGTTCACCGTCGACACCTACGCCGAGGTGCTGCGCTCGCGCGCGGACGGCGGACAGGGCTTTCTGGGCTTCATCGGCAACAGCGCGATCGTCGCGGTCTCGGCCGCCGCGCTGGCCCTGGTGGTCTCGATCCCCGGCGCGTACGCGGTGTCCCGGCTGCGTTTCTTCGGCCACCGCCAGGTGAGCGTGCTCTTCCTTGCCGTCTACCTCTTTCCGTCGATCGTGATCGCGATCCCGCTCTTCGTGCTCTTCAGCCGGCTCGGCCTGCGCGGTTCGCTGATCGGGCTGATCCTTGTCTACATCTCGCAGGTCGTGCCGGTCTCGGTCTACATGCTGAAGAACTACTTCGAGACCATTCCGATCAGCCTGGAGGAGTCCGCGGCGATCGACGGAGCGGGCCGGCTGGGCATCATCCGCCGGATCAGCCTGCCGCTGGCCGCGCCCTCCATCATGGCCGTCGCGCTCTACAACTTCATGATCGCCTGGAACGAGTTCCTCTTCGCGCTGCTCTTCCTGGTGGACCGGCCGAACCGCTGGACTGTCTCACTGGGGCTGTCACTGCTCTCCAACGGCGTCGAGGTGCCCAAGACGGTGCTGATGGCCGGGTCGGTGATCCTCACCCTGCCGATCGTGATCCTCTTCTTCGCCAGCGAACGCCTCCTCACCGAGGGGCTGACGGCGGGCGCCGAGAAGGGCTGACCGGCGCCGGGACCCGGTAGGCCCGCACCGTCAGCAGCAGCACCACGATGATCCCCGCGGTGAGCACGAAAGTCGCCGGCTGCGGACGGAGCAGCCGGGTGCCGAGCCAGCCGCCGGCGGCGTAGGAGGCGAGGCCGATCACCGCGGAGACCCACGGCCAGGCCCACCGGCCGGCCCGGCGGTGCAGCCAGCCGACGAGCCCCTTGGCGAGGTCCACCACCGTCGTGGACTGATAGGTGGTGACGACCGTGACGCCGGCGACCCGGAAGAAGACGACGGCGAGCAGACCGGTCACGGCGGCGCCGAGGACGGCGAGCAGCGCCCGGTCACCGGCGTCGTGCGCGCCGGCGTCGAGGAGCGCGTCGGTCAGGGCCCAGGTGGCCACGGCGAGCAGCGCGGCGGTCAACTGGCGCGCCGGCGGCGAGATCCGGCCCGGTCTGGCCCTCCACCTCAGGACGGTGCCGAGCGCCGCGCCGATCAGCACGCCACCGATGGAGGCCGCCGCGACCGGCCAGTCGGCGAACTCCCCGCCCAGTCCCATGCCGACGTGCACGACGTTGCCGGACTGGTTGGCGACGAAGACCCGGTACCGGATCAGGGCGTAGGCATCCACCAGTCCACCCACGACGGAGGCGAGCACCAGCGCGGCGACCGGGAAGCGGAACTCGGTGCGGGCGTCCCGCCAGCCGCGGCTGCCCGGGACGGGGCGGCGGGAGCCGAAAGGCATGCCGCCGCCCCGGTCAGCCGCGGGCGGCGGGGCCGGCCGGTGTCTGCCCGTCGGCGCGCACCTGCAGCACGAAGCCGCCCGCCCGGCCCTGCGAGAAGCGGTCGAGCACGTCGAAGATCGACGCGACCGCGGTGTCCGGGGCGAGCACCTCCACCCGCAGCCGGGTCACCAGGTCCGGCTCGTGGTGGTAGCCGCGTACGTGCTGCCGGGCCGTGCCACCGGTGGCCACGAACGCCTCGGTCAGCACCACCGAGGCCGCCCCGGCGCCCAGCAGCGCGGCGCGCAGCTCCCCGGTCTCCACCAGGTCCGGGTCGACCATGCCGGTGACCAGCCGGTCGGGGATGCCCGGCGCCGGCGCGGCCGGCGCCCGGTCGGCGGCGTGCCGGCCCGCGGCCGGGCTGGTCCTGGGGTGCGGCGAGCCCGGGCCGGGCAGGCCCGACACGGCGTCCAGGTGGTACGCGTCGAGCCCCTGCTGCGCCTTGTCCTGCCGCCCCTGGTCCTGCTCGGGGGCGCGCAGTCCGATCGTCGCCTGGATCGCCGCGCTGATCACCCAGGTGAGCAGGAAGGAGAAGACCGCCACCGAGGCCACCGCGATCACCTGACGCCCGAGCAGCCCCGCTCCGCCGCCGTTGAAGAGACCGTCGGCGCTGCGCGGGTTGACGTCGGCGTCGGCGAAGAAGCCCAGCAGCAGGCTGCCGGTCATGCCGCCGACGAAGTGCACCGCGAGGACGTCGAGCGCGTCGTCCATGCGCAGCAGGTACTTCAGGCGCAGCGCCGTGTGGCAGAGCAGCCCGGCGATCACGCCGATGGCGAGGGCGGCGAGGGTGCTGACGTAGCCGGCGCAGGGTGTCACTGTCGCCAGGCCCGCCACGGCGCCGGAGACACCGCCGATCACGGTGGCGTGGCCGTCGCGCAGGCGCTCCAGCAGGAGCCAGCCGAGCATCCCGGCGGCCGCGGCGATGTGGGTGTTCAGCACGGCCTGCGCGGCGATGCCGTTGGCCTGCAGGCCGTCGCCGCCGTTGAAGCCGAACCAGCCGAACCAGAGGATGCCGCCGCCGAGCACCGCCAGCGGGACCGAACTGGGCAGGGCTGCCGTCCGCGGCCAGTCGCGCCGCCGCCCCACCACCAGCAGGATGCCGAGTACGGCTGCGCCCGCCGAGGTGTGCACGACGATCCCGCCGGCCCAGTCCTGGGCGCCGAGCTTCGCCAGCCAGCCCCCCGGGTGCCAGATCCAGTGCACCACCGGCGAGTAGACGATCAGCGACCAGATCAGCAGGAAGACCACCCACCCGGCGAACTTCAGCCGCCCGGCGGTCGCGCCGGTCACCAGCGCCGGGGTGATCACCGCGAACATCATCTGGAAGGCGACGAAGGAGAGGGTGGCGACGGTGACGGCGTCGCCGACGACGTGCAGGGCGGGCGCGGGCGGCACCTCCAGCCCGCGCAGGCCGAACAGTTCCAGGTTGCCCAGCAGCCCACTGCCGGCGTCGTCGCCGAAGGCGATGGTGTAGCCCAGCAGGATCCAGGCCACGCTCACCACCCCGAGGGAGATGAAGTTCTGCTGCATCATCACGAGCGTGTTGCCGGTACGCGCCAGTCCGGCGTAGAAGATCGCCAGGCCCGGGACCATGAACATCACCAGGCCGGCGCAGACGAGCAGCCAGGCGTTGTCCCCGGAGTTGATCGCTTGTTGAGCCAGCATCGGTTGCCCCTTCGGTGCCCGGTGGTGCCGGTCAGTCGCTTGCTTGGCGCTCGGAGAAGATGCTCTTGTGGACGGGCTGGTGGTTCGGCACCGGCGCGAACCTGCGCTGCGGCAGCAGGAGCAGCCAGGTGGCGATGTTGAACGGGCCGGTCAGCACCGGAATGCCCAGCGGCGTCAGGACGGTGGTCAGCGCCTCCCCCACGAAGAGGGTGAGCACGATGCCGGCGACGGTGTAGGCCGCCACCCGCCACGAGGGTTTGTAGAAGACCGACCCGATGGCGATCGCCGTCAGCACGGCGTTGAAGCCGTAGAGCCCCTTCTCCAACGGTGTCTCGGCCACCCCGAAGCCGATCGCCACGAGGGTCGCCACGGCGCTGCCGACCAGCGCCCAGATCGCCGCCCACCGATTGTTGATCAGCAACGCGACCAGGATTATCAGCCCCGCGATCCAGCTGTCGGCGAGGAAGACCTGGGAGACACCCTTGGAGATCGCCGGCGCCACGTCCGCGTTGAACACCGATGTCGTCTGCGCCCGTTCGCCCGGCAGACCCGGCGCATTGCCGGTCTCCAGGCGCAGCCGGGAGAACTGGTACGCCGCCATCAGCAGCACCCAGGTGGTCAGCACGAACGGGAAGGTGAAGGCCGTCAGGCCGTACTTCTTGAAGATGCGGTTCAGCGCCAGCGTCACCACGGTGGTGCCGGCCGCACCGAGGATCAGACAGCACCACATCGCCACGTTCTCCTGCAGGAACGTGGCGACGCCGATGCCGGTCAGCAGCGGACTGAACCCGAACTGCCCCGAGCGCAGCGAGTCGTGGTCCACCCGCAGCGCCAGTGCGGTGCCGGTGCCGACGACCACACCGAGGAGGGCGCCGCCGAGAACCTCACCGTTGCCGGTGGAGAAGGCGGCCACCGCGATCGCCAGCAGGATCAGCGCACCGGTGAGCGGATTGTTCTGGAACATGACCTGGGAGATCCCGCGCAGGCAGGAGTCGACGAAAGCCACTGCGGGGATGCCGTCGGCCAGCCGTCGCCAGCGGGCAACAACCTCGTTCATCCTGTCCCCTCTCGGATCCGCTGGTCAGCGCCAGGCGAAGGGCCTCGGCACGGCCCGGCCGACGGCCTCCTCGCGGGCGATCGCGCAGAAGGCGCGCACCGCGTCGCGTACCGGCTCGGACTCGGTGCCGAGCACCTTGTAGATCAGACCGGCGTCGTTGGGCAGCCGGCTCGCCGCCGCGATCAGCGGTGTGCCGTCGTCCCAGGTCGGGGTGGTGCGGTCGAAGACGCGGGCGGCGACCTCCGGCGGCGTCATCAGCACGACGTTGGCGAAGACGTGGAAACCGCCCATCACGCCGAGCCGGGCCACATCGTGCCGGCCCGGCTCGATCAGGAACTTCTCCACGAAGAGTTCCGGTCCCTGTGGCCGGGCCGCGCGCAGCATCGAGGAGAAGACCTCGTAGGCGAAGATCTCCCCGCCGGCGTGGTACTTGCGCCCCGGCATCAGCGTCTCGCCGTAGAGCAGGGTGGCGCTCGGGTCGACGCGCAACTCGGTGTGGGTCAGGAAGCGGCTGTCGCGGTACGGGATCGTCGGCTCGGGCAGATACTCCAGGTAGGAGTCGGCGGCGAGCGTGACGCGCTGGGTCTGCACACCGTAGTTGGCGTCCATCTGCTGGATCTTGGTGGCCGCCTGGGTGGTGACGTGTGCCCGGGCGCCGGCGGCCAGTTCGATGTCGATGCCGAGCCGGTCACCCTGCAGGATGCCGCCGGAGGTGGTGAGCACGTAGACACACGCCATCTCCGGCATCTCCTCGTCCCAGTAGAGCGCGCGCTGCACGAGCAGCGGCGCCTGCCGGTAGATGTGGGCCAGGATGGTGCGCTCGCCGCGCTGGGCGAAACACAGCCGCAGTCTGCCGACCTTGCCCACCGATGCGGCCGGCATCTGCGCCGGCTGGGTCTGGTACGGCGCGAGCTCCGGCGCGGCGTCCAGACCGATCACGCCATGACTTCTTCCATGCCGAACAGGGCGTTGCGCCGGATCAGCGCGATCAGTTCGTCGATGCCCTCGCCGGTCTTGCAGTTGGTGAAGACCACCGGCTTCTCCCCCCGCATCCGCTCGGCGTCGCGGGACATCACGCCGAGGTCGGCGTCGACGTACGGGGCGAGGTCGGTCTTGTTGATCACGAGGATGTCGGACTGGGAGATGCCCGGTCCGTTCTTGCGCGGGATCTTGTCCCCGGCGGCGACGTCGATGACGTAGATGAAGAAGTCGACCAGGGCCGGGCTGAAGGTGAGGGTGAGGTTGTCGCCGCCGCTCTCGATCAGTACGACGTCGGTGTCGGGGAAGCGCGCCTCCATGTCCTCCACCGCGGCGAGGTTCATGCTCGGGTCCTCGCGGACGGCGGTGTGCGGGCAGGCCCCGGTCTCCACGCCGATGATCCGCTCCTCGTGCAGCACGCCCGTCAGTGCGCGCCGTACGTGCTTGGCGTCCTCGGTGGTGACGATGTCGTTGGTGACCACCAGCACCTTCAGCCCGGCCTGCACCAGTCGGGGCACCATCACCTCGATGATCGCGGTCTTGCCACTTCCGACCGGGCCACCGACACCGATCCGGCTCGTCGTCTTCACAGTCTTTCTCCTGGGTTCGCGGGGTCAGTTCATGAACATGCGCACGTGCGCGTGCAGGTGCGCCGCGGCCAGTACGTCGGCCATCGGGGCGAAGGTCTGCATCTCGTCCAGACCGGCGGTGGCGACCTGCTCGTACATCGCCGGAACCGTCTCGTTGACGGCGAAGAGGATCGCCTGGGTGTCGAGGTGGTCCACGCGCATCAGCCGGACCGCCGCGCTGAGCACCATCAGCGCGGCGCCGTACTGGTGGGCGGCGAACGCCTCGCGTTCGTCGAGGTCGAGTGCGGCGAAGAGCACACCGAGCGCCACCGGGTAGGTGACGGCGATCCCGCCGGAGTCAGCGTCACGCAGCCGTTGCGCGAGCAGGGACTCGCCCACGATGTGCCCGGCGGCTTCGGCGAGCTTGCGCCCCATCCGCACGGTCATCGTCCGGGTCTCCTCGTTGAGTTTGCGCAGGTAGACCGCCTCATCGGCGTCGCGCACCAGGTCGAGGTCACCGGCGCGGGCACCCCGGTGGGCGACCAGCAGCGCGACACCGTCGCCGGTGGCGGCGGTACGGGTGACCGAGCCGACGAACTCCCGCAGGGTCTCCTTGTCGCGCACGGCGGCGTGCTGCACCGCCGACTCCAGCCCGTTGGAGAAGGAGAAGGCGCCGACCGGGAAGACCGAGTCGCCGAACTGCAGCACCCGCAGGGTGTCGGTCATCGTGGCCACGGTCGCTCCCTGCTAGTTGATGTGGGCGTGCAGCTGGCCGTCGGGCTGGTGGGCGTGGAGCGTCGCGCCGGGCAGGTCACCGGGTTCCGGGTGGTGGCCGTTGCCTTCGGCGACCTCACCACCGTCGGGCAGGTGGCTGTGCGGCGTGGAGTTCGCGCCGCCGAAGAGCCGGCGGGCCTCGTGCGGGGCGAGGTAGGCGATCACCTCGGTCCCGGGGACGAACTCGTGGGTGATGCCGGTGAAGGCGTGGGTGCGCATCACCGAGTCCATCACCCTGCGGTCGACGGTCAGCGGGACGTACATGTCGGAGCCCTTGACCACGGCCGGCCAGTGCTGGTTGCCGATGGCGTGCCCCAGTTCGACGGCGGAGCGGACCAACGTCTCGGCAGGCTGGTCGGCGAGCGCGCCGAGCCGGACCACCATCACCTCGCCCAGTTCGATCCGGGCGACCACCGCGTGGGCGCCGGCCTCGTCCCACAGGAGCACGTCCCCGTCGCGCAGCCGGGTACCGCGTTGCAGCGCGACGGCCAGTTCGAGGCCGGCGGTGGTCTGCTTGCGCAGCCGGTTCTTCTGCGCCTCCCACTGGTCGAGCACGAGATGGTCCACCGTGGCTTCCTTGAGCCGGACCTCCCACGCCGGGTCGGCGACGTTGCCGACCACCGAATCGACGATCATTTCTCTCCTCCTTGCTTCGGGGGTGGCGGTCAGCTGAAGAAGTGCAGCTGCGTGAGCGGAAGCTTGTCGGCCGGCGGCACGGTGGCGTGGGTGCCGTCCACCTTCACCGCAAAGGTCTCCGGATCGACGGTCAGCTCGGGGGTCTTGTCGTTACGCACCATGTCCCGTTTGGTAAGGGTGCGCGTGTTGCGGACCGGCACGATCTGGCGTTCCAGACCGAGCTTCTCGGCCACCCCGAGGTCGTAGGCGGCTTGCGAGACGAAGGTGATGCAGTCCTGCTGCAGCGACCGGCCGTGCATGCCGAACATGGGCCGGAAATAGACCGGCTGCGGGGTCGGCAGCGAGGCGCTCGGATCGCCCATGATCGACCAGAAGATCTGGCCGTTCTTGATGACGTGCTTGGGCTTGGCGCCGAAGAAGGCCGGCTCCCAGAGGACCAGGTCGGCCATCTTGCCGGGCGTCACCGAGCCGAGCACGTGCGAGATGCCCTGGGTGATCGCCGGGTTGATGGTCATCTTGGCGACGTAGCGCAGCACCCGGAAGTTGTCGTTGCCGTCGGCGTCCTCAGGGAGTTTGCCGCGGACCTGCTTCATCCGGCTGGCCAGCTGGATGGTGCGCAGCCAGGTCTCGCCCACCCGGCCCATGGCCTGGGAGTCGCTGGACATCATCGAGATGATGCCCTCGTCGAGCAGAACGTCCTCGGCTGCCATCGTCTCCGCGCGGATCCGGCTCTCCACGAACGCCACGTCGGAGGGGACCTTCGGGTTGAAGTTGTGGCAGACCATGATCATGTCGTAGAGCTCGGACTGGCTGTTGATGCCGTACGGCACGGTCGGGGTGGTCGACGAGGGCAGGACGTTCATCTGCCCGGCGACCTTGATGATGTCCGGCGCGTGCCCGCCGCCGGCACCCTCGGTGTGGAAGGTGTGGATGGTGCGGCCCTCGAAGGCGGCGATGCTGTCCTCGATGTAACCGCTCTCGTTCAGAGTGTCGGTGTGGATGCTGACCTGCACGTCGTACATGTCGGCCACGGTCAGCGCCGAGCGGATCACCTGCGGCGGCGCGCCCCAGTCCTCGTGGATCTTGAAACTGGCCGCCCCCGCCTCCAACTGCTCCTTGAGCGGGCCGAGACCGGAGCTGTTGCCCTTGGCCATGATGCCGACGTTGATCGGCACCCCCTCCAGCGCCCGCATCATCTGGTGGATGTTCCAGGTGCCCGGGGTGATGGTCACCCCGTTACTGCTGTCGCTGGGGCCGGTGCCGCCGCCCCAGAGCGTGGTGACCCCGTTGCTGAGCGCCGCCGTCGCCTGCTGCGGCGCGACCAGGTGCACATGGGTGTCGATGCCGCCGGCGGTGAGGATGAGGTGCTCGCCGGAGATGGCGTCGGTGCCGGGGCCGGTGACCAGGCTCGGCGTGACGCCGTCCATGATGTCCGGGTTGCCGGCCTTGCCGACGCCGGCGATCCGGCCGTTCTTGATCCCGACGTCGGCCTTGACCACGCCGAGGGTGGCGTCCAGGACGGTGACGTTGGTGATGACCAGGTCCACCACGCCCTCGGAGCTCTTGAGCTGGGCGTTGGAGCCCATCCCGTCGCGCAGTGTCTTGCCGCCGCCGTACATCACCTCGTCGCCGAGGACCCGCAGGTCCTTCTCGATCTCGATGTAGAGATCGGTGTCGGCCAGCCGGATCTTGTCTCCGGTGGTCGGGCCGTACATTCCGGCGTATTCCTGCCGGGAAATCCGTGCCATTGATGTCTCCTCGGTCTGTCGCTGACCGTGTCGGCGACGGATAGGGCTCCGGGTGTCAGCTCGACGAGCTCTTGAAGCCGCGGATCTTCGCCTGGGTCTCGGCCTCGGGCCGGTCGGGCTGGTAGCCGGGAATGGGGCCGCTGCCCGTCCAGCCGTTGACCAGACCGTTGAAGCCGTACACGCGTTGCCGCCCCCCGTACGGCACGAGGGTGACCGTCTTGCGGTCGCCGGGCTCGAACCGGATGGAGGTGGTGGCGGGGATGTCGAGCCGGCAGCCGAAGGCGGCGTTGCGGTCGAACTCGAGATTGCGGTTGGCCTCGAAGAAATGGAAGTGCGAGCCGACCTGGATCGGCCGGTCCCCGGTGTTGTGGACGGCGATCTCGATGGTCGGCCGTCCGGCGTTGAGCTCCAGCGGTTCGTCGGAGAGGACGTAGCCGCCGATGGGGGGCAGGTGCTTGGGGTTGGGCCCGGGGTGGTGCTTGCCGTCGGCCATCCGCTTGCCGTGCCCGGTCACCGGGTGCTGCTGGTTTGCCTGGTCCGCCATCTGCTTCCTCACTTTCGTGCGGGCACCCGGCCACGTCTGCGGCCAGGCGACGTGGCGCTACTGGATCGGCGTGTGGAGGGTGATCAGCCGGGTGCCATCGGTGCAGACGGCCTCGACCTGGATCATGGGGAGCATGTCGGCGACGCCGTCCATGACGTCGTCCTTGCTGAGCACGTGTTGACCGTCGGCCATGATCTGCTCGACGGTCTTACCCTCCCGCGCGCCTTCGAGGGCTGCGGCGGAGATGACGGCGACCGCCTCGGGGTGGTTGAGCTTGATGCCGCGGGCCTTGCGCGCGTTCGCGATCTGGGCCATCGACAGGATCGTCAGCTTGTCGAATTCCTTTGGTGTGAGGTGCACGATCAGTCCTTCCTGCTCGCCACGGTCCGTCCCGTCCGGACCCTCGGGGCGGGACACCTTCGACGGGGGTCACGGGTCCCGGCGTCGGCCCTGCGGCCGGTTCGCAGGCTGTTCGGTGATCCGCGAGCTGCGAAAACCCCGGGTCAGACAGGTGTGATTAGAGTAGCTATACACCTTTTATTCCGAAGCGGATTCTGAGAATCTCCGGCCGGCCGCAACCGGCGCCCACCGCACGACGACGATCGCGGCAGGGAGTCAGGAGGGCGCAGCCGCGCCGCCGCTGCAACCTTGATGCAACAGCAGATACGGCGCGACAGCCCTTCGATCAGACGGCCGATCCGGGCCGGTGGTGGGTCCGGCCGGGATGGGGATCAGACCGGTGCCAGATCCGCCAGATCGGCGACGGTGGCCCGGTGCCGGTCCGCCGTGCCGAAGGCGACCGCGTCGGTCCTGGCCCGCTTGAGATAGAGATGCGCCGGGTGCTCCCAGGTGAAGCCGAGGCCGCCGTGCAGCTGCACACATTCCTGCGCGGCCTGCACCGCCACCGGCGCGCAGTAGGCCTGCGCCAGCGCCGCGGCCAGACGCAGCTCACGGCCCGGCTCACTCTGCGGGTCCGCGTCAGCCATCGCCCCGACGGCGTACGCCGAGACCGCGCGAGCCTGAGTGATCTCCACCCAGAGATCGGCGAGGCGGTGCCGTAACGCCTGGTAGGAGCCGAGTGGACGCCCGAACTGATGGCGCGTCCGCAGGTGCTCCACCGTGGTTTCCAGGCACCACTGCGCCAGGCCGACCTGCTCGGCGGAGAGGAGCGCCGCGCCGGCGAGCAGTCCACGCTGCACCGCGACGGTGGCGGCCGCCCCGGTGGCCAGGCGCTGCGCCGGCGTGCCCGAGAAGACGAGATCGGCCAGCGGCCTGGTCTGGTCCAGGCAGACCGGCGCTGTCCGGGTCAGCCCAGGGGCGTCCGCGGTGACCAGCCAGAGCGCGTCCGCGGCAGCGACGAGCAACAGGTCGGCGTCCGCGGCGTCGGCGACCGCCGGCACTCTGCCGCTCAGCAACCCGCCGGCAGCGCTCGGCTGCACCTGGACACCGGAGCCGGCGGCAGCACCAGGAGGCATGTCGATCGGGACGGCGAGCACGGCGTACCGGCCGGTGTCGGCCTGCTGGGCGAGAAGCTCGTCGGCCCCAGCGGCGAGCAGGGTCTGGCCGGCCACCGTCCCCGTCAGGTACGGCACCGCGGCGACGGTCCGGCCCAGCTCCTCCAGTACCACCGCGCTTTCCCGCAGGCTCGCCCCGGCGCCGCCCAGCCGCTCCGGCAGGGCCAGGTCCGCCAGCCCCATCTCAGTGGCGAGCACCCGCCAGAGCCGGCGGTCCGGTGCGGTGGTCCGCAGGACGTGCTGCCACGGACTCAGCGTGGCGAGGGCGGCGCGCACCTCGGCACGGAGCTGCTGCCGCAGTTGCGCGTCGTGCGGGTCGACGCTCATCGCGGCAGGTCCTTCCAGGCGACTGCGATGTCGGCGCGCGGCTCGGCGGGGAGCTTCAGCACCCGGTCGGCGACGACACCGCGCAGGATTTCCGAGGTCCCGCCCTCGATGGAGTTGCCGCGGGCCCGCAGGTACCGATAGCCAGGGGTGCGGCCGAGCAGGTCGACGCCCTCCGGGCGGCGCATCGTCCAGTCGTCGTAGCGCAGTCCTTCCGCGCCGAGCAGTTCCAGCTCCAGACCGGTGATCTGCTGCGTCAGTGTGGCGTAGGAGAGCTTCACCGCCGAGCCCTCCGGTCCGGGATCGCCGGCGGCGGCCTGCGTGCCGACCATCAGCGCGGTCAGCCGGACCGCCTCGGCCCGGATCCATAGCCGGACCAGCTCGTCGTGCAGCCCGGGTGTACGCCGCTGCGGGTTGGCACGCCAGGCCTCGGCGAGCACACCGATCATGCCGCCCTCCCGGGGGCGGCTGCGGCCGCCGATGGCGACCCGCTCGTTCATCAGGGTCGTACGGGCGACCTGCCATCCGTCGCCGACCGCGCCCAGGCGCAGGGTGTCCGGGATCCGCACGTCGGTCAGGAAGACCTCGTTGAACTCCGCCTCGCCGGTGATCTGCCGCAGCGGCCGGACCTCCACGCCGGGACGGGACATGTCGCAGATGAAGTAGGTGAGGCCCTGGTGCTTGGGCAGCTCGGGATCGGTGCGGGCCAGCAGCAGGCCCCAGCGTGCCCGGTGCGCCAGCGAGGTCCAGACCTTCTGCCCGGTGACGATCCAGTCCTCGCCGTCGCGCACCGCGCGGGTCGCCACGCCCGCCAGATCAGAGCCGGCGCCCGGTTCGCTGAAGAGCTGGCACCAGATCTCCTCACCGGTCCAGAGCGGCCGCAACAGCCGCAGCGCGAGGTCCACTCCGGCGTGGCGCAGGATCGTCGGCGCGGCCATGCCCAGACCGATGGCGTTGCGGTGCGGGTCGTTGCCGGGCGTCCCGGCGGCGGCGAACGCCTCGTCGACGACCGGCTGGAGGGCACGGGGGGCGTGCAGTCCGCCCAGCCCCGGCGGAAAGTGGATCCAGGCGAGACCGGCGTCGAAGCGGGCCCGCAGAAAGGCTGCCGGATCGCAGACCGGACCGTACCCCCGTAGGAACTGCGCCACCAGGGCGCGCGCCTCGTCCGCCTCCACCGCCACCCACCCTGCTGGATGCACTATCAGTGCAATTAGTTGTGCGCGGCCCGTCAGGGCAGCCCGTGCAGCCCATTGTCCGGACCGCACACCTGCGCCGGCATCGGCAGAATCGCCGGTCCGGGACCGCCCCAGCCGGCGCAGCAGGCCGGGGCGTCCGGACCGTTACGCGCCGGCCGCGAGTGCGGCGAGCAGCTCCCGCTCGCGCTGCGGGCTCAGCCCCGCCTTGCGCGGGCGCTCCAGGCCCAGCTCCCGCTCCCAGCGCAGTGTGTCGGCGATCAACTCCGCCCGTGGGCGGTGACGCAACCCCGCGGCGACGGCAGCAGCGCCACTGCGCGCCTGCCACCCGGCCGCCTCCGGGTCGGCCATCCACATGCTCAGCGACTCCGGCCCCATGTACTCGGTCACCCCCTGCGCCAACAGCCACGCCGAGGACGCGGGTACCACCGGGCCGGTGTGCCCACCGATGCGCCGCGACAGTTCCAGCCACTGGCCGAAGTCCACGATCGGGCCCACCGCGTTGAACGCACCGACGGTCCCGCCCTCGGCGCAGTCGAGCAACCAGGCGGCGAGATCGCGGACGTCGACCACCTGGGTCGGCTCCTGCGGAGTGTCCGGCACCAGCATCGGCTCCTCGGGCGCCCGCGCCGCCCGCGCCACCCAGTGCCCGCAGCGGTCCCACAGGTCACCCGGGCCCCCGATCAGGCCCGCGCGGGCGATCAACAGCCGCTCCCCCACGGCTTGGCGGCTCGCCTGCTCGCAGGCCGCCTTGGCGGGTCCGTACTCGGCCCGGGTCACCTCATCGAGGTCGGTCGGCGGCCACGTCTGGGCGGACTCGTCGGCACCGGGCTCGGCCTGGGAGGCGTAGACGTTGCCGGAGGAGACATAGCTCCAGTGCCCCGCCCGGTCGGCCAGCGCCCGCAGCGCGCCACGGACGAAGCCCGGCTGCCAGGAAACCTCGACAACAGCGTCCCAGTGCCGGCCCGTCAACGCCCGGTACGCGTCCGGATCACGCCGGTCGGCGGCGACCAGCCGCGATCCGGGGGCGACGGCACCGCTCTTTCCGCGCGCCAGACAGGTCACCGCATGTCCCCGCGCCAGCGCCTGGGCGGCGATCTCCCGTCCCACCCAGGCCGTACCCCCGAGCACCAGAATCTCCATCGGTCGATGGGAACACCGCGCTCCACGGCGCGCCAGCCCTGTTCACCCAGGGCACAACCCGCGGCACGTCACTTCTCAGCGCAGGTTCACTGCCACCCACCCGGCGAGCACCCGCGCGCAGTCGTCGACCGACTCCTGCCAGGTACGCGCCGCACCCTCGCCCGCGTCGTCACTGACCTGCTTGATCAGCCGGCACGGCACCCCCGCCTGCGCGGCGGCCCAGGCCACCGCGTACCCCTCCATGTCGACGAGGTCGGCCCGCTCAGCGAGCCGGGCGCGGGCGGCCTCTGCGGAGACGAAGAGATCACCGGTGGCGAGCACCGGCCCGGCCGGGCCGAGAACGAGCGGGCTGCCGTAGCTGCGGCCGGTGAGCGTCCGCAGCAGCGTGGTGTCCAGGTCGTGCTGCAGGACGGTGCCGATCTCGTGCAGCCCGCTCCGGCCGGACCGCAGCGCCCCGGCGGTGCCCAGGTTGACCACGGCGGCGGGCCGCGCGCCGGCGAGTACCGTGCTGACGGCACTCGCGGCGAGCACCTTGCCCATCCCGGTGATCAGCACCGGTAATGCCTCGTCGAGGTGGGCAGCCTCCTCCTCTGCGGCGAGTACGAGCAGCGGGCGGTCGGCAGTGATCTCTCCACGCAGGCGCATCCGGTCATCCTAGGTTCCACCCGGCGGCGTTCGGGTGCTCGCCGGCCCCTGCCCGGCGCTGCTGGCGGCGCAGCCGCCACTCCTCGGCGACGATCACGCCGACAAGGACCGCCAGGGCCAGAAGGTAGGCGCCCAACGCCGGCATCCGCATCCCGAGCGGCACCAGGATGAGCAGGACCGCCGCACCGGTGAAGCGGCCGCCTCCGTACCGCCCGAAGATCCTCCGCTTGAACAGGCCGTGCCCGACGAGGAACAGCGCCGCGCCACCGTAGATGGTCGCCACCACCGCGCCCCCGGCGCGTGCCCCCGGGTCACTGATCATCAGCTCGTCCCCGGCCGCGGTGACGATGATCCCGGCCACCATCGGCACGTGATAGTAGGTGAAGGCGGAGCGCCCGAGTCGTCCCGGATCGCCGGAGTTGCTGATCGCCTCGCTGGCCGCGTCGGCCGTCCGGTCGAAGTAGATCCACCAGAAGGCAACCGTGGCGAAGAAGGCCACGGCGAGCGCCAGGGCGTTCAGCGGGCGGATCCGCAGGCCACCGAAGTCCGCGCCGATCACCAGAATCGACTCGCCGAGGGCGATCATCACGAAGAGCTGGCAGCGCTCGGCGAGGTGGCCCCCGCTGATCCGCCACTGGTCGGTGTTGGCGCTGCCCAGCGTCGGCAGATAGAACCCGACCGCGGCGGCGGTGAGGTCGATGACCACGGCGACGCCCCAGCAGACGATGCGGGCACCGGCCGGCAGGAACGCCCCGAGGAGCCAGAAGACACCGCTGACGCTGCGCCAGACCAGGATCCGCACGAAGTTGCGCCGCAGCCGGTGCGCACCGCGCAGCAGCAGCACCACGGCCGCCGTGCGCCCGACCTGCACCGCCACGTACGCCGCGGCGAACCAGAGCCCGTCGTGGTGGTACGCCTCGGGCAGCACCGACGCCATCACCAGACTGAGCAGCATCACCGCCACCAGCATGGTGCGCACGCTGGGCCGGTCGGGATCGAACCAGTTGGTCACCCAGGCGGTGTCGACCCAGGCCCACCAGAGGGCGAAAAGGAGGATCAGCGTCTTCGCCCCGCCTGCCGGGGAGAGGTCCCCGAGCAGCAGATCGGTGAGCTGGGTGACTGCCAGGACGTAGACGAGGTCGAAGAAGAGCTCGACGTAGGTGACCTCGGCTTCGGTCTCCCGCCGGCGCAGCGGCTGGGGCTGGTCCGCCGACACAGCGTCCCCCGCTGTGGCCATCAGCCCTGCCCGTGTCGGCTGTACCGGCAGTCACGGCTCCGCACCCGGTCAGCGTACGGAGCCGCGGCCGGTTACCGCCCGCCATCGCACGATTTCCCCGCTCCCCGTGCCACGCCGGCCGGGGCCTTCGGCGGCGCCGGTCACTCCCAGCGGAAGAAGCGCGCCGCCAGCGCTGCGAAGCCGCCGGTGAAGGCGAGCATGACCATCACGTGCAGCAGGCTCGGCCACTGCCCGGCCCAGGCGTCCTGCATCGCCTGCGAGGCCGCTCCCAGCGGCGTGTAGTCGGCGATGCGGCGCACCGCGTCGGGCATGGCCGGGCCGGGCGTCCAGACGCCGGCGGCGAAGAGCATCGGATAGTAGACCAGGCTGCCGATACCGACGGAGGCGCTGGTGCTGGGGCTGATCGCCGCGACGAAGAGACCCACCGAGACCATCGCCGTGGAGCCGAGCACAAAGGCCAGCAGCAGCCCGGCGACGTTGGCCGGCCAGACGACGTCGAAAGCCAGCCAGGCCGTACCCAGGGCAAGTGCCACCCCGGCGATCAGGGCCGCGACGTTGACCACCATCTGGGCGCAGAGCAGCGCGATCGGGGTCACCGGAGTGGCCGACAGCCGGCGCAGGATCCCCCGCTCCCGGCTGGTGACCAGGGTGGGGAGCAGGGTCACCATCGCGACCGTGCCGATGGCCAGCGCCAGGACCACCGGCAGGTACGTGTCGATCGGGCGCAGTCCGCCGAGTTCGGCGACCGGCTCGGTGAAGCCGGGCATCGCCGAGCCGAGCATCAGCACGAGCAACGCCGGGAACGCGATGGAGAAGAACGCCCCCAGTGGCTCCCGTAGGAAAAGCTTCGCCTCCATCAAGCTGAGCCGCACGAGAGCGGTGGCAACGCGCCGGCCCGCTGTGGCGAGGCCGGTGGTCGTGGGAGCGGTGGGCAGGGACGCGTACGACATGGTGAACCTCGTCCTTCAGGCGGCGGGAGCGTTGGTGAGGGCGAGGACGGCGTCCTCGAGAGTGGGGCGGGCCACGCCCGGGACCTCGGCAGCGGCGACGAGCGCGGCCGGGGCGTCGACGGCGACGATCTGGCCGGCCCGCATGACGGCGATCCGGTCGCAGAGCCGTTCGGCTTCGTCCATGAAGTGGGTGACCAGCACGACGGTGACCCCGCGGTCGCGAATGTCACGCACGACCTGCCAGGTGTCGCGGCGGGCCTGCGGGTCCAGGCCGGTGGTGAGTTCGTCGAGGATCGCGATCCGCGGGTTGCCCACCAGTGCCAGTGCCACCGACAGGCGCTGCTTCTGCCCGCCGGAGAGCTTGCCGAATGCGACCTTCCGCCGGTCGGCAAGCCCGAGTTCGTCCAGCAGTGCCCGCCAGTCGGCGGGATCCGGATAGAAGGAGCTGTAGAGCTGCAGCGCCTCCCCCACGCGCATCCGGTCTGGCAGTTGCGCGGCCTGCAGCTGCACCCCGACCTGGCGCCGGACGCGGTCGCGGTCGCGCAGCGGGTCCAGGCCGAGCACCCGTACGGTGCCGCCGTCAGGGCGGCGCAGGCCGCTGACGCACTCCACAGTGGTGGTCTTGCCCGAACCGTTCGGACCGACGACGCCGAAGATCTCGCCGGCGTTCACCTCGAACGAGACGTCGTGGACGGCGACCTGCCCGCCGTATCGCTTCTGGAGGTTGGCGACCTCGATGACTGTCATGTCTCGACGGTAGAAATCGCAGAGCCGCCGCGGAATGCAGCCAGCCACCGACCCGGGGTGGGGCAGGCACCACCGGTGACCGGGCGCTGGGATCAGTCACCGTGGTGACGGGCAGACAGGGTCGGAGATCGTCCGTCCTGGCGGGGTCTTCCCCCCGGCCCGGCCGAGGGGTATACAAGCGGGAACAACAGAGGAAACAGCGATTCGCCACGCGGAACGCTTGATGCTAGGTGGACCTTATGCCCTTTGCGCACCTCAGCCGTCGCGACGCCCTGCGCCTGGCGCTCCTGGCCGGTGGCGGACTGATCAGCGGCGGCGCCCTCGCCGGCTGCAAGGCCGACACCTCCACCGCCGGCGGCGCCATCAAGCCCGGCGCGAAGATCGTCTTTGCCTCCACCACCATCACCAACTCGCTGGACCCGCACATCGCGCTCTCCAATGTGGGGCGCAGCTACGCCGTCCAGGTCTACGACGCCCTGCTCGGCTACGACGACGCCGGCGCCATCGCCCCGGCGCTGGCGACCGCCTGGAAGCGCGTCGACGAACTCACCGTGGAACTGACCCTCCGCGACGGCGTCACCTTCCACGACGGCGGCGCCTTCGACGCCGAGACCGTGGTCGCCAACATCGCACGCCTCACCGACGGCGGCGCCGAGGTCTCTGCCACCAAGAGCTTCCTCGGCGCGGTCGCCAAGGCCACCGCGGTCGACGCCCACACCGTGCGGATCACCACCACCACGCCCGACCCGGTCCTGTTCAACCGGCTCACCCGCATCGACATGGTCGACCCGGCCGTCTTCGGCAGCGCCGGCGACAAGGCCTCCGGCACCGGCCCGTTCCGGGTCACCGGCTACACCCCCGGCCAGCGGGTCGAACTGGAGGCGTTCGCCGGGTCCTGGCGCGCCACCGACCGGGTGGCCAGCGCCACCATCCAGGGCATCCCGGACGCCGGCACCATGGCCAGCGCGCTGCGCGCCGGTGAGGTGGACATCGCCTTCGGTCTCGGCGCCACCCAGGCCGAACAGCTCCGCAGCCAGTTCGGCGTCCTGCACCCCTCGGCCGGCTCGGCGGCGATCTGCTCGCTGATCTCCGACGTGGAGCCCAAGCTCGCCGACCCCCGGGTCCGCGAAGCGCTCAACCTGGCGATCAACCGCGACGAGTTCGTCGACGCCGGTCTCGCCGGCTACGGCAAGCCCTCCAACGGCCAGCTGCTCCAGGAGGGGATGCTCGGCTACGACCCGTCCATCACCCCGCTGGGCTTCGACCCGGACCGGGCCCGGACGTTGCTGAAGGAGGCCGGGGCGGAGGGGATCCGGCTCAACATCGCCACCACCGCCATCTTCAAGTCGCAGGCCGAGATCGTCACCGGCTACCTCAACGCCGTCGGCATCGAGAGCGAGGTGGAGATCCAGGAGCTGTCGCTGTTCATCGGCACCCTGCTCGGCACCAGCAAGACGCCGCTGCTCTACTGGCAGACCGACTACTTCGACCTGCGCGACATCATCTCCGTCACCCGCTTCGGCCCGCAGCCGCCGCAGGTGCAGAAGCACTTCGCCAACGACCGCTACGTGGAGCTCTACCAGCAGGCCGGCACCGAACTGGACGAGGCGAAGCGGGCCGGGCTGATCCAGGAGATGGCCGGGATCCTGCGCGACGAGTTCGGCGTGCTCTTCCTGGCCTGGCCCGACCTGGTCTACATCCACAACAAGCGGCTCGTCGAGGTCGGCATGACCGGGAACTCGCTGGTCCGGCTGGAACTCTGCGGCAAGAGCGAATGAGCACGGTCGCACCGGCCGCCGGGACGGAGCGCCGCCCGTCCCGGCGGCCGGCCCGCGGCGGGCGGGTACTGCGCCGCATCGGGGTGCATCTGCTGCGGCTGGTGGTGATCACCTTCGGGATCCTGAGCCTGCTCTTCTTCCTGATGCGCCTCTCCGGCGATCCGGCCGCCGTGCTCGCCGGCCCCGGCTCCGGGCCGGCCGAGATCGAACGGCTCCGGCACGAGCTGGGGCTCGACCGCCCGCTCGGCGTGCAGTACCGGGACTTCCTGGGGGACATGCTGACGTTCGACCTCGGCAACTCCCTGATCAACGGCCGGCCGGCGCTCGGCCTGGTCCTGGACCGGCTGCCGGCCACCGGGCTGCTGACCGCGGCCACCCTCGTCACGGTGCTGCTGGTCGGCGTACCGGTCGGGCTGCTCGCCGCGACCTGGCACCGGCGGCTGCCGGGGCGGGTCATCTCGGTGCTCACCGCGCTGGCCCAGGCCACCCCGAACTTCCTGCTCGGGGTCGGCCTGATCTGGCTCTTCTCGCTCTACCTCGGCTGGCTGCCGACGTACGGCTCCGGCACCGCCGCGCAGCTCGTGCTCCCCACGGTCACCCTGGCGGCCTTCACCGCCGCCAAGGTCGCCCGGGTGCTCCGCGGCGACCTGCTGGAGTCCTTCGGCGCCGACTGGGTGCGCACCGCCCAGGCCAAGGGCGTGCCGACGCTGCGGCTGCTGGTGCGCCACGCGCTGCGCTACGCGGCGCTGCCAACCCTGGCGCTGCTCACCGTCGAGGTCTCCTACCTGGTCTCCGGTGCGGTGGTGGTGGAGACCCTCTTCGCCTACGACGGCATCGGCAAGCAGCTCGTCGACGCCGTCTACAACCGTGACTACCCGGTCGTACAGGCAACCGTGCTGGTGGTCGCCATCGCGGTGGTGGCCGTCGGCGCCCTCGGCGAATGGCTCACCGGCCTGCTCGACCCCCGACTGTCAGGAAAGCAATGAAGCGCATCGGCGTCTGGGTCGCCGCGATCGGCCTGCTGCTCATCGTCGCGGCTGTGCTGCTGGCCGGCCCGATCTCCGGCCACGACCCGGTGGCCCAGAACCTCGCCCACCGGCTGCTGCCCCCGGGCAGCGAAGGGCATCTGCTCGGCACCGACGACAAGGGCCGCGACGTGCTGGCCCGCACCCTGTACGGCGGCCGGATCTCGCTGCTCGTCGGCTTCGTCGCCGCCACCGCCGCCGCCGTCGTCGGCATCGCGCTCGGCCTGCTCGCCGGCTACTACGGCGGCTGGTGGGACCGGATCATCTCCGGTCTGGCCGACATCTGGATCGCCTTCCCGTTCCTGGTGCTCGCGGTGGCGACCCTGGCCGTCGTCGGCGGCACCGTCCCGGTGCTGATCGTGCTGCTGACCTTCGGCGCCTGGGTCACCCCGACCCGGGTCACCCGCGGGCTGGCCCGCCGGCTGCGCGACGCCGACCACGTACAGGCGGCGATCGGGCTGGGCGCCTCCGACGGGCGCATCCTGCGCCGCCACGTCCTGCCCGCCGTGCTGCCGGCGAACCTGATCGTCTGGACGCTCACCGTCGGCACGCTGATCCTCATCGAGGGCGGGCTGTCGTTCCTGGGGCTGGGCGTCCGGCCGCCGACCCCGTCGTGGGGGAACATGCTCAGCGACGGGCGCGGCTACCTGGAGCTGGCCTGGTGGGCGACGGCAGCCCCCGGCGCCGCGCTGACCCTCACCGTGCTCCTGACCAACCTCCTCGGCGACGCCCTGCGCGACAGCCTGGACATCAAACTGCGGGACCGCTGATGCTGAACCTGGAATCGGTCGTGGTGACCACCCGCAGCGGAGTGCGCCTCGTCGACGGGGTGGACCTGACCGTCGGCGCCGGGGAGATCGTCGGGCTGGTCGGCGAGTCCGGCTCCGGCAAGACGGTCACCACCACCGCGGTCTTCGGGCTCGCCGGTCCGGGGGTGGCGGTCACCGGCGGACGCGCCGTCTTCGACGGCAACGACCTGGCCGGCGCGGACCTGCGCCGGCTGCGGGGCGCGCAGGTCGGTTTCGTCTTCCAGGACCCGTCGACGGCGCTGCACCCGCTGCTGCGCATCGGCGACCAGATCGCCGAAGCCGGCCAGGTGCACGGCCGGCGCGTCGACGTGGCCGCCGCGCTCGCCGAGGTCGGAGTCCCCGATCCGGCCCGCCGCGTCCGGCAGTACCCGCACGAACTCTCCGGCGGGCTGCGGCAGCGGGTGGCGATCGCGATCGCCCTGGCGAACCGGCCGAAACTGGTCGTCGCCGACGAGCCCACCACCGCCCTGGACGTGACGGTGCAGATGCAGGTGCTGCGCCTGCTGGCCCGGATGCGCGACGAGCAGGGCACCGCGACGCTGCTGATCACCCACGACCTGGGGCTCGTCGCCGAGGTCGCCGACCGGGTCGCGGTGATGTACGCCGGGCGCGTCGTCGAGACCGGCACCGTCGCGCAGATCTTCGCCGCCGCCCGGCACCCGTACACCCGGGCGCTGCTGGCGAGCCGGCCGCGCCTGGCGGCCGGGCGCAGTGCGCTGCCGGTGATCGGCGGCGCCCCGCCGGTGCCGGCGGCCCGCCCGGCCGGGTGTGCCTTCCATCCGCGCTGTGCCCTCGCCACCGACCTCTGCGCCACCGTCGCGCCGGAGCCGGCCGACGGGGTCGCCTGCCACTTCGCCGGAGGTCCGAGTTGAGCGCCCTGGTCATCGAGAACCTGGTCCGCACCTACGACGGCGGCCTGACCGCGGTGGACAATGTGTCGCTGACCGTCGCCGCCGGTGAGACGTACGCGCTGGTCGGTGAGTCCGGCTGCGGCAAGTCCACCCTGGCCCGGTGCGCGGTCCGCCTCGACACCCCCACCGGCGGCCGGATCGTCGTCAACGGCCGGGACGTCACCCGGCTCTCCCGGCGGGCGCTGCGGCCGCTGCGGGGTGGGTTCCAGCTGGTCTTCCAGGACCCGATGTCGTCACTGGAGCCGCGCCTGTCGGCACACGACGCGGTCGGCGAGGCGCTGCGCATCCACGGCCGGTACCGGCCGGAGGCGGTCGACGCGCTCCTGACCGAGGTGGGGCTGGACCCGAGCCTGGGCGCCCGCCTGCCGCACCAGCTCTCCGGCGGGCAGCGGCAGCGGATCGGCATCGCCCGCGCGCTCGCCCTGGAGCCGCAGCTGCTGGTCCTCGACGAACCGGTCGCCTCCCTCGACGTCTCGGTGCAGGCGCAGGTGGTGAACCTGCTGCGCGAGCTGCAGGACCGGCGCGGGCTGGCGTACCTCTTCATCGCCCACGACCTGGCGGTGGTGGCGAGCCTGGCGCACCGGGTCGGGGTGATGTACCTGGGGCGCATCGTCGAGGAGGGGCCGGCGGCGCAGGTGCTGACCGATCCGCAGCACCCGTACACCCGGGCGCTGGTGGACGCCATCCCGGTGGAGAGCCCGGCGCTGCGCCGCGAGCGCACCGTCCTCAAGGGAGAGCCGCCGAGCCCGGTGGAGCGACCCGGCGGCTGCGTCTTCCACCCGCGCTGCCCGATCGCCCGGCCCTCCTGCGCCCAGGAGGTCCCCGCGCTCGAGGAGCGTGTGCCGGGGCTGCGGGTCGCCTGCCCCTACAGCTGATGGGCTGCGTCGGCGATGATCTCCCGGAGCGCGCGGACGTGGCCCCGGTAGGCCTTCGCTCCCTGGCTGGTCAGCGTCAACCAGATGCGCCGGGAGTCGCGGCCGGACCGCTCCTGTCTGACATATCCCGCCTCGACGAGCGCGGCGACCTGCTTGCTGAGCGCGGAGGCGCTCAAGCCGACGGCTTCCTTGACGACGGACATCTCCACGGTGGTGCCGGCGTCGAGCATGGCGCAGATCTTGAGCCGGTGGGTCGGGTGGATGACCGGATCCAGCCGGCCGGTCATGGGCGGGTGCTCCGGTGGTGCAGGGCCGCCCCGGCGCCGTAGCTGATCACCGCCGCGACGGCGCACGCGATGATCAGCCACGGCAGATCCGCGGCCCGCGCGAATACCGACAGGAGCACGCACAGACCCGACAGCGCCACGAGGACGCGGAAGCCACGGCTGGTGGGAACCGCGAACGGCGTGCCCATGCGGCGGCCGGCCCAGTAGTTGAACCTCGCGAGGGCGACGCCGAGCGGGAGCAGGATGAACGTCGCGAGCATCGAGGAGTCCACGAGCCCGGCGAGCGCTAACGCGCCCAGCAGCAGCGCGTTGGTCGGATACAACCAGAGCGGCCATCGACGGTCCCGGACTGCGCGCCGCGCATCGGCGACGGCGTCGAGGTCGGCGGCTGCCTGCTGCGGGTCGGGCTCCGGGTAGATAGTTTCCATGTCGGCAACAATACAGAGCAGTTTCCAATCAGGCAACTATCGGAGGGTGCGACGGGATCGCCTGGTGCGAATCGAGGTTCCGGCCCTCGGTGAGCGTGCGCCGGGGCTGCGGGTCGGGGAGGGTGCGAGCGGCTGACGCGAGCTGCCCCACCGCACCGCTCGGCACCACGCAACGGACGCGTGACGTGCGTGTGCCGTTCACCTGACGCACCACCGCCGGCAAGACCGGGATCGGACGATTCCATCAACTTCACCTTGAGGAGGTTCGATGGACAGACGTGCGATGCTGCGCGCGACGGTGCTCGGCGCCGGCGCGGTGGCCCTGCCCTTCACGGCCTGGTCGGCCGCGTACGGCGCACCGGCCCAGTACGCCCCGGGCCCGTACGGGCCGCTACTGCCCGCCGACGCGCGGGGCATCCAGCTCCCGGCCGGATTCACCAGCACGGTCGTGGCCCGCTCACGGCAGGTGGTGCCCGGCACGTCATACGTCTGGCACGACGCCCCGGACGGCGGCGCGGTCATCCCGAACGGCTCGGGCTGGGTCTACGTCTCCAACTCGGAGGTCGGTGCGGCCGCCGGCGGCGGCGCATCGCGGATCGTCTTCGACGCCACCGGCGCGGTCGTCGGGGCCGGTCGGATCCTGGGCGGCACCAACAACAACTGTGCCGGCGGGAAGACGCCCTGGCACACCTGGCTCTCCTGCGAGGAGGTCTCCCGGGGGCGGGTCTTCGAAACGTACCCGCTGGGTGGGACGGCGGTGGCGCGGCCCGCGATGGGACGGTTCAAGCACGAGGCCGCCGCGGCAGACCCGGTCCGCAGGGTCGTCTACCTGACCGAGGACGAGTCCGACGGTCGCTTCTACCGCTTCGTGCCGGCCACCTGGGGCGACCTGTCGGCCGGTACTCTCCAGGTGCTCTGCGCCGGCAGCGGGACCTCCGGCTCGTTCACCTGGCAGACCGTGCCCGACGCGGACGGCTCGCCGACCCACACCCGCTACCAGGTGGCGGCGACGAAGAGCTTCAACGGCGGCGAGGGCTGCCACTACGCCGACGACAGAGTCTGGTTCACCACCAAGGGCGACAACCGGGTCTGGCAGGTCAACCTCACCACCGGCACCTACGAGCTGGCCTACGACGACAACCTTGTCTCCCCCGGCACGGCGCCGCTGACCGGCGTCGACAACATCACCGGCTCCACCTACGGCGACCTCTACGTGGCCGAGGACGGCGGCAACATGGAGATCTGCCTGATCACCCCGGACGACACGATCTCACCGTTCCTGCGGATCACCGGGCAGAGCGGGTCGGAAATCACCGGGCCGGCCTTCACCCCGGCCGGGGACCGGCTCTACTTCTCCTCCCAGCGCGGCACCTCCGGGTCGTCGTCGGGCGGCATCACGTACTGCGTCACCGGCCCCTTCCGCCGCTGATCCTCCCCTCCCCGTTCTGAATCTCTGCGTTGCGGTCTGCTCCGGCCTGCGGCACGTCGAAGGGCCGGAGGCGAAAGTCAAGCAGCTCGTCGTGACCGACCTCGACGCCGCCGGCCCCGACGGCCTGCTGCCCCGCCGTGCGGTGGCGGTCCTGCCGACCAGCACCGACCGCCGCGGGGTGTCGACCCGGTGCACTCCGCTATGCGCCGGGCCACGTCGCGCGAGGCTAGGTCCTCCAATCGGCCGGGCCATACCGCGCAAAGACGCTTTCCAGTGTGGCCCGGCGTGACGCCACTGAAAGTCATCAACAAATTGACTGCCACCACAGCAATGTGGTGAGCACATCAGCGACGGTGTAGCCATCACGACGACAACGGCTTCCAACAGGGTCACGCATGCGATTGAAAGCACCGCACCCATTGACGTCCGCCGGGCATCGGCGAAGACTGGCCGCGGGTGGTACCGAGCGGTACCAGGAGGGCGGTCGCCATGCTCCTGACCGGACCCGCGACGACAGTGCGCTGGGCGCTCAAGCACGGCCTGATCCGGCACGGGGTGCGCCGGGCGGCCCGGGCCGGGGATCCGGTCGCGGCGCTGCAGACCGACCCGGCCGCACGCGCCGACCCGTACCCGCTCTACCGGCAACTTCGCGAGCGGGCGCCGCTGCTGGCCGGTCCCCTGGTCTGCACCACCGCCCGGCACGACGTCGCCACCATGCTGCTGCGCGACGACCGCTTCGGCGTCGGCTTCACCGGCGTGCAGCTTCCGCTGGGCGCTGTCGCGCTGACCCGGCTGGCCGAGTGGCGCGCCCCGATCGGGCCGGTCGACCCGCCCTCGCTGCTCGCCGTCGACCCGCCGCTGCACAGCCGCCTGCGGCGCGTCGTCGCCCGGGTGTTCACCGCCCGCGCCGTCGAGGCCCAGCGGCCGAGAATCGAAAAGCGCTGCGCCGAACTCCTCGACGACCTCGCGGCCCGCGGCGGTGACGAGCCGGTCGACCTGGTCGCCCGGTACGCCGCGCTGCTGCCGGTCACGGTGATCGCGGAGATCCTCGGCGTGCCGCTGGCGATGCGAGGGCGTTTCCTGCGCTGGGGGGCGGCCGGCGCCCGGACCCTCGACTTCGGACTGAGCCTGCGGGAGTACCGGCATGCCGAATCCGGTGTGCGCGCCCTCAACGGGTGGCTGCGCGGCCACTTCGCGCGGCTGCGCGCCGAACCCGGCGACGACCTGTTCAGCCGGCTCGTGCAGCTCGACGGCGACGACCGGCTCACCGGTGACGAACTGCTCGCCACCGCCGGTCTGGTGCTCGCCGCCGGATTCGAGACCACCGTCAACCTGCTCGGCACCGGCGCCCTGCTCCTGCACACCCACCCCGAACAGCGCGAGCTGCTCGCCGAGGAGCCCCGGCACTGGCCCACCGCGGTGGAGGAGATGCTGCGCTACGACTCCCCCGTGCAGACCACCGTGCGCATCAGCCGCGTCGCCACCGAACTGCACGGCGTACGGCTGCGCCCCGGCACCCCCGTGCAGGTGCTGCTCGGCGGCGCCAACCGCGACCCCGCCGTCTTCGACGACCCCGAACGGTTCGACATCACCCGCCCCAACGCCCGCGACCACCTCTCCTTCTCCGGCGGGGTGCACTACTGCCTCGGCGCGGCGCTGGCCCGCCTCGAGGCGGAGATCGGGCTGCGGGCGCTCTTCACCCGCTTCCCGCACCTGACCGTGACCGGGCCGCCGCACCGGCGCCCCACCCGGGTCCTGCGCGGCTACGACGCCATCCCCGTACGCCTCGGGCCCGCCGCCTGACGTCCTTGGGTATGGTCATGCCCGCGGCACCGGCGGCCAACCGGCGCCGGGACCGACCGCGGCGCAGGAAGCGAGCCACCGATGACCCAGCAGACGCCAGCCCCGACGACCCCGGTCGCACCGGACGCGCAGCTGCTGGCCGCCGCGCAGGCCGCGCCGGGCTTCATGCCCGCCGACGAGGGACGCGCCCTCTGCGACGCGGCGCTGGCCACCGCCGTCGACGGCCCGTTCCTGGAGGTCGGCAGCTGGCTGGGCAAGTCCACTCTCTACCTGGCGGCCGCGGCGCGCCCGCGCGGCCGTCAGGTGGTCACCGTCGACCACCACCGCGGCTCTGAGGAGCACCAGCCCGGCTGGGAATACCACGACCCGACGCTGGTCGACCCCGAGGTGGGGCTCATCGACACGCTGCCCGGGTTCCGGCGTACCGTCGCGGTCGCCCAGGCCGAGGACGTGGTGGTCGCCGTGGTCACCCGGGCCGAGACGCTCGCCGGGCTCTGGGGCACCCCGGTCTCGTTCCTCTTCCTCGACGGCAGCCACACCGACGAGTCCGCCCAGCGGGACCTGCACTGCTGGGCCCCGCACCTGGCCATCGGCGGCCTGCTCGCCATCCACGACGTCTTCCCCGACCCGGCCGACGGCGGGCAGGCGCCGTACCGGATGTACCTGACGGCGCTTGCGACCGGCGAGTTCACCGAACTGCCGGGACAGGGTTCGCTGCGGCTGCTGCGCCGCGACCACGCCCCCGCCTGACCGGCAGGCCGGGCCGCCCGTCGCCAATCGCCCGCTGTCATCCCAGAAGTCGATGCAGGAAGCTGACAGCGGCTGATCGAGGCGGCGCCCAAGGCCGATGCCGATGCCGCAGCCGCACACCAAGATCGTGCCTGATCTGTGACGCCCTGCTCGACCAGCACGCCGGGATCACGGCCGCGGCGACCCGACGGCGGCCCGGACCTTCCGAGCGCAAGGCATGGACACAGCAGGCCGTTCCAGTGGCCTATACGGCAAGTCATCTCAGATGTCACTTATCCGTACAGTGGACCCATTGCATACGCACAACCTATGCGTGAGGTCGAAGTCTTGATCTACGGTTCGCGAGTGGCAATCTTGCAGGAGTTGACGAACCAAGGACGTGTGGTGGGCGGCCACCTGGAGAGCGGCAGCGTCCTCTCAGCCCGAGGCGGACTCACCATCCAGCACCCACGCAACCCGTTCAAGCGGCCCAAGCTCAACGCCGAGACCGTGCTCGAGTGGAAGGAGCTTCCTACCAGGGACGGTGTTGTCGGCGCCATCGGCCAGGCTGCCGCGAAAGCTGCTCTGCCAGGGATGATCGGCAAAGCTATCGGAGCCAGCCTAGGGACTGCTTTGAAGTCGGGGCACACCGTCTGTGTGAACTGGGCCGACGGCAATCAGTCCATCATCGAGTTGCCGGAGAAGCTGTTCATGATCTTCTCCGTACTACTCGAGGGCCAGCAGGTAAAGAGCGATCCGGCCCCGCAGGCCGAGTCCTCGGAGCCTCTTCCAGCGGAGACTGGCATAACCGAGAAGATGCTGAACCTGGCATCGTCGGTGTTCCAACGAGGCAACGAGGCAACGACCGCGATCCCAGCTCAGCCAGACGTTGTCGAGCAGATCGGAAAGCTTGCCTCGCTCCACGAAGCTGGCATCCTCACGGAGCAGGAGTTCGCGGAAAAGAAGGCTGAGCTGCTCAAGCGTCTTTGACAATCGCGGCGATTTCGGTTTTACCTACGAGCCTTCCTCGGCTCGCCTAGCGGCCGGCGGCGCAGACCAGTTCGGGTGGGCAGGCAGCCGCGCCGGCGTCCGGTTCGCGGCAGCTGTCGCGGAAGATGCCGCTGCGCGGGTGGGCGGCGTGCAGTGCGTCGACGGCCAGCACCACCGCCGCGCCGGTCCAGGTGCTGCGCTCATCCGGCCAGCGGACCTGCTCCGGCAGGACCACTCCGGTCCAGTACGACCCGTCGGCCTCGCGCAGATGCTGCATCGCCGCAACCATTTCGGCGGCGGCGTCGGGCCGGCCGGCGACGTCCAGCGCCAGCGCCAGCTCGCAGGTCTCGGCCCCGGTGATCCAGGGCCGGTCGGCCACGCAGCGCGCCCCCATGCCCGGGGTGACGAACTCGTCCCAGCGTCCGCGCAACCGCTCGCGGGCCTGGTCGCCGGTGAGCGCGCCGCCGAGCACCGGGTAGTACCAGTCCATCGAGAAGCGGCTCTTGTCGGCGAACTCGCCGGGGTGGTGCCGGATCGCGTGCGCCAGCCGGTCGGCGGCGAGTTCCCACTCCGGACGTTCCTCGCCGAGCAGAGCCCCGATCGCCACCCCGCAGCGCAGTGCCTGGTGGATGCTCGAAGAGCCGGTCAGCAGCGCCTGCGGGTCGGTGTTGCCGGCGGCGTCGACCGCCCACCAGATCACCCCGGAGGGCGCCTGGCAGCCGACGGCGAAGTCGAGCCCGGCGCTGACGGCAGGCCAGAACCGGGCGAGGAAATCGGTGTCGGAGGTGCTGAGCCAGTGGTGCCAGACACCCACGGCCAGGTAGGCGGCGTGGTTGGTCTCGCTGATCGGCTGGATGATCTCGCCGTGCCGGTACCGCGACGCCCAGGTGCCGTCCGGTCGCTGCACGCGCCGCAGCCACTCGTACGCGGCGACCGCCTCGGCGTGCAGCCCGGCCACGTCCAGCGCCATCGCCGACTCGACGTGGTCCCACGGGTCGACCTCGCCGCCGGGCACCCAGGGGATGGCGCCGGAGGGCTCCTGGACAGCGGCGATGCTGCGCGCCGTGGCGACGATGTCGTCGGCGGTCAGCACCCCCGGCAGCTCAGGAACCGACATGGGCCGCCACCTTGTCCTTGCGCAGATAGAGCACCACGCTCTTGCCCAGCACCGGGTTGAGCACCTGCTCGGCCAGCCGGGTCACCAGCGGCCGGTCGGTCAGGTCCCAGACCAGCAGCTTGTGGTACGCCCGCACCACCGCCGCGTCGCGCTCCACCCCGACCGCGCACTTGAGCCACCAGTACGGACTGTGCAGGGCGTGCGCGTGGTCGGTGCCGGTGTGGGTGAGGCCGACCCCGGCAAGCTTGCCGGCCAGCTCGTCGGCCTTGTAGATGCGGATGTGCCCGCCCTCGTTGGCGTGGTACTGGTCCGACAGCGCCCAGCAGACCCGCTCGGGCCACCAGCGCGGCACGGTGACCGCGGCCAGCCCGCCGGGCTTGAGGACCCGCTCGATCTCGGCGATGGCGGCGGTGTCGTCGGGGATGTGCTCCAGCACCTCGGAGGCGATGATGCGGTCGAAGCTGGCGTCCGGGAAGGGCAGGTGCCGCAGGTCGCCGCGGACGGCGTTGGCAGTGGCGTCGGCCGGCGCCTCCCCGGCGAGCTCGATCGCGCTGCACCACTGTCGCGTGGTCGCCAGGTCCTTGGCGCTGATGTCGACCGCCACGACGTGCGCACCCCGGCGGTACGCCTCGAACGTGTGCCGCCCTTCGCCGCAGCCGAGGTCCAGCACCCGCATACCGGCCCGGACATCCAGGCGCTCGTAGTCGACAGTCAACATGTTCTCGCCCGTTTCTGCGCTTCGATTGCTTCGGCGTACCAGTCGGCGGTCCGCTGCGCGGTCCGCGTCCAGGTGAAGTTCTCCACGACCCGCGCCCGCCCGGCCGCACCGAGCCGGCGCCGCAGGGCCGGGTCGTCGAGGATGCGGCGGATCGCCCCCGTCATCGCCTCGACGTCGCTCGGCGGCACCTGCAGCACGGCGTGCCCATCGGGCCCGGTCACCTCCGGCAGGGCGCCGGCGCTGGTGGCGACCAGGGCCGCGCCGCAGGCCATCGCCTCGATCGCGGGCAGCGAGAAGCCCTCGTACCGGGAGGGGACCACGGCGACCTCGGCGGAGCGGAAGAGCGCGGCGAGGTCGCCGTCGGAGATCCCGGAGACGAAGCGGACGGCATCGGTGAGGCCGAGCCGGTTGATGCTCTGCTCGGCGGCCCCACCGGGTCGCAGCTTGCCGACGACGACGAGCTCGACGTCGCGTTCGGTGCGCAGCTTGGCGATCGCCTCGATCAGGTCATCGAGTCCCTTGAGCGGCACGTCGGCGCTGGCGACGGTGACGATGCGCCCCGGCACGACCTCGTCGGTGCTGGCCGGCTGGAAGGTGTCGACGTCGACGCCGACCCCGATCACCCGCAGCTGCTCCGGGGTCACTCCGAAGTCGGTGACGATCTCGTCGCGGGCGGCACCGGAGACGGTGGTGAGCCAGGGCAGCCGGCGGGCGACCCGGGCCTGCATGGTGGTGAAGCCGTACCAGCGGCGCACCGAGTAGCGGCGTTTCCAGTCGGCGGCGGCGGCCAGCTCCAGGCGCCGGTCGACGGTGATCGGGTGGTGGATGGTGGCGACCACCGGGACGCCGGTGCGGCGCAGGCCGAGCAGCCCGTAGCCGAGGCACTGGTTGTCGTGCACGACGTCGAACTCGGCCAGCCGCTCGCGCAGGTGCTGCCAGGCCCGCAGGGAGAAGGTCAGCGGTTCCGGGAACCCGGCGGTGATCATGATCGACCACTCGAGCACGTCGACCGGGGAGCGGAACTCCGACCAGTGCGGGGTGCGGAAGGGGTCCGGCTCACGGTACAGGTCGAGGCTGGGCAGGGGCGTCAGGCCGACGCCGGGGTCGAGTTCGGGCAGTGGCTGACCGGAGAAGACCTCGACCTGATGACCGAGCCGGACCAGCTCGCGGGAGAGGTGCCGGACGTAGATGCCCTGTCCGCCGCTGTGCGGCTTGCTCCGGTACGAGAGCAGGGCCACGCGCAACGGCATCGTCACAGCTCCGTCGTCGGGCGCGCGCCCGACGGCGCACGCGCTGGTTGCCCGTGGTTGATGGTCGTGCCCTTCTCTGCCGCCCCCGGCTCACCGGGGACAGCCGGGGTGGAGATCACCGTACCGGGTGGGCATTGCCGGACCGCAAGCAGGCTGAGGTGCCGCAAGGCCCGGGGCGACATCGACCGACGGCACCCGGCCGGGCAAAAAAGTTCTCCGGCAAAGCGTGCGAAACAGGATGGCAACAGACCGGTGATTTAGCCGATGCCGCCGCGGACAACTCCGGCGAAAAATCACATGCATCGATCGGATCCGCGCCACCACCACTCGCCAGAGCGCAGCCGTCGCGGCGCGATCCGGTGCTCCGCTATCCCCCAAAGGAGTGCAGCCCGTGCTACCAGAGACTCTCGCACCCGCCCCCGCGTCGGCGGACGTCCCCCGCCGTCGCCGCCGGTTCGCCCGGTTCTTCTCCGTCGCCGCACTCGCGGTGGCGCTCACCAGCACCGGCGTGGCCATCGCCCCGGCCCACGCCGACGAGATCGGGCAGGCCCCGACAAGCTCCAACATCACCGGCAACGGCAGCTTCTCCGTCAGCTCGGACCGCATCTCCTCGCTGGTGAGCGGCTTCGGCGGCGGGACCGTCTACTACCCCACCACGACCGGCCGCTACCCGGTCGTGGCGATCTCCCCCGGTTTCACCGCGTCCTGGTCGAGCATCTCCTGGCTCGGCCCGCGCCTGGCCTCCTGGGGCTTCGTGGTGGTCGGCATCGAGACCAACTCCCGGCTGGACCAGCCCGCCAGCCGGGGACAGCAGCTGATCGCCGCGCTGAACTGGGCGGTGAACTCGGCCCCGACCGCCGTGCGCAGCCGCGTCGACGGCTCCAACCGCGGGGTCGCCGGCCACTCGATGGGCGGTGGCGGCACCCTGGAGGCGCTCGCCGCCGACACCACCGGCAACGTCAAGGCCGGGGTGCCGCTGGCGCCCTGGAACGCCGACAAGACCTGGAACAACGTCAACGAGCCGGTGCTGATCGTCGGCGGCGAATCGGACTCCGTCGCCTCGGTCTCCAGCCACTCGATCCCGTTCTACAACAGCCTCGCCGGGCCGAAGTCGTACGTGGAGCTGGACAACGCCAGCCACTTCTTCCCGCAGACCACTGACGCGACCACGTCGCGGGCGATGGTGTCCTGGTTCAAGCGCTACCTGAACAACGACCAGCGCTTCACCCCGTTCACCTGCGGGTTCGGCGGCACGGCGGTCTCCGACTTCCGTACCAACGCCTGCTGACCCATTCTGCGAGACGGCAACGGCGGTCACCGTGACGGTGACCGCCGTTGCCGTGTGCGGGTGTCCGACGACAGCCGGGCCGGCTCAGGCCCGGTCTTCGCGCAACTGTCCGACGATGGTCGGCAGGTCGCAGCTCGCGCCCCGGTTGTAGGGGAGCTTGGCCAGCATCATGCCCATCGCGCAGGTGTTGGTGACGGCGGCGAAGGTCAGCCCGGCGCCGATGAAGGCGGCGATCCACTTCAGCCCCGGCACGAAGATCGACGCGAGGATGCTCAGCAGCACGATCGAACCGGCGACCAGGCGGACCTGCCGTTCCAGATCCCACCGCGGCTTGCCCTGCGTCACCGGCGCACCGGCGTTCTGCCAGGCGAGCAGGCCGCCGGTGAGCACCCGCAGCCGCGGCAGGCCGGCGCCGCTGAGCACCTGCTCGGCCTGCCCGGCCCGGGCGCCGGAGCGGCAGATCAGCACCACGTCCTCGTCCAGGTGCGCGCGCAGCTCGGCACGGTGCTCCTTGAGCAGGTCCAGCGGCACGTTGTAAGAGCCGGGGATGTGCGCCGTCTCGAACTCCGCCGGGGTCCGCACGTCCAGTACGCGCACCGTGCCGGCGGCCAGCAGTTCGCCGAGTTCGGCCGGGTCGACGGCGGCGGGACGTACGGCTTCGGAAGTGCTCATTTGTTCCTCTTTCGCGCTACCAGGGTGGGCAGACGTGCCGCGGAATGGTTCAGGCCAGGGTCAGGAAGAGCTTCTCCAGCTCCGCCTCGGTCATTTCCGGCTCTTCGCCCCGCTCCCGGGCGGCGTTGCAGTGCCGCATGCCGGAAGCGATGATCTTGTAGCCGGCGCGGTCGACGGCCTTGGAGACCGCGGCGAGCTGGGTGAGCACCTCCCGGCAGTCCCGGCCGTCCTCCATCATCTCGATCACCGCGTTGAGCTGTCCGCGCGCCCGCTTGAGCCGGGTCAGCGCCTCGGCCGTCATCTCCGGTCGAAGATTCATTACGCCACCTCCCGCAGGCCAGCATACCCCAGGGGGTAATTCGGAAGGGTTGTCCGGCGGGGTGCCGATATTTCCCACCGCCGCGGGGTAACGCCCCGACCATGAGACCCACCGGAACCGGGAGCGCGGCCCGCAACCTCGCCCGGCTGCGCGGCGGCCGGCTGCTGCATCCCCGCGGCCGTTCGTTCACCGCGACCGCCGAGCTGTGGGGACCGCCCGCCGACGCGGTGGCCGACGGCCCCGGCCGCTACCGGGCGACGGTACGGCTCTCCCGCGGGGTACCGACCCCGCAGGGCTGGCCCGACGTGCTCGGTCTCGCCGTGCGACTGCACCGGCCGGCCGGCCCTGTCGACCTGCTCGTCTCCACCAGCGGCAGCTCGCCGCTGCTGCGGCATCTGCCGCTGCCCCGGCGTGACTTCGCCGGCCCGTACAGCAGCATCGCCTCCTACCGGCGGGGCCGCCAGCGGATCTACCTCGCCGCACTGGCCGACCGCCCGCTCGGCAGCACTCTCGACTCCGTCGGTTCCCTGGCCGCGCAGGGCGCGGCGCGGCTGCGGCTGGCCACGGCGAGCGCCACCGGCCTCTGGCGGCCGTTCGCCCGGATCACGCTCGGCGATCCGCTCACCGCGGCCACCGACGCGGCCCTGGGCTTCGACCCGATCGGCAATCATCCGCCCGGGCTGCTCCCGGCGGGACCGGTCCAGCGCCTGCGGGCCGCCACCTATCCGGTCTCCCGGCGCGCCCGCGGGGCGGCCGGGAACCAGCCCGGCCCCGGGCAGGAGCAGGTCGCCGGGGACGACCCGGCACGACGAGGGCCACCGCCCTGACCGGGCAGCGGCCCGGCCCGGCGCCGGGCCGCTGCCCGGTCAGGCGTGGATGACCTCGTCGAGGGTGTGCAGGTGCAGCAGCTCCGCTTCCTTTTCCTTGCCCGGCATCGCGATGAAGGTGCCGACCGCGGCGAGCGCGGCGAGGACCGCGGCGACGAGCATCGCGGAGGTCAGCCCGCTCATCCACGAGGCGAGGGCGGTGTCGAGGAACTGCGCGGCGACCGCCGGCCCGGCGGCCTGCTCCAGCGCGGGCGCGACGCCCATGACGGCGGTCGCGAGGCTCCCTTCGGCCGCCTCGGCAAGCTCCGGCGGCAACTGCGCGGTGGCGTCGGTGACGCCGTTGGAGTACCCGGCGCTGATGACCGCGCCGAGGACCGCGATCCCGAGCGCGCCGCCCAGTTCGCGGACGGTGTCGTTCATCGCCGACCCCATGCCGGAACGGTTCTTCGGCACGGCGGCCAGGATGAGGTTGGTGGCCGGGGTCATCGCCAGCGCCATGCCGCAGACGACGACGATCAGCGAGCCGAGGATGTGCCAGTAGCTGCTGTCGGTGCGCCAGGTGGAGCAGAGGACGAAACCGACGGCGATGACGGCGAGCCCGATCCCGATGGTCACCTTGGCGCCCAGCCGCGCCCAGATCTTCGGCGCGGCCGGGGCGAGCACCATCATCGGCAGCATGATCGGCAGGGTGAGCAGTGAGGACTTGAGCGTGCCGTAGCCGAGCACCAGCTGGAAGAGCTGCGCCATCAGGAAGAACGCGCCCATCAACGCGAAGAACGCCACGGTGCAGGCGATCGAGGAGATGGTGAAGAGCGGGTTGCGGAAGAGCTTCAGGTCGAGCATCGGGTGGTCGGTGCGGGTCTGCCACCAGATGAACAACCCGAGCCCGAGAAGCGCGGCAGCGATGCCGACGAGGATGTCGATCTCACCCAGGCCGTGGCTCGGCGCCTCAATGATCACGTAGACCAGACCGAGGATTCCGACGGTGGAGAGCACGCCGCCGAGCCAGTCGACCGGGGAGTGCTTCTCGTCACGCGACTCCGGGGAGAGCAGGTGGTTGGCCAGATAGGCCACGACGCCGATCGCCACGCTGAAGACGAAGGTCGACCGCCAGTCCCAGATCTCCAGCATGAAGCCGCTCAGCACCGAGCCGAGGGCGGTGCCGATGCCGGCGATGCCGGTCCAGATGGCGATGGCGAAGGCGCGCTGTCCGCGGGGGAAGACAGTGTTGATGATCGACAGCGTGGAGGGCATCACCAGCGCCGCGCCGAGCCCCATCAGGCCCCGGGCGAAGATCAGCTCGCCGCCGTCGCCGGCGACGAACCCGGCGTACGCGGAGGCCGCGGTGAAGACCACCAGACCGATCTGGAGCAGCTTCTTGCGGCCGTACCGGTCACCCACCGCGCCCGCGGTGAAGAGCAGCGAGGCGAAGATCAGGGCGTAGAGGTCCACCACCCAGGTCTGTTGCAGGGTCGTGATGCCCAGGTCCGCCGTCATGCCGGGCAGGGCGAGATTGAGGCTCGAGTTGGCCAGCATGACGACCAGTAGGCTGGTGCACATCGCGATGAGGATCCACCAGCGCCGCCCGTAGGTCGCGGCGTCGATCCCCTCGGCTTCGGCCTCGGCCCAGTCTCGTTGGCGCTTGTCGGCGGCCTTCGCCGCCTTGTCTGCGGGCGGGGCGGAAGCGGTCATCGCTGGTACGTCCTTCCAATGGCGGAGCGCGGGCTCCGACGGTCGTCCGGACCGTACGGCAAACGGAGGAAGCCTCTCCACTTAATGCTAGGGTCGTCACATGGACGCAGCGACGAGCGGCCGTCCGCTGCGGCGCGACGCCGAACGCAACCGGCGCCGGACGCTGCACGCCGCCGAGGAGCTCTTCGCCCGGCACGGGCTGGACGTCACCCTGGACGACGTCGCCCGGCACGCCGGGCTCGGAGTGGGGACGGTCTACCGCCGCTTCGCCAACAAGGAAGAGCTGATCGAGGCCCTCTTCGAGGAGAAGGTCGCGGCGCTGGCGGGGCTCGCCGAACGGGCCGCCGCCGCCCCTGATCCCGGCGCCGCCCTGATCGATTTCCTGACCGAGGCGTGCACCCGGCACGCCCTCGACCACGGCCTGCGCGAAATCAGCCTGAGCAACCGGTACGCCCCGGCACGCATCGCGGTCGTCAAGGAGCGGCTCGTGCCGGCGATCAGGACCCTCGTGGCCCGGGCCCAGTCCGCGGGCGCGCTGCGCGCGGACTTCACCGCGGAGGACGTCCCGGTCGTGCTGCTGATGGTCGGCGCAGCGGCCGACTTCGGCCAGCAGGCCGATCCGCAGGCCTGGCGCCGCTATCTGGTCCTGCTGCTCGACGGCCTTCCCGTGACGCGCCGATGCGCGACCGCCCTGCCCAGACCGTCGCTTACCGAAGAAGAACTCGCCGCCGCAACGGCGCGGTTCTCGCCGCCCCGCCGCTGAGCGCCGACGGCCGGGCGGTGGGCGTCTCAGCCGGGGCCGACCCGGATGCGGCAGCTGCGGCCCGTCCCCCGGCCGGTGCCCGCAGTACGGCCCGTGCCGCAGTGCGGCCGGTGCGGCAGCCCCGCCTGCGCAGGTGTCCGGCGCCGTGATCGGTCGACCACGGCGCCGGACTCAGCGGCCCGCGGTCACTTGACGGGGATGTCCAGGTAGGAGCCGCCCGCGACGGTGATCACGCCGGCGCTGTTCTCCTCGTAGTAGAGCGGGTCGACGGTGTCCACCACGAGGGTCAGCGAGTGCCCGGCGGGCAGGTCGTAGGCGGTCGCCGTCAGGTCGACGTCGAGGCTGCGGTTGCCCGTGCCGCCGGACCAGCTGACCGGCTGGTGGGTGATGAGCTTGGCCCTGCCGAGCCGGTCGAGGTCGTAGAGGTAGGCGACCACGGTCCCCTGCGCGGCGGTACCGGTCAGCTTCAGGTGCAGCTTCGGGATGCCGCGGATCTTGAGCGGGCTGTTCGGCCGCTCGGCCGCCCAGACGCCGGCCCGGGCCCGGTTGACGTGCGGCAGCCAGATCTGGGGCCGCTCGCCGGTGATGGCGGCGAGCCCGTTGGTGATCAGCACGGCACCGCCGTTGGCGATCGTGTCGGCGTCGGCCGGCAGGCTCTTGCTCCAGCCGCCGCTCGGGTTCCCGCCGAGCAGCCCGGTCCCGTCCAGCCGGCGGATCTCGCCCAGGCCGTACCGGCGGGTGGTGTTGTTCAGCGCCGACCAGGCGGGGTAGCTCTCGTACGCGCCGTCGTCGAGCTTGAGAACCACCGGCGCCTCGCCGGCGATGCCGGTGTCGAGCCCGGCGAGGTGCTCGTCGAACCAGCGGGTGGCGCTCGTCCAGACGTCGTTGTCCAGGCCGGCGAGGCCGGTCAGCTCGGCGATGGCGTGGTCACCGGGGCGCAGCTCCAGCCGCTTGGCGGTGGTGAGGCCGCCGTAGAAGTCAACCAGCTGGTTGGCCCCGAAGAACGTGTCGCCCCAGGCGTTGGCGAGCAGCACGGCCGGCTGGTTGGCGTTGATCGCGTCGAGGTAGGTCTCGGCGGAACGCACCTGCGCCCACTGCATCACCTGGTCGATGTTGCGGTTGGCGGAGAAATCGCCGAGCTTGCCGGTCAGCTCGGCGCCGGGGTTGCCGAGCAGCTGTGCGGTCAGCGACAGCAGCCCGGTCGACTGCTTGTGCCGGGTCTGGTCGCCGTAGAGGGAGTAGACCAGGTCGGTCCAGCCGCTCATCGCGGCCACCGCGCGGATCCGCGGGTCGAACGCGGCGCCGAGCAGGCTGATCCCGGCGCCGTACGAGATTCCACCGGCGCCGATGCGTGCCGGGTCGGCGGCGGTGTTCGCGATCGTCCAGTCGACGACCTTCGACAGGTCGGCCATGTCCCGGGGACCCGCGGTGTCGATCTCGCCGCCGGAGGCCCACCAGCCGCGCGGGGTGTAGGAGACGACGACGTAACCGCGGGCGGCGAGCTTCTTCGCCTGGACCAGGTACTCGAGGTCGTTCAGGCCCCAGCTGGAGGGGAAGATGATCGCCGGGTAGCTGCCCGGCGCCGACGGGGCGATGTGGTTGGCCTTGAGCGTCACGCCGTCGCCGGCGATGTCGACGAAGCGCAGCGGGGTCGTCGACAGGGTGGTCGCGGCCGCCTGGACCGGGGCGGGAGCGGCGGAGGCGGCGGGGACTGCTGCGGCCCCGCCGAGAAGGGTCACCGCTGCCACTATGGACAACAGTCGGCTGGTCTCAAACTGGCGGCGTCGCGCCATGCGTGCTCCTCATAGGGGATTGACGTGGGGGTGGCCGCAGCGTAGGGACCCGTACCGAGAATCAAAAGATCATGACATTATCGTTACGCGTGAGTAACATCTGTCGGTTCAAGGAGTGTGGCCGTGCCGTACGGAGTCCGCACCTCGCTTCGCCGGGACGCAGAGCGCAACCGGACGGCCATCGTGGAGGCCGCCTGTGACCTGATGACGAGCGCACGCGCGGGCGTCGGCCTGCCGGAGATCGCACGGCACGCGGGCGTCGGTCAGGCCACCGCGTACCGGCACTTCCCGGACCGGCGTGCCCTGGCCGCCGCAGTGCTCAGCTATCAGTTGGACCGGCTCGGCGAACTGGTCGCCGCCACCGCCGACCAGCCCCACGCGTTCCGGATCCTGCTGCGCGAAGTGCTGACGAACGTGGTGGTAATGCGCCCGCTGGTGCGCCTCGTCCAGGAACTCGATCCGCAGGTCCGCGCCCGCTGCCAGCGCCGGATGACCACCACGCTCGCCCCATCGCTTCGGCTTGCCCAGGAGCACGGCCAGGTCCGGTCCGACCTGGTCCCGGACGACCTGGTGCTGCTCTTCCAGATGGTCAACGGCATCGCCGAGACGACCGGCCAGTCCGCTGCCGCCATCCGCGCGATCGACCTGGCCCTGCACGGCCTGTGACCCGCTGCCGGGCCGTCAAGCCGACGGCGCGAAGCGGGCGATCGGGTTGGCGAGCTCACCGGCGAACTGCAGCGCGGCCGACGGGTCGGCCAGATCCACCATCTGCTGGTTGTTGCGCAGTTGCAGCCGGTTGAGGCAGGAGAGCGCGAACGTGCCCACGAAGAGGTCGTACCGCCGGAACCGGTCGGCCAGGTGCGGCGCGCGCCGCTGGTAGTCCGCGACGCAGTCGGCGACGGTACGCCAGAACGTCTCCTCGGTCAGCACCTCCTCGGTGACCAGGGTCGCGCTGAGGAAGCGCAGGAAGCAGTCGAAGACGTCGGTGAAGACGCAGAGGACCTTCTCGTCGTCGGGGATGTCGGCCCGGATCCGCGCCACCGCCGCCGGCAGGTCGGCCTGGGCGTCCATCACCACGATCTCCTCGGCGATGTCCTTGAAGATCACCCGCTGCACCCGGGAGCCGTCGAGCACCAGGATGACGTTCTCACCGTGCGGCATGAACGCCAGGTCGTAGGCGTAGAGGCAGTGCAGCAGCGGGGTGAGGTAGGCATCCAGGTACTGCCGCAGCCACACCCCGGGCGCCTGCCCGGAATCGGCGATCAGCGCCGCGGCCAGGGAGCGTCCGTCGCGGTCGAGGTGGAGCAGACTCGCCATCGTGGCCAGCCGCTGACCGGCCGCGAGCCCCGGCACCGGGCTCTCCCGCCACAGCGCCGCGAGCATCTTGCGGTACGGCGAGTACCGGTCGGTTGCCGCCTCGTACTGGCGGTGGCGGTAGCCGACGGCGGCCCGCTCCCGGATGATTGTCAGCCCGGTGGCGCGCAGGAGTTCGTCGCCGGCGATGAGCGCGGCGAGCCAGTCGTTGATCGCCGGGGTCGCCTCCATGTACGCCGCCGACAGGCCCCGCATGAAGCCCATGTTCAGCACCGACAGCGCCGTCTTGACGTAGTGCTTCCCGGGTGCGGTGACGTTGAAGAAGGTGCGGATGGACTGCTGGGCGAGGTAGGAGTCCGGCCCCTCCCCCAGCACCACCAGCCGGCGGGACGCCAGCTCGCCGGCGAAGGTGACCGCCAGCTTGTGCCACCACTGCCACGGGTGCACCGGGATGAGGTGGTGATCGGCCAGGTCCAGCCCGAGTTCGGCCATTGTCGCGGCGAAGCGGTTCCGGGTCGCCTCGTCCAGTTCGCCGGCGATCAACCGCTCGTAGTCCAGGTCGTCGGCGCAGGTGAAGACCGAGTGTTCGCGGGCGGCGGCCAGCCAGATCAACCGGACCGGGCGGGCTGCCTCCGGGGCGTACGCCCGGTACTCGTGCACGCCGAAGCCGAGCCGGCCGTTGTTGGCGACGAAGCACGGGTGCCCCTCGGTCATCCCGGTCTCGATCTCCTGGAAGTCGGCCTTGGCCAGCTCCGCGGCCCCGACCGGCGGCGCCGCCAGCTTGTACGCCGTACCGGCCAGCGTGGAGGTGATCTCCTCCAGGTAGACGGGGAGGATCTGCGCGCTCAGCCCCAGCGGGCCGGCGAACTCGATGCAGAAGTCGACGGCGTCCGGCGGCAGCTGCGCACCGTCGCGATGGCGGATAATGCTCTCGGCGTCGATCTGCCAGTGGTCCAGTGCGAGGAGCCGGGCACGGAACCGGTACTCGACGGCGCCGTCGTCGCTGCGGACGGCGAAGTGGTCGGCGCGCCCCGGCACCGGTTCGGGGTGCAGCAGCCGCTCGTGGGAGAACTCGGCGAGCGCCTTGCGGACCAGCAGCCGGTTGGCGCGGTCCCAGTGCTCGGGGCGCAGGTGGGCGACGGCGTCGGTCGGGTTCACGCGGTGACTCCTCGGGCCGGGTCGGGCAGTCCGGTGGTGGTCAGGAACCGGTCACGGGTGCAGAAGCTCAACAGCGCCCGCTTCTCCGGTTTGGTGATCGGGCCGGCGACGTCGAAGCCGACGGCGGCGTTGAGGCGGTGCACGGCGGTGTTGCGCACGTCCGGCTCCACCACGACGCGGCGCACCGCGGGGTCGGCGAAGAGCCAGGCCAGCACCGTCGTGATCACCGCCAGGGTGAAGCCGTGCACCGGCTGCCCGGTCGGCGCACAGAGGAAGTGCATCCCGATGTCGCCCGGCTCGGCGTCATAGCGGCCGGCCAGTTCGACGTGGACGGGATCGTAGCGCTCGGCGAGGAAGGCCGGCCGGCCCTCGTGCAGGCCGAGGAACGCCTCGTGGTGCGGGTCGGCGGCGATGCGGCCGTACTCGGCGGCGACGTCGGCCGGCTCGGCGTCCTGCATCATCCAGTACGCCGCCTTCGGGTGGGTGACCCAGCCGTGCAGCAGCGCGGCGTCGGCCGCGACGTCCAGCGGCCGCAGCGCGAAAACCCCGAGCCGCGGATCGGTCCGGGCGAAGACGACCGTGCTCACGCCGCCCCACCCGCCGGTACGCCGAACTCCTGGAAGGTGATGCTCTCTTCGATCGGGTAGCGCTCGCGGCCGAGCAGTTCCCGGATGATCCAGGAGTTGCGGTACGGCCCCATGCCCAGGTCCGGGGAGGTGACGCTGTGCGCGTGGGTGCCGGCGTTCTGCAGGAAGATGCCGCGGCCGGTGACGTCGACGCTGTAGTTGCGGGCGATGTCGAAGCGGCCGTGGTCGTCGAAGCGGAGCCGGTCGCGCACCGGCGCGAGGAAGTCCGGCAGCCGGTACCTGTACCCGGTGGCGAGCACCAGCCCTTCGGTGCTCAGGGAGAAGTCGCGCTCCTGCTCGAGGTGGCGCAACCCCAGGGTGTACGTCCCGGTCGCCGGGTCGTACGCCGCCTCGGTCAGAGCGGTGTTGGTCAGCAGCCGGGTCGGCAGCGGGCCGGGGATGCTCTTGGTGTAGAGCAGGTCGTAGATGTCGTTGATCAGGCTGGAGTTGATCCCCTTGAAGAGGCCCTTCTGCACCGACTCCAGCCGGTAGCGGGTCTCCTCGGGCAGGGCGTGGAAGTAGTCCACGTAATCCGGCGAGGTCATCTCCAGGGTGAGTTTGGTGTACTCCAGCGGGAAGAACCGCGGCGAGCGGGTCACCCAGTTCAGCCGGTACCCGCGGGTGTCGATCTCGGTGAGCAGGTCGTGGTAGATCTCGGCGGCGCTCTGCCCGCTGCCGACGACGGTGATGCTCTCCTTGGTCTGCAGCTGTGCCTTGCGCTCCAGGTACGCCGAGGTGTGCAGCAGGTCGCCGGCGAGGTCGCGAACCGCCGCGGGCAGGTACGGCTCGGTCCCGGTGCCGAGCACCAGCCGGCGCGCCGAATGGGTCTGCGTCTCGCCGGTGGCGCCGATGTGGACGGTCACGGTGTAGCAGTCCCCGGCCGCCTCGTACGTCACCTCGGTGACCCGGTGCCCGAAGCGCAGGTTGCCGAGCTTCGCCGCGGCCCACCGGCAGTACGCGTTGTACTCGCTGCGCATCGGGAAGAAGCTCTCCCGGATGTAGAACGGGTAGAGCCGCCCGCTCTCCTTCAGGTACTGCAGGAACGAGTAGGGCGAGGTCGGGTCGGCCAGGGTCACCAGGTCGGCGATGAAGGGCGTCTGCAGGGTGGCCGACTCCAGCAGCATGCCGGGGTGCCAGTCGAACTCGTCACGCGCCTCGAAAAAGAGCCCGTCGAGGTCGTCGAGGGGCGCGGTGAGGCAGGCCAGCCCCAGATTGTAGGGGCCCAGGCCGATGGCGATGAAGTCGTACATGAAGTCTCCGTACGCTCGGTGCAGGGGTGAGCGGGGCCGGTCGGCGGGCGCCGGCCCGGGTGGCGCGGCGGTTCAGGCCGGCTGGCACTGGAGCCGCCGGTCGAGCCTCTCGGTGAGGTACTGCCGGGCGTGGGTGACGATCAGGTCGCGCACCTGTGCGACGTCGTCCAGTGTGGTGGCCGGGTTGAGCAGGGTGAACTTCAGGTAGTGCCGGCCGTCGACGCGGGTCCCGGCGACCAGCGCGGCGCCGGAGGCGGCCAGCGCCTCCCGCGCGTACAGGTTGGCCTCGTCGGCCAGGTCCCGGGCCGGTCCCGGTTCCGGCAGGTACCGGAAGACCACGGTGCTCAACTGGGATCGGGTGACAACCTCGAAACGCGGGTCGGCCTCGAGCAGCTCCCAGGCCCCGGCGGCCCGGTCGACGACCTCGTCGAAGAGGGCGCCGATCCCGTCCGCTCCCATGATCCGCAGGGTCAGCCAGAGCTTGAGGGCGTCGAAACGGCGGGTGGTCTGCAGGCTCTTGTCGACCTGGTTGGGGATGCGCTGCTCGACCATCCGCGCCGGGTTGAGGTAGTCGGCGTGGTAGGTGGCGTGCCGCAGCACGACGCGGTCGCGGACCAGCAGGGCGCTGGAGCTGACCGGCTGGAAGAACGACTTGTGGTAGTCCACGGTCACCGAGTCGGCCTGCTCGATGCCGGCCAGCAGGTGCCGGCGCGTCGGCGAGACGAGCAGCCCGCAGCCGTACGCCGCGTCGACGTGCAACCAGACGCCGGCCTCGGCGCACTGGCGGGCGATCTCCGGCAGCGGGTCGATGGTGCCGAAGTCGGTGGTGCCGGCGGTGGCGACGACGGCCATCACGGGCAGATCCTCCCGGCGGCACCGGTCGAGTTCGCGGGCGAGTGCGGCCGGTGACATCCGCCGCCGATCATCGGTTGCCAGCGGCACCACCGCCTCCGGGGAGAGCCCGAGCAGGGTGGCGGCCTTGCGGATGCTGAAGTGGCCCGCCTCGGAGGTGAGGATCCGCAGCCGCGGCAGCAGCGCCGCTCGTTCGGCCGCACCGGCGCCGGCGGCCAGGCACGCCTCCTCACGGGCCAGCAGCATCGCCTGCAGGTTGGACTGGGTGCCGCCGCTGGTGAAGATGCCGTCGGCGGCCGGGCCGAGGCCGATGCGCTCCGCCGTCCAGTCGATCAGCCGCTGCTCGATGAGGGTCCCGCCGGCGCTCTGGTCCCAGGTGTCCAGCGAGGAGTTGACAGCGGTCAGCACCGCCTCGCCGAGCAGCGCCGGGATGACCACCGGGCAGTTGAGGTGGGCGAGGTAGCGCGGGTGATGGAAGTAGACGGCGTCGCGCAGGTAGACGGTGTCGAGCTCGTCGAGCGCCGCGGTGACGTCGCCGAGCGGCCGGTCCAGGTCGATCCCGGCGACCTGCGGCGCGAGCCGCGCCGGGGTGATCCCGGTGAACGGGTGCCGCGTGCCGGCGATCCGGTCGGCGACACGCTCCACTCCTTCGGCGAGGACCTGCCGGTACGCGGCGGCGGTGTCGTTGGTGAGCAGCTGTTCGCGCGGGCCCGCCGGGCCGGCGGGCCCGGCGGACGGCGGCGCGCCGTCGGCAGCCTCCGACCTGGCACTGTGGACTCTCTGTCCCTGCAGCCTCATGACGGTCCTTCGCGATCGTGAACAGTTCGGGGCACGGCGCAGCGCACCGCGTCGGTGCCCGGGCAGCACCCGGGCACCCGGCGAGCGGTGAGGTCGGGTCAGTCGGCGGCCTCGGCGCGCAGGTCCTCCTCCGATGCGCCGCGGCGCCAGTAGCCGGAGAAGGTGATGCTGCGCCGCGGCACTCCGCGATCGTTGACCAGGTGCCGGCGCAGGTCCCGCACCACCCCGCACTCGCCGGCGAGCCAGGCGTAGGGCGTGCCGGCGGGCCAGCGGGCCGTGCGGAGGGCGCCGGCCAGCCGGGACGTACCGCCCGCATCGCGGAACAGCCAGGTCACCTCGGCGTCCGCGCAGGTCGGCAGCGCCTGCATGTCGGCGAGCCGGGAGACCTCGATCCAGGCCCTGACCGGCGCGCCGGCGGGCAGCCCGGCCAGGATGGCGCCGATGGCCGGCAAGGCACTCTCGTCGCCGGCCAGCAGGGTCCAGTCGGCCGAGGGCGCGGGCCGGAAACCGACGCTGCGGTTGTCGGCGACAGCCGGCCCGAGCAGCACGACCCGCTCACCGCCGCGGGCCCGGCCGGCCCAGCGCGATGCCGGGCCGGTCAGCCCGTGCAGGGCGAAGTCGACGTCGACCTCGCCGGCCTCGGGACGCTGCGTCCGGACCGTGTAGGAGCGCATGACCGCGCGCACCTGCGGGTCGAGGGCACGCCAGCCGGCGAACCAGCCCGCCCCCGCCTCGATCGGAACCAGCGGCTCCTCCTGACCGGGGTGGGGCAGGAAGAGCGAGAAACTCTGGTCCCGGCCGCCACCGGCGAAGTCGCGCAGGTCGGCGCCGTGCAGGGTGATCCGGACCATGCCGGGGCCGAGCGGGCGTACCCGCGCGACCTCGGCCCGGAAGAACCGGAACTGGCCCGCGATGAGCGCGGCCGGAGCGGTGGCGGTGACGGTCGTCATCGGATCAGGCGAGCTTCCTGGCGTCGCGGATCGCCCCGGCGAGGCTCTCCAGCAGCGGCGCGGCACCGGCGTAGGAGAAGCGTGGCACCGAGTCCCAGCCGGTGATCTGCCCGGCCTTGACCGCCGGCAGCTGCGCCCAGGTCGGCTTGGCCGCGAGGTCGGCCGGCTGCAGGGCCACTCCGCGACGGTCGAGCAGGATCAGGTCCGCCGGGTACTTGTCGGCGTTCTCCCAGCTGAGGGACTCGTAGTAATCGCCCGCGTCGAGCTTGTCCGGCCTGACGATCTCCACGCCCAACTCGGCGAAGTACATCAGGTCGGTGTTGACCTGCGGGTTCGAGGCGTAGAGCACGTCGGCGCTGCCGGAGGCGGCCAGCACCTTGATGCCCGGGTTGGCGGCGACGGCGGCCCGCACCGCTTCGGCTGCGGCATCGAAGCGCTCCTTCGCCGCGGTGTTCGCCTGCGACTTCAGGTCCGCGCCGAGGGAGGCGGCCAGCTCGGCGTAGCGCTCGATCGGCTTGGTCATCGGCACCCGGGCGGTGGTGATGGCGACACTCGGGGCGAGCTGGAGGATCTTGTCCTTGCTCTCCTCCGGTACGTACCAGAGCGCGCCCGGGTCGTACATGTGGGTCACCAGCAGATCGGGGTTGAGCGCGGCGTACTTGTCGAGGCTGAACTCGCCCCACACGTTTCCGAGCACTTCGACGCCGGCGACGTCGAGGTCGCCCGCCTGCGGGTCGGCTTCCCCGGAGGGGAGCAGGGTCTCGCCGAAGACACCGACGATCTGCTTGTCCACTCCGAAGTCGACCAGCGCGGCGGCGGTGCCGGTGAAGGCGACGATGCTCTTCGGGGTGGCGTCGGTGCGGACGCTCTCGTTACGGTCGTCGGTGAAGGACCAGGGGCCACCGTCGGCCTTCTTGCCGGAGGTGGAGTCCGACTCCCCCTTGCCACAGGCGCCGAGCAGCACCCCGAGCGTGATCGCACCACCTGCGGTGAGCAGACCGCGGCGGGACAGGTTGGTGGTTCTGGCATTCAGCATGGAATCTGTCTCTCTTGCAGATGCGGGCGACCCCGAAGGCCGTCATCCGTTAGGCTTGCCTAACCTTGGTCAACATAGCCTAACCTAAGTCGCCCGCCAAGATGGGGCATCCGACGACTTCTCACCACTTCGGAGCAGAAACTGCCTCCCACTGATCAACTCATCGGATTCCGGGCGCCACCCGCCCCGCGCGAACGACCGACACGCAGCCGCTCCGCACTCCGTGGCGCAGGGCTGATCGGCGCGGCCGCCGTGCTGATCGCGGTCGCCGCGGCGAGCATCGCCGTCGGCGCCCGGCCCCTCGGCCTCGGCGAGGTCTGGCACGGATTGATCGACCCCGCCTCCGCGCACTACGCCGTGGTGCACGAGATGCGCCTGCCCCGCACACTGCTGGGACTGCTCGCCGGCGCGGCACTCGGCCTCGCGGGTGGGGTGATGCAGGCGCTGACCCGCAACCCCCTCGCCGACCCCGGTCTGCTCGGCATCAACGCGGGAGCCTCCGCCGCCGTGGTGACCTCGACCCTCTTCCTGGGCATCGGCGGCCTCACCGGCCAGATCTGGTTCGCCATGCTCGGCGCCGCCGCCGTGTCCGTGCTGGTGTACGCCGTGGGCGGTGGACGGGGTGCCACCCCGGCCCGGCTGGCGCTGGCCGGCGCCGCGCTCAACGCCGCACTCTTCTCCTACGTCAACGCGGTGATGCTGCTCGACGCCGCGGCCCTGGAGAAGATGCGCTTCTGGACGGTCGGTTCGCTGGCCGGCGCCGACCACACAACGGTCGTACGGGCGCTCCCCTTCGTCGCCGCCGGCCTGCTGATCGCCCTGGCCACGGCGCGACCGCTCAACGCGATGGCGCTCGGGGACGACTCCGCGCGGGCGCTCGGCGCCCACCCGGCGCTGGTCCGCGCCGCCGCGATCGTGGCGATCACGCTGCTCTGCGGCGCGGCGACGGCCGCCTGCGGGCCGTTCGTCTTCGTCGGGCTGATCGTGCCGCACCTGGTCCGCGGCCTGACCGGCCCCGACCTGCGCTGGCTGCTGCCCTACTGCGCCCTGCTGGCCCCGGTCCTGCTGCTCGGCTCCGACGTGCTGGGCCGCGTGCTCGGGCGCCCCGGCGAGCTGCAGGTGGGCGTCATGACCGCCGTCCTCGGCGGACCGGTCTTCCTCTGGCTCGTCGTACGCCGGAAGGGGATCCGGACATGATCGTGCTCCGCACCCCGAACGGCTTCTCCGTGCGGCTGCACCCCCGGCCGCTGGCGGTGGGGACCGGCTGCGCCCTGCTGGCGCTGGTCGTCGGTGTCCTCTCCGTCGGCGGCGGCGACTACCCGATCGCCCCCGCCGAGGTGCTGCGCACCCTGGCCGGCGGCGGCACCCCGGCGCAGGACTTCATCGTTCTCGAACTGCGGCTGCCCCGGCTGGTGACCGGCCTGCTGGTCGGGGCCGCGCTGGCGCTGGCAGGTGCGGTCTTCCAGTCGCTGGTACGCAACCCGCTGGGCAGCCCGGACATGCTCGGCTTCACCCAGGGTGCTGCCGTCGGCGCCCTGCTGGTGGTGGTCGCCGGCGGCAGCACCCTCGCGCTCTCCGCCGGGGCGCTCGCCGGCGGCCTCGCCACCGGCGGACTCGTCTACCTGATCGCGTGGCGGCGGGGCGTGGAGGGCCAGCGGCTGATCCTGGTCGGCATCGGCACGGCCGCGATCCTGACCGGCGTCAACGGCTACCTGCTGACCCGCGCCCAGCTCACCGACGCCTCCCGGGCGATGCTCTGGCTGACCGGCAGCCTCGACGGTCGTGGCTGGACGCACGCGGTGCCGCTGCTGGCCGCCCTGGCGGTGCTGGTGCCGCTGGTGCTGCTGGCATTCGGCCCCGCGCTGCGGATGATCGAGATGGGCGACGACGCCGCCAGCGCTCTCGGCATCCGCGTCGAACGGGTCCGCCTGATGTTGCTCGCCGCGGCGGTGCTGCTGGTGTCGCTCGCCTGCGCGGCGGCCGGGCCGGTCTCGTTCGTCGCCCTGACGGCGCCGCAGCTGGCGAAGCGGCTGACCCGCGCGCCCGGGCCGAACCTGCTGCCGGCGCTCAGCATGGGCGCGGTGCTGCTGGTGACCGCCGACTGGGCGGCGCAGCGCCTCTTCACCGGACACCAGCTCCCCGTCGGCGTCGTCACCGGCGCCATCGGCGGGGCCTACCTCGTCTGGTTGCTCGCCACGTCCCGGCGGGCGGTACGGCTATGACACCTGCGAGCATCGGCGGGGAACGGAGCAGCGAGATGACGGAGTCCGGCGTGACACGGCTACGCGGTGAGGGCCTCACCCTCGCCTACGACCAGCGCACCATCACCCGCGATCTGGACGTCACCATCCCCGACAACTCCTTCACCGTCATCATCGGGCCCAATGCCTGCGGCAAGTCGACGCTGCTGCGCGCCCTGTCGCGGATGCTCAGGCCGTCGACCGGGACGGTGCTCCTCGACGGGGATGACATCCATCGCCGGCCGGCGAAGCAGGTCGCCCGGATCCTGGGGCTGCTCCCCCAGTCCTCGATCGCGCCCGACGGCATCACCGTCGCCGAGCTGGTGTCGCGGGGCCGCTACCCGCACCAGGGGCTGCTGCGGCAGTGGTCGCCCGACGACGAGCGGGTGGTCGCCGAGTCGATGCGGGCCACCGGCGTACAGGAGCTGGCCGACCGGCTCGTCGACGAGCTCTCCGGCGGGCAACGTCAGCGGGTCTGGATCGCGATGGCGCTGGCGCAGGAGACGCCCCTGCTGCTGCTCGACGAGCCCACCACCTATCTGGACATCGCCCACCAGATCGAGATCCTCGACCTCTGCGCCCACCTGCACGAGGAGCAGGGCCGCACGATGGTCGCGGTGCTGCACGACCTCAACCACGCCGCCCGCTACGCCACCCACCTGATCGCGATGCGCGACGGGGAGCTGGTCGCAGCCGGCCAGCCACGGGAGATCGTCACCGCCGAGCTGGTGGAACGGGTCTTCGGACTCCCCTGCCGGGTGATCGAGGACCCGGAGACCGGCGCACCGCTGGTGATTCCCGCGGCCCGGCGCCGCCGTCCCGGCGCCCCGGCGCTCGCCGCCGGCGCGCTGGCCTTCCCGGCATGAGCGGCCGGGTCTTCCGCGACGCGTGGGGCATCCCCCACCTGCGCGGCGACGACGAGCGGGAGCTGGCCTTCCTGCAGGGCCGTACCACGGCGACGGACCGGGCCTGGCAGCTGGAGTTCGAGCGGCACCGGGCGCAGGGCGCGACGGCGGCCTTCCTCGGCGCGGAGGCGCTCGGCTGGGACGTCTTCGCCCGGCGCGCACGGCTGGCCGACACCGCGCGCCGATGCCGGGACAACCTGGACGCCGACACCGCGGCCTGGGTGGACGCCTACGTGGAGGGAGTCAACGCCGGGCTGGCCGCCGGCGCCGCCCGCGCACCGGAGTTCGCTGCCACCGGCCTGACGCCGGGCCGCTGGGAGTCCTGGACCCCGCTGGCGGTCTGGCTGGCCCACCACATCCTCTTCGCCGGCTTCCCGGCGAAGCTCTGGCGCGAGGAGGTGGCCCGCCGCCTCGGCGCCGCGGCGACCGACCTCTTCGCGGCCGACGGGCCGGCCGGCTCGGGCAGCAACGGCTGGCTGATCCCGGGTCACCGCAGCGCCACCGGAGCCGCGCTGATCGCCGGCGACCCGCACCGCTACATCGAGAACCCCGGCGTCTACCAGCAGGTCCGGCTCGCCTGCCCGGCGTACGACGTGGTGGGGCTGGCCGTGCCGGGGGTGCCCGGCATCGCCCACTTCGGGCACGCCGGGCCGGTGGCGTGGGCGATCACCAACGCGATGGCCGACTACCAGGACCTCTTCCGGGAGCAGCTGCGCCGCGACGGCGCGACGGTACGGGCGCACGGCCCGCGCGGCTGGGAACCGGCGACGGCGCACCGGGAGACCGTCGAGGTCGCCGGCGGCGAACCGGTCGAGATCGAGGTGATCGAGACCGCCCGCGGACCGGTGATCATCGGCAGCCCGGACGAGGAGCCGGCGATCAGCCTGCGCTATCCGCCCCGGGTCCGCGCCGACCTCGGTTTCGCGGCGCTGCCGATGCTGCTGCGGGCCCGCAGCACCGCCGACGTCGACCGCGCGTTCGACCACTGGGCCGAGCCGGTCAACGTGGTGCTCGCCGCCGACGTGGCCGGCGGCCTGCTGCACCGGGTAGCGGGCGCGGTGCCGCTGCGGCACGAGGAGAACCGGCGGCGGGTGGTGCCCGCCGCCGATCCGGGTCACCAGTGGCGCGGATGGCACGCGCCGATGCCCCGGGCCGCAGTGGAGGACGTGACGGTGATGGCCAACGAGCGCGGGCTCGCCGCCGGGCTCGGTGTCGAGTTCGCGCCGCCGTACCGGGCCGACCGGATCCGGGAGCTGCTCGCCGGCGAACGGACGTGGTCCGCCGACCGGATGGCCCAGATCCACACCGACACCCTGCTCGGCGCGGCCACGCCGGTGCTGGCACTGCTGGCCGGTCTCGACGCGCTCAGCCCGGCGGCCGCGCGACTGCGGGACCGGTTGCTGAGCTGGGACCGGCGGATGGCGGCCGCCAGCCACGAGGCGGCCGCCTTCGCCGCCGTACGGTCGGCCCTGGTCCGGCGACTCGCCGCCGCGCCGAGTCTGGCCGTGCTCGCCGAACCCATGCCGTACCCGGCGGTCTTCGCCCCGTGGCTGGACCTGACCGGCCGGGTCGCCTTCGCCCTCGGCACCCTGCTCGGCGCGGAACTGCCCGGCGTCGACTGCGCCGCACTCGCGCGGGAGGCGCTGGAGGAGGTCGCCACCGCCGGGCCGACCGGGACCTGGGGTGACCGGCACCGGCTAGCGCCCTGGCAGGCACTGCCCGACCCGGACGGGCAGAACTGGCCGGGGCTCGCCGGTGACCACGACTGCGTGCTCGCCACCTCCAGCGTGCCGGGCATCACCGACCACTGCGCCCGCGGCCCGGCCGCCCGCTACGTCTGGGACCTCGCCGACCGGTCCCGCAGCCGCTGGATTGTCCCGCTCGGGGCCGACGGCGTACCCGGCGCCCCGCACGCCCGCGACCAGCTTCCCCTGTGGAGCAGCGGCGAGCTGATCCCGGTCACCACCGACTGGGCCGACCTCACCGAGGAGCGAGATGCCGACTGATGCCGCCCCGCCCACCGCCCGGCCGGACGTCCACACCCGCGAGCTGCCCGGCTTCGGCCTGATCCGGCTGCGGCCGGTGGACCCGGCCGGCGACGCCGACCTGCTCCACGGCTGGGTCACCCAGGAGCGGGCCCGCTTCTGGGGCATGGCCGACGCGAGCCGGGAACGGGTCCGGGAGATCTACGCACACCTGGACTCGCTGCCGACCCACCACGCGTACCTGATGCTCCGCGACGACGCGCCGGTGGCGCTCTTCCAGACGTACGAACCGGAGCACGACCCGATCGGCGAGTACTACGACGTGCGGCCGGGCGACTTCGGCATCCACCTGCTGATCGGGCCCCCGGCCGGGCCGCCGGTACCGGGTTTCACCGGCACGCTGCTGGAGGAGTTTCTCACCTTCGTGCTCGCCGACCCGGCCCGGCTGCGGATCGTGGCCGAGCCCGACGCCCGCAACGACAAGGTGCTCGCCCGGCTGCGCCGCGCCGGTTTCGTACCGGGCCCGCGGGTCGAACTGCCACACAAGCCGGCGCAGCTGCTCTTCCTGCCCCGCACCGCCCACCGCCGCTGACCCGCCGCGCCACTGCGCCCGCTTCCCGCGCCGCCCGCCCGGCGGCCGCCGGCGCTGCCCGGCCGGTTCACGGCGGTATCGTCGCCAGGTGATCCGCGCTCAGCACTCCCACTGTTCGTACTGCGGCTCGGCCTATCCCGGGACGCGGTGGCCGCGGCTCTGCCCGGGTTGCGGCGAGACGACCTGGCGCAATCCGCTGCCGGTCGCGGTGGCCGTGCTGCCGGTGCTGACAGCCCAGGGCCTGGGCGTGGTGGTGCAGCGCCGGGACATCGAACCGGCGCGCGGCCTGCTGTCGTTGCCCGGCGGATTCATCGAACACGGCGAGGACTGGCGCGCCGCCCTGGTCCGCGAACTGTGGGAGGAGACCGGGCTGCAGGCCGCAGCCGACACGGTGAACCTGATCGACGTGCGCAGCGCCCCCTCCGGCGGCACGATCATGATCTTCGGTGAGCTGCCGGCCCGCCGAGCCGAGGAGCTGCCCGTCTCCGCGCCGACGCCGGAGTCCACCGAGTGGCTGGTGGTCACCGAGCCGATCGAGCTGGCCTTCTCCACCCACAGCGAGGTGCTCGCCGCCTACCTCGCCCGGCACTGACATCCGCCCGTCGACATCGGCCGACGCGGGCTGCCGATGCCGGCATCGGTACAGCTCGCCACGGCCGTGCGGTCGGCGCCCCGCCCGGTTGCGGCCGGTGCGCGCAGGGCGGTTCAGTCGATGGGGATGACCGGCAGTCCGAAATCGCCGTACACGGCGGGGGTGGCCGTCAGCACGTGGCAGCCGTGGCGCATCGCGAGCTGCGCGGTGACCGCCCTGCCCGGCGCGCCGGTCAGCCGCAGCAGCCACTCGAGCTCCCGCGGGTCGTCCCCGGCCGAGCCGAGCAGCCGGCAGGCGGTTATCTCCGCGAGGCCGTAGAGGAGGGCCCGCTCGTCGGGCTCTTCAGCCCGGGCCGCAACCTCGGCGAGCGCGACGTCGGCCAGGCCGAAGCAGACGGCGCCGTCGTCGACCACCTCACCGATGACCTCCACCGCGCCCATGAGTCCTTGGACGTACGCGGTCACCGCGCTCGGGCAGAGCATGACGGCGACCCGGCTGCGACCCTCGCTCACCGCCGTGGGCCCGGCGGGTCACCGGCGGCGATGCGGCGCTGCAGCTCCGCGCGGGCCTGGGCGCTCTGCGCCGGCCCCGCAGCGGCGGCGTCGTCCAGCAGCCGCCGGGCGCGGGCCTTGCCCTCGGCGCTGGGCAGCGGCCGGCCGTGTGCGAGCTGCAGCTGCTCGAACTGCTCGCGGCGCATCATCGCGCGCGCGGCCTCGGTCAGCGCCCCGGAGGCCTTGCTCCGGCCCTTACCGGCGAGCCACTGCGCGACATCGTCCGGCACGGAGATCGAGATCTTCGCGGTCATACCATCTGAGGGTACTCGGTAGCACCGGCCCCCGCCAGGATGCACGGTCGGCCACCTGCGGCGGCCGGACCCGGGGTGGTCAGTCGTGGGTCAGCCCGGCGTACCGGCCCTGGTGATAGAGGAGCGGGCGCCCGCCCGGCTCCTGCTCCCCGAAGAGCGGCTCGGCGAGAACGACGACGTGGTCGCCGGCGGGCACCCGCGCGGTGACCCGGCAGACCATGCGCGCCACCGCCCCCTCCAGCAACGGCACTCCGTAGGGCCCGGGCTGTACCCGCCCGTACGCGGCAAAGCGGTCGATCCCGCTGGTGGCGAAGATGCCCGCCACCTCCTGCTGCCCCTCGTCGAGCAGGTGCACCGCGACGTGACCGGCGCGGGCCACCGCGGGCCAACTGGAGGAGCCCCGGTTCAGGCAGAACGACACCAGGGGTGGATGCAGCGACACCGATGTGAAGGAGGTCGCGGTGAATCCGGCCGGCGGCGCACCGGGGGCGGTGACCACGGTGACGGTCGCCGCCTGGTGCCGCAGCAGGGCCCGGAACGTGTCGGCCCGCATGGGTGCGACGAGGTCGGTTGCGACGGTCACGTCGCCTCCCCTCCTGACGGGAAACCAGCCTCCACAGCATCCAACCCACTATTCCTACTCGTCAAGTAGGTTTTATGAGGTGGGACGGCGCCTGCGCTTGACAGCAGCGGGCGGCCCCGTCCGACGAGGCTTCGGGCGAGCTGCCCGCCGCCATCAATCCGGCTCGCGCCGATTGTGCTCCCAGTGCGCCCGATCGTCTTCCCGGTTGCGCTCCACCTGCTCGCGCTCCCGTTGCCGTCCGCGCTCCAGCCGTTCGCGTTTACGCTCCAGCCGCTCGAGCTCGCGTTCCCGCTTACGCTCGAGCCTGCGCTGCCGGATCACCTCGTCGGAAGGTTTGCGCTCCACCGAGACACCGCCCCAGAAGGCCAGCCCGGCGACGACGACCGTCGGCCCGCCGGCGGCAGAGGCGGCACTGGAGCGTGGTCCGTCGAAGCCACCCATCACGCCGATGCCGGAGACGTCCACGTGCGCGTGCTCCGGCACGATGATCTCGATGCCACCCATCACCGCGTACGCGTTGATCCTGACGTGCCCGGCGGTGAAGTCGGCCTCGCGCAGGTCGATGAGGCCGCCGCCCCAGAGGGCGACAGCGTTGAAGGTCGAACCGACCGCCCAGCGCCCCTTCCGTTCGAAGCCGCTCATCACGGCGACGGCGGTCGTCGACGCCTGCAGGCCGCCCCGGTCCACCGCACTGTCGAGGGCGCCCGGCTCCCCGGCCACCGCCGGCCGCACCGCCGGCACCGGCACCGCGCCGGCCACCGGCAGGTCCGCGACCAGGGGCTCCAGTTCGCCGTAGGTGCGGGCCGCGTACGCCTGCCCGATCCGCTCGTCGAGCTCACTGAGGTCGAGGCGCCCCTCGGCGACCGCTTCCCGCAGGATCTCGACGATCCGCTCCCGGTCCGAATCTGCGGCGCGCATCCGCCGGGGGTCCACCGGCCCTGCCAGGTCGCTCATTCCCCGAGCCTAAGGCATGAGCCAGATGGGACGGGAAACCGACCGCGCCCGGCGGCGAAGCGGCAGCAGAACCCCTCCCCGACCCACATCGCGCGCGGACGCCGGAAGCGACGGACCCGCCCGGCACAGAGGCCGGACGGGTCCGCGTGATGCGTGGAGGGTCTACTTCACCGCGTTGTAGGCGTTGACCTCACCGTGGCCGTAGAAGCCGTTGACCTTGCCGCCGTAGCAGTTCGCCTCGTACCCGCTGAGCAGCGGGACGGGGTTGTAGACGCCGGCCGGGCAGGCCAGCGGCTCGGCGGTGCGCTGCATGAAGGACTTCAGCGCGCCCGGCTGCAGGCCCGGGTGGGCCGACAGGGCCAGCGCCGCGACACCGGCCGCGTGCGGGCTCGACATCGAGGTGCCCTGCTTGTAACCCCAGCCGTTGGTGCGGGTGCTGGTGTTGAAGGTGGTCGACAGGATGCCGTCGGTGGAGGTCGAGCGCGCACCCTCGGTACGGAAGCGGGTGTCGCCACCCGGCGCCGTCACCTCGACGACTCCCTGGCCGTACGACGAGTAGTAGCTCTTCTGCCGCGTCGGGCCGGTGGCCCCCACGGTGACCACGCCGGGGGCTTCGGCCGGCAGCACCAGGCAGGCGTTGGTGATCTCGCCGTCGCTGTCGTTGTTCTTGTGCTGCAGGTCGACGTTCGAGTTGCCCGCCGAGGCGAAGTGGAGCACACCGCCGTTGGCGGAGTAGCGGATGGCGCGCTGCACGGCCTGCCAGACCGCCCGCTGCTCCGGGTTGTTGCGGCAGTTGAACTGCCACGGGTCGATGTAGTAGCTGTTGTTGGTGATCTGGATGCCGGTCTCGGCGGCCCAGAGGAAGGCACAGACGGCTGCCTCCGGGTAGATCATGCCCTCGTCGTCGACGACCTTGACCGCGGCGACCTTGACACCCGGGGCGACACCGGTCACGCCGACGCCGTTGATGGCGGCGGCGATGGTGCCGGCCACGTGCGTGCCGTGGTCGGAGGTGGTCGGGTTCCAGGCGGCCTCGGCGGTGTCCCGCACGCCGTTGAGGCAGGAGACACTGCGCGACTTGTCGATCTGGGTCGCCAGGTCGGGGTGGCTGCTGGAGATGCCGCTGTCCAGCACACCGACGACGACGTCGGCGCTGCCGGTGGTCACCTGGTGCGCCTGCGGGACGTCGATCTGGTCCATGTCCCACTGCTGGGCGTACATCGGCTCGGCCGTCGGGTCACCGGCGGCCTGCGCCAGCGCGGCGGCGTCGACCTCGACGGTCTCGCCCTCGTCGAGCTGCGCGCCCAGGCCCTCGGTGGAGGCGACCGACTGCACGCCGCCGCCCTTGACCTGGATCGAGAAGGACGGGTTGGTCGAGCGGACGACGAGCACGCCGATCTGGCCGTAGTCGGCGACGACTGTGCCGTTGGCGGCGGCCACGCGCTTGGCGGCCTGGTTCGTCGAGTTGCCCGGCGCGAGGACCAGGTACGTGGTGTCGGGACCGGCGGCGGCAGCCGGCACGGCGAAGCCGGCCGTCACGGCCATCCCGGCGAAGAGTGCCGCGGCCGAGGTCGCGGCGAACGCCTTGTGGCGAAGGGACTTCACTCAGTTCTCCCATCGAAAGGTGCTGCTGTCCTGCTACCGGGAAATCCCGGTCACCGGCAACCTATGACTTGTCTCGACACGAGACAACGGTTCCCTACCCGATTGCAGGAGGGCGCGAGTCAGCGGCGGGGCGCAAGGTCGGCGGCGAACGGCACGACCGGCTGACCGGTCGTCTGGTCGCCGGCGGGGTGCTTCCAGAGGCCGCGCTGCTGCAGGATCGGCAGCACGCCCTCGCCGAACCAGTACGCCTCCTCCAGGTGCGGGTGTCCGGAGAGGATGAACTCGTCGATGCCGAGGGCGTGGTACTCGGCGATGCGGTCGGCGATCTCGGTGTGGCTGCCCACCAGCGCCGTGCCCGCCCCGCCCCGGACCAGGCCGACGCCGGCCCAGAGGTTCGGGGAGACCTCGAGCCCGTCACGCGAGCCGCCGTGCAGCTCCAGCATCCGCCGCTGCCCCTCGGACTCGCTGCGGCGCAGCCCCTCCTGCACGGAACGGATCTGTGCCTCGTCGATCCGTTCGATCAGCCGGTGTGCCTGCGCCCAGGCCTGCTCGGCGGTGTCGCGGGTGATGACGTGCAGCCGGATGCCGAAGCGCAACTGCCGGCCCGTCTCGGCGGCGAGACCACGGATCCAGTCGATCTTCTTGGCGACCTGCGCCGGCGGTTCGCCCCAGGTCAGGTAGACGTCGCTGTGCCGGACGGCCACCGGACCGGCCGCCGCCGACGACCCACCGAAGTAGATCGGCACCGACTCCTGCAACGGCTGCGCCAGCCGGGCGCCCTCGACCCGCACGTGCGCGCCGTGGTGGTCGACGGTCTCGCCCCGCCACAGGCTGCGCACCACATCGAGGAACTCGTCGGCGCGGGCGTACCGGGCGTCCTTGTCGAGGAAATCGCCGTACGCGCGCTGCTCCTGCGATTCACCGCCGGTGACCACATTGAGCAGCAGCCGTCCGCGCGAGAGCCGCTGGAAGGTCGAGGCCATCTGCGCGGCCAGCGTCGGTGAGGTGAGCCCAGGGCGGAAGGCGACGAGGAACTTCAGCCGCTCGGTCACCTCGCTGAGCATCGCGGTGGTCAGCCAGGCGTCCTCGCACCAGGCCCCGGTCGGGGTGAGCGCACCGACGAAGCCGAGCTGCTCCGCACTGCGGGCGATCTGGCCGAGATAGGCGATGCTCGGTGGCCGGGCGCCACCGGCGGCGCCGACCGCCACCCCGTGTCCACCCCCGACGATGTCGCGGCTGTCGCCGTAGGTCGGCAGAAACCAGTGGAAGGTCAGGGGCATCAAGGTCTCCTCGGTGAGCGGCGCTGGGGGTTGCGCCGGTGGTCGGCCGGGCTGCACGGCACCGCCGGTTCCTAGGAATTGGAATTGCGGCGCGGGCCATCTCCATAAAACCTACCTGATTAGTAGGCTTACTCGGGTCAGCCCTCCCCCGGCCCCGACCGGCCCGGGGGCACCGATCGACGAGGAGTCGACATGTCCCGCTCGTTCCCGAGCCGTCCCGCCCGCTGGCGCCACCTGGCGACCGCGGCGCTGGCTGCCCTCTCCCTGCTCGCGGTCGGCAGCATCACGGCCTGCGGCGACGACACCGGCACCGGTGGCAGTGACGGAAAGCTGCGCATCGGCTACCAGCGCTTCGGGGGCCTCAGTCTGGTCAAGGCCCGCGAGCTGGCCCCGGACGCCGAGTGGTCGCTCTTCGAGAGCGGAACCGCGGTGACCGAGGCACTCAAGGCCGGCGCCATCGACATCGGACAGACCGGCGAGGCGCCGCCGATCTTCGCCGCCGCGGGGAAGGTGCCGTTCTCGATCATCGGCACCTCCGAGCCACTGCCCGAGGGGGAGGCGGTGCTGGTCAAGGAGAGCAGCGGCTTCACCAGCTTCGCTGACCTCAAGGGCAAGAAGGTCGCGCTCAACAAGGGCTCGAACGTCCACTGGCTGCTGGTGCGGCTGCTGGAGAAGCACGACATGACCATCGACGACCTGGACGTCTCCTACCTCAAGCCCACCGAGGGCAGACCGGCCTTCGACAACGACCAGGTCGACGCCTGGATCATCTGGGACCCGTACTTCGCCCTCGCCGAGCAGGAGGGGGTCAAGGTCCTCGCCGACGCCACCGGCCTGGCCAACAACCGTGAGTACATCCTGGCCAACCCGGACGCGCTGGAGCACAGGACCGACCTGATCCGTGGCTTCCTCACCACCTACGACGAGGTGACCGAGTGGGGCATCGCCAATCCGCAGGAACGGGCGAAGATCCTCGCGCCGGAGTTGAAGATGTCGCAGGAGACCACCACCCGGGCCCTGGCCCGCGCCGCCAAGCCCCTCGCGCCGGTCACCCCCGCCGTCGGCGACGAGATCCAGGCGATCGCCGACAGCTTCGCCGGTCTCGGCCTGATCCCGGGCGAGGTGGACATCAAGGGCCGCATCGACGACCGGTTCAACGAGGTCTTCGAGTGAGCCGGGCCGTACTCGTCGAGGCGCCGCAGCCGACGGCTGCGGCGCCGGCCGCCGCCGAGGAGACGCCGGCGCAGCGCCCGTCCCGGCGCTGGCGCCGGGCCGTCAGCCCCGTCGTGCTGGTGGTCGCCTGGGAGGCGGCCACCCGCACCGGCCTGCTCCCGGCGGAGAAGCTGCCCGCGCCGGCCGACGTGGTGGCGGCCGGGTGGCGTCTGACCCAGGAGGGCACGCTCGGTGTGCACCTGGCCGACTCGGTCACCCGCGCCGCCATCGGCATGCTCATCGGCGGCGCGCTGGCCCTGGCACTCGGTGCCGCGGCCGGGCTGCTACGCCTCGGCGACGACCTGGTCGACCCGCCGGTGCAGATGGCCCGCATGCTGCCCCACCTCGGCCTGGTCCCGCTACTGATCATCTGGGTCGGCATCGGCGAGGAACTCAAGATCACCCTGGTGGCGCTCGGGGCGTTCTTCCCGATCTACTTCAACACCTACGCCGGGATCCGCGACATCGACGAACGGCTGGTGGAAGCGGCACGCACCTGCGGGCTCGGCGCCGCCGCCCGGCTGCGGCACGTGATCCTCCCCGGCGCGCTCCCCTCGCTCTTTCTCGGGCTGCGCCTGGCCATCGGGGCGGCCTGGCTGAGCCTCGTCGTCGGCGAGCAGGTCAACGCCCAGACCGGCATCGGGTTCCTGATGATGGAGGCCCGCGACTTCAGCCAGACCGACGTCGTGCTCCTCGGCTTGCTGATCTACGCGCTGCTCGGCCTCGCCTCCGACCTGGGCCTGCGGATCGTGGAGAGGAGAGTGCTGACGTGGCGACGCGGACTGCGGGCGACCTGACCGGCGCCGTGCTGACGGCCCGGGGCGTACGCCGCTGCTTCGGTGCCGCCGTGGTGCTCGCCGAGGTGGATCTGACCATCGCGCCGGGTGAGGTAGTGGCGCTGCTCGGCGGCAGTGGCTCCGGCAAGAGCACCCTGCTGCGCGTCCTGGCCGGGCTCGACGCCGAGGCCGGCGGCGAGATCGCCGTCGGCGGCACGATGGCCGTGGTCTTCCAGGAGCACCGGCTGCTGCCGTGGAAACGGGTCGCCGACAACATCGCCCTCGGGCTCTCCGGCCCGGACGTCGCCGACCGGGTCCGGCGGGCGCTGGCCGAAGTGGGGCTCCCCGAGCGGCACCGGGCCTGGCCCGGTGAGCTCTCCGGCGGGCAGGCACAGCGGGTGGCAGTGGCGCGCGCGCTGGTCCGCAACCCGGACCTGCTCCTGCTCGACGAGCCGTTCGGCGCGCTGGACGCGCTCACCCGGCTCAAGATGCAGCAGCTGCTGCGGCGGCTGCGCGCCGAGCACGGCTTCGCCGCCCTGCTTGTCACCCACGACGTCGACGAGGCGGTGCTGCTCGCCGACCGCATCCTCGTCCTCGAAGAGGGCGTCATCGCCGAGGAGATCGAGGTGGACCTCGGGCCGGCCCGGCCGGCCGAGGACCCGGCCTTCGGCGCGCTGCGACGGCGGCTGCTCGACCGGCTCGGCGTACCCGCGACGACCTGACCGACCAGCGGGTGCCGGCCGTCGGGGGCGCGAAGCGTTCGCTGGTCCGGTTCCGCCGCCGGTGGGCGGAACCGGACCAGCGGCCAATGCGCCGGACTTGGCCGTGGCGTGCCGGGTGCGTACAGTGCCGGGGCGGATCGGGCCGGACCGGTCGGTGCGGTGAGCAGGGACGAGGCAGTCGGTGGGCATGGAGCACGTGGACGAACGGGACAACTGGACCGAGCAGGACAACGGGACCGAGCGGGACAACGGGACCGAACCGGCCGGGGTCGACCCGGAGCAACTGCGCATCTGCCTCGATGTGTTCGAGACGCTGGAGACGCTGCCACCCGAGCACCCAGACGTCGTCGCCGTCCAGCGCGCCACGGCCCGGCTCTACAAGACGGTCAAGCAGCTGCGCCGTCAGCAGCGGCGCGACACGCTGCTCGCCGCCGACCGGGCGGTGACCGCCGCCACCGCCACCGGCGCACCGGACCGCATCGACGACGAGACCCAGGGCGTTCCGCTCGCCTCGCGCGCGGCGGGCGCCACCGCCGGCACCCTGCACAACCCGCGCGGCTGCTACATCTGCAAGCAGCGCTACCGCGAGGTGGACGCCTTCTACCACCAGCTCTGTCCGGCCTGCGCCACACTCAACCACGAACGCCGGGACGCGCGTACCGACCTGACGGGGCGGCGCGCGCTGCTCACCGGCGGACGCGCCAAGATCGGCATGTACATCGCGCTGCGGCTGCTGCGCGACGGCGCCCACACCACGATCACCACCCGCTTCCCCAACGACGCGGTGCGGCGCTTCACCGCCATGCCCGACAGCGGGCAGTGGCTGGACCGGCTGCGCATCGTCGGGATCGACCTGCGCGACCCTTCCCAGGTTGTCGCGCTGGCCGACTCGGTCAGCGCCCAGGGCCCCCTCGACATCCTGATCAACAACGCGGCGCAGACGGTACGCCGCTCCCCCGGCGCGTACGCGCACCTGGCCGCCGCCGAGAACGCGGCCCTGCCGGAGGGGCCGTTGCCGGAGGTTGTCACCTTCACCGGCATCGGCGCCGGCGCGGTCACGCCCGCCCTGCCCACGCAGCGCCGCGAAGCTCCGGCGATGACCCCGCACGCCCTCACCGCGCTGGCGCTGACCAGCGGCTCCGCCACGCCGGCGCGGATCGCCAACGACACCGCAATCGACGCCGGCGGCCTGGTACCCGACCTCGCCCCGGTCAACAGCTGGGTGCAGCGGGTCCACGAGGTCGACCCGGTCGAGCTGCTGGAAGTGCAACTCTGCAACGTGACCGCGCCGTTCGTGCTGGTCAGCCGCTTGCGACCGGCGATGGCCGCAGCGGCGGCCCGGCGCAAGTACATCGTGAACGTCTCCGCGATGGAGGGCGTGTTCAGCCGCGGTTACAAGGGCCCCGGCCACCCGCACACCAACATGGCCAAGGCCGCGCTGAACATGCTCACCCGCACCAGCGCCGAGGAGATGCTCACCGACGGCATCCTGATGACCAGCGTCGACACCGGCTGGATCACCGATGAGCGGCCGCACCCCACCAAGATGCGGCTCGCCGACGAGGGTTTCCACGCGCCGCTGGATCTCGTCGACGGCGCCGCCCGGGTCTACGACCCGATCGTGCGCGGTGAGGCCGGCGAGGATCTCTACGGCTGCTTCCTCAAGGACTACGCCCCCAGCGACTGGTGAGCGCGGCGCGGTCCAAAAGGGACTCGCGGCGCCGCGCCACGCCTGTCACACTGCGCTGACCATTCGCCGACACCCGGGAGTCCAGATGCGCCTCGACCTGGTCACGGTCCCCGCTTCGCCGCGAGCGCACGCCACGCGCTGACCGCCCGCCACCGTACGCCGGTGGCGCGGGCTCCTCGCCGCGGAGCGGTCCCACGACGACCGTTTCCCTCTCCTGGCTCGAGGAGCTGTTTTGCGTGCCCCCGTATCCGCGCGTCCCGGCGCGGACTTCACCCGACTCTGGACCGCATCGGCGGTCTCCAACGTCGGCGACGGCGTCGCCATGGCCGCCGGCCCGCTGCTGGTCGCCGCCGTCACCGACAACCCGGCGTACGTCGCCGGCGCCGTCTTCGTCCAGCAACTGTCCTGGTTGCTCTTCGCCCTGATCAGTGGCGCCTTCGTCGACCGGCTCGACCGGCGCCGCCTGGTCGTGATCGTCAATCTCCTGCGCGCCGCCGCCCTGGCCGCGCTGATGCTGACCGTGGCGACCGGAACCGTCACCGTGGCCGTCATCTACCTGGTGCTCTTCCTGCTCGGCACCGGGGAGACCCTCGCCGACACCGCCATGAGCGCTCTGCTGCCGGCCGTGGTGGCCCCCGAACGGCTACCGGCGGCCAACGCGCGGCTCTACGCGAGCTTCACCATCGGCAACCAGTTCGTCGCGAAACCGCTGGGTGCGTGGTTGTTCGTGGTCTCCGCCGCGGTCCCCTTCGGGCTCAACGCGCTCACGTTCGCCGCGGCCGCGGCACTGATCGCAGGCATCCGGTCCGGTGCCCCTGCGGCACCGGAAACGCAACGGTCCTCCGTGCGGGACGCGGTCGCGGCCGGCCTGCGGTGGCTGTGGCGGCATCGCCTGTTGCGGACGCTGGGGCTGAGCATGGGGGTGGGCAACATCGCGTTCGGGGCCGCGTTTGCGGTCTTCGTCCTCTACTGCCGGGACCGCCTCGGGCTCTCCGAAGTCGGCTACGGCTTCCTTCTGACGGCCTTCGCGGTCGGCGGCCTCGCCGGCACCACGGTCGCCACCCGCCTCACCCGTGCCGTCGGCAGCACGTGGCTGCTCCGCGCCGGTCTGGTCATCGAGATGGTCACCCACATCTCGCTCGCGCTCGCGACGAGTCCCGGGGTGGCCGCGGCGGTGCTGATCGTCTTCAGTGTGCACGCGATGGTCTGGGGCATCACCGTCACCTCGGTGCGGCAGCGGGCCGTGCCCGAGGAGTTGCGCGGCCGGGTGGGGAGCGTCTTCAGCCTGCTCGACCTCGGCGGGGCGGCGCTGGGCGCGCTCCTGGGCGGGCTGGTCGCCGCGCTCTGGGGTGTCACCGCCCCGTTCTGGGCCGCTGCGGCGGTGATGGCGGCGGTCGTCCTGTCGGCCTGGCGGCCACTGCGCGAAGCCGACGCATGACCTGCCGACCGACCTGCCGACCGACCTGCTCCCGCCCGGCGCGGGCCCGGTCGACCCGGCGTTGACCGCCCGGCCTGAACCGCCGTCAGGCGGGCCCGGGCCCGTTCCGCAAGCGCACCACGGTTCCAGGACGGGCCTGGGCCAGCAGGTCCAGGTCGTCGGGGTGCACCACACCGACGACCGGGTAGCCACCCAGGGTGGGGTGGTCGGCGAGGAAGACCAGCGGCTGCCCCGCCGGCGGCACCTGCACGGCACCGAGCACCACCGGCTCGCTGCGCAGCTCGGTGGTGATCCGGCGGGTCAGGCCCGGCCCTTCCAGCCGCACGCCCACCCGGTCGGACTGCCCGGACACCCGGTACCGCACCCGCAGCAGCGTCGCCAGGGCGTCCTCGGTGAACCAGTCCGCCCGCGGCCCCGGGTGGAGCCGCAGCCAGAGCTCGTCGGGGATGAGTGCGGTGGGGGCCACGTCCACGGGAGCCGGCACACCGGGGTCGTCGCCGAGCGGGACCCGGGTGCCGACCGCCAGCGGGTCCGGGCCGAGACCGGAGAGCAGGTCGGTGGAGCGGCTGCCGAGCACCGGCGGCGGCGTGAGACCACCACCGACCGCCAGGTAGCTGCGCACACCGCGCTGCGCGGGGCCGATCTCGATCCGGGCCCCGACCGGCACCGCGACCGGCGCCGCCCACGGCACCGGACGGTCGTCCACGGTGACCGCCGCCCAGGCACCGGTGACTGCCACGGTCGCCGGCCGGCTCAGCCGTACCGCGATCCCGGTCAGGGTGGTCTCGACGGTCGCGGCGGTGGCCGGGTTGCCGACGAGCCGGTTGGCCAGCAGGTGCGCCGCCCGGTCCAGCGCGCCGGAGCGCGGCACCCCCAGGTGCGCCCAGCCGCGCCGCCCGAGATCCTGCACGGTGCTCAGCGCCCCCGGGTGCAGCACCCGCAGGTGTCCGCCGCTCACGCCGGCACCTCGACGAAGCTCACGCCGGCACCTCGACGAATCGGACCCGGGTGCCGGGAGTGAGCAGCGCCGGCGCTTCCCGGCCGGCGTCGAAGAGAAGCAGTTCGGTACGGCCGATCAGCTGCCAGCCCCCGGGCGAGCTGCGCGGATAGATTCCCGCGTACGCGCCGGCCAGGGCGACCGCACCGGCCGGCACCCGGGTCCGGGGCGTGTCCCGGCGTGGCAGGTGCAGCCGTTGCGGCAGGCCGGTGAGGTAGGCGAAGCCGGGCGCGAAGCCGCAGAAAGCCACCCGGTAGTCCACGGCAGTGTGCAGGCGTACCGCGGCCAGCTCGCTGACCCCCCAGCGACGGGCGATCTCGGTCAGATCCGCGCCGTCGTACCGCACCGGCACCTCGACCAGCGGGCCGTCCCCGTCCGCTCCGGCCGGGACGACCCAGGAACGGACGCGGACAGCCAGCCCGGCCGGATCGTCGACGCCGTCGACCAGGACGGTCACCTCGCCGCCGACAATGTCGTCGACCGGGCCGAGCTCACCCCGGTCGCGACGGCGCCGCAGCTCGGCGGCGAGCGCCCGGGCGTACGCCGGGGTGGGTGTCTCCAGCAGCAGGGCGCGCGGCCCGGCGGGGAGGGCGCGCAGTTCGCCGGCGGTGTTCATGCGAACGCGGTGAGGTGCAGGCCCGCCCCCTCCAGAGCGGCCCGCACCTGGCGGGCCAGGTCGACGGCGCCGGGGGTGTCGCCGTGCACGCAGACCGATCGGGCGCCCACCGTGACGGCGCTGCCGTCCGCTGCGGTGATCGGGGCGCCGGTGGCGAGCGCGACGCAGCGGCGGGCCACCTCGTCGGCGTCGGTGATCAGCGCACCGGGGGTGCCGCGTGGCGCGAGGGTGCCGTCGGCCCGGTAGCCGCGGTCGGCGAACGCCTCCGGTACGGCCCGCAGCCCCGCCGCCGTCGCCTGGCGCAGCAGCTGCGAGCCGGGCAGGCCGAGCAGCGGCAGCGCCCGGTCGTAGGCGGCCACGGCATCGACCACCGCCCGCGCCTGGGCCACGTCGTGGACAGCGCGGTTGTAGAGGGCCCCGTGCGGTTTGACGTAGCGGACCCGGCCGCCCGCGACGCGGGCCATCCCGTCCAGGGCGGCGATCTGGTAGATCACCTCGTCGCGCAGCTGGTCGGGCTCCATGTCGATGGCGCGGCGGCCGAACCCGGCCAGATCCCGGTAGCCGACCTGCGCGCCGATCACCACGTCACCGGCGACGGCTTCGGCGCAGACCCGCCGCATGATGCTCGGGTCGCCGGCGTGGAAGCCACAGGCGACGTTGGCGCTGGTGACCACCTTCAGCAGCGCCAGATCGTCGCCGAGCTGCCAGATGCCGAAGCCCTCACCCAGGTCGCTATTGAGATCGATCAGGACCGACATCAGCTCTCCTGTCGGCCGGTGCCGCACCGCGCTTCCATGGCCTGGAACCGTACGTCACTTTCGCGTCGCCGCCGGTTTCGGCCCCGCGCACCCGCCTCGTTGGGCAGCCTGAAGCAGGAGCCGACGGCGAAAGGAGTGCCATGCCGGTGTCACCGGTGCGTCACCGCCGTGTGCGGGTCGACGGTCTCTCGACGGCGGGCACTGGCTGCTGGAGACCCACCTGCCGCAGATGGCGCCGTTGATCCGGGATTTCCTCGACCGCACCCACAGCGGCACCGACCGTACCCGCAGCGGCAACGGATCGGCGGCGACGCCACCGCACCGTTGAGGTGCGCGCTGGCTGCGTCACGACCCAGCCGTCACAGAGGCCGGGCCGATCTGCGGAGGTCGTATCGTGATACCCGTCCGTCACCGCTCCGACTCTTCACCGGAGGTCGCCGCGTCCAGGGAAACCGGCCGCAAGGTCGTCGCCACCAACAAGAAGGCCCACCACGACTACACGATCCTCAAGACGTACGAGGCGGGGCTGGTCCTGGCCGGCACCGAGGTGAAGTCGCTGCGCGAGGGTCGGGTGTCGCTGGTCGACGCGTTCGCCCAGGAGCACGAGGGCGAGTTGATGCTGCACGGGCTGCACATCGCCGAGTACGGCTACGGCACCTGGACCAACCACGCCCCACGGCGCATCCGCAAGCTGCTGCTGCACCGGGTGGAGATCGACCGGATCCTGGTGAAGCTGCACGAGGGCGGGGTCACGCTGGTGCCGCTGTCGCTCTACTTCGCCGACGGCTGGGCGAAGGTGGAGCTCGGCCTGGCGCGTGGCAAGCGCTCCTACGACAAGCGTCAGACGCTGGCCGAGCGCGACGCCAACCGGGAGATCGCCCGGGAGCTGGGCCGGCGCCTCAAAGGCCGCACCCGCTGACCGGAGCGGCCGGACCAGCCGGATCCGACCCACGACCCCGGCTTGCCGGGCGGTTCGCCGGTCAGGCGCGGGCGAAGTCGTAGACGAGCCGGGCGGAGTCCTGCACGTACCGGTCGGCGCGGGCAGCGGAGCCGGCGAAGGACGTGGTGGTGCTCAGTGCCAGTTCCCGCCCGGAGAGCGTGATGACGCCGCAGTCGTGCGAGACGTCGGCGAGCTCGCCGGTCTTGTTCGCCAGGTGGCGACGGGGAACGACCGCGCCGTACTTGGTGTCGACGCGCTGGCCCCGCATCAGGTCGAGCACGAGGTCACTCGCGCCGCGGCCGAGGAGTGTGCCGTTCCAGATCGCCGCCAGCAGGGCGGTGACCGCGGCGGCGGCGATGTAGTTCTCCCGTTTCGGTGGCGCAGCCGGCTGGAGCATCTTCCGGCCCAGGTAGAGCTCGGCGAAGCCGGCCCCGCGCAGGTACGCGTTGACCGCGGCGAAGCCCCCGACCTGGTCGATCAGGACGTTCGTGGCGGTGTTGTCGCTGACCTGCACCATCAGCTCGGCGAGCTCGCGCAGGCTGATCCCGACCGGGAAACGGCGGTTGCGCAGGGTGCCCGAGCCGCCCACGATATTGGCGTCGCCCGCGGGGATGGTCACCTTCTTGTCCAGGGCGATGGCGCCGCGGTCGACCTGGTGCAGCAGGGCGGCCAGCAGGCCGACCTTGATGATGCTGGCGGCCTTCACCCGGGCCCCGGCCCCGGCGGTCAGCGACCCGCCGCCCCACCGCCCGCCGAGGTCGGTGACGGCGACGGACATGGTGATCCCGGCGCTCGCCGCCGCCGCGACCAGCGCTCCCAGATCGGTCGTCAGCCGCGCCCAGCCGTCCGCTGCGGCGGCCGAGGTGGGGCTCGTGACAGCGCTGGGCGTTGCCGAGGGTGCGGAGGAAGCGGAGGCGCCCGCCGTCGGGGAGGCGGTGCCCGGGGCGGACGCCCCGCCCGGCTCCCAGCTGGGTGTCGCGGGCTGCGGGCCACACGCGGTGGCGATCAGGGTTCCGGCGCCGAGAATCGGCACGCCGGTGAGGACTCTTCGCCTGGAAATGCTCCGCACCGCTCCCCCGCCGTCCGGCCGCAGACCTTCGACCCAGGACGATAGACGACCCCGGCCTCAGATGATGAAGTGCGTCCAGTAGGCCAGCCAGACCACGAAGAGACCGCCCTGCAGCAGTGCCATCGCCGCACTCAGCCAGACATCGGCGGTCCGGTCGCGCGTCCAGCGGGCCAGCACCAGAGCGACCGGGAAGACCGCCAGCAGATACCGCAGCAGGCTCTTGTAGACCGGCGGCCCCATCGACAACGGCACCGCCACCATGATCAGGGCGTAGACGAGGTACGGGAACCAGGCCCGGCGCAGCCCCGCGAGCACCACCACCAGCACCACCACGGCCAGCCACACCCGGGCGGCGTCGGCGGGCCGCCCGTTGCCCAACCCCTCGATCAGCACCGGCAGCGGGTTCTGCACCCGGATGCTCCAGCCCGCCTCCTGAGCCTTCTTGTAGGCGAACCAGTCGCCGCCCTTCCAGCGGCAGAACGCCATGAAGGTCAGCCAGCCGGCCGGGATCAGCAGCAGTGGCCAGCCGGTACGGACGTAGCGCCACAGTGAGCGCGGACCGAGCCGGTACCGGTGTTGCTGCAACAGCACCAGAGCCAACGGCACGGCGACGAGGAACCCGACCGAACGGCTCGTCCCGAGGAAGAAACCGATCACACCCACGAGCAGCCACCGCCGCCGCTCGGCGTAGTAGAAGCAGGCCAGGGTCAGGCAGAGGAAGAGCGACTCGGTCAGCGCGGCCTGGAAGAGGAAAGCCGTCGGCAGCAGCACCAGGTAGGTGGTGAAGCGCCGCGCCCCGCCGGCGTCACCGAGCAGCCGCTCGCCGAGCCGGTAGGCGTAGTAGAGCATTCCCAGGAAGGCGATGTTGCTGATCACCAGCAGCGCGATGGCGGTGTTTCCGCCGAGCACGACGGCCAGTGCCTTGCCGAGAAACGGATAGAGCAGCGGGAACGCGAAGCCCGTCCAGTCGCCGGTGAGCGAGGCCCGGGCGAGCCCGTCGTAGATGAACGAGTCCCAGGCGAACCACATGTTGACCGCCCGGTACGGAGAGATCTCCTGCTGCTGCCCCCACATCTGGGCGCGGTCCAGAGGCGGAATTCCCGGCACGGACCGCCCGGCGACGGTGGCGACCACCCCGGTGACTGTCAGGACGATCTTCGAACCCAGGAAGAGGCCGAGGACCAGGCCCCACGGGTGGAAGCGGTCAGCGAGCGCCGAGGCTCTGCGGCCGTAACGGCGTACGGGGCCGGGGCCGTCGCGGGTCGGCCGGTCCCGGTCGGTGGCGGCCTGCCCGCTGTCGGTCATCGTGATCCCCCGGACCCTGGGTCGGAACGACGGGATACCGCGATTCCTGTTCGCCAAACACCGCCGACGGCCTCCGGATGCGTCACCACCGGCGGGACTGCCGTCTGCGGTGCCGCGCCGATCAGCACGGACCGCGATTGCGACGTGAGAGCCGCGCCAGGACGGGTAAGCGCCGCCCGCACCGACCAGGCGGCGACAGGGAGCATCATGACGATCGGCCAGGAACCCGGCACTGTGATCATCGGAGCGGGCCCCGCCGGGCTGACCGCCGCCTACGAACTGCTCAGGCGGGACCGTCGGGCCCGGGTCTTCGAGGCCGACGACGTGATCGGCGGGATCAGCCGCACGGTGGAGCGGGACGGCTGGCGCTTCGACATCGGCGGTCACCGGTTCTTCACCAAGGTGCCGCGGGTGGAGGAATTCTGGCACGAGATCCTGCCGGACGAGGACTTCCTGCTGCGGCCGCGGATGAGCCGCATCTACTACCGGGGCGGGCTCTACGACTATCCGCTGCGCGCCGTCAACGCCCTGCGCAACCTGGGCCTGCTCGAGGCGGCCCGCTGCATGGGCTCGTACGCCCGGGCCCGGCTGCGCCCGCCGAAGGACCAGTCGCACTTCGAGGGCTGGGTCTCGGCCCGCTTCGGTTGGCGGCTGTACTCGATCTTCTTCAAGACGTACACCGAGAAGGTCTGGGGCATGCCGGCCGACCAGCTGCAGGCCGACTGGGCGGCGCAGCGGATCAAGAACCTGTCGCTGGCCAAGGCGGTGCTCAACGCCCTGCTGCCGCGGCGCAACAGCAAGGACGTCACCAGCCTCATCGAGGAGTTCCAGTACCCGAAGCTCGGCCCGGGGATGATGTGGGAACGCTGCACCGACCGGGTCCGCGACCTCGGCGGCGAGGTGACGCTGCGGCACCGGGTCAGCCGGGTGCACCGCGATCCGCAGCGGCGGCGGGCGACCGGGGTGACCGTCGACGACGGCAACGGCCCCCGCCGGGAACAGGCCGACCACATCGTCTCCTCCATGCCCATCTCGGAGCTGGTCCGGGTGATGGACCCGCCGGCGCCCCCGCCGGTACGCGCCGCCGCCGACGACCTGCGCTACCGCGACTTCCTCACCGTGGCCCTGGTGGTGCCCTCGGAGTTCTCCTTCCCGGACAACTGGATCTACGTACACGACCCCGGGGCGCGGGTGGGGCGGATCCAGAACTTCGGCTCCTGGTCGCCGTACCTGGTCAAGGACGGACACACCTGCCTGGGGCTGGAGTACTTCGTCTTCGAGAACGACGACATGTGGAACAGCTCCGACGCCGATCTGATCGCCCTGGCGACCGCGGAGCTGGAGCAGCTCGGCCTGGTGCGGCCGGGTTGCGTGGGGTCGGGGCACGTGGTGCGGATGCCGAAGGCGTACCCGGTCTACGACGAGCGCTACCAGCACAACGTCGAGGTGATCCGCGAGTGGCTCGCCGCCCAGGTCCCGAACGTGCACCCGGCGGGGCGCAACGGCATGCACCGGTACAACAACCAGGACCATTCGATGCTGACGGCCATGCTGGTGGCGGAGAACATCGCCGACGGCGCCGAGCACGACGTCTGGTCGGTCAACGTCGAGCAGGACTATCACGAACAGAGCCACGACAAGGGCGGCAACGGGCGCGGGGGCACCGGTCGCGACGCCCCGGTCGTGCCCGCCCGCAGCCGGGGGTGACCCGGCAGGGGGCCTCTCGCACCACTGTGGACAGGATCACGCACAATGTCGCTCGCCTGCCGAACGACACGAGGACCCTCGATGCCACAGCCGCAACCCCGCGCGGGTTCGTCCGTCTCCCTCAGCTTCCCGGCCCACCGGGTGGTGACGGCGCTGGCCGCCGTAAGCCTGGCCGTGGGCCTGGCCGGCTGCTCCGCGCCGAACCGCACCCGGACGTCCACCGAGTACAGCGACAGCCGCTACCAGCGGTCCGAGATCGGCGACTGCGACGCCGAGGACCGCCGCGACCAGGAGATGCCCGACTGCGGACGCCTGGTCAACGGCGTCTACCAGGAGTGGGACTGGGTGCGCGCCGGCCGGCTCACGCCGCCGACGGGCTGGTCGCCGCCGCGGCAGCAGCCGCCGGGCTACGTGCCGCCGCCCACGACCGGACGCAGTACGGGCGGATCTTCCACCGGCACGACGGGCGGATCGTCGACCGGCACTACCGCCGGTTCACCGGCGGGTGGTACCGGCAGTGACGCCGCCGGCTCGGGCAGGACCACGTCCGGTGGGACCCGTCCCGCGCCACGGCCCCGCACTGGACGCCGGTGACCGCGCTCAGCCCCCGCCCAGCCAGCCGCCACAGAGCCACCAGGCGTTCAGTCCGCCGACAGTGCCGGCCGGATCGATCCCGGTCACCTCGGTGAAGCGTTGCACCCGGTTGCGCACGGTGTTGGGGTGGACGAAGAGGCGCTGCCCGGCAAGCGCTGCGTCCCGGTCCGCCTCCAGCCAGGCGCGCACCGCGGTCGCGACCGGTCGCAGTTGAGCACCGAGCGCGGTACGCGCGGCGGCGTGCCGCTCCAGCAGCGCACCGGACAGGTCGGGCCGGTCGGCGATCGCGGCGAGGACGGCGACCTCCGCGATGTGGGTCAGCCCGCGGCGTCCGGTGAGTTCCGCCGCGGCCAGCGCCGCGATGGCCAGCCGCCGCAGCGCCGCGAGCCCGCCCGGCTCCCCTGGACCGGCGATCCCCACCGCCGTGTCCGCACCGATCAGCCCCGGGGCGGGCGGCCGGGCCGCCACGCCCACGAGGAACCCGCCGTCAAAGGAGAGCAGCATCGGCCGCTGGGCGCGCAGTGCCCGCTGCAACCTGCCGACGGCGGCGTCCTCGCCGGCGCGGGCGGTCAGCAGCCAGAGCCCGCCCCCGGCCGGCAGGCCCGCCTCCGCGGCGGCGAGCACCGCCGTGGAGCCCCCGGCGAGCAGCCGCCGCAGCAGGACGGCCTCCCGGTCGCCGGCCCGGGTGCCCTGGCTGAGCTTGACCGCGTGGTACTCGCTGATCAGCCGGGCGCGTACCGCCTCGGCCCAGTCCTCGTAGAGTTCCCGAACGTCCAGCAGCGCCGCCGGTGGGATCTCGCGGATCGCGGCGATCTCCCGTGCCCGGGACCAGATCACCCGGGAGGCGACGTGGATCGCCATCAGCACCGCCTCGATGGGCACGTCCTGCCGGGCCCGGGTGGCGGCGAGTTCGGCGACGAAGGCAAGCTCGGCGTCGGTGGGTCCGCGCCGGTCGGCCAGCGCCCTGGTCGCCGCGGCGAGCAGTCCCCGGGTGTGACCGGCGATATCGGCGGCGGGGAGCGCGGCGATCTCCCGCACATTCGTACGGGCGCTCGTGACCGCCGAGGAGAGCAGGTCCTCCTCGGTCATCACCTCTTCGATCAGGTTGATCACGGCGGTCCAGTCGGCACTGCTCGGCATGGCCTGAATTGTGCTCCCGCACAACGACAGGGCCAATCTCGTCCCCCCACCTATTCCCTACCGCATCAGTAGACTTTATGGTGCTGCGGTGACACCACCACTGGAACCCTCCGGCCTGCGGCCCAGCCGGGTCGCCGTCATCGGCGCCGGCGCCGCGGGGCTCGCCGCGATCAAGGCGCTGCTCGACGCCGGCGTCGAGGTCGTCGCCTACGAGAAGGGCGACCGCCCCGGCGGGCTCTGGGCCCGCGACAACAGCAGCGGCCTCTCCCCCGCGTACGCCTCGCTGCACCTGAACACCAGCAAGGGCCGCACCGAGTTCGCCGACTTCCCGATGCCGGCGCAGTGGAGCGACTACCCCAGCGCCGATCTCGTCGCCGGCTACCTGGCCGACTACGCGCAGACCTTCGGGCTGACCCGGCACATCCGTTTCCACACCGCCGTCGCCGCCGTCGAGCGCACCGACGACGGCTGGCTCGTACGCACCGACGACGGCGGCACCGACCGCTACGACGGGGTCGTCGTCGCCAACGGGCACAACTGGGACCCGCGCCTGCCCGACCCGGCGTACCCGGGCGAGTTCGCCGGCACCCAGCTGCACGCCCACGACTACCGCGACGCCGAGATCTTCCGCGGCCGCCGGGTCCTGGTGGTGGGGATGGGGAACTCGGCGATGGACATCGCCGTCGACGCCTCCCACGTCGGCGGCGCACCGGTGCTGCTCTCCGCCCGGCACGGGGTGCACATCATGCCGAAGTACCTCTTCGGCCGCCCCGCCGACGCCACCGGCGGCGCCATCGCGGCGCTGCCGTGGCGGATCCGCCAGCGCATCGCCGAGACCATGCTGCGGCTGGCGGTCGGCCCGCCCCAGCGGTACGGGCTGCCCGCGCCGGCCGGCGGCTTCTTCCAGAACCATCCGACGATCAGCGACACCATCCTGCACCGGCTCACCCACGGCGAGGTCGAGCCGCGGCCCGGCATCGCCCGCCTCGACGGCACCCGGGTCGTCTTCACCGACGGCCGCGCCGACACGGTGGACGTGATCGTCTGGTGCACCGGCTACCGGGTGAGCATTCCGTTCCTGTCCCCGCGGTGGCTGGGTCCGGACCCGGAGCGGATGCCGCTGTACAAGCGGGTCTTCCACCTCGACGACCCGAGCCTGACCTTCGTCGGGCTGATGCAGTCCACCGGCGCGGCGCTGCCGGTCGTCGAGGCCCAGGCGAAACTCGCCGCAGCGAGGTACGCCGGCGACTACGCCCTGCCACCGCCCGACCGGCAGCGGCGCGACGTCGAACGGGCGCTGCGCGCGGCCACCGCCCGCTGGGGTGACCGCCGTCCGATGATGCGCATCGACTTCGACGCCTACGTCGCCGACCTGCCCCGGGAGATCCGGGCCGGCCGGACCCGGCGCGCCCGCACCACCGCCCGCCCCACCGCCGAACGGACCTCCGCATGAGCAGCACCACCGCCCGCCGCCGCGGGGACGCCCAGGGCCTGCGTGTCCTGGTCACCGGCGCCTCCGGCACCTTCGGCCAGGCGGTCAGTGCCCGGCTCACCGCCCTCGGCGCGCGCGTCGTCGGCCTCGACCTGGCACCCCGCGCCGACGACCCGGTCGAGGTGCTCGCCTGCGACATCACCGACGACGAGAGCGTGCGCCGGGCGGTGGCCGCCGCGATCGACCGGCTCGGCGGCCTCGACGTGCTCATCAACAACGCCGGCGTCGGCGGGCCGGCCCCGGCCGAACTGCCTCCGGGCGCGGAGGTGCGCCGGCAACTGGAGATCAATCTGCTCGGCACCTGGCGCACGACCGCGGCCTGCGTCGACGCCCTGGTGGCCGCCCGCGGCCGGGTCGTGATGCTGACGTCCCGGATGGCGGTCATGCAGCTGCCGCTGGCCGCCGCGTACGGGGCCTCCAAACGCGCCATGGTCGCCTACGCCGACGCCCTGCGGATGGAGATCGGCACCCACGTCGACGTCACCTGCGTCTATCCGTCGGCGGTCCGCAGCCCGATCCACGACTCCACCGCCGCCGCCGGGCTCTCCCTGGAAGGCATGAGCTCCTACGAGCCGCTCGACGGCGTGGTGGACACGGTCCTCAAGGCCGCGCTGGGCCGCCGGGGACGCCGGGACCTGACGACCACCCGCCGCGGCGCCGTGGAGTTCTTCCTGGCCCGGCACCTGCCGCGGGTCACCGACCGGATCATCGCCCGGACGCTCGCCGGCCGGGCCCGCTCCGGCGCCTTCGCGGGCGCCGAACTCGCCGCCGGTGTGGTGCGGCGCCACGAGGAGAAGGCATGAGCAGCCCCACCCAGCCGGTTCCGGCCACCGCGCCCGCCACCGACGGGCCGGCCGTCCGGACCCGCAAGCCCGACCTGGCCGCCTACGCCACCGGCTCGCTCGGCATGGGCGTCTGGGTCACCGTCCCCGGGCTGCTGCTGCTCTACTTCCTGACCCACACCCTCGGCGTGCCGGCCTTCATCGCCGGTCTGACCCTGCTGCTGCCGAAGGTCATCGACGCGGTGGTCCACCCGCTGCTCGGCACCGCCTCCGACCGGGAGGCGCGCCGGCACGGCCACCGGCGCGGTCTGCTGCGCTGGGGCGTGCTCCTGGCCCTGGCGATGGTGGCGATGTTCACCGTCCCCGCCGGGCTGACCGGCACCTCGGCCGCGCTCTGGGTCGGCGGCTGGTACATCGTCGGCAACCTGCTCTTCGCCTGCTTCCAGGTCCCGTACCTGACCACCCCGTCGGACCTGCTGATCGGTTACCACGAGCGCACCCGCGTCTTCATGTGGCGGATGCTCTTCCTCACCGTCGGACTGCTCGCCGCCGGTGTGGCCGCACCCGCCCTGGTCGCCGCCGGCGGCCGCGGCGACTACACCCGGATGGCGCTGCTGCTCGCCGCCGGCATGGCCGTCTCCGCACTGATCGCCATACGCGGAGTCCGCAGACTCACCACGCACAGCGGTTTCCGCCGGCCGGACCAGCGGTCGCACTCCACCCTCGACGACCTGCGGGTCTCGCTGCGCGACCGCGACTTCCGGATGCTCGTGCTCTCCTACCTGTTCACCGGCACCACCACCCACCTCTTCCTGGCGGCGGTGCCCTTCTACACCGAGTACGTCTTCGGCCGCAGCGGCCTGACCGCGGTCTTCATGGGCGCCTTCCTCGCGCCGGCGATCTTCGCCGGGCCGGTCTGGTTGCGGATCTCCAAGCGCATCGGCAAGCAGCGCGGCCTGCTGCTGTCCCAGATCATCTTCATCGTGGGCTCGCTGGCGCTGCTGGCCGGCGAGGCGCTCGGGGTGGCGGTGACCGTGGTGGTGACCGTCGGGCTGGGCATCGCCTTCGCCGGCCTGCAGCTCTTCGCCTTCTCGATGGTGCCGGACGCCGTGGCGGCGGCCGAGGCGCGCGGGGACTCCCGCGCCGGGGCGTACACCGGGGTCTGGACCGCGACGGAGGCGACCGGCACGGCGATCGGGCCGTACGTCTACTCGGCGGTGCTCGCGCTCGGCGGCTTCGTCTCGACCACCTCCGGCCAGGCGGTCGCCCAGTCCGGCAGCGCCCTGACCGCGCTGCTGATCGGCTTCACGGTGGTGCCCGCCGTGCTGATGGCCGCCGCGCTGCTCTTCCAGCGGCGCTACCGGCTCGATCCGGCCCCCGGCACCTGACGTGCACCCGGCACCTGATGTGCGCCCGGCACCTGACGACAACTGCGCGGCGCTGCCCGCACCGGCGGACGCGTCGCCTAAGCTCCGCACATGGCGAAGTACTTCGACGTGCATCCGGACAACCCGCAGCCCCGGGCCATCGGGCAGGTGGTGGAGATCCTTCGCAACGACGGCCTGATCGTCTACCCGACGGACTCCTGCTTCGCGCTCGGCTGCCGGGTGGGCAACAAGGCCGGCATCGACCGGATCCGGGACATCCGCCGGCTCGGCGACGACCACCACTTCACCCTGGTCTGCAGCGACTTCGCCCAGCTCGGCCAGCTGGTCACCATCAGCAACTCGCTGTTTCGCGTCATCAAGGCGGCCACCCCCGGCAGCTACACCTTCATCCTGCCGGCGACAAAAGAGGTCCCCCGTCGGTTGCTGCACCCGAAGAAGAAGACCGTCGGCGTCCGCATCCCCGACCACGTCGTCACCCAGGCGATCCTCGCCGAACTCGGCGAGCCCCTGTTGTCGAGCACCCTGCTGCTGCCGGGCGAGGAGGACCCGCTGACCCAGGGCTGGGAGATCAAGGACCGGCTGGATCACGCCGTGGACGCGGTGGTCGACGCCGGCGACTGCAGTGTGGTGCCGACGACGGTCGTCGACTTCTCGCTGCCCGAGCCGCAGATCCTGCGCGAAGGCGCCGGGGACCCCAGCCGTTTCCAATGACCGGCGGCACCCCGTGAACACACTCATGCCTTCCCCGCCGGGTAGGCATACAATTCGCCCATGGTGATCCCCGGGTGAACAGCGATCTGGAGTTCCTGGCTCCACACGGGCACATCTGCTGGGCGTACGAGGACCCGGCGGCGTTCGAGGAGCAGGCACGGTCCTACCTCGCGCAGGGCCTGGCTGCGGGCGAGCGTGTCTGGTATGTCGCCGACGGCGACTGCTCGACGCTGATCAGTCGCCTCAGCGCCATCGACGGCTTCGCCGCCGCGCTGACCTCCGGCGCGGCCGACGTCGTCTCCCTCGGCGAGGCCTACGACTACGGCAGCGTCATCGAGCCCGAGCACCAGGTCAGCGCCTACCGGGCCGCCACCGAGGCGGCGCTGGCCGCCGGCTACCGCGGCCTGCGCGTCGCCGCCGATGTCACCGCCCTCATCGGGAGTGCCGAGCAGGTGGACGCCTTCGCTCGCTACGAACACCTCATCGACCGGTACATGCGCACCGCGCCAATGGCCGCGATGTGCGCCTACAGCCGCACCGTCCTGGGCAGCGACGTCATCGCCCAGCTCGCCTGCATGCACCCGGCGACCAACGCCGACGACGTGCTCTTCCGGCTCTGCGCCGGCGACGAGGCCGACTCCGTCACGGTCGCCGGCGAACTCGATCCTTCCCACCAGCAGCTCCTCGCCACCGCGCTGACCCGCGTCGACCTGCGGCCCGTCGACGGCGAACTGGTGCTCCAGGCGCCGGAGCTGCGGTTCATCGACCACCGCTGTCTGATCGAACTGCACGAGTACGCTCGCCGCCGCGACGCCGACGTCGTGCTGCGTACGCCGCACACCGCCGCGGCGCGGGTCGTCGACATGCTCGGCCTCGAGAACGTGCGGGTGGAGGCTGCCTGATGAGGACGGGCGCGGCAGCCGGGCATCGCGGCTACCTGCACGATGCGGTCTGCTACTCCACCGACGAGGAGTTCCTCGCCGTCGTGGTGCCTTTCCTCACCGATGGGCTCGCCGCCGGCGAGCCCACCTTCGCCGTCTTCGGGGAAGAGACCAACGCGCTGCTGCGTTCGGCCCTGCCGGCGAACTCCGGCATCCGTTTCGCCGCCGGCGAGCAGCAGTACCTGCGACCGGCGGCCGCGATCAAGACGTACCGGGAGATGCTCGCCACGCTGGTGGCCGAGGGCGCCACGCAGATCCGTGTCGCCGGAGAGGTTCCCACCGCGCCGGCCACCTGGGACGGGTGGTGCCGCTACGAGTCGGCCGTCAACGACGCCTACGACGCCTTCCCGCTCTGGGGCATCTGCACCTATGACACCCGCACCACCCCGGCCGCGGTGCTGGCGGATGTCGCCCGTACCCATCCGGTCTTCGTCAGTGCCGACGGCGGCCGGCTGCCGAGCCGGGATTACCTCGACCCGCACAGTTACCTGAGCCGGCCGCGGCCGGTCCTGCGCGACCCGCTGCACCACGCGGCGCCGGTCTGTGAGCTGATCGATCCTTCGGCGGCCCGGGCCCGCCAGGCGGTCTACGACGCTGACCCCGGACGGCTCGGCGCCGACGACATCGACGACCTCGTCATCGCCGTCAGCGAGACCGTCACCAACGCGATGCGCCACGGCCGGCCCCCGGTGCGGGTGCGGGTCTGGGTGGCCGAGGAGCGCATGCTCGTCTCGGTCACCGACGCGGGCCCCGGGCCCCGGGACCCGATGGCCGGACTGCTCCCCCGCACCGACCGGCCCGCCGGCGGGCTGGGGCTCTGGATCACCCATCAGGCGTGCAGCCACGTCTCGTTCGAGCAGCAGCCCGACGGCTACACGGTGTGGCTGACGGCGGGCGATCCGCACTTCGACCTCCAGACCGTCTGACGGTCCGGGGCCCGAGGGTCAGTAGCCTTCCGGCTTGGTGGCGATGCCGTCGAGCCAGAGATGGTCCTTGGGATCACGGTGGCTACCGGTGGTCCCGACGTGCTTTGCGCCGATCTGTTCGCCCCTGGTGATGACGTACACCAGCGCCATCCCGTGGCCTCGCCCGAGACCGTAGTCGTCGGCGAGCCACTGCAGGATCGGTGCCGCCTTGGTGTCGGCGGCGAAACCGCGCTCCTGGGCGAGACCGACCAGCTGGCGCGGCGTGAGACCCGTCTTCTTCTCGATGGTGTCGAGGTAGGCCTGGAAAGACATCGGCTCTTCTCCTGATCGACAGTGTCAAATGGGTAGCCGCACAGAATGTGCGGGGCTTCGTGGTCCAGCATCCCCGCACACGGCAGGACGGGCCTAGTGTTTCGATGTGCATCGAAAGTTGGTGGAGTTCCGGCTCGCTCCCGACGATCTCTCGGCGATCCGCTTCGGCATCTCCTCCGGGCACGAACTTGTCCATGCCGTGCGCGTGATGTCGAATCCGCAGCTGCATCCTCTCCAGTGGGGCTGGCTGCGCAGCACCCGAGCGCTCGTCGCGCCCGAGGACCTCACACTGCTGCGGCTCGTCGTGGGCGACGACGGATACGCCCCGGACTTCTTCACCGTCCGGTCCGAATGGGACCTGACACCCCAGGACGAGATCGCGCGGTTCGCCGAGCACGATCCCGCGCTCGTCGCGGCGGATCTGGGCAAACGCGTGCTCCGCACCACCGGGCCACAACGCCGGAGCCTCGAAACACTGGCGCTGAATCCGCTACGCACACGCGATGTCATCGCCAAGGCCTGGAGCGCGTTCTGGAATGCCGCGATGGCGCCCTACTGGCCGCAGATCGAGCGGCTGCTGCGGGCCGACATCGGCGTACGCGCCCGGCGGATGTCGCAGAGCGGGACGGGAAACATGGTCGCGACACTCCACGAAGCGGTGAGCTGGAGTTCAGGGGCGGTGCAGGTGTGGTTGCACCGCCACGAGGAAACCCTCGACTGCGCCGGCAGCGGCCTTGTTCTCGTCCCCTCGGTGATGGCCAACCGGTGCGCCGTCCTGACCGAACACGCCGCTCAGCCAACCCTCTTCTATCCGGCACAAGGGGTCTCGGAGACCTGGACCAGCCAGACCGCCGAACGCTCACAGGCACTTGCCGCCCTGCTCGGCGAGGGGCGGGCGCGCATCCTGCTGGCTGTCGAACAACCACTGTCGACGACCGAACTGGCACACGCCTGCGGCCTGGCGGTCTCCACCGTCTCGCATCACCTGACGATCCTGCGAGGGTCGGGACTGATCGACTCGCGCCGCGCCGGAGCCAGCGTCCTGCACACCCGCACCACCCTCGGCGAAGCCCTAATCCAGCCCGGCCGATCGGCTTAGCCCGGCCTCCCCACCGGTCGTGGTGTCCGGCTCGAAGCGCGGCTTCGGCGGGGCGGGCTCCTCCTGCCGGGCGCGCATCTGCCGTACCGCCTCCACCGCGTAGAGACAGGCGGCGTACTGCCCGGTCTCCACCTCGATCAGGTCCGGGTCGGTCTCGGCGCAGTCGGGGCGGGCCTGCGGGCAGCGGGTGCGGAACCGGCACCCGCTCGGCGGATCCACCGGGCTGGGGATCTCACCGGTGAGGATGATGCGCCGCCGCCGGCGTTCCACCAGCGGGTCCGCGACCGGGATCGCCGAGAGTAACGCCGCCGTGTATGGGTGCCCCGGGTTGCCGTAGATCTGGGCCGGGGTGCCGGTCTCGACGATCCGGCCCAGGTACATCACCGCGATGCGGTCGCTCATGTGCTCGACGGCGGCAAGGTCATGGGCGATGAACAGGTACGTCAGCCCGAGTTCGGCCTGCAGCCCGCGCAGCAGGTTCATGATCTGCGCCTGGACGCTCAGATCGAGCGAGGCGATGGGCTCGTCGAGGACGATCAGATCCGGCTCCCCGGCCAGCGCCCGGGCGATGCCGACGCGCTGACGCTGACCACCGGAGAGTTCGTGCGGATGCCGGTCCGCGAGATCGCCGCGCAGCCCGACCAGCTCCAGCAGCTCGGCGACCCGGCGGCGACGGCCGGCCCGGTCACCACCGAGCCCGTGCACGATCAGCGGCTCCGCGACGCTGTCGGCGATGGTGCGCCGGGGGTCCAGTGATGCCTGCGGATCCTGGAATACCATCGCGACCCGGCGGCGCAGCCGCCGCAGACGGCGGCGGGACCAGCCGGTGACCTCCTCGCCCGCGACGTGGATGCGCCCGGCCGTCGGCTCGACCAGGCGCAGCAGCGCGAGGCCGGTGGTGGACTTGCCGCTGCCGGACTCCCCCACCAGCCCGAGGGTCTCCCCGCGCCGGATCTGCAACGACACCCCGTCCACCGCCCGCACCGAGGTACGCCCCGGCGCCGGGAACCAGACTTTCAGCTCGTCGAGTTCGGCGACGATGTCGCCGGCCGGAGCCGGTGCGGTCGGCGGCGCGGTCGGCGGGGCCTGCGGCTCGGGTCGGTTCATCGCCCCTCCCCTTGTCGGGCTTGCTGGTAGAAGCTGCGGACCAGGTGCGCGGGGGCCACCTCGGCCAGCGGCGGCAGTTCGTGCTCGCAGCGCGCGTCGGCCCGCACCGGGCAGCGCGACCAGAAGGCGCAGCCGGGCGGCAGCTCGAACGGACTGGGCGGGGAACCCTGGATGGCCGGCAGCTGCGCGACGACGCGCCCCGGTTCGGGCCGCGCCGCCAGCAACGCCGCCGTGTACGGGTGGGACGGGTCGGCGAAGACCGCCTCGACGGGCCCCTGTTCGACGATGCGCCCGCCGTACATCACCGCGACGGTGTCGGCGACACCGGCCACCACACCGAGGTCATGGGTGATCCAGACGACGGCGGTGCCGAGGCGCTGCTGCAGCGCGGCGATCAGCTCGACGATCTGCGCCTGGGTGGTGACGTCCAGGGCGGTGGTCGGCTCGTCGGCGATGAGCAGATCCGGCTCGCAGGCCAGTGCCATCGCGATCACCACCCGTTGCCGCATGCCACCGGAGAACTGGTGCGGATAGGCCTCCACCCGTTGGGCGGCCGACGGGATGCCGACCAGGTCGAGCAGCTCGACGGCGCGGTCGCGGGCCGCCCGGCGGCTCATGCCCAGATGCTCCTCGCAGGGCTCGGCGATCTGCCGGCCGACGGTGAGCACCGGATTCAGCGAGGTCATCGGATCCTGGAAGACGAAGCCGACGTGCCGCCCCCGCATCCGGCGACGGCGCTGCGCCGGCATCGTGGTCAGCTCCTCACCGAGCAGTTCGACACGGCCGGTGACCCGGGCCGCCTCCGGAGCCAGGCCGGTCGCGGCGAGCACCGTCATGCTCTTGCCACTGCCCGACTCGCCCACCAGGGCGAAGGTCTCACCGGCCCGCACCGACCAGTCGACACCGGCCACCGCTCGGGCCGCACCCCGCCGGGTACCGAGACTGACGGTGAGGTCCTGGATGGAGAGCACTGGCGCGTCGCTCATTCGGTGCTCCTTCTCGCCTCGCTGACGGTGAGCTGGCGCGGATCGAGCACGTCCCGCAGGGCGTCGCCGACCAGGTTGAAGGCGAGCACCGTCAGGAAGATGGCCGCGCCGGGGAAGACTCCGAGCCACCAGGCGTCGGTGACGAACCCGCGGGCGTCGAAGAGCATCCGCCCCCAGGCCGGCGCCGGGGGCTGGATGCCCAGCCCCAGGAAGGAGAGGGCCGCCTCGGAGAGGATGGCGAAGGCCAGCGAGAGCGACGTCTGCACGATCAGCGGCGCGGCGATGTTCGGCAGGATGTGCCGGCGCATGATCCGCAGGTCGGAGGTGCCGATCGACACGGCCGCCCGGACAAAGACCTGTTCGCGTACGGAGAGCACTCCGGCGCGGGTGACCCGGGCGAAGATCGGGGTGTAGACCACACCGATCGCCACCATCGCGGTGAGCAGTCCCGGGCCGAGCACGGCGACGATCGCCACCGCGAGCAGCAGCACCGGGAAGGCGAAGAGCACGTCCATGCAGCGCATCAGCACGGTGTCGACCCAGCCCCGGTAGTAGCCGGCGAGCAGGCCGAGGGTCAGGCCGACGGCGAGGGCGATGCCGACGCTGACCGCGCCCACCTGCAGCGACACCCGGGCGGCGACCAGGACCCGGCTGAGCACGTCACGGCCCAGTTCGTCGGTGCCGAAGAGGTGCTCCCGGCTCGGCGGGGCGAGCATGTTGTCGACATCGATGTCGTTGATGCCCGCCGGTGCGAGCTGCGTACCGGCCACGCCGACCAGCACGAGCAGGAGCAGCACCAGGGTGCCGGCGATGGCGGGCGGGTCGTGCCGCAGCGCGGTCAGCACCCGGCGCAGGGCGCTCTCGGCATCACGGCCGCCGGTGCCGGCGTCACCGCGTACGGCGCTTTCGGTGTCCTGGCTCATCGCACGGAGATCCTCGGGTCGAGGCGGGCATAGAGGAGGTCGACAAGGAGGTTGACGAGCAGGAACAGCCCGGCCACCAGGAGCACCGCGCCCTGCAGCACCGGGTAGTCGCGGGCCTGCACGGCGTCGAAGGTGAGCCGGCCGATGCCGGGCCAGGCGAAGAGCACCTCGATGACGATCACCCCGCCGAGCAGGCTCGCCAACTGCACCGCCACCACGGTCACCACCGGGATGAGCGCGTTGCGCAGCACGTGCCGCAGCACGACCACCCGGGGGCGCAGCCCTTTGGCCTCGGCGGTGCGGACGTAATCCTGGGAGAGGACCTCCAGCACCGAGGAGCGGATGAAGCGGGTCAGGATCGAGGCGGTCACCAACCCGACGGTGGCCGCTGGGAGGATCACGTGCGCGAGCCAGCCCGCCGGGTCCTCGCTCAGCGCCACGTAACCCGACGGCGGCAGCCAGCCGAGCACACCGGCGAAGAGCAGAATCCCCATGATCCCCATCCAGAAGTCGGGGACCGAGACCCCGAACTGACTGAAGATCCGTACGGCGTGGTCGATCGGCGAGCCGGAGCGGACCCCGGAGATCACCCCGAGCGGGAAGGCGATCAGCAGCGCCAGCAGCAGCGCGGTGAAGGCCAGCGACAGCGTCGCGGGCAGCCGCGCCAGCACGATGTCGGTCACCGGCTCGCCGCTGCGGAAGCTCACCCCCAGGTCACCGGTGAGTGCGTTGCCGAGGTAGCTGAAGTACTGCACCACCGCCGGCTGGTCGAGCCCGGCGCGGCTGCGCAACGCCTCGTACGTCTCCGGATCGAAGCGGGTCCCGAGCGCCACCCGGACGGGATCGCCCGGAACCATCTGCAGCAGCAGGAAGACCACCAGGGTCACCCCGAGCAGCGCCACTGCCGACTGGAGCAGCCGGCGGAGGATGAAGCGCCTCATCGCTTCCGGGCCCCGGTCAGCGCGCCAGGGCGACGTCGCGGAAGCGGATGGCCCGGTCGGTGCGGACCTCGACACCGGAGACCTTGTCGGACCAGCCCTGCACCACGTCCGGGTTGTAGAGGTAGATGTAACTGGCGTCGTCGACGATCAGCTTCGCCGCCCGGTCGTACTCCTGCTTGCGGGCTGCCTGATCGGTCTGGACCCGGGCCTGGTCCAGGAGCTTGTCCACCTCGGCGTTGCGGTAGTTGTGGAAGTTGAACGTGCCCTCGCTGTGGTGCTGGGCGTAGTAGAACTCGTCGGGGTCGATGTTGCCGAGCCAGCCGAGCAGGAACGCGTCGAAGTTGCCCTTGCCCTGTTCGTCGAGCCACTGGGCGAAGTCGAGCGTACGGATCTTGACCTCGATGCCGATCTCGTCGAGGTTGGCGGCGATGACCTGGGCGGCGGTGACCGTCTCCGGGTACTCGGTGGTGACCATCAGCTCCAGGTTGAGCCCGCTCTTGCCGGCGAGCAGCGACTTTGCCTTGTCGAGGTCCCGGTTGTACGGGGCGTAGTCGTAGTGCCAGGAGCTGGCGCGCGGGATGGCGGTCTGGTTCACCGTCGCCAGGCCGAACTTGGCCGCCTTGGCGATCGCCTCACGGTCGAGGGCGAAGGCGATCGCCTGCCGCACGGCCGGGTCGTCGTACGGCTTGCGGGCCTGGTTGAGAGCCAGGTACCAGTAGTCGTTGGAGGCAACGGTCTGCACGGTCGGGTTGCCGCCGTCGCGCAGCCCGGGCACCTGCTGCGGGGGCAGGTTGTCGGTCCAGTCGGCCTCGTCGCCGCGCAGGTTCTGCAGCGCCACGGTCGGGTCCTTGACGAAGGTGAAGGTGACCCCGTCGAGTTTGGCCTGGGAGCCCCAGTAGTTCTCGTTGCGGACCAGTTCGATGCGGTCGCCGCTGGTGTAGCCGGCCACGCTGAACGGCCCGCTGCCGACCGGCTTGGTCCGGATGTCACCGGAGTCGACGTTGGCCTTCTGCACGATCGCCACGCCCTTGAAGCCACCGAGGTTGGCGAGCAGGTTCGGCGTGGGCGCGGTGAGCGTGATGACCACGGTGGTGGCGTCCGGCGCCGCCACCTCCTTGACGGTGGCGAACTTGTACGCCGCGTTGAGCTTCTCGTCGATGATGCGCCGGTAGGAGTAGACGACGTCCTCGGCGGTCAGGGCCGAGCCGTCGGAGAACTTCAGGCCCTCACGCAGGGTGAAGGTCCAGGTCAGCTGGTCGTCGCTGGTGCGCCACTCGGTCGCCAGCGAGGGGCGCATCTGCAGCTCGGCGTCGGGCTCGACGAGGGTGTCGTAGACGTTCTCCAGGACCTGGAAGCTGTAGTAGGCCGAGGTCTTGTGCGGGTCGAGCTGGTCCGGCTCGCCGCCGATGGCCGCGCGGAGCACGCCGCCCTTGGCCGCGTCGCCCCCGCCGACGTCGACGCCCGCACCGCTGCTGCAGCCGGCGAGCAGCGCGACGGTCAGGGCGAGTGCGGCACCGGCCAGTGTGCGGTGTCCTCTGGACATGTTCCCCTCCGAAGTCCCGGCGGATCGAACAAGTTGCCGATCTCCCACCATTGCGGCTCCGGCCGGACCCCGCCACTCCAGACACGGCGAATCGATCAATGTGACTGTCTCGAATCGCTAACGACGAATGTGCGGGGAGCGCGCCGGCGCTCCCCGCACGCCTGGCGCGGAGTCGGCGGCTGGTTTACGTTGCTGGCATCGCCACGACGCGCCGCGGACTCCGGCGGTGATCCGCCGGCGGCGAATCGTTTGTTCGAGCAGAGAGGTGGACCGGTGCCGCCTGCCATGTCGACCCCGTCCGGCACGTCACACCCGGACGATCCCTCCGCGCGGCCGGCTGCGGCCGCCGCGGACGCCGCCGCCGACGCGGGTCGCCGGCCCGGTCGCCGCGTCCAGATCCTCCTCTCGCTGCTGGCGGTGGCGGCCGGCGTCATCGCGATCGCGGCGGCGTTCCTGCCCTGGATGACGGTCACCGCGTTCGGTTCCACGGTCGTGCTCACCGGCCTCGACGGCACCGAGGGCTGGCTGGTGATCACGCTCGGTCTGGTCCTGGCCGGCTACGGCGCGGTCAACGTGGCCGGACGCGACCACCACCTGGGCATGTCGGTCCTGAGCGGACTGCTCGCCCTGGTCCTGGTCGCCGTCGGCGTACAGCAGATCCGCGGCATCGGGCAGTCGCGGCCGGGGTTGCAGAGCACTGTCGACAGCATCGCCCAGCAGAACAGCCTTCTCGGTTTCGACGGCGCGGTCGACACCTCCGTGCAGCTGGCGGTCGGGGTCGGCCTCTGGCTCGTGGTCGCCGCCGGGCTGCTCGGCACGGTCGCCGCGGCGCTGATCCTGTTCCTGCGGCACCGCGGCAACCGGCAGGCGCGCGCCACCGCCTGACCGGCGCCACGGCCTTCGGCGCCGGGTGACCGCCTTTGGTGCCGGGTCACCACCTTGCGCGCCGGGTCACCGCCTTGGATGCCGGGTCACCGCATTGGGGGCCGGGTCACCGATGCCGGCGGGCCGTGAGCGCCTGGCGGGTCGGAGCGCGGACCACCCGGACCGCGTCACCGCGGGTCCCGATCGACGTACGCCCGCCCCGCCGGCGCCGGACGGCCAGGTCGAAGGTGTGGCGTCCGATCCGCACGCCCTCCAGGCGCAGCTGGGACAGCCACGGCGGCAGGTGCGGATCCACCAGCACCATCCCGGCCGAGGCCGCCGGGCGCAGCGTCAGCAGCGCCTGCACCAGCGCGATCGGCGCGCTCGCCGACCAGGCCTGCGGCGAGCAGGCATCCGGATAGACCCCCGGGTACGGATGGTCGCCGGTGCGCGGCAGCCCGCCGAAGACCTCCGGCAGCCGGTGGCCGTCGAAGAGCGCCGCGGCGGAGAAGGTCGCCTCGGCGAGACGGTGCAGTTCGTCCCGGCACCCGTACCGCGCCAGGCCGAGCCCGATCGTGCCGGCCTCCACCGGCCAGACACTGCCCCGGTGGTAGCTGAACGGGTTGTACGCCGGGTGCGCCGAGGAGAGCGTGCGCACCCCCCAGCCGCTGAACATGTCCGGGGCGAAGAGCCGTCGGGCGACCGTCGGCGCCAGCCGGGCGGGGACGATGCCGCACGCCAGCAACTGACCGTCGTTGGAGTTCACCGAGCGCACCTGCCGCTTGTCCGGGCCGAGCGCCATGGCGTAACAGCCCTCGTCGGGCATCCAGTACGCCCGCTGGAAGCGCCGCCGCAGCGCCGCCGCCCGGGTCAGCAACCCGAGGGAGGCTCTCGGATGCCCGGTCGCGGCGAAGAGGACGGCCGCGTGGCGCAGTGCGGCGTACCAGTAGGCCTGGAGCTCGCTGGTGGCGAGCGGGGTGTCGACGAGCCGCCCGGCGTGGTCGACCACCGCGCTGTCGGAGTCCTTCCAGCCCTGGTTGCGCAGGCCCGCCCGGGAACGGGAGGCGTACTCCAGGAACCCGTCACGGTCCGGATCGCCGTAGCGCTCGATCCAGGTCAGCACCCGGCGGGCGGCGGGCATCAGCTCCCGGACCAGGTCCAGGTCCCCGGTCCAGGCGAAGTACTGGGCGAGGAAGATCAGGAAGTCGGGCCCGGTGGACCAGTCGCCGTAGTACGCGTCGAAGGGGTTGTCGCCGAGCACCGACAGCGGCCCGTGCCGGCCCTGGTGCAGCGGCTTGCCGGGCTCCTCGTCCCGCCAGTTGTCGACGCGCCGGCCGAGGTGGGCGGCGGCGAGCCGCAGGCTGTCGGCGAGCATCGTCGGACCGGCCAGCATCGCCTGCCACGAGGCGGTCATCGTGTCCCGGCCGAAGATCTCCTGGTAGGCCGGCAGCCCGGCGATCGGCGCGGCGGGCCCGGGCGGCTCACCCAGCGGCAGCGCGGCGAGGTCCGCGACGGCGGTGTGCCAGGCCGCCGTGACGTCGGGGGCGCTGGCCGCCAGCCGGGTCATCTCCGCCGCAAGGCGCTGCCGGGCGCGGCCGGCCGTCGTGGCGGTCTCGCGGTAGCCCGCCGGCGGGGCGGCGAAGCGTTCGCCGTCGAAGACGGGTTCGCAGACCAACTCCACCGTCGCCTCGGAACGCGGCGCCAGGGTGACATCGACGGTGAACGACCCGGCCTCCCACCGCACCGGGGCCGTCGTCTCGACCCGGACCGCGACCGCCCGGTCCAGCCCTTCGTGCAGGTACCGCAGCAGCAGCTCATCGCGGTCGGCGTTCCACTGTGTCGCGACGTCGGCCCGCTGGCGGCGCCGCCCGGACTGGGCCTCGGCGGTGTCGGCGAAGTCGGCGGCGACCCGCACCCGCAGCAGCAGGCGCAGCTCGCGGCCGGCATAGCTGACCAGTCGCAGCCGGGTCCGCAGCCCCTCACCCAGAAACCGTTCGACGAGCAGGTACGCCGTCGTCACCGGCACCGCCTCCCGGTCACCGATCTCGGCGTACGAGAGCTGGGCGTGGGCGCCGATGTTCGCGGTGCTGAAGGGGACCGGTTCGTCGCCGTCGACGGTGATCGTCTCCAGATGCAGCAACCGGGTGTTGCGGAAGTAGTAGCCCTGGGCGCCGTCGCCGGCGATCCGGCCGCGTACGTCGGTGACCAGCGTGCTCCAGCCGCTGGCCTGGTAGAGCAGATCGGGACGAACCCGCAGGTTCTGTACGCGGTTCATGACGGCGGCGGGTACCCGCCGCGCTGACCGGTACACCTGCCACCGGCCGTCGCCGACGTGTGGGCAGCCGCGCCGCTGGGCACTGACCGGGGCATGAAGTGGGTGAATCGAGCCGTACCCGCCGTCGGCGCCGCGCTGGCGGCGCTGGCCGCGCGGGACCTCCTGCAACGTGACCACGCGCTGCTGCGCAACTTCCCGGTGCTGGGGCATGCGCGCTATCTGCTGGAGAAGGTCGGACCGGAGCTGCGGCAGTACATCGTGGCCGGCAACAACGAGGAGCGGCCCTTCACCCGGGACCAGCGCCGCTGGATCTACGCCTCGGCGAAGAAGGAGAACAACTACTTCGGTTTCGGCACCGACAACGACATCGAGTACACCCCCGGGTACGCGATCATCAAGCACCGTACGTTCGGACGGGCGGTCCCCCCGTCGTCGCCGACCGCCGGTCACGAGGTGTGGCTGCCCTGCGCCAAGGTGCTCGGCGCCGCGCGCGGCCGGCCAGGCGCCTTCCGGCCCGAGTCGGTTGTCAACATCTCCGCCATGAGCTTCGGGTCGCTGTCGGGCAACGCGATCGCCGCGCTCAACGAGGGCGCCGCACTGGCGGGATGCCTGCAGAACACCGGCGAGGGAGGGTTGTCGCCGTACCACCGCCGGGGCGGGGAGCTGATCTTCCAGATCGGCACCGCGTACTTCGGCTGCCGGGACGACCAGGGGCGCTTCAGCCTGGATCGCCTCAAGGAGCAGGTGGCGAACGCCCCGGTACGGGCCATCGAGATCAAGCTGACCCAGGGCGCGAAGCCGAGCCTCGGCGGGCTGTTGCCCGGGGCGAAGGTGAGCGCGGAGATCGCGGCGACCCGCGGGGTCCGGGAGGGCGTGGACTGTGTCAGCCCGTCCCGGCACGCCGAGTTCTCCGACACCGACAGCCTGCTGGACTGGGTGGAGCTGCTCGCCGCGGAGACCGGGCTGCCGGTGGGGATCAAGTCCGCCGTCGGTGACCTGGACTTCTGGACCGAGCTGGCCGATCTGATGCGGTCCGGCGACCGCGGGGTCGACTTCATCACCGTCGACGGCGGCGAGGGCGGCACCGGCGCCGCCCCGATGATCTTCACGGATTCGGTCTCCCTCCCCTTCCAGCAGGGCTTCAGCCGGGTCTACCGGATCTTCGCCGAACGCGAGCTGCACGAGCGGGTCGTCTTCGTCGGCGGCGGCAAGCTCGGCCTGCCGGACAACGCGATCGTCGCGTTCGCGCTCGGCTGCGACATGGTCAACGTCGCGCGGGAGGCGATGCTGGCCATCGGCTGCATCCAGGCCCAGAAGTGCCACACCGACACCTGCCCGACCGGCGTGGCAACCCAGAACCCCTGGCTGGCGCGGGGACTGGACCCGGCGCGCAAGGCGGTCCGGGCGGCGAACTACATCGGCACGCTGCGCCGGGACCTGATGAAGGTCGCCGAGGCCTGCGGGGTGGAGCACCCGGGGCTGATCTCCACCGACGCGGTCGAGATCCTCGACGGGCGCACCCGCGCCACCGGCCTGGCCGACGTCTACGACTACCGGCCCGGATGGGGGCTGCCCTCGGCCGCCGACCGCGAGACGATCATCGCGCTGATGACCGGCACCGTCCCGCAGGGCGGCAGCGCCACCCCCTCCCCGGACGCCACCGGCTGACCTGCGCCCGGCGGGTCAGCCGGCCAGCGCGGCGAGGAGCTGCTCGCCGTACTTGGCGAGCTTGTTCTCCCCCACCCCGCTGATGCGCGACAGCTGCTCCAGCGTGGTCGGCGCCTCGGTGGCGATCTGCCGCAGCGTCGCGTCGTGGAAGATCACGTACGCCGGCACGCCCTGCTCCTTGGCGCTGGCGGCCCGCCAGGCGCGCAGCCGTTCGAAGACCGGCTCCGCCTCCGGCGGCAGCTCCACCGCGGCGGGCTTGCCCTTGGCGGTCCGCGTCGATGCCGCCCGGCGTTCCGGCTCGCGGCGCATCGGCACGCTGCGCTCGCGGCGCAGCACCTCGGTGCTGGCCTCGGTCAGCACCAGCGAGCCGTAGTCGCCCTCGACGGCGAGCAGCCCCTGGGCCAGCAGCTGCCGCACCACCCCCCGCCACTCGGCCTCGCCGAGGTCTGCGCCGATGCCGAAGACGCTCAGCGCGTCGTGGCCGTACTGGGCGACCTTGTCGGTGCGGCGGCCGAGCAGGATGTCGATGCTGTGCCCGGCGCCGAACTTCTGGTTGTGCTCGCGGTGCAGGCGCAGCACGGTGGAGAGGAGCTTCTGGGCGGCGATCGTGCCGTCCCAGGACTGCGGCGGGGTCAGGCAGGTGTCGCAGTTGCCGCAGGGCGCGGATTCCTGGCCGAAGTAGTTGAGCAGCTGCACCCGGCGGCAGTCGACGGTCTCGCAGAGGGCGAGCATGGCGTCCAGGTGCGCGGCGAGCGACCGCCGGTGCGCCCGGTCTCCGTCGGAGCGGTCGATCATCTTGCGCTGCTGCACGACGTCCTGCAGGCCGTAGGCGAGCCAGGCGGTCGAGGGCAGGCCGTCGCGGCCGGCGCGGCCGGTTTCCTGGTAGTAGCCCTCCACCGACTTGGGCAGGTCGAGGTGGGCGACGAAGCGCACGTCGGGCTTGTCGATGCCCATCCCGAAGGCGATCGTCGCCACCATCACCAGCCCTTCCTCACGCAGGAAGCGCTGCTGGTGCCGCGCGCGGGTGGCCGCGTCCAACCCGGCGTGGTACGGCAGGGCGGCGACGCCGTTGGCGACCAGGAAGTCGGCGGTCTTGTCCACCGAGGCCCGCGAGAGGCAGTAGACGATGCCGGCGTCGCCGGGGTGTTCGGTGCGCAGCAGTTCGAGCAGCTGCTTGCGCGGCTCCCGCTTGGCCTCGATGCGGTACTGAATGTTGGGGCGGTCGAAGCTGGCGACGAACTGCCGCGCGCCGGTCAGACCGAGCCGGGTGGCGATCTCCGCCCGGGTCGCGCTGGTCGCCGTGGCGGTCAGGGCGATCCGCGGCACCTCCGGCCAGCGCTCGTAGAGCATCGACAGCGCCAGGTAGTCGGGGCGGAAGTCGTGCCCCCACTGGGCGACGCAGTGCGCCTCGTCGATGGCGAAGAGCGAGATCTTGCCCCGATCCAGCAGCTGCTGGGTGTAGCCGTTACCGAGCGCCTCCGGGGCGAGGTAGAGCAGATCCAGCGAGCCTGCAAGGAAGTCCGCCTCGACCCGGCGACGGGCGTCGAGGTCCTGGGTCGAGTTGAGGAAGCCGGCCCGTACGCCGACGGCGGTCAGCGCGTCCACCTGGTCCTGCATCAGCGCGATCAGCGGCGAGATCACCACCCCGGCGCCCGGCCGCACCAGGGCCGGGATCTGGTAGCAGAGCGACTTGCCGCCGCCGGTGGGCATCAGCACGAGGGCGTCGCCGCCGCCGATGAGGTGGTCAACGATCTCCTGCTGCGGGCCGCGGAAGGCGTCGTAGCCGAAGACCCGGCGGAGCACGTCGAGGGCGGCGTCGTCGGCCGGGCTCAGGGGGAAGGTCACCCGCCGATCCTACGACCGCCCTCCTCCGGCCCGGCGCACCGCGCGCGCCGCCTGTGGACAGCCGCAAAACGGGTGATCAACCAGGGCCGCCCGGCCGAGCACGGCATGGGTGGTTCGTACCGGGGTAGGTAGCGGGATGCCCGACTGGTCGAAGGTGTTCCTCCCGGACACCCCGGTTCTGGAGATCGTCTTCCGGGGCAGCGTCATGTACCTGGCGCTCTTCACGCTGCTGCGGGTGGTGCTCAAACGGCAGAGCGGCACCACGGGCGTCACCGATCTGCTGGTCATCGTGCTGATCGCCGACGCGGCCCAGAACGGCATGGCGGGCGGATACAACTCCGTCGCGGACGGGGTGATCCTGGTGGTGGTGATCATCGGGTGGGCGTACCTGCTCGATGCGGTGGCCTACTACTGGCCATTCGCGGGGCGTCTGATCCGCCCGGCGCCGCTGCTGCTGGTCCGCGACGGGAGACTGATGCGGGGCAACATGCGCCGGGAGCTGATCTCGGTGCCGGAGCTGCGCAGCGAACTGCGCGAGCAGGGCATCGAGGACCTCGCCGAGGTCCGTGAGCTGCGAATGGAGCCCGACGGCCGGTTCAGCATCATCCGCCGCGACCCGGATTCCTCGCCCCCGCCACAGCAACCCCCACCCGACCGCACCGAGTGACCCGGCGGCGCCCCCGGTCCACGACTTCGGGGATGCTGCCGCATCCCGTACGTGGAAAGCGGCGACATCCCCGAAGTTGCGACCAGGGCGCAGGAGCGACTCCGGCGACCCGCGCGGTGGTCGGCCGGAAGCGGTGGATCAGGCGTTCGCGCCGGCGAGGGCCGGGGTGGGGTCCTCGACGCGGCGGGCGTCGGTGGGCTTGCGGTTCGGCAGGGAGAGGCGCACGACCTTCTTCCAGGCGGAGAAGACCTGGCGCGGCAGGGAGCCGGAGGTGTACTTCAGGCCGTACTTGGCGAAGAGCGCCTGCACCTGCGGGGCGATCTCCTGGTAGCGGTTGCTCGGCAGGTCCGGGAAGAGGTGGTGCTCGATCTGGAACGACAGGTTGCCGGTCATGATGTGCATCAGCTTGCTGCCGCTGATGTTGGCCGAGCCGAGCATCTGCCGCAGGTACCACTCGCCGCGGGTCTCGCCCACGATCGACCGCCGCTCGAAGGTCTCGACACCCTCCGGGAAGTGCCCGCACATGATCACCGAGTGGGACCAGAGGTTGCGCACGATGTTCGCGGTGAAGGTCGCGGCGAGGGTGTGCAGGAAGGACGGTCCGGAGAGCAGCGGGTGGATGATGTAGTCCTTGAGCACCTGCTTGCGGATCTTGCGGCCGACGGCCTTGGCCCGGGCCCGGAAGACCGGGTCCTTGTGCCGCCCCTTGCGCAGGTTCTTGCCCAGCTCCAGGTCGTACGCGGCGATGCCGTACTCGAAGAAGCAGGCGTTGACGAAGTTGTAGAGCGGCTGGCCGAGGTAGAACGGGTGCCACCTCTGGTCCTCGTCGACGCGCATGATGCCGTAGCCGAGGTCGTTGTCCTTGCCGATGACGTTGGTGTAGGTGTGGTGCAGCTCGTTGTGCGAGTGCTTCCACTGATCGGCCGGGGTGACGTGGTCCCACTCCCAGGTCGTCGAGTGGATCTTCGGGTCGCGCATCCAGTCCCACTGTCCGTGCAGGACGTTGTGGCCGATCTCCATGTTCTCGAGGATCTTCGCCACCGACAGACCCGCGGTCCCGACGATCCAGGCCGGCGGGAAGATCGAGAAGAGCAGGATCACCCGGCTGCTCATCTCCAGCTTGCGCTGCCGGGAGATCATCTTGCGGATGTAGGCGGCATCGCTCTCGCCCCGGCTGGCGATGACCTGGTCACGAATCGCGTCGAGCTCCTTGCCGAGGGTCTCGATGTCCTCGGCGGTCAGGTGCGCGATCGCGTTGTCGGGCTTCTTCTGAATAACGGTCATGTCGGGGTCTCCCGTCAGAGTTCGATGTCGCAGGCGCCGGCAGCGGCGGAGATGCAGGTCTGGATGAGCACGCCGTCACCGGGCACGGCCACGGTGATGTCGCCGGTGCGCAGGTCGCGGACGGCGCCTTCACGCAGCGGGAGCACGCAGCCGTAGCAGATGCCCATCCGGCAACCGGAGGGCATCAGCACCCCGGCCGACTCCCCGGCGTCGAGGATCGCGGTGGCCCCGTCGGCGTCGAGGGTCACGCCGGCCTTGCTGAAGGTGACCGTGCCGCCCTCGCCGGGCGAGATGACGGTCGGGCGGAACCGCTCGGTGTGCAGTTGTTCTGCGACGCCCCGGCCGGCCCAGTGCTCCTCGACGGCGTCGAGCAGGCCGATCGGGCCGCAGGCCCAGGTCTGACGCTCGCAGTGGTCGGGGACGAGGTCGTCGAGCTCGTCGACGGTGAGCATGCCGTCGACGTCGGTGTGGCGCTCCACCAGCCGGATCGCGCCCTCGGCGGCGAGGCGGCGCAGTTCGGCGCCGAAGATGACGTCGGCCTCGGTGGGCGCGGAGTGCAGCAGCACCACGTCGGCGGCGGTGTGCGCGCCATTGCGCAGCATCCCCATCACCGGGGTGATGCCGCTGCCCGCGGTCAGGAAGAGGATCTTGGCGGGGGCCGGGTCCGGCAGGACGAAGTCACCCTGCGCCTGGTCGAGCTGGATGACCGTGCCGGGCTGCGCGCGACGGACCAGGTGGTTGCTCACCACACCGTCGGGGATGGCCTTCACGGTGATCGAGATGCACTCGTCGGCCCGGCTGGCGACGGAGGTCACCGAGTACGCCCGCCACTGGCGGACTCCGTCCACGTCGACGCCGACGCGGATGTACTGGCCGGGCACGTGGCCGCGCCAGCCGCGGCCGGGGCGGATGGTGACCGTGGCGGCGTCCGGCCCCTCCGGGTCGATGGCGACGATGCGGCCGCGCAGGTCCGCGCCGGAGCGCAGCGGCGCCACGATGTCGAGGTAGTCCTCCGGCAGCAGCGGGGTGGTGATCGTCTCGGCGAGCCGCAGAACGCGGTCCCGCAGGGCGATCTTCCCGGACGGCCGCGGGGTGGTGGTGCTCATGATCTCATCATGATCGCCCTGGTGGCATAAGGTCTTGACCAACGGAAGTGAATCAGGCACAGCTTTTTGTTCGGAGCGAACAATCATGTCGGAGCAGAACGGGCCCACCCCGCCGGTCGCGCCCCTCGAACTCGGCGAGCAGGTCGTCGCGGCCCTGCGGTCCCGGCTGGCGCTCGTCGCCGAACGGACAGCCAACGCCGTCACCACCGTGCCGAGCTACTCCGGCGCCATCACCGAGCAGATGCGCGGCAAGATCGAGTACGCCGTCGAGATCGCCCTCGGCGCCTTCCTGAACCTCATCGAGCAGTCACGGGGCGCCGATCCCGGCACTCCGCTGGCTCCGGCGGTCGAGGCCGCGTACCAGCTCGGTGGCGGCGAGGCGCGCGAAGGGCGCAGCATGGACGCCCTGCTGGCCGCCTACCGTGTCGGCGCCCGCGCCGCCTGGCGGGAGATGTCCGCCAGCGCGGTGCGCAACGGCCTCTCCGCCGAGGCCGTCGCCGAGTTCGCGCAGCTGATGTTCGCCTACATCGACGAGCTCTCGGCCGCGAGCGTCGCCGGACACGCCGACCAGCTCGCCACCGCCGGGCGGATGCGCCGACGCTACCTGGAGCGGCTCACCCGGCAACTGCTGGCCGCGGAACCGGAGGAGGTCCTGCGCCACAGCGCCGCCCGGGCCGACTGGCCGGTGCCCGAGACCCTCACCGCCGTGCTGGTGCCGCGGGCGAACCTGCACTCCACCCTTGCCCTGCTCAGCCCGCACACCCTGGAAGGCGCCGAGGACCTGCCGGTCGGCACGGCGGCGGAGGATCACGCCGTACTGCTCGTGCCGGACATGCACGGCGGCCGGCGCGCGCAGCTGACCCGGCTCCTGCACGGCCGCCGCGCGATCCTCGGCCCGGCCCGGGCCTGGTCGCGCGCCGCCGCCTCGTTCCAGCGCGCCGTACGCGCCACGGCGCTGACCGGCCACGGCGCCGGCGACGCGCCGCTGGACACCGAGGAACACCTGGCGGAGCTGCTGCTGCGCATGGACCCCGAAGGGCTGGCCGACCTGCGCTCCCGGGCGCTCGCGCCGCTGGCGGCGCTGCCGCCGGCGACCGCCGCCCGGCTGGCCGAGACGCTGCGCGCCTGGCTGCTGCACCAGGGCCGCCGGGACGACGTCGCCGCGGCGCTCTTCGTGCACCCGCAGACCGTGCGTTACCGGCTGGGCAAGATCCGTGAGCTCTACGGCGCGCGCCTCGACGACCCCGCCACCGTGCTCGACCTGACGCTGGCGCTCGCCATTCCGGCCGACCCGACCGACACCGCCGGCCCCTGAACCGGGCCACCACCGGCCGGCAGCGCCCTGAACCGGGCCACCGCCGGCCGGCAGCGCCCGCGCCGCTGCCGGCCGCCGAGGCACGGCCGGGTCCGCAACGTCCACGGCTGATCCGGTCGCGTGGTCAGCGGTGGTGCGGCAGCAACTCGATGAAGAGCGCCTCGGCCTCGGCGCAGAGCGTCTCACCGTTCCGCAGCTCACCCCGGACGAAGCGCTTGCGTCCCTCCTCCTTCACGAATGCCCCGGTCAGGGTCAACTCGGTGTCGAGCGGGGTGACGGCGCGGTAATCCACGTTGAGGTAGGCCGTACGCGCCGGGCGGCGCCCACCGGTGTTCGCCACCCGGCCGAGCACGTCGTCGAAGAGCAGGGTGATCGCTCCTCCGTGGGCGGCCCCGTTGCCGCCGAGGAAGTAGCGGCCGAACGTGACGCTGCCGCGTATGCCGTTGTCACCGGACTCGGCGACGACGAAGGCGGGGAGCATGGTCTGGCCGCGGCCGGGCAGGTCGGGGCGCCGGCCGAAGAGCTGCTCCCGCTCGGATACCTGCGCCTGCGCCAGTTCCGCCTCCCAGCGCCGCAGGTCGCCGGTCAGCCGGTTGATCGTGCCCGTGTCCGGCTTCGCCCCGGCAACGGTGTCGAGGAAACTCCGCATCGCCTCGATCATCCGGGCGTACTCCGGACCGCCCTTGCCGCTGTCTGCCGACATCTTCTTCCACATCCCGTCGCATCGCGTCGATCGCGCTGGTCGTGCACGACGTCGCTGCGGAGTCTGACATTCGCTGCCCGCCGGCCGGCGCCCCGCCCCTCTCGGCGACAGAGATGTGGGACCAAGATCCTTAGTTGATCTCCGGTGTCTTCAGTGGCCCGGGACACCGGAAATCAACTAATGATCACGTGTGGCCACGGTCGTGCGCACCGCGAAGCCGGCCAGCTCGTCGGCGCGCAGCCCGGGCCAGCCGTGCACCATTTCGCGCCACTGGGCCGGAATCGCGTCGGCGCCGTAGCGGGCGCCGAGCAGCGCACCGGCGATCGCGGCGACGGTGTCGGTGTCACCGCCGCCATTGACGGCCGCCACCACACCGTCCGAGTAGGACGCCGACCGGTGGATCGCCGACCAGGCGGCTTGCAGGGCCGCGACCACCCAGCCGTTGTTGTGGGCGTACCGGGCCGGCTCGGCCTGCTCGGCCTCGTCGAGCAGGGGCGACCAGTAGCCGGCGTCGACCAGCGGCAGCCCGACCCGTACGTCGAGGTCGCCGGTGCGGACGGCGTGGTCGATGGCGAGGCACCAGAGCACGCAGGCATCCCCGGCGACCGGGTCGTGGTGGGTCAGCGCGCTGACCGCGCGGGCGGCGTCGGCGATCGCCTCGGGGTCGCCGAGGTGCGCCAGGGCGACCGGGGCGGTGCGCATCAGCGAGCCGTTGCCGCCGGAGCGGCCGGTCTCGTGGTGCAGCGCGGTGGCGACCCGCCGCATGGTCGCCGCCGACCCGTCCTGGCGGGCGGTCTCGCCGAGCACCCGGCGGGTCTGGACCCCGATGTCGGGCGGCCCGTCTTCGTACCACTGAAGGAAGCCGGCGGCGACGGCGTCGAGCGCCTCGGCGGTACGGAGGTCTGCGCCGTCGGCGGCGACGCGGGCGATGCAGACGGCCATCTCGGTGTCGTCGCTGTACTGCCCGGGGTCGATGCCACCTAGCCCACCGCCGTGCATCCGCGGCTGCGCCTCCAGCGGCCGGGAGCCGTACTCGTACGGCACACCGAGCGCGTCGCCGACCGCGCCACCGACGAGCGCGCCGATCGCCCGGTCGAGCTGTGCCGGGGTGACCTCCATGACAAGACCTCCAATTGGCGCGAGCTTGCGCCAATGGTAAGCGCAGATCTGCGCTAACGTGCCCGCATGTGGCTCGACAGCAGAGGCCTGCAGCTCAGCGACTATCCACGCCCCTCGGTGACGGTGGACGTCGCGCTGCTGACCGTCATCGAGACGGGCACCGGGACGCTGCCGGCGGTGCTGGTGGCCCGTCGACCCGGTGGGGACTGGGCGCTGCCGGGCACCTTCCTGCGCATCGACGAACGACTCCACTCCGCCGCGCTGCGGGCGCTGCGCGACAAGGTCGGTGTCACCGGGGAACATCCCCGGCAGCTGCGGGTCTTCGACGACCCGGGTCGCGACCCGCGCGGGCGGGTGGTCACCGTCGCCCACGTCGACCTGGTCCACCCGGCCCGGCTCGCCGGCCGGCTGACCGATTCGGTACGGCTCGCGCCGCTGGTCGCGGAGCGGTTCGTACTGCCCGACGGGCAGGAGCGGTTGGCCTTCGACCACGACCTGATCACCGCCGAGGCGATGCGCTGGGCCCGCGGGACGTACACCGGGCGGCCCGACCCGGCGCGGCTGCTCGGCGGGACCTTCACCTTGAACGACCTGCGCCGCCTGCACGCGGCGATCCACGGCGGGCCGCTGCAGAAGGACACCTTCCGCCGCCGCATGGAGCCGTTGCTCGTGCCGACGGGCGAGCGGAGCAGCGGCAGCGTGGGCCGGCCGGCGCAGTTCTACCGGCGGCGTAACGACCTCGACAACTGATTGCCCCGGGCCCGCGCGAGTCCTGGCCGGCCTGCTGTTTCTCGCTTGCGCGCACCCTGCCGGACCTAGCATTGACCTGGTCCGCGCGGCCACCGGTCGCACTTCCCGAGCAGGCGCAAGGAGCCGAGATGACCGCACCCGAGGAAGACCGGGAGAAGTCCGCCAAGACCGACCAGGTCCTCTTCTCCCCCGACGGCGACCCGCACCACACCTGGGAAGAGGCCCCGCAGCCGGACACCCACCTGACGCCGGAGTACCTCCACGACGACGAGGTGGAACTCCTCGACGGCGAGCAGTGAATTCGCCCTGACAGTTCGCGCCCTTTGCGGACCGCAGGGACGCGTCATCGCGATCGTCCGCCGTAGGGCCGCACGTGGAGGTGGCGGACTACTTTTGCCTCGTCTTGGAACGTTGACCGTGTAATCCGTCGGTTCTGAAGATGCGCCTGGCAGGCCGCCTCCTACCGCTTGGCGGGAGGTGGTACACCGGCGGGCAGGCGCCCAGAAGTGTTCGTTCGGCAGGTGAGGATGGCCGAAAGGCAGCGGTTGCAGCGGATCAACCGCACGGCAAAGGACCCGGTGAAGCTGCGCAGGGGGATCGTGATGCTGATGTGGGCGCAAAGGCAGCCGCTCCGGACATCGCCCACCTGTTGCGGGTGACCGACGACTACGTGCGGAACGTGATCCACGCGTTCAACGAACGGGGTCCGATGGGATGGACCCGAAATGGCGCGAGGTCGCATCAAGACAGATCGATAAGCAGACGCGCGACTGGATCTGTGTCATCGCCCAGGCCCCCGCTCTCTCGGCCGGGCGTACTCCTGCGGGCCTTTGGCCAAAGCAGCGCAACAATCTGATCGACGCCGGCTCCCGTCCCGGCGAGCAGCGTCGAGACCATCCGGGGGATCTTGCACGAGCGCGGGCGTCCTGGCAGACCACCACGACCTGGAAAGCCAGAAATCGACCCGGACTCCACCACAAGGAGGCACCGCATCCTGGGCCCTTAAGACCACCCACCCGCGGACCGCCGGTTAATCCATGTCGACGACTTCGGCCCACTGAACCTGCAACCCCAACCCGCCCGAGCCCGGCGAACCCAGCGGCAGCCTGTCCGGCTGCGGGCCACCTACACTTGGCGACCAGCGCATCCAGCAGATGATCGCCGCCCCGAACCCAACCTGGCCACTGTCTGCACTACCGCATCCGCGACCACAAACGCTGACGCGAGTTCATGGCCTTCCTCAAGACGCTGCGCCGCCGCTTACCCGACCAGCGTCTCCACCTGATCCTGGACAACTTCTCCCCGCACAAGCACCGTTCAGGGATGCGTGACGGGGCACGAGAAGAACCAATTGGAAAGTTGCGCGCTTAGCAGGCAACCCGTAGTCGATCAGACCTCGCTCGGTAGAGACGCGAGCGAGCCGCCGAAGCCATCCACTTGGCGAATTCGTGCCGGGCATCGAAAATAGATCGCCAGGCCTGCTATCGGCGGCCAACATGGGCATAACCATTTACCCCCTCCCTAGATGATGCCAAAAGTGACTGCACGTCCCCCGACACTCCACCTTCCTCCTCCTAGAGTCAGCAACAACAAACGCCGAGAGCAAAACTCGGAACGAATTGGCATGCTCACTCGGGGGCAATCTGACAATTTTGCCCATCTGCTCCAGGGTCGGCTCTCGAGCAATCAGAACCGCTGGCGTCACCGTCGGCTTCACACCCGAGCGCAACAAGCCTTCACGCCCATCCTGCGCGGTAACGTGCGCCTGCATCAAGTAACGAACCACTTCCCGCAATACCGCCACTCGGGAAACACTGCCGAGAGAGCAAAACCAATCCACAGCCTCCTCAAAGTCACGCAAACCTTGAGCAACCTCGTTGATTATCCGTTCTGATTCTTGCAGGGCCCCTCACCTCCTCCGTGGCACAAATATCACATACGGCCGAGTCTTGTCCAACTCTGCATAGTCGGGGCGACTCGGATTATAGTCTTGCCAAAAGTCCCGACCTCGTCCAGCCCCTTCTCCGTCGCCAACTCCTCGTGGCAACGAATTCTTAATTCTGCCTCGAACCCTCGAAGGGCCCGACAGAATATAATCCCAGTCCGACATCGGGTGAGCCGATCCATTCGCACGACTTCCGACAACAACAATCGGATACCCAGCCCTGTCGGCTGCATTCTGAATCCGCGTCGCATCATTCGGCTTGATGCCGACTTCCGCTGGCGTCCTAGCACCCGGCCCACATTCTCCGTTTACGTTATGCACGAGCACGGCACGCCCGCCCGCGAAAACATAATATGTGTGGATGTCGTCAACCGTGAGGTTGTAGACGGTCGCCAGCTGCTGATACGCGACGATGTCGATGACGCGTACGCGGGAGCCGTCGGGTGCCAAGAGCTGGTCGCCGGGCCGCAGGTCCTCGGCGTTGCGCCAGGTGACCTGGCTCGCAACCCAGAAGGGATGATGATCGGTGGCCACCAAGGCCGACCTGGAGCCGCCACGACCATCATCGACGACGACCTTCACCAGGTTCTTGGTGCCGGCGCCCTCGATCGTGGCGGTGACTTCCCGCGCCCCGGTGACTCCGGATTCGGGGTCCGTGGCGACTACCCGGTCGCCGATTTCCACCGCCTCGATTGGCTTTCGACTGCCATCCGCAAGAAGAACCAGGGTGCCAGGCTCAAAACTGTTTCCCTGGCAATTTTCGTCAATGACCTCGACAATGTCATCGACGCCAGGGTCGTCATCCCGCTTCTTGGACTTCTGCGCGGGCTGCTTCTTGGGAGACGACTTTGGCTTTGCGGATGATTTTGGCTTCGCAGTCGCCTTTGGCTTCGCAGTTGCCTTCGGTTTTGCAGCCAGCCGCGATCCTGACTGAGGCTTGGATGCAGCCTTCGGCTTTGGTTTCGCAACCGACTTCTTTGCAGTCGCCTTTCGCATTTGTTTCAATTCGGACCACTGCAGATTGCCCGGATCCGGCTTGGCCTTTGCAGACGCACGGGGCGCAGCTTTGGGCTTCGCCTTGCCAAAGATTCGGTTGTAGATGCCGTTAAAAAGCTTGCCAAGGCCAGGCGGCGCCATTCCTCCGTGAAGTGACCCTCCTCCCCTCGGCCCGCCACCGCCACCGCCCGCACCGGCGTGCTCAATCCGCTTCAGACCGTCCGGGTCGGCAAAGGTGACGGGACTGTTACCAGCATAGGAATAGCCATGAAGCGACTGGGGATCGGAGAGATCCAGAATAGGGTCAACAGAAATGAATCTGCCGATGCTGGGGTCATACTCCCGCGCGCCAAGGTGAATCAAGCCGGTGTCGTCTTTGATTCCTCCCACGAAATGCTTGGTACCGAGCCAACCTGCCGGGGCAGCGTTGCGCTCCTCGCCGTACGGCATGGTCCGCCTGCGCTGCGTATCAAGCGTCGCAGCGTCGATCTGCACCTGGCCCGTGCCTTGGTGATCCCCGACCATCCACTTGAGCCCGAGAGCATCACGCACCGCGAAGTCGCCGTAGTAGCGGGTGCCGAGCGGCTCACCACTGTCCGGCGTCACCACCAGTTCGGCGTGACCGAGGTAAAGGGTCGTCTTCCCGGGAGCGCGGGAGATCAGTCGGCTGCCATCTGCAGAGTAGACGTAACCGGTACTTCCCGACTGATCCGCAATGACGTCCAGTTGGCCTTCAGGCGTCCAGCTGAGGGCTTGCCGCATCCCACCCTCAGTGACGCGACTGGTCATCTGGCCCGCGTCGTCGTACTCGAAGCTCCTGGTCGTCGTTGCGGCCAGGGGACCCGTAGCCGTTACCTCGGCAAGCTGGTGAGGGGTAACGCCGGCAGCCATCCCCACCTGGTAGGTCCAGGTGGTGTTCCCCGCAACCGGGTTGTGGTCCGTCTGGGTGAGCCGGTTGCCGATGGCGTCGAACGTCCACGACCGGTGGTAGGCGTCAGGTCCGCTTCGCTGCGGCGTCAGACAGTCGGTCGTCGTCTCGGTCCACGCCTCGGTCAACCTGCGCAGGTAGTCGTACCGGAAGCATTCCGTTTGTTCTGCGACTCCGTCTACCGAGCTCACGATCGACGTGATGTTTCCGATCGGGTCATAGCCGTAGCCGTTCCCAAACTTCGGCGTGAAATGATCCGGGATGGCCTCGCTCTCAACACTCGCACTTGAGCTCAGCAGCCTGCGGGTATCCGGAGCGTAGGTGTACGAGCGATGAATCTGCTTACCCGGCGAACCGAGCCGCTGACCCGCGACGAGACCATCGTGGAGGTAGCTGGTGTCCGCGATGTACGTGGTCTGCTCGGACGACATCCCCACCGGGAAACCGATGTCGTTGTAGGCATAGGTCAACGTTTCGGCCGGCAGACCTCCTACCGCAGGAAGCTGCTCTGTACTCAGCGAACCGTCGGCCCTGTAGGTCATCGACGTGGCATACGTGCCCGCCAACTGTCCGTTCTCATCGGACGCCGGGATCGTGAGAGTGGCGCCGAGCGGGCGGTATCCCGCGTCGTATCCGGTAACAGCGTTGCGGTACGCCAAACCCTGGTGGTAACGCGTTGCCGACGTGGGCAAACCCTTCTGAAGGCTGTCGTACAGCCACTCGATCCGCTTCGTCCCGGACAAGTTGTTGTCGTGGAGCGCCGTGACGCGACCCAGCTCGTCGTAACGATAGGCGAGAGTGTGGCCATTGCCATCGGTCGCTGACGTGACCTGGCCCAAATCGTCGTATGTGACGGCGCTCGTCCCGGAATCCGGGTCAACGGCCTGCACCACACGTCCGAGTTGATCGTAGGTGTAGGTCCATTGGGCACCTGCCGGGTCGGTGATCCGAATAAGCTCGCCGCTCACGTTGTAGTCGTAGGACGTTGTGTCGTAGTCGCCCTGAAGGTCCGTCGAGCGGTACTGCCGAACCTGCACCACTTGGTCGGAGTCGTCGAAGACCGTCTGAACGGGCGTGCCACCTTGCGGAGGAATGACAGTGGTGCGATCCCAGCCATAGACGACGTTGTAGGCGAGCTTCATTGCGCCGTGGGACCAGAGTTGGCTGGACGTCAGCCGGTCGCGCCCGTCATAAACGTACCTCTGCTGCGCGGCGATCGATGCATCGTCCGCGGCTACCAGTGAGGCCGTGGGCCGGGATGCCGCGTTGTAGAACACGGACTCCTTGGCCACTAGGCCACGCTCGTCATAGCGCGTATCAACGATCGTCCGCGCTCCATCGGCCGTGGGTATCTGCATCTGCCGCAGCCGCAACAGTCCGTCGTAGATCTCGAACGACTCGATTTGGTTCCCGTTGGGCCCCAGCACCCTTGTGCGGACCGACGACGGCGAGGTCTGCGACAAGGTGTACCCGAACTCCGCGTCCGGCTTCCCACTGGAATTGCCTGGCGTGGTCACGGAAACCAGGCGGCCCAGCGTGTCGTACTCACTCGTGGTTGTCAGGCCATTGGGGTCAGTGGCCGTCAACGGCACACCCCGCGCTACGTCAAGCGTCACCGTGCTCTCGTGCCCAGCAGCGTTGATCACCTGAATTGACGAAAGCAACCCGTCCGAATTGTGGGTATAGACAGCCCTCTCCGTGCGGCCCAACGCATCCGTGGTGGCGGTAACCCGACCGTACAGGTCGTACTTCACGTCCTTTTCATCCACGATCCAGCCGTTGTCGCCGTACACCTCGCTGCGGGTGATGTTTCCACGCGAAGGCGCCGCGCCGTGACTTGCCTGGTCGTCATAGAAATACCGCTGGTCGCTGAGAAGATCAGCAGGCAACGTCGGGGTTTCCGTGCACAGCTTGCGCGTAGTTTGGATCCGCGAGACGAACGCAAACTTGTGGGTCGCTGCATGATCCGCGTAGCTGTAACGCGTACAGGTCTCGTCGCCACTGACCGGCACACTGCCGCTGTCGGCAGAGGAAAGCAGACGCCCCGTGGTCGCATCCCACGTGTCGGCGGTCGAAGTGCGGGCGGACCACGCACCATCCACCCATTCCCACCGGCTCGTGCCCGCAGTCCGCGTCACGTAGGAACGGTGGACATTCGGCACAGCCCAATCGGTGGTCAGGGTGCGCGTGCCGGTCAGGGCCGACCAGGGATTGGTCTTGATGAGCTGCACGGGAGCTCCGCCGGCCCTGTCGTAGATCTTCGTGTTGATCAGGTGGCCCGCATACTGCGGAGCGTCGTTCCAGACGCTTCCGTTGAACTCGGTAATCGTGGCGGAGCGCGTGCCGCCGTCCATGTCCGCCCGATCACCGTTGAGACCCCGGAAGTACAAATGTTCTGTCTGCGACCGCACGCCACCGACAGGTCCCGACCTGACAATCACGGTGCTGTAGCCGCGCCAGTCCGACCATGTACGCGTTGGCAGGGACGATCGCCACACGGCGGTACCGTTGCCGTGACCCCACAGCACATTAGTGCTGGATCCGGCCGTCGAATAGCTGTACTCGTGTGCCTGGTCCGGGCTTCCGCCGACGAGATCCCGCTCGACAACCTTGGTAACGACCCGCTTGTGCCACCAGGACCATCCGGACGCGCCGGAGGGGTTGGTGTACCACTGCGGGAAACAGCGGCGTGGGTTCGCGGTGTGCGTCGGAAAATTCGAGCCAAAGACACAGTTTGTGTCGTCCCCGGAATACGTCGCCTCGACCTCACCACCGGATTCGGTGCGAATCCTGGTGATCCGGTATTTCATGTGCGAAGCCATGGAAGCTTGCGGATCGTAATCCGCCCGGTTTTGCATCCGGGTTCCGTACAGCAGCAAAGACGGCTCCGTCTGGCTGCCGCCGACCTTTCCGGTGCGGGTGATCGACGACAGCCACAGTACAGGGGAAAGCCCGGTGCCCGTGGACGGGAAATGTCCTTCGATCGCCCATTCGTCCACCGTCGAATACGCCCCGTTGACGAGGATCTCAGTCGATACTTGGGATACCCTGCGAGACGTCCAGAACGTAGGGCTCATGTTGTTTGTGCATGGTGCCGCGTCACACTGAAGATCCCAGGGAGTATCCGGCCAGTTCGCAGCGTCCCGGGTGCTACACGACGTGGTGAAACAACGATCAGTGTTGGCGAAAACCACCCTCGCCGGCGCGGCAACAGACGCCGGCTGGTCGACGCGGGTTCCGTACTCGATGCGCTGCAGGAAGATCGACCGATGGTAACTGTCACTCGAAGACGCGGAGCCCATACGCGCACTGCGGCTGACCTCGCGTCCGTACCAGTAGGAAATCTCATTACCTTGCGGATCGACTACATAATCGAGCATCCAACGCCAAGCCTGCTTGCACCTGGACGCCGATGCCGAGGTCGACGAATAGCACGGTTCACCCGCATGGTTGGCGAAAACCGTCACAATGGCAGTGGAGTTGGTGCCTGCGCGTCCATTCGGCAGCGCATGGCGACCGAACCAGTACTGAGTCCCGTCGCTGGTGGTGATCTTCCAGTGCTCGCCGTCGTTCTGATCCCCGTTATCAGCGCCGGTGAGAAGTTCGACCTTTTCTCCGTTGTCGTCGGCCAGCCGCCACTTGTTGTCGGCGCCGAGGATTAGCTCGGCCGTCTTTCCGTTGAGCGATATTTGAGCGTTTGGCAGTCGCCAGCAGAGATCCGCCGCGGAATTGAGCGCGGTCCACTTCGGCGAATTGGCCGAGTCGTCATAGCACGGCCTATAGGTTCGCTCGATGAATCCCGGCGCATAGGACCAGCCTTCGCCGAATACGCCCGGCTGGGTATTTCCTCCGGCCGTCTGCCCATCCACTGCGCCGGACGAGTAACCCAATTCCACGGAAGGCTCGAGGCCACCCGGCACCTCGGGTACCTCAAACGGATATGACCACTTGAAGTCACCGGCGTTGCCTGCCATCTCCCAAGTCGACGACGCCTTCAGATCAGTGGCGGCGAATGACCCCGTCTCGGATCCCCCACTGGTAGCTACAAGCGCAATCAGAACGTCGTTCGCTGCGGACTTGGACTCTGCCTTCTCCCAGGACGACGCGTCGGCACCTGCCACAACCTGCGACGGCAACTCAACTTCGGCGGAGATGACGCTTGTCTCGCCATCGTTCGTATACGTCAGGGTCGTCGGGTCAGCGCAAGAAGGCTCTTTTGGTGACGTCAGGGCGCAGGCGGGCAGTTGGACTGGCTTCAGGCGCCACGCCCAGTCAGCCCCGTAAGCGCTCCGGAACGCGGAATAGTCGATGTCGAGGCGCACCGCACCGGTCGCCAGCGCGTTGTCCGCACGGGCGACGCCCAACACCAGGGCCGCCCCAACGGCCTCGGCAATCTTGCGGTCGAGGACCTCGACATTCACCCTCGCCGGCGCACTCAGTGCGGCGTCAGCCACGTCACGGCCAGTCAAGACATCATCGCCCCGACCAATGCTCGGGACGACACGTACCGGAAGCCCGCCGATCTCCATCTCCGCGGTGCGCCGCGAACCGTTCGCACCCAGTGGCAGTTCGACCGTTTGCGACGAAGGCTGCGGCCATCTCACGGCTTCCGGCTCAAACGCCGGCATCGAAGGAAGAGGATCCACCTTCACGGGCAGGGTCGAGACCGGCACCGAACGGTCCCGGCTATCAGGCAGACCGCCCGAGGGGTTTGCCGCCGCCGGCGGCACAGCGAGTCCGCTCGCGACGAGCACCCCGCTCAGCGCGACCGCAAGCAGGCGCGGCCCCCTGCCGCCTCCGACCCGATCCCCAGAATCCGCTCGCCGAGCCACCGAAACCTCCACACGTCCACTTTGGCCGGCAGCATGATAGGCAAAGATCAACTGTGTGGGCTAGCTTGATCACAAACTGATAGGACAAGATCACCAATTCGGGACAGGAATCCCTTCCGAGGTCACGATGGGTAACGTGTCACGGGACCTGGCCCTGCCGAGTGAAGCAAACTCGACGTTCGCCCCCGACAAGCAACCTTCACGAACTCGCCGGTCACCGTCAGCTCGCGCCCCAGCAGACCCAGCCGTGTGACGGACGGGAGCTCGCATTCAGGTACGCGGTCCGTTGGGCAGGCGTCCGCGCGGGTTGGCCAAGCGGCCAAGCACGTCGTAGAAATGCGGGCACATGGCAGCGGAGCTCATCGCGTGCCCGCTCAGATCGGCGCCAGGATGCTCTGCTCGACGGCGCGGCTGAGGGTGGCCGCCACCGACCCCGCAGTGCGGCCGCGCCCGTGATGGAGCAGGTCGAAGCTGTCGAAGCTGCTCAGTAGCCACAGCACGTCGGTCGCCTCGTCGACGGTCACGTCGTCGCGCAGTTCACCGGCCGCGGCGAGCCCGGCCGCAACCCGTTGCATGCCCTCCAGCCGGCCTTTCTCCAAGCGGGCGATGGCGCCGCCGACAGCTTCCGGGTCCAACTGCGCCATGGAGTAGAGCGAGCGCAGGACGTCCCGGCTCGCCGCGTACATGTCGACGGTGGCGCGCATGAACGCACGCATCGCCGCCCGGGCGTCGGGGTTGTCGACGGCCGCGAGCACGTCCGCGAAGCCAGCACGGTCGAGCAGGTCCGCGCCGACGGCGTCGAAGAGACCGCTCCGGTCGCCGAAGATCAGGTAGACCGTCGAGCGCGACACCCCGGCGTCGCGGGCGACGCGGTCCACCGCCACCCGCTCGGCCGGCGACTGCCGCAGCCGGTCGTAGACCGAGTCCAGGATGCGGAGCCGGGTCTGCGCCGCCGACTCGGCGCGAAGCCGTTGCGCGTACGGCCGAGGTGTCTCCATGACGGCATCCTACTTTGGCTGGACAGGGTGTAGTGTCAAAGACAGAGTGTCCGGCGAAATATGCAGGGGGGTTCCGTCGTGCAGATCCTGATCCGGTACGAGGTCAAAGAGCAGCACGTCGAGGAGCATCTCGGCCTGCTCCGCCAGGTCTTCCGCGAACTACAGGAGGCGGCGATCCCCGGCTTCGGGTATGCCGCCTACCAACTCGAAGACGGCGTCACCTTCGTCGAGCTGCTGGACAGCGAGGAGGGCCCGGCCCCGCTGGCTGCCGCACCGACCTTCGCCCGGTACCGGGCAACCCTCGATGCTCGATGCACGACACCGCCGACCATGACGGAGCTGCGCGAGGTCGCCTCGGCCGGGCTCCGACTCGCGCCGGTCGCGCCCGGCCAGGTACCGCTCCGGGACCGGTGACAAGGCGCCCGTCTCGGCCCTCTCGGGGCTCCTAGCGGGCGGCGGTCACTTGGCGCCGGGGCGGAGTTCGACGACCAGGGCCTCCGCCTCGGCGCAGAGCGTCGTGCCGTCCCAGAGCTCACCGCGCAGGTAGCGCTTGCGCCCTTCCTCCTTCACGAACTCGCCGGTCACCGTCAGCTCCCGGTCCAGCGGCGTGACCGACCGGAACTCCACGTTCAGGTACGCGGTCCGGCCGGTCCGGCGCCCGCCCAGGTTGGCGAAGCGCCCGAGCACCTCATCGAAGACCAGCGCGATCGAACCGCCGTGGGCGGCATCCCCGCGGCCGAGGAAGTAGCGGCCGAAGGTGACGGTCCCGCGGATCCGGGTGTCGTCGCGCTCGGTGACGGCGATCGGCGGGATCATGGTCTGACCACGCCCACGAAGGTCGGTACGGTGGGCGAAGAGCTGCCGCTCCTCGGGCACCGCGTGCTCCGCCAGCTCGGTGCCCCAGCGCTCAAGATCGCCGGTCAGCCGGTTGATGGTCTCGGTGTCCGGCCTCGCCCCGGCAACCCGGTCCAGAAAGTCCCGCAACGCGTCGATCATCCCGGCGTACTCCGGCCCACCGTTGCCACCGACTGCCTGTGCCATTGCCTTACCTCGTTCCCCCGTCGCACGCCTGGTGCACCGCGACGCCGGACAAGTCTGGCACTGCCCTGACCAGCCGCTTTACCCCGGTACCGCCCACTTCCCGCGGCCCGGACGGCCGTCGATCCCTGGTCCGGAACCGGCCCGACCACGTCGGCGGACGAACTTGTCGATCTCCACGATCACCAGGATCAGCGCGCCCAGCCCCCAGCACGCCGCCCACTCGGTGCCCGACAGCGGCACGAAGCCGAGCAGCTCCGCCGCGGGCCGCCATGCCGTGGCACCCCAGTAGAGCGCGAGCGCACCGAGCGCGCTGCCGAGCAGAAACCGGTTGCCGAACGGATTCATCGTGAACAGGGACCGGTTCTCCGCCCGCGCGCTGAGCACCAGCCAGAAGTTGAGCATCACGAAGACGGTGACGGTGAGCGTACGGGCGTGGGTTTCGTCGTAGCCGTGGTCGAGGGCCCAGCGGAAGGTGACCAGGATGGTGACGGCCATCCAGATGCCGGCCAGCACCGTACGCAGCCAGAGCACCCGCGACAGCAGCCCCTCCCCCACTGCCCGCGGCGACCGGCGCAGCTCGTCGCCCTCCGGCGGTTCGAAGGCCAGGGCGATGTCCTGTACGCCGTTGGTGACCACGTTGATGAAGAGCAGCTGCACCGGCAGGAAGAGCAGCGGCTGCTCGGCGATCAGGTTGACCGCGACCGCCAGCAGCGACGACAGCCCGGTGGCGAGCAGGAAGAAGGTCGCCTTGCGGATGGCGTTGAAGGTGACCCGCCCCTGCTTGACGGCGTCGACGATGGTGACGAAATTGTCGTCGGTGAGGACGATGTCGGCGGCTTCGCGGGCGACGGCGGTGCCGGAGCGTCCCATCGCGATGCCGATCGACGCGGCCCGCAGCGCCGGCGCGTCGTTGACCCCGTCGCCGGTGACCGCGACAATCTCCCGCTCACCCTGCAGGGTCCGCACGATCCGCAGCTTGTCCTGCGGGGTCACCCGGGCCGCCACCCCGCTCTCCCGCAGCCGTACGGCCAGCAGCGCGTCGTCGAGGGTCTCCATCTCCCGCCCGGTGACGGGCGGAGCGCCGGTGCCGATGCCGAGCCGGGCGGCGATGGAGGCGGCGGTGGCCGGATGGTCACCAGTGATCATGACGACGTCGATCCCGGCGCGCTTGCAGTCGGCGACCGCCTCGGCGACACCGGGCCGGGGCGGGTCCTCCATCGCCTGGAGCCCGAGGAAGGTCAGCCCGGTCGGCGCGGGCAGCGGCCGGGTCACCTCCTCGTCGGCGTCGAGCACCCGCATGGCGGTGGCGAGCACCCGCATCCCCTCGGCGGCGAGCCGCTCGTTGGCGGCGCGTACCGGGGCGGGGTCGAAGGGGTGGTCGCCGTCGTCGCCGGCGAGGTGGGTGCAGAGGTCGGCGAGGACGTCCGGGGAGCCCTTGACGTAGAGGACACGCCGCCCGTCGGGCTCGGTGCGCACCGTCTGCGACAGGCGCAGCTCCGGCTCGTACGGGGTGTGGGCAACCCAGCGGGCGTCGCGCTCGTCGGCGGTGACCGCGCCGAGGCGGACTGCGGCCCGCAGCATCGCCACGTCGACGGCGTCGCCGGTGAAGTCGAGGGGCTCGCCGGCGGCGGTGAACGCCCCGGCGGGCGCGCGGGTCGCCTCGTTGGTCAGCGCGCCAGCCCGCAGTGCCCGGCGGACCGTGGAGGTCAGGGGCGCCTCGGCGGCACCGGGTTCGCGCAGGTCGAGGGACCCGCCAGCGGTCCAGATCAGCTGGACGGTCAGCTCGTTGCGGGTCAGGGTGCCGGTCTTGTCGGAGCCGATGACTGTGGTGGAGCCGAGCGTCTCGACGGCCGGCAGCGACCGGACGACGGCGTGGTGGCGGGCCATCCGGGCCACGCCGAGGCTCATCGCGACGGTCAGCACGATCGGCAGCGACTCGGGGATCGAGGCGACCGCCAGGGCCACGGCGGTGCGGAACATCTCCGACGGGTCCTGGCCGAGCACCAGCCCGGCCGCGAAGATCGCCACGGCGGCGGTGGCGACGACGGCCCCGATGCGCCGCTCCAGGGAGTGGGTGAGGATCTCCAGCGGTGAGCGGGTGGCAGGCCCCTGGACCAGCTCGTTGATCATGCCGAGTTCGGTGTCGGCGCCGGTGGCGACGACCAGGGCCCGGCCGCGGCCGGCGGTGACGAGGGTGCCGCTGAAGGCGATGTTGGTGCGCTCGGCGGAAAGGGTATCGGCGGGAAGCCGGTTGACCTGCTTGGTCACCGGGAGCACCTCACCGGTGAGCATCGACTCGTCGACCTGCAGGCCGTTGACCTCCAGCAGCCGCAGGTCGGCCGGGACCCGCTCGCCGCTCTCCAGCAGCACGACGTCTCCCGGCACCAGCTCCGCGGCCGGCAGTTCGTGTTCGGCGCCGTCGCGCAGCACCCGGCAGATGGGCGCGCTGAGGCGCTTCAGGGCGCGGACCGAGCGTTCGGCCTTGCGCTCCTGCCAGAAGCCGATACCCGCGTTGAGCAGCAGCACCAGCGCGATAGCGCCCGCGTCGACCCAGTGCCGCTGCACCGCGGTGATGACGAAGGTGACGACCAGGATGCCGATCAGCGGGCTGACGAACTGACGGGCCAGCACCCGCAGCGGCGACGTCGCCTCGGCCTCGGCGAGCTCGTTGCGGCCGTAACGGGCGATGCGCCGGGCGGCCTCCTCCGAAGAGAGTCCCCGCGGGTTCGCATCGAGTCGGCCCAGGGTGTCCTTACGGGACAGCACGTGCCATCGGCTGCCGGCGACGGGGTCGCTGCCCGCCGGCGGCTGGACGGTGACCATCGAGCTCCCTCCGTGCACCACATCCGCCGCGCCGGGGGGCGGCGGGACATCAGGTGCGCCCCGGACGCAGGATCCGCCTCGTGACGATCACGGCGAGGAGATCGGTGGAGCGGCAGCGCGGTTTGATCTTATGAGGCTACCCGTCAGCGGATGGCTCACCCGGCTGTTTCCACAGTTCAGAGACGCTCTGACGGGCGGTTGTCAATGGGGCGAAAGTCAGGAAGCCGACATCAAACGAAGCGCCGGGTTGCCGCCTAATGAACTGATAATGTTTCCATAAGTTCGGATAAAGACAGCAAAGTAACCATAGGTCTCTTTCGTACGTTTCCCCGCGGCGCGCCTTCATTCGCTGCGGCCTGCCCGACGCGCCAGCGGCGTCGCGGATTGCGGTTCGGGTTCCGCTGATAGCTCGCCCGCCGCGGCATGGAGTGAGATGAATCTGTTCGACCGCCCGGCAGCCATGACGAGCGCTCCGGCCGCACCCGTACCGGAGACCCATTTCCGCGAGGCTCTCACGGTCGAGTTCGTCATGCCCGCCGTTCGTCCCGATCGGCATCACCCGGACGAGCACCCTCCGCGTCACCAGCTCCCCCGGCGGCTGCACCACGTCTTCGAACGCGGCTGTGATCGGCATCCGGACCGCATCGCCCTGGAGTGCGGCGACCAGCGGCTGACCTACCGGGAGCTGGACGAGCGGGCCAACCGGTTGGCCCATCATCTGCGCGGGCTGGGAATCGGCAGCGGTCGACGGGTCGCGATCCTGCTGCAACGGTCGGTCGAGACCTACGTGGCGCTGCTCGCGGTCGGCAAGGCCGGCGCCGCGTTCGTACCGATCGATCCCGAATCGCCGCCGGACCGGATCGCCTACATCGCCCAGGACTCCGCCGTCGATCTGCTGCTCACCTCGCCCGAGCTGATTGACCGCACCGCCGGCCTGGACCGTCTCGCGCTGCTGGTCGGCGAATGCCTCACGGGGCCGGCCCATCGACCGCCGCACGACCTCGATCCCGATCCGAGCGCCTACGTCATCTACACCTCCGGCTCCAGCGGCCGACCCAAGGGCGTAGAGGTGGCCCAGTCGAGCATCTGCAACTTCCTCGACGTGGTCCCGACCGTCTACGACGTCCGACCCGGTGACCGGGTCTACCAGGGCATGACCATCGCCTTCGACTTCTCCATCGAGGAGATCTGGCCGACCTGGGCCGTCGGCGCCACCCTGGTCGCCGGCCCCACCGACTCCCGCCGGCTCGGCGCCGAACTCGCCGACTTCCTCGACGAGGCCCGGATCACCGTCCTGTACTGCGTGCCCACCCTGCTGGCCACCATTCCCCGGGAGCTGCCGCGCATCCGCAACCTGCTCGTCGGCGGAGAGGCCTGCCCGGGGCAACTGGTCGAGCGATGGAGCCGTCCCGGCCGCCGGATCCTGAACACCTACGGTCCGACCGAGGCCACCGTCACGGCGATCTGGTGCGAACTGCGGCCCGGCCGGCCGGTCACCATCGGCCGGCCCCTGCCGACATACTCGGCGGTGCTGCTCGACGAGGTGGGACAGCCGGTGCCCGACGGCGAGGTCGGCGAGATCTGCATCGGCGGCCCCGGGCTGGCGCGCGGGTACGTCGGCCGGCCGGAGCTGACCGCTGAGCGCTTCATCATGCACTCCGCCGTCCCCGGTGGACGGTTGTACCGCACCGGCGACCTGGGCCGCCTCACCGCCGACGGCGAGATCGAGTACCTGGGCCGCGCGGACGCCGAGGTCAAGATCCGGGGCCACCGGGTGGACCTCGGGGAAATCGAGAGTGTGCTTCTGGAGGACCCGGCGGTGGCCGAGGCGGTGGCGGCGCTCGTCCCGGTCGCCGAGGACCCGGACGCACCCCGCGAGCTGACGATCTACCTGGTCAGCGCGGAGGCGGCCGGTGGAGTCCGGGAAAACGACGACGCACTCGTCGCCCGGCTGGGCGACACGCTGCGACAGCGCCTGCCCGCCTACATGGTGCCGTCCTTCGCCGACGTCATCCCCGCGCTGCCCACGATGCCCAGCGGCAAGGTCGACCGTAGCCGGCTGCCGGTGCCGAGCGGCCGACGGCTGACCCGGGCCTCAGGGCCTGTCGCCGCCGCCGAGAACGAACTGGAGGAACGGGTCCGAGGGGTCTGGGCGCAGGCCTTCGGCGTCGAAGCGACAGCCCTCTCGGTCGAGGCGAACTTCTTCACCGACCTCGGCGGGCACTCGCTCCTGGCGGCCACGGTCGTCTCGGCGCTGCGCGCCCGCGGGATCGGCAACAGCCCGGCGCTGCGCGACCTATACGAGCACCCGACCGTCCGGGACCTCGCCGCGCACCTCGGTGCCGCCCCGCAGCGGGCGGCAGCACCCCGGCAGCCGGCCGCGCTGCGGCACCCGAGCCGGCGCATCGCCCGCACCGGAGCCGCCCAGGCCACCGTGATCTACCTGCTGCTGCTGGTCATCACCCTGCCCGTCTCCTACGTCTACACCCGCAACGACGGCGTCGTCTCCGTGCAGGTGCTGGCGCAGTTGATGGCGGCGGTGCTCTTCAGCTACCTCGCGGTGCGCTGGGTGGTGCCGCTGCTGCTGGTCCGGCCGCTGACAGCGGGGATCCGGCCGGGCCGGTACCCGCTCTGGAGCGCCACGTACATCCGGCTCTGGACGCAGAACCTGCTGCTGGCGATCAGCCCGCTCACGGTGCTCAGCGGTTCCCCGCTGATGGCGCCCTACCTGCGGCTGCTCGGCGCCCGCGTCGGCCACCGCACAACGATCGCCACCAGTGCGATCAGCCTGCCCGGGCTCCTGCGGGTCGGTCCCGACGCCTCGATCGGGTATGGCGTCTCGCTGCGTGCCTGGCGGGTAGCCGAGGGCTGGGTGCACATCGCCCCGATCCGGGTCGGGACCGGTGCGTTCGTCGGCGCGAACGCGGTTCTGGAGCCGGGTACCACGGTCGGCGCCCACGGCGCGCTCGGCGCCCAGTCCGTGCTCGGCGAGTCCGAGTCGGTGCCGGCCTGGGCACGCTGGTCGGGTTCGCCGGCCGCGGCGGTCGGCTCCCTCGGCCACGTGGCCGACCGGATGCTGGAGCGCCCCGGCCCGACCCGGCGGTGGCGGATCCACCACCTGGCCGCGGGCCTGGCCGGCCTCGTCGCGCTGGAGGTCGGCACCATCGCGATGATCGCGCCGAGCGTGCTGCTGGTCTGGTGGGTGCTGCTGACCTGGGGTGTCATCGCCGGGCTACTCGCCACCGTGCCCGCCGGCGCCGTCTACGTGCTCACCGTCTGCGTCGTGGTGGCGGCCGGCAAGCGGCTGGTGCTGCACCGGACCCCGGTCGGCGTGCATCCGGTGCGTTCCGGACTCGGCGTGCGCAAGTGGATCAGCGACAAGCTCCTGGAGTTCAGTCTCGCCTTCACCAACTCCCTCTACGCGACGCTCTACACCAGCCCGTGGCTGCGGATGCTCGGCGCCCGGGTCGGCCGGGGTGCCGAGGTCTCCACCGCCGCGCACCTCGACCCGGACCTGCTCATCCTCGGACAGGAGAGCTTCGTCGCCGACATGGCCAGCGTCGGCGCGGCCACCTACGCCAACGGGCGGGTCGCGTTCCTGCCCACCCGGGTCGGGCACCGGGCTTTCGTCGGCAACGCCGCCTTCGTGCCGGCCGGCACGAGCCTGGGCAGCGGCTCGCTGGTCGGCGTCGGCACCCTGCCACCGAACGACGGCGTTCCCGACGGGACGTCCTGGCTGGGATCACCCGCGATGCATCTGCCGGTGCGACAGAGCAGCGGATCGTACGCCGAAGAGCACACCTTCCGCCCGTCACGGACCGTGGTGGCCAAGCGGCTCGGCATCGAATTCGTCCGGGGCACGCTGCCCGCCGCCATGCTCGGCGCCGCCGCCTACCTCTACCTGCTGGCGCTCTCCGAGCTCGCCGGCGGCCGGACCCTGCCCATTCCGGCGCTGGTGTCACCGCTGATGACCGTGGCCGTGGCAGTCGCCGTCATCATCTGCTGCGCGTCGATCAAACGCAATGTCGTCGGCACCTACGAGCCCCGGGTGGAGCCACTCTGGAGCCCGTTCGTGCGGCGTACGGAATTCGTCACCGGGCTCTACGAGGCCGCCGCGGTGCCGATCGGAGTCGGGGTCCTGGTGGGTACACCGTTCCTGCCACCGGTGCTGCGATGGTTCGGCGTGCGCGTCGGACGCCGCACCTGGATCGGCACCACCTACCTGACCGAGTTCGATCTGGTCGAGATCGGCGACGACGCCACCGTCGGCGTCGACGTGTCGCTGCAGACCCACCTCTTCGAAGACCGGGTGATGAAGATGTCCGCCCTCCGGATCGGCAACGGCGCGACCGTGGGCACCCGGGCGATCGTGCTCTACGACGCGGTCGTCGGCGACGACGTCGCGCTCGGCTCGCTCTCGTTGCTGATGAAGGGCGAGGAACTCACACCGGGCACCCGGTGGCGCGGCATCCCCGCCCAGGCGGTGACGTGAAAACCGGGCACCGGCGTCTCGCCGATCCGCCCTCCGTCGGCGCGGCGGCATTCCGTCCGAACCAAGAGAAAGGACAGCCGTGAACAGGAAACTGCTGGTCTCCGATGCCCGGCACTTCCGCGTCGAGTACGAGATCAACCCGTACATGCACACCGCCGTGCAGCCGGAACCGGGCGCCGCGGTCGCCGAGCACGCGACGATCGTCGCGGCCCACCGTGCGGCGGGGCGCGAGATCCGGACGATGCACTCCGCACCGGAGTGCCCGGACATGGTCTTCACCGCCAACGCCGCGCTGGTCCGCGGCGACTGTGCGGTGCTCGGCCAGCCGCCGCCGGAGCGCAAGGCCGAGATGTCGTACTTCCGCGACTGGCTCACCCGGCACGGCTACGACGTGCTGGAGGCGCCGTACCCGTTCAGCGGTCAGGGTGACGCTCTGGCCTGCGGTGACCTGCTGCTGGCCGGATACGGACAGCGCACCGACCGCCGGATGCACGCGGTCCTGGCGCAGGAGCTGGGCTATCAGGTGGTGCCGCTGCGTACCGTCAGCACCCGCTGGTACGACCTGGACCTGGCGGTGGCCGTCATCGCGCCGTCACGGCTGCTCGCCTACTGCCCCGAGGCCCTCGACGCGCCGAGCCGGGAGCGCCTGCACGACCTCGGCATGGAGTTGATCGAGGTCTGCGTCGAGGAGGCGGAGCGTTTCGCCCTCAACCTGATCAGTGACGGCAGCGTGGTGACCATGACCCGGGGCGCACCCCGGCTGGCCGCAGCACTCGCCGCGCACGGCCTGCGGGTGGTGGAACTGGAGACCACCGAGCTCGCCAAGGGTGGCGGCGGGATCCGCTGCACCGCTCTGACCCTCGACAACCCACTGCCCGGGGAAGCGTCATGACTTCCCGGCCCGACCGGAGCGGGAGTGCGCGGACGGCACGGGTTCCCGGTCAGCAGCGCCGCAGCGGGCAGCCGTCGGCGCTGGTCTACCGGGGACCGGCATCCCTGCCCGGCTGCCCGGAGGCGGTGGCCGCGCTGTTGAGATCCAGCCCCTGGGACTTCGACGTCCGGTACGTCGGCCCGAAAGAGGAGATCTCGCTCTCCCCGCGCGCCCTGGCCGGTGCGACGCTCTACGCGCAGCCCGGCGGGGATGACCTCGACGACGGTTACCGGCACCTGCGCCGGCACCGCGCCGCCATCCGGCACTTCGTCCGGTCGGGTGGCCGCTATCTCGGCTTCTGCCTGGGCGGTTACCTGGCCGGAGCGACTCCCGGATTCGGTTTGCTGCCCGGCGACACCGACCAGTACATCGCCTCGGTCGGCGCGGGTGTCGACACGGCGGGCGACACCCTGGTGAGCGTCCTCTGGCGCAACCGGCCGCGAACGCTGTACTTCCAGGACGGCCCCTACTTCCTGATCCGGCCCGATGCCGAGAGCACCGTGGTGGCCACCTATCCGAACGGGACGATCGCCGCCCTGGTTACCGGGTTCGGGTCGGGCCGGGTGGGCGTGGTCGGACCGCACCCGGAGGCCACCGAGGACTGGTACCGCGACGCCGGACTACCGGTTCCCGCCCCGCTCGGCCTGGATCTGGGCCTCGATCTGCTGGAGGCGGTGATGTCATCATGACCGAGACCACCCTGCGCTCGGCGGGACCGGCCAACGGACCTGTTACGAGGCGACCGGCCACGCCGGGCCGGCGCAGGCGGCTGGTGGGGATCGATGCCGCCCGAGGCATCTCCCTGCTCGGCATGATCATGCTGCACGCGCTCTACGAGGCCGACGCGGCCGGGCAGCCGACGTGGTCGCACACCGCGTTCAGCGGGCGGGCCGCCGCCGCCTTCGCGGTGCTCATCGGGGTCGGGATGACCTTCGCCACCGGCCGTCGGCAGGTCGCGCCCAGAGCCGGCCGACCCCCGGCGACGGCGCTCTGCGTCCGCGCGCTCTGCATCGGTGCGATCGGGCTGGTACTGGGCGAGATCGACGTGATGCTGGATTCGGTGGTGCTCCCCTACATCGGGATGATGATCCTGCTGGCGATCCCGTTGACCTTCCTCCCGACGTGGGCGATCGCCGGCATCGGCGTGGTGATGGCAACCGCGATGCCCGCCGCCGTCCAACTCTGGCAGCCGCACCTGCCCGAGCCGAGCCTCGGCAACATCACGTTCGGGTATCTGGCCGAGTCACCGATGGCTGTGCTGAGCGAACTGACGCTCGTCGGCTTCTACCCGGCGCTGCCGTGGTTGGCCTTTCTCTGCGCCGGCCTGGTGATCGGGCGGCTCGATCTGAACCGGCGACGGACCGCGCTCCTGCTCATCGCTGTCGGCAGCGCCCTCGCGGTCGCCGCCGCCACGGCTTCCTCGCTGCTGCTGCAGCGCTTCGGCGGGCTCGCGCAGATCTGGGCCGCCCGCGAGCGCAGCGGACTGAGCGAGGCGGAGACCACCGAACTGCTCACCTTCGGTGGCAACGGCACCACGCCCACCTCGACGTGGTGGTGGCTCGCGGTCGACGGACGGCACACCGGCACGCCGGTCGACATCGTCGGCAACGCGGGCATCGCCATCGCATTGCTCGGCGTCATGCTGCTCGCCGGCTCACTCACGCATCCGGGCGTCCGCCGGTTGGTCGGCGCCGTGCAGTACCCGCTGGCGGCGGTCGGCAGCCTGACGCTGACCTTCTACGCGGCGCACATCGTGTTCATCAACTCCGACTTCGACAACTACGACGCCACCACCGGCTGCCTGGTGCAGGTGATCGCCGTCCTCGTCATCGGGCTGGCGTGGAAGGCGACGGTGGGACGGGGCCCGCTGGAGGGAATCGTCGTGGTCCTGACCGACTATGCCCGGCAGCAGGCCGTTGCGGCGGCGAACCGGAACCGGGCTGCACCGCTCCCGCCGGCGACCGACGTGGCGACCGTGGCAGCCCTGGCGATGCGTGGGGCGGACGTCCCGGAGCCGGCGGTGGGCGCGCCGGACGGTCCGGAGTTGCGGTCCCGGCCGTCCACGGCGATCGGGACCGCCCGGCCACCGAATGCGGCACAGTACGCCGCGCCACCGGAGCGGACCGGCACGGTCTACCACGCCCACAGCAGCCGCAGCCCGCGACGACGGACAAAGCGCAGATGGTGAACCGGCGGCTCTTCCTGATCGGCGCCACCGTCGTTGCGGCCGGGCTGGCCGGCGCGTCCGGGTACACCGGTTACCGGTTACTCTCCGACGACCGCCCCCTGGCCCTCGTGTACCGGGGGCCAGTCAGCTGCGACGGCTGCTCCGAGACGGTGGCCAAGTTGCTGGAGAACTCGCCGCTGCGGTTCCGGACCGCGTTCTGCGGCCCAGACGAGAAGCGGCAGATCTCGGCGCAGACCCTCGCGGAGGCCGTGGTGTACGCCCAGCCCGGCGGCGGCCAGGTCCGGCCGGCCTGGAACCGGCTGCGCGAGCACGCCGACGACATCCGCGGCTTCGTCCGTGACGGCGGCAACTACCTGGGCTTCTGCCTGGGCGCATACCTCGCCGGCGACGAGCCGGGCTTCGGTCTGCTGCCCGGCATCACCGTCGACGGGTACGTCTACGGCAGCGAATCGAGCGTGCGCGGCACCGGCGACGCGATCATCGAGGTGCGCTGGCGCGGGCAGGAGCGGCACATGTACTTCCAGGACGGCACGCAGTTCCGGCTCTCCGCCGGCACGACCGCCACCGTCCTCGCCACCTACGACACCGGTACGGCCGCCGCCCTGGTGGCGGATTACGGCGCCGGGCGGGTCGGGGTGGTCGGCCCGCATCCGGAGGCGGACCGATCCTGGTACGACGCGGCCGGGCTGACCAACCCGGACGGCATCCGCCCCGACCTCGGTTACGACCTGATCGAGAGCACGGTGCCGGCCTATCCCGGTCCGCCGACGCGCTGACGTGCGTGGCCGGACCGGTGTGGAGGATCGGGCCCACCTCGGCGGCCGCCCGCGTCACTCACGCAAGCCGAGCGCGGTCTGACCTTGGCCAATCAGGACGGGACCGTCGCGGGGCGCCGCGGCACCCGCCTGGCTGGCATGATCACCACCAGGACGCCGCAACCGGTGCACTGACGGGTAGGGCAGACGAAACGTGGGCGCCGACGTGACCGGGTACGCCAGCCTGGGCGGCGTCACCGACCAGCAGCTGATCGCGATCGGCGTCGGCGTCGTTCTGGTCCTGGCGATCCTGGTCAGCCTGACTGCCTTTCTCATCTGGAACCGCCGGCGTCACCGCCGGGACGTGGCGCTCGCCGCCGCCCTCCCGGACGAGGTGATCGACCAGGTCCTGGCTGGCGAACACCACCCATTCGGCCACCCGCCGTCCCCCGCCGCACCGGGATACTTCCCCGCCCCCGGCCCGGTCCCCTACGGCTACCTCGCGGTGCCGGGGCAGTACCCGTACGCGGCAGCACCTGGCCAACCCCCGCCCGGGTACGGACCGCCCTCCGGGTACGGCCCGGCACCGGCACCGGGTCAGCCGCCGCAGGGCTACACCCCGTGGCCGGTTCCCCCGCCTCCGGGCCACGCGGCCGGTCCGGGCCACGTCCCACCCGGCTACGCGCCGCCGCCAGTCCCGGCCCCGTACGGCTACCACCGGTTCGAGTTCAGTGACGTCGGGGCATCGCGGTACCCGCCCGACGTGTGTCAGGCTTCGATGGCAACGCGGCGCCATCGGGGAGGGTCTTGTGAGGACCACTGTCTGTGTCGTCGGCGGTGGACCCGCCGGCCTCGTCCTGGGACTGCTGCTCGCCCGGCAACGGGTGCAGGTCACCGTGCTGGAAAAGCACGCCGACTTCCTCCGCGACTTCCGCGGCGACACCGTTCATCCCTCCACGCTGGACCTGCTCGACGACATCGGGCTCGCCGACCGGATGGCGGGACTACCGGGACGCAGGGCCGCTGCGCTGCGGGTCACCTTCGACGACGGCACCTATACCGTCGCGGACTTCACCCGGCTGCCGGCGCCGCACAACTACCTCTACTTCGTTCCCCAGTGGGACTTCCTGGAGCTGCTCGCGACCGAGGCGGCGACGTACCCGGCCTTCACGCTGCTGCGCTCCACCACCGTCACCGCTCTGCGCCGCGACGCGTCCGGCGCCGTCACCGGCGTCCACGCCACCGGCCCCGAGGGCGAGCTGGAGATCGAGGCGTCGCTCACCGTCGCCTGCGACGGCCGCGATTCGGTGGTACGCCACGCGCTCGGCCTGCGCCCGGTCGACTACGGCGCTCCGATGGACGTGCTCTGGTTCCGCATCTCGCGCCGGCCCGGGGACGGTGACGGCCTGGCCATGCGGGTCGGCTCCGGCGGGCTGCTGCTCGCCATCGACCGCGGCGACTACCACCAGTGCGCGTACGTCATCGCCAAGGGCGGCTACGAGACGGTCCGTGCGGCCGGGTTGGCGGCGCTGCGGGACGAGGTGGCGCGCCGTCACCCCGTCCTCGCCGACCGGGTTGGCGAGCTGGCGACCTGGGACGACGTCAAGCTGCTGACGGTGAAGGTGGACCGGCTGCGGCGCTGGCACGCACCGGGTGTGCTGCTCATCGGCGACGCCGCACACGCCATGTCCCCGATCGGCGGCGTCGGCATCAACCTGGCGGTGCAGGACGCCGCGGCCGCTGCCCGGATGCTGGGCCCGACGCTCGCCGCCGGGCAGCCGGTCACCGAAGCCGACCTCGCCGCCGTACAGAAGCGCCGGCAGCTTCCGACCGTGCTGACCCAGAACGTCCAGCGCGCCGCGCAGCGGCGGGTTGTCGACCCGCTGCTGCGCGCCACCGGCCGCGTCGACGCCCCGGCCCCGATCCGCCTGGCGCAGCGGATCCCGGCGCTGCAGGCCGTCCCCGCCTGGCTGATCGGCATCGGCGTACGCCCCGAACGTGCGCGGTGACCGGCGCCGGACGGACCGGCCGCGCCTCGGGACAGGACCCGGGCAGGACGAACCGGGACATGACCGGACGGGCCGGTGGCGTCAGCCGGCCAGCAGCTTCCGGACCCTCGGGATGACCTCGGTGGCATAGAGCTCGATGGCGGTCATCAGGTGCTCGTGGGGCATCGTGCCGTTGGCGTACTTGAGGTCGAAGCGCTGCAGGCCGAGGGCGCGGACCGTACTCGCGATCTTGCGGGCGACCGTCTCCGGCGAACCGACATGCCAGGCCCCCTCGGCGACGTCGGCCTCGAACCGGGCCCGGGTCATCGGCGGCCAGCCGCGCTCGCGGCCGATCCGGTTGAGCATGTCCCGGGCGTTCGGCCAGAGCAGGTCGACGGCCTCGGCGTCAGTGGCGGCGATGAAGCCCGGCACGTGCGCGGCGATCGGCAGCCGCTCGCGGCCGAACTCGGCGAGCGCCCGGTGGTACAGCTCGGCGTAGGGCGCGAAGCGGGCCGGGTCACCACCGATCACCGCCAGCGACAGCGGGAAGCCGAGCCGCGCGGCCCGGACCACCGACTCCGGGCTGCCGCCGACGCCGACCCAGGTACGGATCCGGCCCGACTCGGTCTTCGGATAGACCTGCTGGCGCGTCAGCGGGGCCCGGACGGTGCCCTGCCAGCTCACCGGTTCCTCGGTGAGCAGCCGCGCCATCAGTTCGAGCTTCTCCTCGAAGAGCCGTTCGTAGTCGGCCAGGTCGTAACCGAAGAGCGGAAACGACTCGGTGAACGAGCCCCGGCCCAGCATGATCTCGGCGCGACCGTCCGAGAGCGCGTCGAGCGTGGCGAACCGCTCGAAGACGCGTACCGGGTCGTCGGAGCTGAGAACGGTGACCGCGGTGCCGAGCCGGATCCGTTCGGTGCGGCCGGCGATCGTGGCGAGCACGATCTCCGGGGCGGTGACCGCGTAGTCGTCGCGGTGGTGCTCACCGAGGCCGATGGCGTCGACGCCGAGCCGGTCGGCGAGGACCGCCTGCTCGACGAGGTTGCGGATCACCTGCGCGTAGGGCAGCCGCTGACGGTCGGCGTCGACCGTGACGTCGCCGAAGCTGTGCAGCCCGAACTCCAGCTCGGTCGCCATGCCGTACCTCCTGACCTCGACGCACCTGACGCCCGGCGCCGGCGGCGGCCGGCACGCACGGCTCGCACCACCCCGAGGCGGACGTGGAAAACCGTACTCCACCTGCTGATCCTGCCCTTGGCACGGGCATACCGGTCGCATACCGCAGCACGACTCACCGCCGACCTGATACAAGGCGGCCGATGAGTCCGCCATGATGCACGGTGTCGCGTCAGACCCGGCACCGACTCGGAGGAAGTCCCAGATGGCGAAAGTTGTCTCCACGCTCTTCATTTCGGCCGACAACGTCGCCGAGATCGACCCGGACTGGCACTTCCCGTACTTCGACGAGAACATGGGCCGCGCCGTCGACGAGGACTACTCGACCGCCGACGTGCTGCTCATCGGCCGTTCGACGTACGACAGCTTCGCCGGCGCCTGGCCCGGGCGGGAGGCCGCCGGCGGGGATGACGCGCCGTTCGCCGCGCGGCTCGGGGACATGCGGAAGGTCGTGGTGTCGCGTCAGCCGCTGACCTTCTCCTGGCGCAACTCGGAACTGATCGACGGTGACCTGCTCGACGCAGTCGCCGCGCTCAAGGCCGACGCGGGCGTCAAGGGAGTCGTGATTCCCGGCTCGATCTCCGTGGTGCAGCAACTGCTCGCCGCGAAGCTGATCGACGAGCTGCGGCTGCTGGTGCACCCGGTGGCGGCGCGCAGGGGCCGCCGGCTCTTCGACGACGGCGACACCCCGTACCACCTCCGGGTGCTGGCCACGGAGGTGTACCCCACCGGCGCCATCCGGGTGATCTACGCACCGGGCGAGGCGCCCGGTGCGGTCGGCTACAACGACGTCAAGGGCCAGGTGCCCGCCGGGCACTGACCGGCGGCGGACCCCGGTGAGCCACACCGGAGTCGGCCGCACCCGTCACCGCTTCACTGGACCAGCTGCTTGAGTGTGGCGATCGCCCCGCGTGGGTCGGGTCCCACCGGCGTGACGTTGAGCATGGTGACACCGGCCTCGCGGAACGCCTGCACCCGGTCGCGCACGTAGCTCTCCGGCCCGATCAGGCTCGTCCGCTCCAGCAGCTCGGCCGGCACCGCGGCGGCGGCCTCGGCGGTGTGGCCGGCCAGGTACAGCTCCTGGATGCGGTCCGCCTCGGCGGCGTAGCCGTACCGGCTGACCAGGTCGTGGTAGAAGTTGCGGCCCTTGGCCCCCATGCCGCCGACGTAGAGCGCGATCAGCGGCCGGGCCAGATCCCGCAGGTGCGTGACGTCCGCTCCGATGGCGACCGGCCCGCCGGCGACCACCTCCAGCGGGCCGAGTTCGGCAGAACGCTTCGCGGCGCCGGCGGCGAGCGCCGGTCCCCACACCTCGGCAGCCTGCTCGGGGATGAAGAGGAACGGCAGCCAGCCGTCGGCCAGCTCGGCGGTCATCCGCACGTTCCTGTCGCCGAGCGCGGCCACGTAGATCGGGATCTGGTCGCGGACCGGACGGGTGAGCATCTTCAGGGGCTTACCGAGCCCGGTGCCCCGCCCGGGCGGCAGGGGCAGCTGGTAGATGCCGTCGTTGGTCAGCCGCTCCCGTCGCCACGCCTGCCGGCAGATACCGATGATCTCCCGGGTGCGCCCGAGTGGACGGTCGTACTCGATGCCGTGCCAGCCCTCGATCACCTGCGGTCCGGAGGCGCCCAGGCCGAGGATGGCCCGCCCGCCGGAGACCGCGTCGAGCCCGGCCGCGGTCTGCGCCAGCAGCGCCGGGGTACGCGAATAGATCGGCAGGATCGCCGAGCCGATCAGCACGCGGCTGGTCCTGGCCGCAAGGTAGCCCATGATGGTGGGCGAGTCGAAGCCGTACGCCTCGGCCACCCAGACCGCGTCCAGGCCGGCCTCCTCCAGGGCCGCGACCGCCTCGACCGCCTCCCTCGGGTCGGCGGCGTAAGCGAGGGTGGTGGAGATGCGCATCAACTGCCTCCTGGGCTCTGGGTGACGGCGGCGGTGTCCAGCCATCGGGGCAGGTACGCGTCCAGCCCCCACTCGCTGAGCACCGATTCGGTGTGAGCGCCCGGATGCGGCGGCGGCCCGGCGACCCGGCCGGGGGTCTGTGAGAAACGGGGCGCCGGCGCGGGCTGGCGGATACCGAACTCGTCCGTGAAGGTTCCGCGCGCGCTCAGATGCGGGTGCTGCGGCGCTTCGCCCAGCGACAGCACCGGCGCCACACAGGCGTCGGTGCCCTCGAAGTGCCGGGCCCACTCCTCGCGGGTACGGCCGGCGAAGACCTCCGCGAAACGGGCCCGCAGTTTCGGCCAGCCGCTGACGTCGTGCTGGGCGGGCAGCTCCTCGCCGTCGAGTCCGAGCAGCCGCAGCAGCTCGGCGTAGAACTGGGGTTCGAGGGCGCCGACGGCCATGTGCTCACCGTCGGCGGTGCCGTAGACGCTGTAGAAGGGCGCGCCGCCGTCGAGCAGGTTGCTGCCCCGCTGCGCCTGCCACAACCCGGCTGCCATCAGGCCGGAGAGGCCGGTGGTCAGGTGGGCGGCGCCGTCGACGATCGCCGCGTCGACCACCTGGCCGCGGCCGGTGCCGCGGGCCACGTGCAGCGCGGCCAGGCAACCCACCACCAGATAGAGCGCCCCGCCACCGAAATCGCCGACAAGGTTGAGCGGAATCTGCGGCGGGCCCTGCGCCGGGCCGACGGGGTGCAGCGCCCCGGCGAGGGCGATGTAGTCGATGTCGTGTCCGGCCGTGTGCGCCAGCGGCCCCTGCTGTCCCCACCCGGTCATCCGGCCGTAGACCAGGGCGGGGTTGCGGGCCAGCGCCGGCTCCGGGCCGACGCCGAGGCGCTCCGCGACGCCGGGACGCCAGCCTTCGACGAGGATGTCGGCCCGCTGCGCCAGCGCCAGCACCACCTCGGCGCCGTGCGCGTGCTTGAGGTCCACCAGGACCGAACGTTTGCCGCGGTTGAGCAGGTCCTTCTCCGGCGGGCCGAACGGGGTGCCGGGGCCGGGCCGGTCCACCCGCACCACGTCGGCGCCGAGGTCGGACAGGAGCATGGTGGCGAAGGGCCCCGGCCCGAGCCCGGCGAGTTCGACGACGCGCAGGCCGGCCAGCGGCCCGTCAGAACTGCTCACCACGGCCGGCCTTCTCCAGGAGCAGCCGCGGGGCGGTGAACCGGTCGCCGTAGCGCTGCCTGAGTTCGGCTGCGCGGGCGATGAAGCCGTCCAGGCCGCCGTCGTACTGGTTGATGTACTGCAGCACACCACCGGTCCAGCCGGGGAAGCCGATGCCCAGGATGGAGCCGACGTTGGCGTCGGCGACCGAGGTGAGCACCCCCTCCTGGAGGCACTTGACCGACTCCAGCGCCTCCACGAAGAGCATCCGTTCCTTGATGTCGGCGAACGGGATCGTGGTGCCGGCGCCGAAGTGCCCGGCGAGACCGGGCCAGAGCCCGGCGCGTCTGCCGGAGTCGTCGTAGTCGTAGAAACCCGCGCCGGAGGAGCGGCCGGGGCGGCCGAACTCGTCGATCATCCGGTCGATCACCTGGTCGGACGGGTGTGGCGTCCAGGTGCCCCCGGCGGCGCGGACCGCCGCGGCGGTCTCCTGCCGGATCCTGCGGGGCAGAGTGAGGGTCAGCTCGTCCATCAGCGACAGCACCGGCGCCGGGTATCCGGCCTGGGCGCTGGCCTGTTCGATGGAGGCGGCGGGGATCCCCTCGCCGAGCATGGCGACGCCCTCGTTGGTGAAGGTGCCGATCACCCGGCTGGTGAAGAAGCCCCGGCTGTCGTTGACCACGATGGGGGTCATGCGGATGCGGGCGACCAGGTCCAGGGCGCGCGCAGCCGTCTCGTCGCTGGTCCGCTCCCCCTTGATGATCTCCACCAGCGGCATCCTGTCCACCGGCGAGAAGAAGTGCAGCCCGATGAAGTCCTCCGGGCGCTTCACCCCGTTGGAGAGCAGGCTGATGGGCAGGGTCGAGGTGTTCGAGGCCAGCAGCGCGTCGGGGGCGACGATCGCCTCGATCTCGCCGAAGACCTTGTGCTTGAGCCCGACATCCTCGAAGACCGCCTCGATCACCACGTCGGCCCCGGCCAGGTCCTGCGGGTTGGCGGTGGGGTGGATGCGCTCCAGCAGGGCGGCCGCCTTCTCCGGCGTGGACCGGCCGCGGGAGACCGCCTTGTCGAGCAGCCGCCGCGAGTAGTCCTTGCCCCGTTCGGCCCCCTCGGCGGTGACGTCCTTGAGGACCACGTCGAGACCGGCCTTGGCGCAGACGTACGCGATGGCGGCGCCCATCATGCCCGCGCCGAGCACCCCGACGCGGTCGATTCGGCGTGGGATGTGCGCCTGCGGCCGGGGCCGGTTGTTGACCTCCTGCATGTCGAAGAAGAACGCCTTGATCATGTTCTTGGCGACCTGGCCGGTCATCAGATTCACCAGGTAGCGGCTCTCGATGGTCAGCGCCGTGTCCACGTCCACCTGCAGGCTCTCGACCGCGGCGGCGAGCACGGCCCGGGGCGCCGGGTAGGGCGCGCCCTTGAGTTCCCTGCGCAGGTGTGCCGGAAAGGACGGGAGCAGCCCGGCCAGCTGCGGCTGGTCCGGTGTCCCGCCCGGGACGCGGTAGCCCTTTGCGTCCCAGGGCTGGCCCGGCTCGGGGCCGCTGAGGATCCACTCCCGGGCCGCCTCCAGCAGCCTGCCGGGCGGCACCACCTCGTGCACCAGGCCGAGCTTCTGCGCGGCTTCGGGCCGGTGCCGCTGCCCCTTGAGCAGCACCTGGGTCAGCGCCGTGGCGAGGCCGAGCATCCGTACGGTGCGCACGATTCCGCCGCCGCCGGGCAGCAGCCCGAGGGTGACCTCCGGCAGGCCGATCTCGGTACGCGGGTCGTCGGCGACGATGCGCCGGTGGCAGGCGAGGGCGATCTCCAGTCCTCCGCCGAGCGCCGAACCGTTGATGGCGGCGACCACGGGGACCCCGAAGGTCTCCAGGCGGCGCAGCAGTCCCTTGGTCCGTTGGATCCGGGCGAACACCTCCTCGGATGTCTCCGGGGTGGCCTGGCGCAGCAGCTCCAGGTCACCGCCGGCGAAGAAGGTCCGCTTGGCGGAGGTGAGGATGACACCGGTGATGTCGTCCCGCTCGGCCACCAGACGACCGACGGTCGCCTCCAGGCTCTCGGAGAAGAGCGCGTTCATGATGTTGACGCTGCGCGTGGGGTCGTCCATGGTGACGGTGACGACGCCCTCGGCGTCGCGCTCCCAGCGCATCATGTTCCGGTCGGTCATCTTCCGCCCCTCACAGCCGCTCGATGATGGTCGCGATGCCCATGCCCCCGCCGACGCAGAGCGTCGCCAGGCCGTACCGCAGCTGCCGGCGCTCCAGCTCGTCCAGGAGCGAACCGAGGATCATCGCGCCGGTCGCGCCGAGTGGGTGCCCCATGGCGATGGCGCCGCCGTTGACGTTCACCCGGTCCAGCGACAGACCCATGTCCTTGACGTAGCGCAGCACCGCGGCGGCGAATGCCTCGTTCATCTCGACGAGGTCGATGTCGTCGATGGAGAGCCCGGCCTTGGCCAGCGCCTTGCGTGAGGCCGGGGCAGGGCCGGTGAGCATGATGGTCGGGTCCGACCCGCTCAGCGCGGTGGCGACGATGCGGCCCCGCGGCGTGAGACCGGCGGCCGCGCCGGCGCGCTCGTTGCCGATCAGCATCAGCGCCGCACCGTCGACGATGCCCGACGAGTTGCCGGCGGTGTGGACGTGGTCGATGCGCTCCACCCAGTGGTAGCGCTGTAATGCGACGGCGTCGAAGCCGCCGCGCTCGCCGATCTCGGCGAAGGAGGCGGGCAGTCCGGCGAGTGTCTCGACGGTGGTGCCGGGGCGGATGTGCTCGTCGCGTTCGAGCACCGCGAGGCCGTTGCGGTCGCGCACCGGGACCACCGACCGGGCGAAGTAGCCGTTGGCCCAGGCCTTGGCGGCGCGCTCCTGGGAGAGCGCGGCGTACCGGTCGACGTCGGCACGGCTGAAGCCCTCGATGGTGGCGATCAGGTCGGCGCCGATGCCCTGGGGCACGAAACCGGTGTCGTAGTTGGTCTCCGGGTCCATCGCCCAGGCGCCACGGTCGGAGCCCATCTTGACCCGCGACATCGATTCGACGCCGCCGGCGAGGAGCAGGTCCTCCCAGCCGGAGCGGACCTTCTGCGCGGCGATGTTGACCGCTTCCAGGCCCGAGGCGCAGAAGCGGTTGAGCTGGACCCCGGCGACGGTGTCGGGGTAGCCGGCGACCAGTGCCGCGGTCTTGGCGATGTCGGCGCCCTGCTCCCCCACCGGTGACACCACGCCGAGCACGATGTCCTCCACCATGGCCGGGTCGAGCCCGCGATGGCGCCGGCGGACCTCGTCGAGCAGCCCCGCGACGAGCGAGACCGGCTTGACCTCGTGCAGCGCGCCGCTGGACTTTCCCCTTCCGCGGGGGGTGCGGATCGCGTCGAACACGTACGCCTCATCGGCTGGCATGTCGTCACCTCCATGCGAATTTTCGTTAACTTTCCAGGGCGGGTCCGGCGCGTGTCAAGATGGGCTACCACATCGGCGGCGAAAGGAACGGGTGTGAGCGCAGGATCAGCCGTTGACACCGGCTCCGCGGCGAAGCGGCCGAAGGATCGAAAGGCGCGGATCGCGCTGGCGGCTGCGGAGTTGTTCTGCGAACGCGGCTACCACAGGGTCGGCATCGACGACATCGCCGCCGTGGTCGGCATCTCCGGGCCGGCGATCTACAACCACTTCCCCAACAAGTACGCCATGCTGCGCCACACCACCCTTGCGCTCTCCGACGCCGTAATGGCCGCCACCGAACTGCCTGCGGGAATCGAGGAACCGTACGAGCGCCTCGACGCCCTCCTCACCGAACTGGCCCGTCTTGGCGTGCAGCGACGCCGCGTCGGCGGGCTCTACCAGTGGGAGGGGCGCTACCTCGAGGCGGAGGACAAGGCGCGGCTGCGCAGCGACAGCCGGACCGTCGTCGAACGCCTCGCCGATCCGCTCACCATGCTGCGACCCGAGGTGGAACCGGCTCAGGCACGCCTGCTCGCCCGAGCGGTGCTGAGCCTCGTCGGCAGCCTCTCCACGCACCGCGCCGCGATCGCGCCGGCGCGCGGGCAGGAACTGCTGCGCGCCGGCGGCTGGCGGCTGCTGCGCGCCGAACCCACCCCCGCCACCGCGCCGGCGCAGCAGCCCACGCCGACGCCTGACGCCGGTCTGCGCCCCCGCCGGGAAACGATCATGGCGGAGGCGGTACGCCTGTTCCACCTGCACGGCTACCACGCGGTCACGATGGACGACATCGCGACGGCGTCGGGCACCCGGGCGTCCAGCCTGTACCGGCATTTCGCCGGCAAGGGCGAACTGCTCGCCGCCGTCTACTACCGGGCGGCCGACCGGGTCGCAGCCACGACCGCGGAGGCGCTCGCGGCCGCGAGCAGCCCCGCCGACGCCCTCAGCCGGCTGGTGGACTCCTATGCGGGCATGGTCTTCGGGCAGAGCGATCTGGTCGCCGTCTATCACGCGGAGAACACCAACCTGCCCGAGGCCGACCGGCACGAACTACGGCGGGCCCAGCGCGCGCACGTCGAGGAGTGGGTCCGGGTGCTCGGCCTGGAACGGCCGGAACTCAGCAGCGGCGACTGCCGGATCCTGGCACACGGTGCGCTCAACCTCATCGCCGATCTCGCCCGCGCGGTCCGCTACGACAACCGTGCCGGCGCCGACCGCATGATCGCCTCGCTCGCCCTCGACCTGCTCACGGCGCCGTCATAGCCCATAGGTCTTGCCGATGATGTCGCGCTGGATCTCGTTGGTGCCGCCGTAGATGGTCGACACGACCGTACGCCGTACGTGCATTTCCATGTCGAACTCACGGGCGTAGCCGTACCCACCCATCATCTGCATGCCCTCCAGCGCCATCCGCTTCGCCGTTTCGGTGACCTTGAGCTTGACCATCGAGGCCTCGCGCGGCAGCATTCGCTGCGGGTCGGCGTCCACCTTGGCCGCCACGTCGTAGACGAGCAGCCGGCTGCATTCGATCTCGGTGGCGAGGTCGGCGATGCGGTGCCGCAGCACCTGGAACGAGCCGACCGGCTTGCCGAACTGTTTGCGCTGCGTGACATAGCCGAGGGTGTCGTCGAAGGCGCGCTGTGCGGAGCCGAGCATGAGGCCACCGAGCATGAGCCGCTCCAGGTTGAGCCCGGCCATCAGCTGCCGCCAGCCGTTGTCGACCTCGCCGACGACGGCGGATTCGGGCAGCAGGCAGTCGGTGAAGAAGAGGTCGTTGACCTCGCGCCCGCCCATGGTCTCGATACCCCGGATCTCCAGGCCCGGCGCGTCGGTGGGAACCATGAACATCGTCATGCCCTGGTGGCCGCCGGGAGCCGCCCCGGTCCGGGCGACCAGGAGGATGTGGTCGGCGATGTGGGCGTTGGAGCACCAGGTCTTCTGCCCGTTGATGACGTAACCGCCGTCCACCCTGGTGGCCCGGCACGACAGGCTCGCGACATCGGATCCGGCCTCCGGCTCGGACATGGCGATCGACTCCACCGCGCCGTTGACGACGCCACCGAGGATGGTCGCCTTCTGCTGCGGGGTGCCGAACCTGGCGTACGCGGCGGCGGCGATCATGGTGGTGGCGAAACCGCCGATCGGCGCCATCCCCCGGGCGGTGTGCTCGAGGAAGAGCATGAGGTCCACCATGCTGCCGCCGGCTCCGCCGTATTCGGGGTCCACATGGACGCCCAGCCAGCCCAGGTCCGCCATCTTCCGGTAGAGCGCGTCGTTGTGCGACTCGGCGCCCCTGCCGGTCAGCGCGTCACGCTGCTCGCGGGTCCCGCACTCCCGCCCGCAGAAGGTCTCGATGGCGGAGACGAACGCCCGCTGTTCTTCGGTGAGGTCCAAGGTTCACACCCTTCACGGAGAGTGGCAGTGGCCGTACGATATCAAATGTCAGATACTTCCACGAGAGCGCGGAGACGCCGATGTCGACCGAAGCGAGCGCGGCCATACTCACCACCCGCAACCCGGCAACCGGCGAGGTCGTCGGCGAGCACCCGATCACCGACGAGGCCGCGGTACACGAAACCGTGGCCCGAGCCCGGCAGGCCGCCTCCTGGTGGGCCGGCCAGGACCCCCGGCAGCGCAGATCGGCCCTGCTGCGCTGGAAGCGGGAGCTGGTCAACGGCAGCATGGAGCTCGCCGCCGTGGTCCGGGCGGAGACCGGCAAGCCCACCGGCGGCGCGCTGTTCGAGATCATGCTCGCCGTGGAGCACCTCGACTGGGCCGCCCGCCGGGCGCCGCGGGTGCTGCGCCGTCGCAAGGTCTCCTCGGGCGTGCTCGCCATGAACCACCTCGGCCTGCTGGAGTACGTTCCGCTCGGCGTCATCGGCGTCATCGGCCCGTGGAACTACCCCGTCTACACCCCGCTTGGCTCGATCTCCTACGCCCTCGCCGCCGGCAACGCGGTCGTGTTCAAGCCGAGCGAGTACACCCCCGGCGTCGCCCGCTGGCTCGCCGAAGCCTGGTCCCGGGCCTGCCCGGAACCGGTCCTGCAGGTGGTGATCGGCGACGGCGCGACCGGTGCCGCGCTGACCCGCTCCGAGGTGGACAAGATCGCCTTCACCGGCTCGGCGGCGACCGCCCGCAAGGTGATGGCCGCCTGCGCGGAACGGCTGACCCCACTGGTCATCGAGGGCGGCGGCAAGGACGCGCTGATCGTGGCCGCCGACGCGGACATCGAGGCGGCGGCCGGCGCCGCGGTCTTCGGCGCGCTGGGCAACGCCGGCCAGACCTGCGCGGGCGTGGAGCGGGTCTACGCCGTCACCGAGGTGTACGACCGGTTTCTCGACGCGGTCAAGGAGAAGACGGCGGCGATCCGGTCAGGCGCCGACGACGCGGCGGCCTACGGGCCGATGACAATGCCCGGCCAGGTCGAGGTGGTACGCCGGCATGTGACCGAGGCGCTGGCCGACGGCGCGGTGGCCGCGGTCGGTGGGCCCGACTCCATCCGGCCGCCCTTCGTGGACCCCATCGTGCTCACCGGGGTCCCCGAGGAGAGCGCCGCGATGCGCGAGGAGACCTTCGGCCCGGTCCTGGTCGTCAACAAGGTCCGCGATGTCGACGAGGCGGTCCAGCGGGCGAACGAGTCACGTTACGGACTGGCGGCGGCGATCTTCACCCGCGACAAGCAGCACGGACTCGCCCTCGCCCGGCGGCTGCGCACCGGGGCCACCTCGGTGAACTCGGTGCTCGGCTTCGCCGCCATCCCCGCACTCCCCTTCGGCGGAGTCGGCGACTCCGGGTTCGGGCGCATCCACGGGGCGGACGGCCTGCGCGAGTTCAGCCGCGCCAAGGCCGTGACCTGGCAACGCCACCGGGCGGCGCTGGACATCATGCGCTTCGATCCCGCGCCGAGGGCGGTCGCGACCGCACTGAAGCTCTTCCGGCTACGGCACGGTCGCGGTCGCTGATCCGGGTGACCGCGCCGCCCTCACGGGACGGCGCCGTTGCCCCACAGGCCGACGTCGTCGAGATGCTTGATCAGCCGCTCGGCGCCGTCGGTGAAGTGGCGGGCCATCGCCGCCCGCGCCGCCTCCGGGTCGCGGGCGGTCAGGGCTGTGAGCAGCGCGTCGTGATCGGAGAGCATGTTGGCCCGCCAGGCCGGGTCGGCGGCGTAGAACCGGTGCGGCGTGTAGCGGGTGGCGGCGTGCAGGAACCGGGCGAGCTTGCGCGATTCGGTGATCCGGTTGATCAGGCGGTGGAAGGCGAACTCCAGCTGTTCGAGTTCGGGCAGGCGCACGTCGCCGACGACCTCGCGCAACCCTTCCTGCAGCCGGCGCAGCTCGGCCAACTGCTCGGTATCGACCCGCCGGGACGCCCGGGCGGCGAGTTCGCCCGCCAGGTTGGCCTGGAGGGCGAAGACGTCCTCGATGTCCTGCCGGGACATCGGCGCCACCAGATAGCCGCGGCGCGGCTGCAGTTCCACCATGTCCTCGCCGCGCAGGGTCAGCAGCGCCTCGCGTACCGGTGTGATGCTGACACCGAGCTGGGCCGCCAGCTCCTCCAGCCGCAGCCGTTCACCGGGTCGCAACTCACCAGCCATGATCAGATCACGGATGTGGGTGGCGACCTCCTCGGACAGCTGCGGCCGGGGGCTGAGCGGCAGGGACATATCGCCACGATATCAAATGTCAAACTCGCCTTCGGCGGACACGTCGTCGATCAGGCCGCGTGTTGCTCGGAGACGATACGCCGACGGCCCCGGGGGCGATTCCCATTCGCTTCCGGTTCCCGTGCAGGGGTGTGAGAACCCTTACTGGAACAATTCCAGAAAACAGGTTTACCCTGGTCACATGAGCGATCCACACCTCGTCGACATGCTTCGCCGGGCCGGGCTACGGGTGACCGAGCCCCGGCTGGCGGTGCTCGCCGAGTTGGCGACCGCACCGCACGCCGACGCCGACAGCGTCCGCGCCGGCGTGCTCGGCCGCGTGGGATCCGTCTCGACCCAGGCCGTCTACAACGTGCTGCACGCGCTGACCGCCGCCGGCCTCCTGCGGCGCGTCGAACCGGCCGGCTCCCCGGCCCGCTACGAGATCGCCACCGGCGACAACCACCACCACCTGGTGTGCCGGGACTGCGGCGAACTCTTCGACGTGCCCTGCGCGGTCGGTGAAGCACCGTGCCTGCGCACCCCCGACGGTCTCGGCTTCGTCGTCGACGAGGCCGAGGTCATCTACTGGGGCCACTGCCCCTCGTGCCTGCCCACCCCTGTTTCATGAAGGAGATCGAAGTGACCGAGACCAACGGGCCACGCCCCGCCCCGAGCACCCAGGAGAACGGCGCCCCCGCCGTCAGCGACCGCAACTCGCTGAGCCTGGGCAGCAACGGCCCGCTGCTGCTGCACGACGTACGGCTCGTGGAGACCCTCGCGCACTTCAACCGCGAGCGGGTACCGGAGCGCAACCCGCACGCCAAGGGGTCGGGCGCCTTCGGTGTCTTCGAGACCACCGAGGACGTCTCGCGCTACACCAAGGCCGCGGTGTTCCAGCCGGGCGTCAAGACCGAGATGCTGGCGCGCTTCTCCACCGTGGCGGGCGAGCAGGGCTCCCCCGACACCTGGCGCGACGTGCGCGGCTTCTCGCTGAAGTTCTACACCTCCGAGGGCAACCTCGACATCGTCGGCAACAACACCCCGGTCTTCTTCCTGCGCGACCCGATGAAGTTCCCGCACTTCATCCGCTCGCAGAAGCGCCTGCCCGCCTCCGGCCTGCGCGACGCCAACATGCAGTGGGACTTCTGGACCCTCAACCCCGAGTCCGCCCACCAGGTCACCTACCTGATGGGTGACCGCGGCCTGCCGCTGAGCTGGCGGCACATGAACGGCTACGGCTCGCACACCTACATGTGGATCAACGCCGAGGGCGAGAAGTTCTGGGTGAAGTACCACTTCAAGACCGACCAGGGCGTGGTGAACATGCCGGGCGACGAGGCCGAGCGCCTCGCCGGCGTCGACGCCGACTACCACCGCCGGGACCTCTTCGACGCCATCGAGCGCGGCGAGCACCCCAGCTGGACGCTGCACGTGCAGGTCATGCCCTACGCCGACGCGAAGGACTACCGGTTCAACCCGTTCGACCTGACCAAGGTCTGGCCGCACGCGGACTACCCGCTGATCAAGGTCGGCAGGATGACCCTGAACCGCAACCCGGAGAACTTCTTCGCCCAGATCGAGCAGGCCGCGTTCGCCCCGTCGAACCAGGTCCCCGGCACCGGCTTCTCGCCGGACAAGATGCTGCTCGGCCGGGTCTTCGCCTACGCCGACGCCCAGCGCGCCCGCATCGGCACCAACTACATCCAGCTGCCGGTGAACAAGCCGAAGGTCGCCGGCGCCAACTCCTACACCTTCGACGGCAACATGGCCTTCGAGCACTCCGGCTCGGCCCCGGTCTACGCCCCCAACTCGTACGGGCGCGGTTACTCCGACGAGACCGGCCCGGTGGAGGAGAGCTGGGAGGCCGACGGCGAGATGGTGCGCAGCGCGTACACGCTGCACGCCGCCGACGACGACTTCTCGCAGGCCGGCGCCCTGGTGCGCGAGGTCTTCGACGACGCCGCACGTGAGCGTCTGGTCCAGACCGTCGCCGGTGCCCTCGCCGGCGGGGTCGTCGAGCCGGTGCTCTCGCGCGCCTTCCAGTACTGGAAGAACGTCGACCAGAGCGTCGGCGAGCGCATCGAGTCCGCCTACCAGGCGATCGTCACCAAGTGATCCGGCGCCCGGCACCCGCCGGGACGCCCGGCAACTGAACAACGCGGCAGAGCCGCCGGGTGCGCTTACACGCACCCGGCGGCTCTGCTTTTCGTGGTTGCGGGCGGCGGCAGAAGCCCGCCCACCTCGTCCCGGACGGCGCGGTCAGCGCCGGTCGGCGAGGCGACGGGTCAGCGCGATCCCGAGGCCGATCATGCCGAGGCCGAGGAAGAAGTGCAGCCAGTTGTCCGCACCGTTGAGCGGAATGAAGTTAGCGGCGCTGTCGTGGCCGATCACCAGCCCGTAGAGCCAGAGCACCAGATAGATGGCGCCGCCGCCGATCAGATACGCCCGCGCGCCGGAGATCGTCCGGGCCAGGGCGAGACCGGCGACACCGAATGCCAGGTGCACCAGGTTGTGCAGGATCGACACCTGGAACAGGCCGAGCAGCTTCGCGTCGGACTCGTGTCCGGCGAACTGCATGGTGTCGTAGTTGGTGGTGATGCCCGGGATGAATCCGAGCACTCCGACAAGCACGAAAACCGCACCGACCACCTGGGCCGCCGTGCGGACCGGGTGCTTGCCGGTGTTCCTGTTCGTGGCGGTGCCACCGGACGGGGACCTGTTCGCCATTCCCAACCTCCATTCAAGACGGTGAAAAGCTTGTTTCCTGACAACTTCGAGCCGAAGCAACCTCCGTACGGCTGACGCCGTCGGTCGCCGCGGCGGCGAGGACCCTCACGCCGCCGGATGCAGCACCGAACGCAGACAGCCGTCCTGCTTCTTCTCGAACAACTCGTAACCGCGCGCGCCGTCACGCAACGACATCGGATGAGTGGCGAGATAGCCGGGATCGATCTCACCGGCGGCGAGGCGCTCCAGCAGCATCGGGATGTACCGCTGGGCGTGCATCTGCCGCGGCGAGGTTGCGCAGCCGCTTCACCGCAATGTGCTGGCGCAGCAGCGGAAACTCGTACCGCTCCTCATGACGAGCATGCCTCATCACCGCCTCGCGCAGGAGAAGAACGCCCGCATCGAAGCCCTCGGCCTTGCACCCCGCCCTCGACGAGTGTCTTGAGCATCTCGTGGAGGTTGGCGTAGCGGTACAGGTGGCCGAATCCTCCAGCACCCCGAACTCGTACGCCTGCTTCAGGTACGGATCCGGCTCGTGCCGGGCCACCCAGGCGGTGAGGTCGACCGCGACCTGCTGCCGAGTAGCGCGGACGCGGGAGGAAAGCCCTCTGACTTCCCTCCCGCGCCACCCTCACGATCCGGCCGGCTCGTCCGACGTGTCGGCCGTACCGGATGCCGCGGGTGAGGCGACCCGGTCGGGACCGCTCTCCGCTCCCGACTGGCCGCCCTCCGGCGACACCGCTCCGTCGTAGTTGTAGACAGCCATCGTCGCTCCATCGTGGTCGCGCCGTTCCGTGGTGCGGATGTAGCGATGGATCAGGCCGTCGATCTCCAGCTCCACCAGGGCCGCCTCGCCACCGGTGGCCAGCGTGCCGTTGCGGGGACCACCGATGAGAAGCGCGTCTTTTGTCGTCGTCATGACCTGGGGCTACCCACCGCCACAGCCACTCAATCCAGCCCGCCCCGAGCTGCGCCCCAGCCGATGCCTCAGGCCGGCACCCGGCGCAGCAGCGCGAACGCCCGTGCCGCGTCACCGCCGAGCTCCGCCCGGTCGGCCTCGGCGATCCGGGCCATCGCGTGCGGCGCGGTCCTGCCGCCAACCACCGCCGCCTGCGCCTGGTCGTGCGCCACCGAGACGATGGCCGAACTCAGCCCGTCGACGGGCATGCGGGCCCGCCGCAGGTCCGCCAGCGCCGCGTCGAGCGCCCGCATCGCCGCGGGCCGAGGCGCCCCGACGGCGCTCCAGTTCCTCGCCGCCAGCGCATCGTTCACGTCCCGCACTGCCGCCCGCACCGCCGGATCACGGTGCGCGGCCCCCAGGTCCCGCACCTGGTCCCGGAGCCGGTCGCGCGCGGAGTCCGTACGCAGGCCCCAGCCGAACGGGTACTGCGGCCGGTAGTCGCTGTCACCCACGTTGATCGGCACCTGCGCGACGCTCTTCGGCCAGGTCACCGGCAGCCTGCCGGCGAAAGGACGGCGGCCGAAGAGCACGTCGGCCACTCCGGCGCCCTCGCTGCCGGGCAGCCAGGAGGCGACCAGCGCGTCGATGTCGGCCAGCTGGTCGCCGAGCACCTGCGGCCGGCCGGAGACCACCAGCACGACGCACCTCGCGATGGCGGAGCAGACTCTGTCGACCACGGCCCGGTCCGCCGCCTGCAACGTCAGCGACTTCTCCTCCTGCTGCGGCACCGTGCACCAACCGCACTCCGGGCCGCCGACATCGCCGTAGCCCTCCGCGTACGGGGTCTCCCCCACCACCACGATGCCGACGTCGGCGCCGGCGGTCGGGGCCGAGGCGTCGGCGCTGTAGGTGACCCGGGCCCGGGGCGCCACCTGCCGGATTCCCTCCAGCACCGAGGTTCCGGCAACGGCGTCGGCGCCCGAGACCCCCTGCCAGTCGATGGTCCAGCCGCCGGCCTGGTTGCCCATGTCGTCGGCGTTGCGCCCGGCGACGTAGAACGCGCCGTCGCGGCGCAGCGGCAGCAGGTTGCCGCTGTTCTTCAGCAGCACCTGCGACTTGGCGACGGCTTCCCGGCCCAGCTCCCGGTGCGTCGCGCTCCCCACCCGGGAGAGATTCTCCGCCGAGGCGTAGGGCTGCTCGAAGAGACCCAGCTCGAATTTCTTGCGCAGGATCCGGCGCACCGCGTCGTCGATGCGGGCCTGGCCGACCCGGCCGGCGCTCACCTCGGCCAGCAGCAGATCCTGGAACTGCTCGGCAGTGTTCGGCTCCATGAACATGTCGGTGCCCGCGTTGACCCCGACGCGCACCTTGTACCCGGTGAGCCCGCCGTTGCCCGGCTCGGCCGGATCCGGGATCTGATGGATGCCCTCCCAGTCGGAGATGACGAATCCGTCGAACCCGATCCGGCGCTTGAGCGTGTCGCTGATCAACTCGCGGTGGGCGTGCAGCTTTGTCGGGTTGCCCACCCCGTCCTCGGTCCAGTCGACGCTGGAGAAGGAGGGCATGATGCTGCCGACGTGGTGGCGGTGCACGGCGTCGACGTACGGCGCGAGGTGGAGCCGGGCGAAGTCGGCACGGCTGGTGACGGTCACGCCCTGGTCGATCGGGTACTGCTGCTCCCACCAGGGCCGGCCCTCGTTCGCCTCGGCGATCGCCGTGTTATAGACGGTGTCACCGTCGCCGGCGTAGTGCTTCGCGGTGGCCAGGACCCGATCGTCGTCGGCGAGCCGGCCCCTCCGCCCCTGCAGACCGTCGATCGAGGTCCCCATCCGCAGCACCAGCGCCGGATCCTCTCCGAAACTCTCGTAGCTGCGGCCCCACCGCTCGTCCCGGGAGACGCAGAGGCAGGGCGCGAAGTTCCAGGGGACGCCGGTGGCGCGAACCTCGGTCGCGGTCGCGTGCCCGACCCGCTCGACCAGGGCCGGGTCCCGGGTGGAGCCGAGCCCCACGTTGTGCGGGAAGACGGTGGCGCCGCGGAGGTTGCCGTGCCCGTGCACCGCGTCCACCCCGTAGATGATCGGAATCCCCAGTCGTGTCCGCAGAGCCTGCGCCTGAAAGCGGTTCACCATTTCCACCCAGGCCGCCGGGGTGTTGGGGGTCGGGACGGAACCGCCGCCAGAGAGCACCGAGCCGAGGTGCCACTGCGCCACCAGCGACGGGTCGGCGTCGACGGCCGCCCGTTCCGCCTGGGTCATCTGGCCGATCTTCTCCTCCAGGGTCATCCGGCGCAGCAGGTCCTCGACCCGCTGCTGCACCGGCCGACGCGCGTCCAGGTAGAGGGGCTGCCCGGCGCCGTCGACGCGGGTGTCGCCGGCACTGGCGTCGACGCTTCGGGTGTCGGCGGCGTACGCCGGGGCCATCGAGCCGACGAGTGCGCCCACGACGGCCAGCGCGGTGATGACCCGGCTGCGGCGTGCGGGAGAGCGTGATCGCATGTCGTCCTCTCCGCGGGCGGCGGATGCCCGGGATCCTCCCGCGGCTCGGACCTGTCCGCACCCCGCACCGCCGATCCTCGCCCCGCAAAGCGATTGCCGTCAATATATTGCCGTGATCGACAGCAGGTCAGACGGCAAATGGCAACATCCCGCCCGCCTTCGGTGCGCGGCCGCTGAGGCCGGACGCCCGGAAACGCCACCGGCCCGATATGGTCACTGTCCTATGCGCGCGGATCGATGAGCACGGTGAGGGACGGACAACATGAACGCCCTAACCGCCCGGGCCTGAAGGGACAGCTGTCGTGGCAGAGAGAAGCTGGGAGCAGTGCGTCCGTGAGGTGACGATCGCCGGGGACCCGGAGACGGTCGCCTCCGTGGGCATGGGCTGGCACAGCCTCGCCACCGCGCTGGGATACCTGCGCGACGAGCTGGTGGGCCGGTCGTCCGTCCAGCCGGGCGCGGCCGACGCGCAACGCCCACAGGCCGAGGGCCTGCCCGCGATGCTCGCCGGGTGGAAGGGCAGCGGCGGCGAGGCATACCGCGAGCACCTCGCCGAGATCGGCAAGAGCATCGAGGAGCTGATCGCCACCGCCGGCGATGTCAGTGGGGCGTTGTCCCGGATCGACGGCGACCTGCGCAAGGCGGTGGCGAACATCCCGATCCCGATGACCGACGACTTCGGGTGGACCCTGCCGAACGGCACCCCACTCGACGGCGCCCACGACGCGCAGAGCGCTGCGGATTTCCTCGCGGCGCTGCGCAAGGACCACCAGAGCAATCCCGCCGCGTACGCCGACGGCGCGTTCCGCGAGAAGGCCGATGAGCTCAACGCGACGACGAAGCTCGACGGGCTGGCCGCCGGCAGCAGACGCGGCGGTCTGTGGGACACCGTCCTGCAGCTGGACGAGTGGTACAACGCCAATCAGCAGCTGGCCAACGACGCCATGTCCCCACTGCCGTCGGCGGTGCAGGCCGAACGTCCCAAGCTGGTCGTGCGCGCACCGGACCAGCGCGACTCCGGCGACGCGGGCATCCACGGCGGCGGGGACGCCTCGACGCCAACCGGCTTTCCCGCAGGCGGCGGCGCCTACGGCAGCAGCCTCGCCGGAGCCGGTGCGCCAACCGTCGCCGGTGGGCATGTCGGTGCGGCCGGGCTGGGCAGCGGTGGCGTGCCGCACCCGCTCGGCGGCCTCGGCTCCGGCTCGCCCGGTCCCGGCGCCGGCGGGATCGGCGGCGGCGCGGCCGGCGGAATGGGGATGGGCGCCGTTCCCGGCATGGTCGGCGGCGGCAACGGCCGGGTCCCGCCGATGACCAGCCCGGCGAGCGCGCTGCGCAGCGCGGCCAGTGCGTCGACGGGCCCCGGCCCGCTGCCGGGCCAGGAGAGCATGGGATACGGCGACCCGGCCACCGACCGCTTGGACTGGTCGTTCAGGGACGACGATCCGTGGGGCGCGTACGAGCCGGCACCCCCTGGCATTCTTCGCTGAAACGGGACCAACCAGATATTCTCGCCGTCCAATGAGTACGGACCGATTAAGGCATCGGTGACGAGGGGACGAGTTCATGACCGCGATCGGGCCACCGGACACAGCTGGTCTCACCGTCAGCGTCGAGGACCTTGCCGCCGCCGCGGACTACATCGACCGGCTGCAGCAGTACGTCGACGACACCGTCCGCACCGAGATGGAACGCATCAAGGAGCGAATGAAGGGCGACAACGACAGCCCGCAGACCGTGCCGGACGCCACGCCCTTCGGCGCGTACGAGGACGCCCGGCTGCAGTGGCAGACACTGACCCGGTCGACGGCGAACATGGAGAGCCACCTGCAGACTCTTGCCGGCAAGCTCGCGCACCTGAAGAAGGGCACCGAGGAGATCGCCCAGGCGTTCCGCGACGCCGAGGAGCGCAACGCCGCCACCGGCAAGCAGATCGAGCGGATGCTGGAGTCCGCGGCGCAGCCACCTGCGGGCAAGCCGCCCGCCCAACCGCCACGGGACTGAGCGGACAGCTCTGGTTGTCGCCCGCGGGGCTCACCGGCGCCGGGCGACCAGCACGGCGTCGTGATGGGTGACCTCCTCTCCCCCGTGGCCGGCAGCGGCACGGGGCCGGGTCTGCACGGCCAGCAGGTCCCAGTCCGCGGGGTCAAGTTCGGCCGCGATCTCCTCGGCGGTGAACATCATCCCGGGGAAGTGCATCCGGTGCCCCCGGTTGCGCAGGTCGCGGGGGTGATGCCCGACGATGAGCAGGGTGCCCCCCGGGGCCACCGCGGCGGCCAGCCGCGCGTACAGGTCGCGCCGGGCATCGCCGGGCAGGTGCATGAAGTGCGCGGACACCAGGTCGTACGCCCCCTCGGCCGGCGGCTGTTCGCGCAGATCGGCGTGGACCCAGTCGGTACGCTCGGCGATCTGCGCGCCCCGCTCGGCGGCGTGCGCGGCTGCCCGCTCCAGAGCGGTGGTGGAGATGTCGACTCCCGTCACCTGCCAGCCGCGTTCGGCCAGCCAGAGCGCGTCGGCGCCCTCACCACAGCCGACGTCCAGGGCCCGGCCGGGGGCGAGCCCGGCGGCTTCGGCGACGAGCTGGGCGTTCGGGCGGCCGCTCCAGATCGCGGGGGCGGCCTGGTAGCGCTCCTCCCAGGCGGGCGCCTCGAACATCGTGCGGGCCCGGTGCCGGTAGTCGTCCACCGCCTGGCGGGTCTCCTCGGCGACGAGATCGGCGTTGATCGCCGCGCCGGCGTTGAGGCCGGCCGCGGCCGCGGTGACGACCTGGGCGCGCAGGTCGGCCACGTTGCCCGCGACCCAGACACCGGCGACGGCGGTGGCGCCGTTCGCGTCGGCCGGCACCTGGCTGCCGACGGTGTGACCGGCCATCTCGACGTCGACCGGCGTCACCCCGAGCTCCGCCAGCAGCTCCCCGCGGGCGGTGAAACGGGGTGCGACGACCAGCGCGTCGAGGGCGACGACCTCCCCCGAGGCCAGTCGCACGCCGGTGAGCGCGTCATCGACGACCTCGAGCGCGGTCACGGCGCCCTCGACGACCACGATCTCCCTGGCGGCGAGCCGGTCGGCATCCTCGCCGGCCGGAGGTGCCGTCTCGTGCGTCAGGAGGAGCACGTCCGCGCTCCACTGCCGCCACAGCTCCGCCTGATGCCCGGCGAGCGGCCCGGTCGCCAGTACGCCGATGCGCCGGTCGCGGACCTCCCAGCCGTGGCAGTACGGGCAGTGCAGCACGTCGCGTCCCCAGCGCCGCGCGATCCCCGGCACGTCGGGCAGTTCGTCCTGCAGCCCGGTGGTGACCAGCAGCCGGCGGGCCCGGGTGCTCCGGCCGTCCGCGAGCGTCACCAGGAAGGTCTCCCCGTCACGTCGCGCCTGCGTCACGGCCCCGTCGATCACCTCGCCGCCGTACCGGGTGACCTCGTCCCGCCCTGCCGTCAGCAGGTCGAGGGGGGACGCGCCGTCCCGGGTGAGGTAGTTGTGCACGTGCCCGGCCGGTGCGTTGCGCGGCTGCCCGCCGTCGATGACCAGCACCGACCGGCGGGCGCGTGACAGCGCCAGGGCCCCGCTGAGCCCGGCCGCTCCCCCGCCGACCACCACCACGTCGTACGTCTCCTCGCGCATGCTGCGCTCCCCTCCTCGTAGGCACCCCGGACACTGCCCCCGCGACCATCATCTCGACAAGTAATGTTGCCGGTATGGCAAATGACGAGGCGGCCACCCTGGCGGCGGTCGGCCCCCGGCTTCGTGCCCTGCGGCAGCGGCGCGGCACCACGCTGGCCCAGCTCGCCGAGCTCACCGGCATCTCGGTCAGCACGCTGTCGCGCCTGGAGTCCGGCGGGCGCAAACCCACCCTCGAACTGCTGCTGCCGCTGGCCCGCGCCCACCAGGTGCCCCTGGACGAGCTGGTCGACGCCCCGGCCACGGGCGATCCCCGGGTGCGCCCCCGGGCCATCGTCCGCGACGGTGTCACATACCTCCCGCTGACCCGCCGGCCCGGAGGTCTGCAGGCCTTCAAGCTGATCCTGCCGCCGGGCACGCCGCAGTGTGAGCGAGGACAGCAGAGCCATGAGGGTTACGAATGGCTCTATGTGCTCTCCGGTCGCCTCCGGCTGCTGCTCGGTGAGCACGACCTGATCCTGACCGCGGGCGAGGTGGCCGAGTTCGACACACGTACCCCGCACGCCCTGTCCAATCCCGGCGCGGAGCCGGCCGAGGCGCTCGGGCTCTTCGGGCCGCAGGGCGAGCGTCTGCACGTGCGCGCCCGCCCGAGGGCAGGCTGAGGCCCCGCCACCTCGCTACCGCACCGGTCCGCGGAGCTCGGCCACCTCACCCCGGCCCGACGGCCCGCCGCTGTTCGGCGGTTTCCAGAACGGGTCGTCGTTGTCGTCGCTGATCCGGGCCCGGGCAGCCAGGGCCTGCCGGTGCGCCCGGCGACGGGTGATCATCTCGCCCAGCAGGCGGGCCGGACGCTGCAGCAGCAACGTCAGGAGCGTCAGCACACCCAGGACGACCGCGATCCAGAAGAGGACCCGGCTCAGCGTTGCCAGACCGCCTTCGGGGGCCTGCGGGTCCGTGTCGACACCGGTTCCCGCGGGCAGCGACGTCGTGACGGCGGCGACCGGACTGACCATTCCTTCCACCGTTGTGGCCAGCACCTGCCGGGTGACGTCGGCAGCGCCGAGCTCGGGGTGGGCCGAACGGACCAGCGCGACCGTGCCGGCCACGAACGCTGCCGCGTACTCCGCTCCGGTGCCGGGCCGGCCGATGCTCGCCACCGCGACGCCGGGCGCCCGCAGGTCCACCGCCTCGACCGGATGGTCGTCGGCCGGTTGCCGGTCAGCGGTGACGGCGCCGACGCGGAGCAGTCCGTCCGCGGCTTCGGCGGCCGCGGACGCAGGCAGCACCACCACCACATCCCGCGCGATCGCGTCGCTGATCGCCGCGCGCAAGACCGGGTCGGCAGCATCGACGCCGATGCCGACCAGCACGACCTGTGCGCCGGTGTCGGCCGCGACCTCGATGCCCGTCGCCGCGAGAGCCGCCGAGAGCCGGGCGGCACCGGCCCTGATCGGCACAATCCGTGCCCCCGGCGCCACACCGAAGCGCGCGCCGTTCTCACCGTCGTCACCGGCGACGATGCCGGCCAGCGAGGTCCCGGTCCCCTCGCAGCCGGTGTCGCCGCCGCCGGAACCGGCGGCGATGTCGACTCCCGCGGTGACCCGGCCGGTGAGTGCGTCGGCAGCACCGTCCACGCCCGAGCCGATCACCGCGACCTTGACACCCGAGCCGTCCGTGGTGGACCAGGCACGGTTCGGTGTCAGCAGAGTCTGCCCCCACAACGCCACCGCCGGGGCACTCGCGTCCCAGCCACAGCGGGAGGAGCCACCGGCCTTGGCCGGTAGCGGACCGCGTTGCAGCCCGGCGCCGACCGCGTCCCAGGGCAGCACGAGTTGCCAGCCGGCGGCAAGCCGGCTCGGATCGGCGAGCCGGCCGCCGTCGGGCTGGACGCGCCCCGAGTTGAGCTCGAGGATCTCACCGGCCCGTCCCGCATCGCCCAGAAACCGGTCCGCGATCTGCCAGAGGTTCTCCGGCGCGCCCTGGTAGGAGGGCGCGACCGTGTAGTAGAGCTGGTCGGCGGCGGTGCCCGGCGCTGCTGCGGCCACCCCGGAAGGAAAGCCCACGCCGGTCATCGCGGCCGTCAGGACCACGGCCAGTGTCAGCTTGCGGAGCATCATCGCCGGCTCTCTCCTCACCACTCGGACTCCTCCACAAGAGCCCATTCATGGTCGTCACCGGAGAGGCACGGGACGAGTGCCAGCTGCACACCCGTGCCGCCGGTGCCCGCGCCGGGGACGTCGAGGCACATGTTCGTCACCGTGTTGCGCAGCCAGTAGTACTGCCACCCGTCCGAGACGACCTTCGGTTCCAGCCGGAAGTACTGGTTGTCCCGGTCCAAGCACCCGGTCTCGCTGAGCGGGGTGCTCGACGCCACCCCGCCCGTACCCGGAGGATCAATACAGAAGCCGTCGTCGACGTTACGAATCCAGTAGAGGTGGAAGCCCTCGCTGTCGGTGGCCCGCGGCTCGAAGATCCACTCCTGGTTGTCGTTGTAGGTCTTGGCGCACGCGAACAGCCCCACCGCGCCGTCCCGCGTGCCCGCGCCGTAGTCGGGCAGGTCGACGCAGTTGCCGGTGCGCAGGTTCACGATGAAGTACGGCCCGTAGCTGCGGGCCGGGCCGTCGGCTGCCCTGACCGCGGGCTGGTTGTCCCGCACACGTTTCGTGGGCGCAGCCGCGCTGGGCTTCGCAGCGGGCCTGCTCGGTGCCGCCGGGGCGGACGAGGGCGGGGCCGTCGGCGTCACCTGGAGCCGGGTGTCCTTGGCGTACTCGGTCTCTGCCCTGGTCACCGCATCGGTCAGCGCAGCAGGCACCGTCGCCTGCGGGTCGCCGCGGGTGAAGGCGGCCAGGGCCGGGCCGTACTCGCCGCCGGAGTGCCTGATGAGCTTGCACATCGTGCGGCCGAGAGCCGCGATCGCCACGGTCGGCTGCCACGGTGTCCGGCCCGGGGCCGGCTTCACATTGGCCGCCCACACTCCCGGCAGGAACTGCGCGATGCCCTGCTCACCAGCCGGACCGAGCCGGTGCGGATCGAACCCGGAGGTCACCATGATCTGCGCCGCGATCCGGGCCGGGGGCATCCCGGGGCAGACCTTTCCGGCCGCGACAACCGCCTTCACATACGCCTCGGGCACTCCAACGACCGGCCCGTCGACCGGGTGCGCGCCGGTCGGCGCGGATGCGGCCGGGCCGAAGGTCGCCTGCAGGGAGTACCAGGCGGCGTACCGCTCCACGGTGTCCACGTACGCCTTGGCGTTGTCGGGGATGCCGCCGGCGGCGATGACCTGATCCATCCCGCGCCGGTGGGCCGCCAGCGCGACCCGCCACGGATCCTCGTCGATCTTCAGCGCCCGGGACTGCCCGACTAGCTGGCAAACGGCATGCGCCAGGGCCGTGATGGCGGCCGCACGGTCGGTCGGTTCGGCGCCGGGCCACGGCGCATGCTGTCGCCACTGCTCGGGAGTCAGCGCGGCGACTCCGGCCGCACCCCCGTCGCGCATCTCGGGGACCGGCTCGTCGCCGAAGTTCGACGCGACCATGACCTGGCCGGCCAGCCGGGCGGGGGTGAGCGCCGGGCAGGCCGACGCCGCGCGCACCAGAATCCGCACGTCCGCCGCCGAGACCTGGTTGGCCGCCAGCGGCGCGGTGGCGTTGGCCACCTGCCGCGTCACGAAGGAGGAGATCCCGGTCAGGACCACCAGCGACAGGACGGAGCCGAGGAGCACCGGGCGACTCGGCCTCGGCATCCGGAACATCAGCGTGAAATTCCTTCCATCAGGTACGGGATGCCTGCTCGATCAGTTCGTCCTCGGTCGGCACGTCGACGTTGTCGGCCCAGCGCAGGGTGCCGACGACCGTGTCGAAGAGCAGCACGATGGCCTGCACCGGCTCGGCGTCGACGTCACCGTCGGTCAGCACGGTGAAAGTCAGCAGCCCCCAGACGCCGGGTGCGTCCGGCGCCGCCACGTAGTAGTTGACGCGTACCGCGGGGGTCTTGCGTTTGACGGGGCCGCTGTCGACGATCTGCCGTACCCGGACGGCCGGGCAGCCCCCGATCTCCAGCGCCATGCCGGCGGTGCCGGCGTCGGCGAGGAGCGAGTCCAGCACTGTCCGGGGATCGGAGGACTCGTCGGGGTCCTCGATCACCGAGAGCAGGAGCGTGCCGGGCAGGCGCATCCCGGCCATCTCCTGCACCGGCAACACCACCGCTCGGGCGCCCTGCCGCTCGGCCTCGTCGGTGGCCTCGGTGAGTTCGCGGGTCAGCATCCGGCGCCACGGGCCGGCCTTGTCCCGCGGCAGCGTGTCGGGCAGGGCGTGCCGGACGATGCCCCTGATGATCTGTTCCCGGACCCGGCTCATCTCGGGCGCGGTGGGTATGTGTGCCCAGCCGTCGGGGACGATCAGTTCAAAATCGATCATGACAGGCCCGGTCCGGCTGGGGGAACGAGCCGCAGTACCGTCTTGTCGTCCTCGGGCCCCGCGGCGAACTGGGTGGCGATCATGTTCATCAGCGCCTCCACACCGAAACCGATCACCGCGAGCTGATCCAACCCGGTGACCCGCGTCGTCAAAAGGACATCGACGTCGCCGGCGGCCGGCGTCCCTGATCCGGAACCGCCCTCCAGGCGCAGCGCCGCGTTGACCCGGCCGTGCAGCCCTTCATCCTCGGAACGGGCCAGCGCCAGCACCCGGATGCCGTCGCCGTGCGCGGTGCTGACGTACTCGACGTTCGGCTCCCTGACGTCGTCGTCAAACCCCTCGGCGCCGACGACGGCCATCAGGTAGGCCGAGTCGTCGGGGCGGGCCTGGCGGAACTCGGCCAGGACGACCAGCGGCAGCCAGCGCGCCTCGTCGCCGACGAACCCCGCGCCCCAGATGAGACGGCAGTTCGCGGGCACGTCGTCGGCGCGCTCCAGCAGGTCACCCGCCACCGCGGCGCCCATCTCCTCGACGGTGAACGGGAATTCCTGGGCAGCATCGGCGGGCCAGGCGGCCCGGGCGGCAGCGACCTTCTCACCCACCCAGTCGTCAAGGACGCCCGCCACCGACTTCCGCCAGGCGCTCCGCTCCGTGGCATCGCTTTCGGCACCCGGCACCCAGTCCCAGAACCAGGACACCTCGAAGGCGCCGGCCGAGCCTTCATCCGTCGTCGGCGCTTCGCCGAGCGGTGATCTCATCAGGCGTCCTTGAGCAGCGGATTCTCGGTTGCCTGAAGGCCGGCGACGATCAGACCGGCGCCGAGATTGAAGAACTGGCTGACGAAGTTCCAGGACGCGAAGATCGCTTTGAAACCGGTCGCGATCTGAGCGAAGCCGCTTCCGAAGGAGAGGCCGCTCAGGAAGGTCACGTTCTTGAACGTTGCCGCACCGGACAGGCCGGCCCACAAGCTCTTCCCCAGGTCGACGAAGCCGGATTTGAATCCGGCACCGAACAGCCCGTTCCACCAGGTCTTCCCCGCGGCGAAGAAACCAGGCTTGGCGGCGATCGCGATCGGCTTGCTGAAGTCGAACAGCTCGATCGTCACCCGCCCGTTCACGATCGCGCCCGGTCTGATTCTGAGGGCCGGGAGCCCCTTGAAGAACTTGGTGGCACCGTCGACCGTCTTGGCGATGTGGCCGAACGCCGCGCCCAGTCCGGCGAAGCCGAGTCCGACGGCCCCGAGGACGACACTGAGCACGCTGCCGTCGCCGCCGCCCAGCAGGACGCTGTCGGCTATCAGGGTGACAGCGCCGGCGGCCATGCCGGCTATCGCGAGTACGTTCAGACCAGGAATCAAGAAGGCCAGCGCGGTCAGAACCATGGCGATGATTCCGAAGATCTCGCTGATCTTCTTGAAGATGGCCATCACCCGCCAGTTGATTTTGTCGGTCAGCCCGTCGTCGTAGTTCTTGCAGTTCACCGCGTCGCCGAGGCGCTTGCCGGCCACGTCCAGGTCGTTCAGCGCGTTGACCAGCCGGTTCTTCGCGGCAGTGGTCTGCGACGCCGCCTCCTCCTGCGCACGCTTCTTCTCGGCGGCCTTCTGCTCCTCCTCCGGCGGGATGACGCCGTCGGGGCCTTTCTGCGGGTCCGGCATCGCATTCGCTCTGGTCAGCGACGCGTTCCCGTCGTCCTCCGCAGCGGTGGCGGCCGCGACCTCGGTGATCGCGTGCTGCAACTCCGGTTCGTACTTCCTGATCTCGGTGGCGACGTCGCGGTAGCGCACTGCGGCTTTGCCGAGGTCGCCCTTGAGGGACTCTGCGTCCTTCTTGAGCGGACCGACCCACTCCCCCCGGAGCCCTTCCTCGCCCGCATCGACGATCTTCTGCAGCTTGGCGACCGCGTCGTCAATCGTCATCGAGATGTGCTGGTAGCGCTTCTGGGCAGCCTCGATTTCGGAGGGATCGGCGGCCCGGAGAGTACCGACGCGGCGATCGCTCACTTCGGCTCCCCGAGGCTGTCAAGCATCTGCCGCTCGGCCTCGGTCCACGCCTGGTCGGCACCCTCCACCGAATCGCGGAACTTCTTCATCGCCTCGACCATCTTGTCGCGGCTGCCGGTCCAGTTGTCGGCGAAGTCCCCCATCGACAGGTTCGCGTTGTGCTGTCCCCACTGCCCCTTGTAAGCATTCTGGAAATCCAACGCGCCCTCGAACTCGCTGATCAGCTGGTTGAGATCCCGCACCAGACCACCCAGGTCCTTGACAACGATGTCCGCCATCACATCACCGCTTCCACTGTCATCGCCTTCACTCGCCGGCCCCGGCCGGCTCCAGCAACGGCACCTGGACCGTCTGCAAGGTGCCGTCGCCCAGGTGCACCCGGGCGGCCCCGGGCACCACCCGCTCCGCCAGGTTCGCCCGGGAGAGCCGGACGCCGACCAGGTCTCCGGCGCTCAGGGTCGGTGGGGAGAGCAGCGCACCGCGCCGGTTCTTCTTGACCTCCACCTGCCAGCCCGAGAAGCCCATCGCCACCGAGGAGATCTCGCCGGCGATGACGACCGCCCGCCGTCTGCCGGACGCGGAACGGATCAACTGGCGCAGCCAGTCCCGGCACTGCACGTCCCGCCACGCCTCGGCGTCGTCGATCAACAGGGCGACCGGCCCCTCCCCGGGGTCGACCAGAGCCGCGAACTCCTCCTCGGCCGGGCTCTCACCCGTGATGATCCCCCGTACGCCGGGACGGCCCGCGAGGTCGAGCAGCGGTGTCCGCATCGGCGCACCGATGACCAGTTCGGCACCGGAGCGCAGCAGGGACTCCGCCATCACCCGCAGCGCGGTGCTGCGGCCGGAACGGGACGGCCCGGCGATCAGGAACGTCGGCTGATCACCGAGAAGATCCATGCCGATCGGCGCCAGCTCGTCGCCGCCGACACCGATCAGCGCCCACCCCGGGGTCGGCTTCGCCACCGAATCCCAGGCCTGGTCGAAGGTGAGCTGGCTGGGCATCGCGGCGATCTTGCCGGGGCGCAGCTGTCTCGGGACGGCCGCCTCGCGTTCGGTCAGCCGGGCCGCCAGGGCGTGCATGGCGGAGACCTGCGCCGGACCGCTCGGGTCCGCGGCCACCAGCTCGACCTGCACCTCGATCGCGCTGACCGCCCGGTAGCCACGGCCCGGCGGCAGGCTCTCCGGGATCTTCCGCGGATTGAGTCCCGCCATGGTGGCGTCACTGCGGTCGGAGAGACGCAGCACCAGCTTCTCGTCACAGAGCGAGGCGATCCGCCCACTCAGGAGACTGTGGTCGCCCGCCACGATCAGGTGGACGCCGGCGCTGGCACCCTCCCGCATCAGGATGTGCACGAGATCGGTCAGCGCACCGCCGTCGTGCTCACTGAGGGTTCCCATGAAACCCTCCCAGCGGTCCAGCAGCAACAGAATGTGCGGCAACCGCTCGGCGGCAGGGCTGGTCGTGCGCTGCTCGGTCAGATCGGCGAATCCACCCTCACCGAGCACCTTCTGCCGGCGCATCACCTCCTCGTGCAGACGACGCAGCAGCCGGCTGGCGCGTTCCACGTCGGTGCGCTGCGCGACCGCGCCGCAGTGCGGGAACCGGGTGATCGGCAGCAGCGCCCCGTTGCCGCAGTCAAGCCCGTAGAGGTGCAGGTCGGCCACGCTCGCGGCGGAGGCCGCCGCGGTGGCGATCGTCCGCAGGGCCTGCGACCGGCCGGACCGGGGCGCGCCGACGATGTGCAGGTGGCCGAAGGTCGAGAGGTCGATCGTCAGCGGCACCTGCTGCTGCGTCTTCGGCAGGTCCTGCCGGGCCCACGCGAAGGAGGGTTCGCCCCGGTCGTCCCGGAGCGGTTCGGCCGGCAGGTCCACCACCGACACGGTCGGCAACGCCGGCAGCCAGGGCCGGCGCTGCGCGGGCAGGCCCAGCATGTCGTTCGCCTGCCGGATCGCCGAGACCAGCACCGACAGGTCGGTGGCCTCGTCGGTCTCGACCACGGTACGGGGCCGCTGCGGCACCGGCCTGCCCAGATCCAGCCAGCCCACGGGGTGCAGGAAGGGCGCGGCCACGGCGTCCGCCGGGTTCTGCTGCGGTCGGCGGCCACCGACCCGGCCGGTCTGGAACGGGATGAGCGAGCTGTGCCCCAGTCGTGCGTACGCGCGCCCAGGGTTCGCCGCGGAGATGCTCGCCGCTTCCCGGGCGTCGATGACGTCGGCGCTCTCCCCGGCGTCGGTGACCCGCAGCGCCACCCGCAGGTTGGTGTTGGCGCGGATCTCCGCGTTGACCACGCCGTTGGGGCGCTGGGTGGCCAGGATCAGGTGGATTCCGAGCGACCGCCCCCGCTGCGCGATGTTGACCAGGCCGGTGACGAAGTCCGGCAGCTCCCGGGCCATCGAGGCGAACTCGTCGATGACGATCAGCAGTCGCGGGATCGGCGCCGGGACCGGGCGCCGGGTGGAGTAGTCGACGTAGTCCTCGAGATCCTTGGCGCCGACCGCGGCGAGCAGGTGCTCCCGGTGCGTCAGCTCCGCGCCGAGCGAGGTGAGGGCCCGCTCGACCAGATGGGTGTCGAGGTCGGTCACCATCCCGACGGTGTGCGGCAGATCGACGCAGTCCTTGAAGGCCGCTCCGCCCTTGTAGTCGACGAGGACGAAGTTCATCCCGTCGGGACGGTTCGCCACGGCGAGCGAGGCCACCACGGTCTGGAGGAACTCGGACTTGCCGGAGCCCGTCGTGCCCGCGACCAGGCCGTGCGGTCCGTGCTGGACCAGGTCGAGCGCGAACGGGCCGTCCAGGCTGTACCCGACCACCGCCCGGGTGCTGCGGGGCGAGGCGGTCCAGCGGGCGCTGATCGCGGCGACCGAGGGGTCCTCCATGCTCAGCACCTCGAGCAGCCGCGCCGAGGGCGGCAGTGCGGCATCACCGTGGGTGTCGCTGACGTCGCGAACCGGGGCGAGCCGCCGACCGGTGGTCGGGAACCAGTCGTCGATCACCTCGTCGACGCGGATGCCCTCGATCGTGGCTGCCCGTTGCTGACGCAGCGTCGTCGGCAGCCCGTCACCGCCGACGACCACGGTCGTGCACTCCTCGGGGAGGGTGCGTTCGTCGCTGTCCACACAGATGAAGTAGATGCCGACGGCCGGGCCGCCCAGCAGGAGGGAGACAACACCGGGCAGGGCCCGCAGCCGCCGGGCGCCGTCGAGCACGACCACCACGTCGGGGTCACCCATCACCGCGCCCGCGCCGGCATTCAGCCGGGCCTGGCGGCGGGCCTCGGTCAGCTCGAGCAGCTCGGCGATCCGGCGGGCGATCGTCTCGGCGTCCATGCCGAGCAGCGTCAGGGTCTGCTGTCCCAGCGACGGACGGGTGTGCGGCAGCCAGGCCGCCCATTCCCACAGTTCACCGCCGCCCGGATCGGTGAGCACATAGAGCTGCAGGTCGCGAGGGCTCTGCGCGACGGCGAGCTGGCCGGTCATCCAGCGCGCCAGGCGGCGGGGCCATTCACCGCGCCCGGCGACACCGACGACGCCGGCCCGCACGATCGAGAAGGAGACCGGTACGTCGTGCAGCTGCCGGGGCTCGGTGCGCCGGTCCTGACCGGCGGCCTCGACGGTGATCATGCTGGGCAGGTCGGCGATACCGACCCGGACCACGAGGTGGTCGGGGTCGGTGCGGCGGCGCTCCCACAACCGGGCCCGCGGGCCCGTCGCGACGATCAACAGCTCGGCGGGGTCCGGGGCGGCGACGCGGCGGTCGTGGCGCTCCAGGACTATCGTCTCGGCGATGTCGGCCTCGATCGCGGCCACCCGCTCCTGGTGCTCGGCGATCTGGCTGCGGTGGCTGCGGTTGCCCTGCCGCCGCCCGGTCCACCAGTTGCCGAGCACCATGAGCGGGGACATCGCCGCGAACATCAGGTACATCGGGTTCTTCAGGACCAGCGCCATGACGCCGCCGAAGATCGCCGGCAGTGCGGCGGCCAGCCACGGCAGCGCGTTCGGCGTCGGTGGCTTCGGCTCCGCGGGGATCCGGAACTTGTCCGGCCGTACCGGCGGGAGCAGCCGCGGCGGGCGGTTGTAGTCGAGGTACTCACTCTCCGGCGAGGGTTCGACGACCGCGTCCGGGCAGCGGACCGGGTGCGCCTCCAGCGCGGTGCCCTGCGCCGTCAACTGGGCTGTCTCCGTCCAGCGGACCTCCTCTGCGCCCAGCTCCTCGCGGTCCAGCAGCAGCGAGCCGTCGACGCCGCGTACGTGGACCTGGGCGTCGAAGGTGACCCGGACGACACCGGCCACCGGCGCCACGTCCTCCGCCAGCCGCACCGTGCAGCCGGGGGCCGAACCGATCCGGTGCTCACCCGGGCCCAGCGACCAGATCCGTCCGGCCCCCGTGCCCGAGACGGCCCGGACGGTGATCAGCCCGCCGGTGGTGTACGGGGCGGGCCCCGGCTCGCCGACCCAGAGCACCGCACCGTCGTGCACGCCACTGGCGGCCAGCGGCAGGCCGAGGTCGAGCGGCCGGTCGTCCAGGTAGACCTGGCCGCCGCCGAGGGTGTGACCGTGCGCGATGTACGACGGGTCGAGACTGTCCAGCAGGTTCTTGACGATGTCCCGCACCGGGGTGGCCGGATCGGCGTCCACGACCACATCAGCCGACCCCGTCTGCCGCGACGTCAGCGTGATCAACATGCGCACGGTGTACCTCTGGTTACTTGCCGAGGGAGCCGGCGAGCTGGGTGTCCATGTCGCGCAGCGCCTGAACCGCCTTGTCCAGCCACTCGGAGAGGAGGTCGAGGTTCTCCATGACCTCGTTCGCCGCGGTGACGAACTCGGTGTGGACCTCGTCGAACTTGCCGGACGCCTGGTCGGTGACGAACCCCGAGCCGGTGAGGTTGTCCACGATCGACTTGCACTCGGTCAACCGGGCGTCGATCTCGTTCTTGTTGTTGCGCATGCGGGTCGCGCTGTCCGACATCTCCGTATAGGTGATGTTGAGGTTCGGCATTGTGTCGTCCCTTCGAATGGTGCGAGCCGTGCCGCACGCCCGGCTCGTTGTCGACAACGTCGATCAACCTAGGAAGGGATCCCGCTGCGGTCCAGAGCGGAGTTCGAGGATCTGGGCCCCAGGGCCCAGAGACATCGTTGACAGCCACGGCCCTGGCCCTGACCATTTCGACTGGCCCCGAACCGGCCGTCTGAGGAGTCGAGGATGAAGTGGCTGGGAAGATCCCCCGGCGACCGGCGCGCACCCGAGCCGGGCTCCTACGAGCAGTCCGGCGCCTGGACCGTCGACCGGGCGATTCGCGCCCTCGCCACCGGCTGCGCCGCACACCAGCGCCCGGTGCCCGCGGTCGGCGCCGTCGTCCTCGGCCCGGAGACCGTGGCGCTGCGTCTGACCACCCCCGACGAGAACCCGGCCCCCGGTTGGACCGTCGAGGAGCACGGCCGCACCTGGCGCGCGTCACTGCGGTGGCTGCAGACCGCCGCGGTCGACGACCGGCTGCCGGAGCCGTTTCCACTGCTCGTCTCGCTCGGGATGACCGACGACGGGCGGCTGCTGCTCAACCTCGCCGAGGCAGCCGGGATGATCAGCCTCGAGGGCGACACCGAGTTGGCCCGCGGCCTTGCCAGGTCGTGGGCACGACGGCTCGCCACGAGCCCGTGGGCAGCGGCGATCCGGGTGATCCGGGTGGGGTTCGAACCCGATCCCGACTTCACCGGGCTGGACGTGGCACGGCTCATCGAGGTCGCCGCGACGCTCGACGGCCCGGAGCCGGGGGGCGTCCTGCTCTTCGCCGGCCAGCCCCTGGGACGCGACCTTCATCAGGTCGACCGGCTTCTCGGCGAACCGGCCCGGCGCTGGTCGGTCGTGGCCGTCGACGCCGCGGAGGCGACCTGGCGCTTCGTGGTGGGCGTGGACGGCACCGTCGACACCGGCCTGCTGGATGAGCACGTCCGTCTTCGCCCGTGACGAGCCGTGTGGAGCGAACGTGAAGCCGTCCTGAAGCGGGACAGACCAGACTGAACGGCGTGTCCACGGCTTCTCCTACGCCGGGCGCGATCGGCGGCCGGGTACGGATCGCCGTCGCCAGCCCGGAGATCCTCGCCCACATCCGTCACGAGTTCGCCAGCAGAGGTCTGGACGTGCAGTTCGACGGACTGCCCGCGGTCGACGTGGTCGTCACCCTGGGGACCGGCCCCGAGCCGGCGTGGAGCGCACTCGCCGACGCCCTCAATGAACTCGCCGGACCGCACACCCGGCGCCGCGATCCGGCCGCCGCCCGATACCGGTTGGCGCTGATCCCGCACCAGCGTCCGGCCGGCGGCGACGAGCACTCCGGCGACACCCGGCGGACGTACGGCGCACCGCCGCTCTCGCCGCGCGAGGCGGAGGTCATGGACTCGATCAGCCGCGGAATGAGCAACGCCGACATCGCGGCGCTGCTGCGGGTGGAACAGAAGACCGTGAAGAATCACGTGAACCGCATCTTCACCAAGCTCGGCGCCCGCAGCCGTGTCGAAGCGGTGCTGATCTGGCAAGGGCGCCCGGTTACGACCGCTTAGCCCTCCAGAGCGGTCAGAAAGGCACGGACAACAGCGGCCTCCTCGGCGTGCAGCTCCTCGAACCGGGCGAGCGCCCGGCGAGCGAGTCCCGCGGCGACACCATCGTCGGCCCCCTCGTGTGCGGGCACGCCCACCCGCGCCAGGCCGAACAGGGCGAGCGCCTCGTGGTAGCGGTCGCCGGCGTCCTCGCTGATCCGCAGCGCATCACCGAACGCCTTCTCGGCCTCCTCCTGACGGCCGAGACCGTGCCCGGCCAGTCCGAGGTTGATGAGCAGGTTGGCCTCGAGAATCCGGTCGCCGGCGCGGCGGGCGTAGTAGAGACCGGGCACCCCGTGCTGTACGGCCTCCTCCCAGCGCCCGGTTTCGGCGTTGAGCTCACAGAGGACGTCGTGCGTCGCGGCCAGGTAGTAGTGGATGCCCTCCTGCTCGGCGAGCGCCAACGCCTCCTGGGCCGGACCGCGCGCGGCGTCGTACTCCTTGGCCTCGCGCAGCGTCGACGCCAGATTGCCGAGCAGGCTGATCCGGTGCTGCCAGTCCTGCGGGCGGGCAAGCAGCTCAAGCCCGCGGTGGAGCTGCTGCACCGCGGTCTCGTTGCGCCCCAGCCGCGAGTAGGCGACGCTGCGATGGTTGAAGATCATCGCCTGTGCCACCGGGTTGCCGGCCGCCTCGGCGTCCCGCATGGCCACCCCCAGCAGCTGCAGCCACTCCCGGGGCTGACCCGCCGCATAGAAGTACTCGAAGAGCAGGCAGGTGAGATGCCACGCCGGACCGGGCGGCCCGCTGCGGCCCGCGGCGCGGATCAGCGCGGCGATGTTCTGCCACTCCAGGCCGCACCAGCGCAGCCGGTCCCGTTGGCCGGCGAAGATGATCGGCGGCACGTCGCTCTGCGGCGCCTCGATCGGCAGGTCGCGGGAGACCACGCCACTGCCGGGCCGCGAGAGCGTGAGGCGGTACCAGGCGAGGACCCGTACCAGGGCGTCCTGCCGCTCGCCGCCGGGCAGCTGCCCGGAGAGTTCCGCGGCGTACGCCCGGGTGAGGTCGTGCATGGTGAACCGGTCGTCCTCCTGCTCCAGCAGGGAGAGCGCGCCGAGGGTGGCCAGCAGCACCTCGGCCCGATCGGGTGGGACGGCGAAGAGTGCTGCCGCGGTGTGCCGGGTCACGCTCGCCCCGGGAAAGACCCCGAGCAGGCGGAAGGCCCGGGCGGCGTCCTCGCCGAGTGCGGTGAACGACCAGGAGAGGACGCCGCGCACGGAGCAGAGCGGATCGTCGGCCAGCTCCAGCGCGTCCAGCCGGTGCTGGACGTCCTCGAGCTGTCCGACAAGATCACTGATGTGGGCCCCGGAGGTCGACACCACCTGCTCTGCCGCGATCTGCAGGGCGAACGGCGAGCGGTCGCAGAGTTGCGTGAGCCGGCGTGCGGCCTCCGGTTCAGCCCCTACCCGTTCCTCCCCGATCGCGGCGGCGAGCAGGCTCAACGACTCCTGTTCACTGAGCGCCCCCAGAGGAATCCGGCGCGCGGCGTGCCGGACGGCGAGCCCGGAGAGCCGGTTGCGGCTGGTCACGATGACGAAGCAGCTTCCGCTGCCGGGCAGGAGGTCCTCCACCTGGTCGGCGGAGGCGGCGTTGTCGAGCACGAGAAGCATGCGCCGGTCGGCCAGCAGGCTGCGCCAGAGCGCGATCCGCTCCTCACGTCCGTCCGGCACGTGCCGGACGCCGACGGAGGCCAGCAGCTGGTGGAGGGCGGCCTCCGGCGTCAGCGGGGCCCGGGAGGGATCGAACCCCCGCAGATTGATGTGGACCTGCCCGTCCGGGTAGCCGTCGCGCAGCAGATGCCCACTGCGCAGCGCAAGGGCGCTCTTGCCGATGCCACCGACGCCCACGATCATGACGATCCGGCGGCTCGATCCCCCGGCCCCGGCTGCGCTGCGTACGACGGTCAGCAGCTCGGCGGTTCTCCCCACGAAGACGTCGGTGCCGTGTGGGAGCTGCGCCGGCCGGAGCGGTGCGCCGACTCCCGGTCCTTCGGCGGCCCCACCCGGGTCGCGCAACGGTTCTCTCCCCTGGCCCCGCTCCGGGTTCCGTTGTTTCGGCAAGCGCGCACGGTCTGCCGCCGACGACGCCTCAGCCGGGCTGTGCCCGTCGGCCAGGATCGCGGCATAGACGGCCTGGGTGGCCGGAGCCGGGCTGATTCCCAGCTCGGCGGCGAGCCTGCGGCGCAGATCCTCGTACTGTCCCAGCCCTTCGGCGCTGCGACCGCCGCGATGCAGCACTTTCATCAGCGCACAGCGCAGCCGCTCGTCGAACGGATGGGCCGGGATCTCGGCGAGCAGCAGGTCGGCCAGCTCGGTGAGCCTGCCGGGAGGGGCCAGTTCGGCGTACTCGACCAGAAGTTGCAGCCGGAGGCGGGCGAGGCGGTTGCGGGCCAGCGCGACGAAAGGCCCCGGCACCCCCGCGAGGATGGTTCCCGCCGTCCACGACGCCAACGCCTGCTCGTACGCCCCGACGGCGTGCCGCGTGCCCTGGGCCGCCTGTGCCCGTCCAGCCAGATCCTTCGCGACCGCGATATCGAACATCGAACCCTCGAGTCGCAGCCGGTAACCGGACCGGGTGCTGATCAGCCGCTCCTGCGCCGGCCCGAGGACCCGGCGGAGTCCGGAGACGTAGGTGTGCAGACTCCCGGCCGCCGTCGTCGGCGGCGACTCGCCCCAGACGTGATCGACGAGCTCGCCCCGGGAGACGGTCGCCCCCTCGCAGAGCGCGAGTACTGCGAAGACTGCGCGCTGCTTGGGTGGGCCGAGGTCGATCTCGTCACCGTCGACGAAGACGGTGAGCGGTCCGAGGCCTTCGACCCGTAACCGGCCGTCACTCACCCCGACTCTTCCCCCGGTTTGGCACGGCTCGGCCATGGACCGTTATCGCCGCCAACAGTCGCACTCCTCGCGGTCACACACCCCGGGCGATCCTGACCTCGGCCCACCGCGTACGACGCGGGACGGCAGAGCGGCGGTAACGATAGCGCAGCGATCTATGTGGACTTTTGCCTATTCCGCTATTTCGGAACAAGCCCCACGTCGGGGTGATCCACGGGTCCCACCTGCCGATCTCCACCGCCGGCCGAGGCCGCGCCGCATCGTGTCGTACCCACAGTCCATGATCTTGCCGTCACATCGACGCCGGCACCCGCCGGCTGGGGCATCACTGTGGGCGACGCCGGGTTCCCGGCGGGCGGAGGGAGAGGCAGTGACCGACACTGACGGGACCGCGGGGTCGCGGCGTAGCGTGCTGGCGGTGGTGCCGCCCGCCCGGCCACGCAAGCTGGCCAAGGTGCCCTTCGTCGAGCTGGCCGACGGACGGTTGCAGGGCGTGGTGTCCAGCGGTTCGGACCTGGACCGGGTCTACGTCTCGTCGGTGACCGCGGGCACCCACGCGTACCACTGCAGCACCAACAACAACCGGCCCTGCGGCGGGCTGCGCGGCGCACCCTGCAAACACCTGGTCGCCCTCGCCGACGAGGCCGTCGCCGGGTACGGCGCCGAGCGGGTCGTCCGCTACCTGCGGATCGACGCCGGCGACGGGGTGACGACCGGGGCCGATCTGCTGGCCCGCATCGACGGCCGGCACGAACCGGCCCCGGCCTCGGTGGTCTTCGACCGGTTCCTGCGTCACCTCGCCTACCTCGAGCTGCCGGAGAGCACGGCCCCGCTGCCGGAGCTGCACTGGTTCCCGTCGACCCGGGCGGAGCGCTGATGCGCGGCACCCAGCTGGCGCAGCTGCGCGGGCACATCCCGACAGGCCTGGCCGAGATCGACGGCGTGGTCGCCGGCGTCGACGACGCACTGATCGGCGGTGTGGCCCGGGTCGGGGACGAGGCCACCGCCGCACTGACCGCACTCGCCGACACGGTGGCCGGCACTCCGCTGCGCGACCGGGTGGCCGAGGCCGTCGACAAGGTGATCGCCGGCTCATTCGGCCAGGAGCACCTCGCCGCCCTGGCGGGGGCCCGGTCGGCGTTGCTCGGGGCCGCTCACGACGCCCTGCTCGGCCACTTCGACGCCACCCTCGGGCGGGAACGGGAAGCATGGCCGGCGCCGGCCGGCGACCCGGCCACCCCTTCGGCCGTCCGCGCCGCGGCCCGGTCCTGGCTGCACGAGGCAGCCCTCGGCGGCTGGCGTGGCGCCGACCACGAACTGCTCTCCGCCGCGGGCACGGCAATCGAGGCCGCCCTGGCCGAGCCGGGGCTGATCCGGCTGGCGGTGCTGCTCGACGGCCTCGCCGCCGAGCTGCGGGCCGTCCTGCCGGTCTCCACGATGCCGCAGGTCCCGGCGCGGCGCTGGGCCGACCTGTGGTCACGCGGCTTGCTGCTCGCCCAGGACGGGTTCGGCCCCACCGAGGATGCCGAACCTGTCTCCGGGCGGCTGCTACCGCTCGGGGTCGACGTCCACGAACACCCCACCGTCGTCCAGGTGCAGGTGCACGCCATCCTCGAACCCGCCGACGGCTCGGCGAACCGGCTGGTCCGGACCGCCGTGGCGGCCGCGAAGGTCGAGACGATCACCGGGCCGGCGGTGTGGCGGCTGCTGCAGGCGCACCCGGTCCTGCTGACCGCGCTGGCCGAACACCGGGCGATGACGGTCACCGATCTGCCGCTGGCCGGCGGCGATCTGCTCTGGCGTGACGGGCAGGCCAAAGCCGGGGAGCAGGCCGACCCGTTCGCCACCGCCCGGGTGCTGCTCGCCACCGCGACCGGCGCGGCCACGGCGCCACTGGACCGGCACCCGGCGGCGATCGCCGAGCCGGTGCTGCTGGAGGGGTACGTGGTGCGCAAGACCGACGGCGGGCTCGTGGCGGAACTGGACGGCCAGGCGGTCCCGCTCGCCGTCGACCGGCTGCCCTCGGCCGGCCCGCTCACCCCCGCGCTCGTGGCTGCCTCGTCGACGTGCCTGGGATTGGCCCGCTGGGACGGCGGCAGCTGGCTGGTGCAGCCGCTGGCCGTGCGGGGCACCGTCAAACGCAAGCCCGTCGAGGCGCACAACGGCGACTGGGCCACCGGCGTCACCGACCCCAAGGTGGCCAAGGCCGAGGCCAAGGCGGGCGACGCCGTGGCCGTGCTGCGCGAACGCGCGGGACGGTTGCTGCGCCGATGACCGAAACCGTGAACCCCGGCGACCTGGCCGACGCCAACCGCCGCCAGGTCCTCTACTGGCGGCTGCTGGGCCGGCTCTTCGACCCCGACGAGCAGCCCGGCCTCGAGTCGACGAGCATGGCCGTCGTCGACGACCTGGGGCTGCCCGCAGCCCTGCTCGACCCGGCGGTGTCGGTGGACACCGTGGTCCAGCGCTTCCCGGCCCTCGCCGACGAGCTGCGCGGGCTGCTCACCGGGACCGAAACCGTCTCGGACGACGCCGGACCCTTTACACCGGGCCAGGCCGAGGTCCGCCGGGCGGCGCTGGTCTCCAAGGTGCTGCTCAACGTCTTCGGCACCGGCGCCGGTCCGGTCAGCGCCGGGCAACTGGCCCGCTGGCAGTCCGACGCCGGCTGGTTCGAGCAGGCGCTCGGCCACGCGCCGGGTGAGCTGCGCCGGCAGGGCGGCGGGCAGAACGGCGGGCTCGGCGCCACCCTGGCACGCCTGGAGGGCGACCTGGTCCGCCGGATGCACCTGCGTGAGGTACTGGCGGACCCGGCGCTGGCCCGTCAGCTGACCCCGAGCATGTCGCTGATCGAGCAGCTGCTGCGGGACAAGGCGAACCTCTCCGGGGTGGCACTGGCCAACGCCAAGGCACTGATCCGCCGCTTCGTCGACGAGGTCGCACAGGTGCTGCGTACCCAGGTGGAGCGCACCAGCGTCGGCACGATCGACCGGTCGGTGCCGCCGAAGCGGGTCTACCGCAACTTGGACCTGGACCGCACCATCTGGCAGAACCTGACCAACTGGAATCCCGAAGACGAGCGCCTCTACGTCGACCGGCTCTACTACCGGCGGACGGCCCGCAAGACCACCCCGTCGCGGCTGATCGTGGTGGTGGACCAGTCCGGCTCGATGGTCGACTCGATGGTCAACTGCACCATCCTGGCATCCATCTTCGCCGGTCTGCCCAAGGTCGAGGTGCACCTGATCGCCTACGACACGCAGGCGCTGGACCTGACCCCGTGGGTGCACGACCCGTTCGAGGTGCTGCTGCGCACCAAACTCGGGGGCGGCACCGACGGAACGGTGGCGATGGCCAAGGCCCGTCCGAAGATCCTCGAGCCCAGGAACACCGTCCTGGTCTGGATCTCGGACTTCTACGAGTGGCACGCCCAGCAGCTCTTCGACGACATGGCGGCGGTGCACCGTTCCGGCGTACGCGTCATTCCGGTCGGCTCGGTCAGCAGCTCCGGTCAGCAGAGCGTCAACCCCTGGTTCCGGCAACGCCTCAAGGACCTGGGCACCCCCGTCCTCTCCGGACACATCCGCAAACTCGTCTTCGAGCTCAAGAGCTTCCTCACCTAGGAGAAAGACCCCTCATGTCCGAGATGCTGCGTGCCCCCGCCGAGGTCAAGTACGCCGAAGAACTCGACTACCTGGAGTCGGTCGACACCGGCCCGAAGCCGTACTCGTGGCGGCTGAGCCCGAACATGGTCCGGCTCTTCGTCCTGGGCTCCGAACGGGCCGACGGGCTCGACCGGGAGATCCCGCAGAAGTGGTTCGGCGACCGCAGCTTCGTCGAACGGAGCATCGTCACCCTGGCGTCGGACCGGGGCCTGCTGCTCATCGGCGACCCCGGCACCGGCAAGAGCTGGCTGGCCGAGCTGCTCTCCGCCGCAATCTGCCGCAACTCCACCCTGGTCGTGCAGGGCACCGCCGGCACCACCGAGGACCACATCAAATACTCGTGGAACGTCTCGATGGTCATCGCCAAAGGGCAGTCCCGTGAGTCGATGATCCCGTCGCCGATCATGACGGCGATGGAGCAGGGCGTGGTGGGGCGCTTCGAGGAGCTGACCCGTTCCACCAGCGACGTGCAGGACGCGCTGATCTCGATCCTGTCGGAGAAGTACGTCTCCATCCCCGAGCTGAGCACCGACAACATCGTCTTCGCCAAGCCCGGCTTCTCGATCATCGCCACCGCGAACAGCCGGGACCGGGGCGTCAACGACCTGTCGTCGGCGTTGAAGCGGCGCTTCAACTTCGTCCGCATCCCGATGGTCACCAGCAAGCGCAGCGAGACGGAGATCGTGCGTTTCCGCACCGAGGAGCTGCTGCGCCGGCACCGCATCGAGCTGGACGTGCCACCGACGCTGCTGGACATCCTGCTGCAGAGTTTCGCCGACCTGCGCGCCGCCGCAGCGGCCGCGAGCAGCGACGACGAGAAGCTGGAGTCGGCGCTCTCCACCGCCGAGCAGATCGGCGTGCTGGAGGACGCCATCCTGCACAGCCAGTTCTTCGGCGACCGCACCCTGCGGGCGCAGACACTGGCGTCGTCGCTGATGGGGTCACTGGCCCGGCGCAGCCCGGAGGACCTGGCGATCCTCAACAAGTACCTGCACGGGGTCGTGGAGCCCCGCGCCAAGACCGACGAGGGCTGGGCGGGCTTCCTCGACGGCGGCCGCCAGGCAATCGCCACCCTGTCATGACCGCCCCCGTCACCGCCGGCGCCTTCGGGGCGCTGCGCGAGCAGCTCACCGATGCGGCCGCCGCCTTCGCCGACACCCCCGACGCCCTGGCCGGCATCCTGCGCGGCATCGTCGACGACGTCGACCGGGCGCTGGGCGAGCGACTGGAGATCTTCCCGGTCTGCCACCACTCTCCCGCCTCCGCCCTGGCGATGGTGCGCCGGCTGCGGCAGAAACAGCCGAAGGTGATCTACCTGGAGCTCTGCGAGGACCTGCGGCCACTCCTGGACGAGCTGCGCAACTGCCGGCTGCCGGTGGCGCTGCAGGCGTTCGCCTCGGAGCTCGACGGCTTCCCCACCGGGTGGGGTCCGCTCAGCGTCGTCGCCCCGATCACCGAGGCGTCGGCGGAGTACCAGGCCATCGCGTACGCGCTGGAGACGCCGGGCGTGGAGCTGGTCCTGGTTGACCGCTCCAGCGACCACGTCTTCCAGTGGGCGGCTCAGGACGACACGCCACCGGAGGCCGAGGCCCGCGGGACCACCGATGAGTCGGCGCTGCACGGCGACGCGGTGGGCGTGGAGGTCGGCGACCTGCGGCCACGCTTCGCCGAACTGGAGGCGCACCTGCTGCACCACGGCAAGGTGCGGCACTGGTCGGAGTGGTGGGACCAGTACGTCGAGCGGCCACTGGCCGACGCCGACTACGACACCTACCGCCAGGTGATGGTGCTCATCGGCAGTCTCTTCCGCCGGCTGCGCCCCGCAGCGGCGGACCGCACCGACCGGGACGCCGACCGTGAGCGGTACATGTGGACCCGGATGCGCGCACACCTGGCCGTCTCCGGCGCCGATCCGGCCGACTGTCTCTACGTCTGCGGCGCCTTCCACGCCGCCAGCCGGGTCGAGCAGTTCGGCCTCGACTCGACCGCCGACTTCGACATCACCACGCCGACGGCGACCCGCTGGCGGTACGGGCTGATCCCGTCCAGCCATTCGGCGATCGAGGCGCAGTTCGGCCTGGCATCCGGTTCGGTGTCGATCGCGGCCGCGAGCTGGAGCAAGGCGGTGAGCGGGTCGGGGCCGACGCCGTACCGGCTCGGCGGCCGGCGCGGCGGGAAAACCCGCGGCCGCAAGGGCCGGGCCGACGCCGGCGGCGCGCCGGGCGGGACGGTCACCGACCGGCTCTCCGGCTTTCTCGCCGCACCGCCGGCGCCGGACGCCCTGGACGAGGCGGAGCTGCGCGGCTGGTGCGTGGAGATCGTCCGGCTGGCCCGGCGCAACGGATACCTGGCCAGCACCGCCGACGCGATCGCGGTCTTCGAGACCTCGATCCTGCTGGCCGGCCTGCGCAACCGGGCCCGCCCCACTCCGTACGACTTCGCGGACGCGGCGGTCACCTGCATCGAGAAGGACGTGGTGCCGGGCCGGCGGGACGTGCGCCGGCTCTGCGAGATCCTCTTCGGCGGGGACCGGATCGGGCAGGTCGGTTACGAGTCCCTGCCGCCACTGGCCCGCGACGTCCTCGACCGGCTCGCCCCACTCGGCCTCGACCTGGAGAAACGTACGGTCCAGCGGGCGCTGCTGGATCTGCGCGCCGACCCGGAGCTGGCCGGCTGCTCCGATCTGCTCTGGATGCTGCGGCACCTGCTGCCGGCCGACGCGGCCCGCCCGATCATGGGTGAGCGGCGGCTCGGGCACCGGTCGGTCCAGGAGAGCTGGGACCTGGCGCTGGGCCGCCACCAGCGCGCCCTGATCGAACTCGGTTACGAGGGTGTGACCGTCGAGCAGGTGCTCGAACAGCGACTGCGCCGGGCGGTACGCGCCCCGGACGCCACCGCGGCCGTCGCCCTCGCCGCCGTCGAGGACGCCATCCGGCTGCTGGACAGTCCCCGGCTGGTCGAGGAGCTGGGTGCACACGCGGTGCAGCTGCTCGCCGCCGAACGCAGTGTCGACGACGCCCCCGAGGTGCTGCGCCGCATCCGCCGGCTCCTCGGTCACTACCGGGCGACCGCGCCGAGCCTGCCGGCCTGGTGCGAGGCGTTCGTGACCACCGGGTACGCCCACTACTGCACCCTGCTGCCGACCGCCTTCGTCGAGGAGGAGAGCAGCGTACGGCAGGTCGCGGCGATGCTCGGCTTCCTCTTCGGGATGGAGAGCCTGGCGCTCTCGCTGGGCTGCGACCGGTCCCAGCTCGAACTCGCGGTCGCCCAGTCCCACCCGGAGCCACCGGCCAAGGTCGGCCTCCTCTGGGCGGCCCGCCACCAGCTCGGCCTGCTCCCCCTGGCCGAGCTGCGGCTGCGCTGCCGGGACCTGCTCGACAACCCGCTGGTGGTGCCGGCGTTCCCGCAGTACCTCTCCGGTTTCGTGCACGCGCTGGAGCCGGTGCCGGGGCTGGCGCCCTTCGTGGTGGAGACGATGTCCACGGCCTTCGCCCGGCTGCCCGACCCGGTGCTGCTGCCCTGGCTGCCGAACCTGGTCACCGCACTGCGCGAGCACGGGCCGGAGCTGGTGCCGCTGCTGGTCCGGGAGGCGGAACGCACCTTCCCGGGGACACTGCCGGCGCTGGACGCCTGGGTGCCGCCATGGGTCGCCCCCACCCCCGCTCCCGCTCCCGCGCCGAAGGCGGCAGGCACTGCGGCGGGCCCGGGGCACACCCTGCTGGCCGGCCACCCCGAGCCCGTGGACGCGGTCGCCGCACTGCTCGGCGCCGAGGGCGGATGGCACCCGCTCGACAGTGGCACACCGGACGTGGCAGCGCTGCTGACCGCCCACCCGGCCACCGCCGAGGCGGTCGCGAGCCTGCTCGAGCACCGATGAGAGACCGCAGGAGGCCCCGTGGTCAACCGTGGCGCTGGTGACGGTCGATATCGACGGCCGCCTCCCCGGCACCGTCGCCGGGCCGTCGGGCTGCCGGCCGGTGGCGCCGTCGCAGTCCGGTGCTGAGCGCGACGGTCACGGCGGTGAACAGGGCGACCGCCCCGGCGAGCAGGTAGGCAACGGCCTGCCCGTGTGTGGTCGCGTCCAGGGACCGGGGAGGCGGACCCGCCCCGATCGCGACCCCGGCCAGCAGCACGGCGATACCGACGGCCGTGCCGATCTGCGCGGCGGCGTTCAGGACGCCGCTGTACAGCCCGGAGTTCCCGTCGGTCGCGGTGCTGGTGCCATGGGCGGTAGAGGCGACCGACGCGACGCCCAGGCCCACGCCGGAGAGCACCAGGCTGACCAGGAACAGCACCAGCGCACGCCGGTCGACTGCCGCCGCGCCCACCGTCATCGCAGCGGCGACGACGATCAGACCAGCGGCCATCGCCCACTCCCGGCCCAGCCGGCCGACTGCGGTCGCGGCGACGGCCGAGCCGAGGGCGACCGCGACGCTGAACGCCAGGAAGACCGCCCCGCTCATCCCGGCGGAGCGGCCGAGGACCTGTTGCAGAAAGAGAGTGCCGACCACGTTCGCTCCGCTGGTCACGAAGGTCAGTACCAGCGCGACGACGCCGCCCAGCGTCAGCGATCCCACCGACCACACCCACGGCGGCACGAGCGGGTCGCGTACGGTCCGCTCCACCGCGAGAAAAGCGACGCCGAGCGACGCCGATGACATCAGCGGCAGCCACACCGTCCAGTCGGCGAGTCCGTGCTCGCCGAGCCGGGTGAAGCCGAGAATCAGCAGGATCACGGTGGCGGTGGCGAGCAGCGCGCCCGCGACGTCGGGCCGGGTCCCGGTGCCCTTCGTCGCTTCGATCGCGCGACGGGCGAAGAGCACGACAGCGACGCCGAGCGGCACCAGAGCGGCGAAGAGCCAGCGCCAGCCGACCGCTTCGGTGATCAGTCCACCGAGGACGAAACCCGCGGCGCCGCCGAGCGCACCGCTGAGCGTCCACGCACCGAGCGCACGGTCACGGCGCGGCCCCGGAGGGAAGACGGCGAGCAGCACCGCGAGCGCCGCCGGCACGGCCACGGCGGCGCCGATCCCCTGCAACGCCCGGCCGGCGAGCAGAACCGCACCGTGGGGTGCCAGCGCGCAGACAGCCGACGCCGCGGTCACCACCAGGGTGCCGCCGAGGAACACCGCCCGGCGGCCATACGTGTCGACCACCCGGCCGCCGACGATGAGCAACCCGCCGAAGAAGAGCGGGTACGCCGCGGCGACCCACGACAGCGTCGCCGGATCGAGGACGAGGTCCCGCTGCACGGCCGGCAGCGCGACAACGAGCACGGTGACCCCGAGCACGTCGACGAACTGCACGCTGCACACCAGGGCAAGTACCAGGCCTGCCCGGCCTCCAAGTGCGACCTTCACATACCCGCCCCTCCGACTCGACAACGGCGGCCGGCCCGCCGGTACGGGAGCCCGTTGAGAAGCACGTGGGTCACCTCACCGGTCTGTCCGTCCCTGACCGCACCGAGACTGATCCGGTCACTGCCGGCGTGTGGCCGCCAGGGCGGAGCAGCCCCGGCTGCCGGATGCGCGAGGGCCGCCCACACGTCGGCGGCGAGGGGCCACACCGACACCAGGCGGTTACCGGCCATGATGTCCAGCTTCGCGCCGTCCGAAACCAGCCTCAGGGCGCTGCCACTGGCCGGGCGTTCGTAACTCGACCTGCGCGACCGGGTGCAGGCGGTCGTCTACGCCTACCATGCGGGCCTGGTGACCTGAACAGGTGGGGCAGGACGTTCACCGAGGCGTGGCGGCGGCTCGCGCCGAAGAAACTGCTGGCGGAACTGGACCATCTGCTTCCGTGACCGCAGCAGATCACCCAAGGATCCCGAGATCGGCCGCGGCATCTTGCCAGTCCTTCCAGATAATGGCAAGCAGTTGATCCACGAGCTCAGACAATGCAAAGATCCAGGTCACCTGACCAGCCGACGTGGAAGGCGTCCTGCACCCACCACCCCCACCGCCGCGCGCACCCGCCACCGTCCCTCGGATCGGTTCACCGGATCCGGACCCGTCGCGCGAGGCACACCACGACATCCTGAACGGACTGTCTGGTGCGGATTGCACGTCGGCCGGCCATGTAACCCCTGACCCCCCAACAGAAGGAGGGGAGCATGCGAGGCAAGCAGCCACGCATCGTGCTTCTCGCGATGTCCGCCCTCGTGGCGTCGGCATTGATCGCCGGCGGACCCGTGAACGCGGACCCCGCGAACCCCGCAGCCGCGGGCTCGCAGCGATCCCACCTCGAGAATCCGAGGTCTGCCCAGAACGTCCGCATCCAGCTCACCGGCGCCGACATGCTCGACAAGGTGGTGGCCGCCGGCTACGACCTCGAGCACGGCCTCACCCGGGTGCCGGACGGCATCGAGGGCGAGGCGGTCGTGACCGCCGAGCAGCTCGCCGGCCTCGAGGCGATGGGCGTCAAGGTCCTCGGTGAGGACGAGGGCTTCCAGTGGAGCGAGGTGGCCGACGGCGGGTTCCAGGCCGCCGGCGCGCGGTCCGCGCAGCCCCTCGCCGCCCCGGCCCAGTCCGACGAGGCGACCGTACGCGTCGTGCGCGCCGACTGGTTCACCACCAAGGGCCAGGGCTTCCTCTACGTCGAGGCTCGCACCACGGAGGGCGCACAGTCCGACCCGGTCGTGCTGATGCAGCTCGAGAACGACTCCGGCAAGCGCACCGAGTTCGGCTTCGCCCGGACGATGAGCCGCTTCGTCGACTCCGGCCAGTACATGTTCCACCGGAACCTGTTCAAGCTCGACCAGCGTCCGGACCAGATCCGGGTGACCAGCTCCACCGGTGGCGTCACCACCGGCAAGGTCTCCGACTGGCTGGAGAACGCTCCCCCGCCGCTGACCGACAACCCGGGCTACAAGTACGACTTCGTCGACGGCTACAAGCACCCGCAGCAGCTCTTCGCGCGGGCCCACGAGATCGCCCGGCAGTACCCGGACATCGCCGAGATCGTCTACTTGCCGAACAAGACCAACGGTTACCAGCGCAAGGCGCAGGCCACCATCGGCGGCACCGGGCAGTCCGCGGTCGTGGTCAGCTCTGCCGCGTGGGGTCACGAGGGTGGCAACGACATCACCGTGGAGTTCGTGGAGCGGCCGGGCGCCAACCTGCCCCTCTCCGTCGAGGTGAGCGGCAAGGCCGTCCGCGTCCTGCTGGCCAAGGACGCCTCCGGCGCGCTGGCGAGCACCGCGACGCAGGTCGCGACGGCGCTGAAGTCCCAGTCCCAGGGCCTGATCGACCGGGCGCACCCGTACCGCACGAACACCGGCACCGGCATCGTCGTGCCGACCGTCGCGCCGGTGTCGCTGAGCGACTTCCTCGACGAGAAGCGCGTCGGCGCGCCGGAGGGCGAGGTGCCCCGCGGCGAGGCCACCATCCCGGTGCTGCGCATCGGCAAGCACCGCGACGGCCGCAACCCCGGTGTGCTGATCCAGGCCCAGGACCACGCCCGTGAGTGGGTGCCCGCCACCACGTCGCTGGAGAGCGCCGAGCGGCTGGTGCACAACTACAAGACCGACAAGGAGACGAAGAAGATCGTCCAGAACACGGACATCTTCTTCATCCTCTCCAACAACCCCGACGGGGCGAACTACAGCTTCTACAACTACGCCTCGCAGCGTAAGAACCTGACCAACCACTGCGCCGACGTCGACGCCGACCCGGGTCGTCGCAACTCGTGGGGCGTGGACCTCAACCGCAACTACCGGGTGGGCTCCGCCCACGACGGTTACGCCGGCGGCTCGAACGTCTGCACCAGCGGGACCTACCAGGGCCCGGAGAAGCTCTCCGAGCCGGAGTCGAAGAACATCGTCTGGCTGGTCGAGAAGTACTCGAACATCAAGTTCATGATGTCGGTGCACTCCAACGGCGGTCAGCTCTTCTGGCAGCCCGGCGCGTACATCGCCGACGGCCGCATCACCACCCCGCGCCCGCCCCTGGGTGACGAGGCGTTCTACTGGCAGTCGGCCGGCCGGATCCTGTCGCAGGTCAAGGCGCACCGGGAGACCGTCGTCACCCCGGAGAACGTCGGCGGTTCGTCCGACGTGCTCTACTCCTCCGCCGGCAACGTCCGTGAGGACCTGTACCACACGTACGGCATCTACGCGTTCGGCTGGGAGGTCGGCGGCTCGGTCTACAACCCGGCCACCGGTAACTGGCAGGGCGGCTCGTTCCAGCCGCCGTGGGAGGGTGACCCCTCGCTCGTCAGCGGCCACGCCGAGACGATGGAGTACGCCAACGGCATCATGGAGATGTTCCGGGTCGCGGCCGACTGGGGCAACGACAAGAAGAAGCCGACCTCGGAGCTGGTGCCCGGCAAGGGCAAGTACCGCGGCTCGGTGGACGTTCGCTTCGAGACCAGCGAGCCGGCGACCATCTACTACACCACCGACGGCAGCCGGCCCACCCTCGACTCGCCCCGCTACAAGGCGACCGAGTTCCGTGAGCCGGGCCAGGTGTTCCGGATCACCGAGACCACCACGTTCAACTGGTTCTCGGTCGACGCCTCCGGCAACGTCGAGAAGGGCTACGACCCGACCGACAAGAAGAAGAGCAAGAACTACCGCTCGGCGACGGTCACCATCGTCAAGTAGTAGCGCGCACTGATCATTGCCTCGTCGGCGCGATTCTTCCGCGTCGGCGAGGCAATGACTTTTTCAGCCCCGCAACGACCCGTACGCGCCGAGCCGTTCCGCATCGACGGCGGCGACGAACCTGTCGAGGAGTGCGGAGGCGTCCATGTCAGCGGCCCCGCTCGGCGCCGCCGTTGATCTGAATGATCTGCCCGGTGACGTGCCCGGCCCCGGCGGACGCCAGCCAGTGCACCGTGTGGGCCACGTCCTCGGGGGTGCCCGCCCGCTTGTTCAGCGTCTGGCTGATCTGCAGCCGCCGCCGCTCGTCCGACATCTGACCGGCGAAGAATTCGGTGTCCTGTATGTAGCCGGGGGCGACGACGTTCACCGTGATCTGGCGCTCGCCCAGTTCGTTGGCCAGGTCGTACGCGTAGGGATGCAGCGCTGCCTTCGAGGCGGCGTACGAGCCCGAGCCCGAGCCCCGGTAGGCCGCGATGGAACTGAGCAGCAGCACCCGCCCACCGCGCGACGAGAGGTGCGGCTTGAGCGCCTCGGTGAGCAGGACTGCGGTGAGGGTGTTGACGCGGAAGTTCTCCGTCCACTGCAAAGCGGTCGCTGCTAGCCCTTCCAGCGGCTCCGGCCCCGGGTGGTACAGCGCGTTCCCGCCGGCGGCGTTGACCAGCACGTCGACGCGCTGCCGGCGTTCGACGATCTCGTCGGCCAGCCGCCGCACCTGCACCGGATCCGTCAGGTCCGCCGGCAGCGCCGCCACCCGGCCGTCCTTACCGCCGATTTCGGCGGCGGTCCTGGCCAGGACCTCGGCACGGCGGCCGACGAGGACGACCTGGTCCCCCTGGCGGGCGAACAGTTCCGCGGTGGCGCGACCGATGCCGGTGCCGCCGCCACTGACCACTACGACGCGCTCCATGCACACCTCATCCGGAGTTGCCCGGGACAACTCTGCACGGTCCTCCAATTCACGTCCACCCATTAACGGCCTGCACGCGGCCGTGCGGGTCGCGCTTGGTGAGGTTGCTGCGAGCGATCTCGGCCTCGCACCCGCCCCGGTCCCACAGGTCGGGGAGCCGATGGCCGACCTGGCAGCAATCGGCGTGCGCGGGCGCACCCCGGATCCCTAGGCTCCGGCGGTGGGATTTTTCATTCGCCTCAATGCGTTCCGCGGCGTCTCGCAGGGCGATGTCAAAGCTGCGTTGAACGACTTCTGGTCACGGCACGACCGACAGGTCGAGTCGTTGCCGCAAGACCCGCAAGTCGACGCGTTCGACCTCCACGAGCAGTGCAATGGCTGGACGGCCATGGTCTGGTCGAGAGGTTGGGAATGGAACCTCCGGCGTGCCGCCCAACTGCATGTCTCCAGGGTGCTGGACTGCGCCGGCATCCTGGTATTCGTGTACGACGGCGACGACTGGGGGTATGAGCTGTTCGACCGGGGCGTCGCGGTTGACTGGTTCATTCAGTGGCCCCGAGTGGGAAACAGCTGGTTTCCCGGTAAGGACCTCTCCGGCCGGCCGGAGGCCGTTGTCGCCGCCTTCCCGGACCTTGCCCTCCAGCGCTCGGACGTCGCCCCGTACCTCGTGCAGGGCCCGGATGACGAGGAGGCCGAAAAGCTGTGGGACGTGCGCGTGCGGCCGGCCGACCGGTTCAGCCGAGGTCAGGCCGAGGTAGCGCTGGACTTCATCAACCTGCTCCGGGTCATCGACGTCACCGAAGAGGGCTTCGTATTCCCGCCGCTGTGGTGCCGCTTCCGCGTCGAGCCGCCTCCGGATTTGGAGATCTGACTGATCACCGGTCGCAGCGGGCGAACGAGCCCCGGCTGATCCATGATGGATCAGCCGGGGCTCGTCAGGGCCGGATCAGACGAGGTCGAAGCGGTCGAGCTCCATGACCTTGGTCCAGGCGGCGACGAAGTCGGTGACGAACTTCTCGCGCGCGTCGTTGCTGGCGTAGACCTCGGAGAGGGCCCGCAGCTGGGAGTTGGAGCCGAAGACGAGGTCGACCGCGGTGGCGGTCCACTTCACCTCGTCGGTGGCCAGGTCCCGGATCTCGTAGACGTGCTCGTCGTTCTCCGACGCCTTCCACCGGGTGCCCGGGGAGAGCAGGTTGGCGAAGAAGTCGTTGGTGAGCACGCCCGGCCGGTCGGTGAGCACGCCGTGCTGCGTACCGCCGTGGTTGGCGCCGAGGGCACGCAGGCCGCCGATGAGGACGGTCATCTCGGGCGCGGTCAGGTTGAGCATGTACGCGCGGTCGAGCAGCAGCGTCTCCGGCTGGGTCTTCTCGCCGGCCCGCAGGTAGTTGCGGAACCCGTCGGCGCGCGGCTCCAGGACCTTGAACGACTCGACGTCGGTCTGCTCCTGGGCGGCGTCGGTGCGACCCGGGTGGAACGGCACCGTCACCTCGACGCCGGCGTCACGCGCTGCCTTCTCGACGGCGGCCGAACCGGCCAGCACGATCAGGTCGGCCAGCGAGATCTGCGCGCCACCGGCGGCGTTGAAGTCGCGCTGGATGCCCTCGAGGGTCTCCAGGACCTGCGCGAGCTGCTCGGGCTGGTTGACCTCCCAGTTGCGCTGCGGCTCCAGGCGGATCCGCGCGCCGTTGGCGCCACCGCGCTTGTCGGTGGTGCGGAAGCTGGCGGCCGAGGCCCAGGCGGTGGAGATCAGCTGGGCGGTGCTCAGACCCGACTCCAGGACCTTCGCCTTGAGGGCGGTGATGTCGGCGTCACCCACGAGCTCGTGGTCGACGGCCGGCACCGGGTCCTGCCAGAGCTGGGCCTCCGGCACCCACGGGCCGAGGAAGCGGCTGACCGGACCCATGTCACGGTGCAGCAGCTTGTACCAGGCCTTGGCGAAGGCGAGCGCGAACTCGTCCGGGTTCTCCAGGAAGCGGCGCGAGATCTGCTCGTACGCCGGGTCGACGCGCAGCGACAGGTCGGTCGTGAGCATCGTCGGCTTGTACTTCTTCGACGGGTCGTACGGGTCCGGGATGATCTCCTCGGCGTCCTTGGCGACCCACTGCTTCGCACCGCCGGGGCTGGTGGTCAGCTCCCACTCGTACCCGAAGAGGATCTCGAAGAAGCGGTTGCTCCACTGCGTCGGCTTGTCGGTCCAGGTCACCTCGAGACCGCTGGTGATGGTGTCCGGGCCCTTGCCGGTGCCGTAGGTGCTCAGCCAGCCCAGGCCCTGCGCCTCCAGCGGGGCGGCCTCCGGCTCGGGGCCCACGTGGTCGTCGGCGATGCCGGCGCCGTGGGTCTTGCCGAAGGTGTGGCCACCGGCGATGAGGGCGACGGTCTCCTCGTCGTTCATCGCCATCCGGGCGAAGGTCTCGCGGATGAAGTGCGCCGCCGCCAGCGGGTCCGCGTTGCCGTTCGGGCCCTCCGGGTTGACGTAGATCAGACCCATCTCGGTCGCGCCGACCTCGGGCGCCATCTCCTTCTCGGAGACGTAGCGCTCGTCGCCGAGCCAGGTGTCCTCCGGACCCCAGAAGATCTCCTCCGGCTCCCAGACGTCCTCGCGGCCGAAGCCGAAGCCGAAGGTCTTGAAGCCCATCGACTCCAGGGCGACGTTGCCGGCGAGGACGAGCAGGTCGGCCCAGGAGATCTGCTGGCCGTACTTCTGCTTGACCGGCCAGAGCAGGCGGCGGGCCTTGTCGAGGTTGGCGTTGTCCGGCCAGCTGTTCAGCGGGGCGAACCGCTGGCCGCCGTCACCGGCGCCACCGCGGCCGTCGTGGATGCGGTAGGTGCCCGCGGCGTGCCAGCTCATCCGGATCATCAGGCCGCCGTAGTGGCCGAAGTCGGCCGGCCACCAGTCCTGCGAGGTGGTGAGGACCTCGGTGATGTCGCGCTTGAGGGCCTCGACGTCGAGCTTGGCGAACTCCTTGGCGTAGCTGAAGTTCTCCCCCAGCGGGTTGCCCTTGGACGAGTGGGCGTGCAGCACCGAGAGGTCGATCTGGTTGGGCCACCAGTCCCGGTTGCTGCGCGGACGACCACCGGTCTTCGGGGTCGGCGAGTCGATCGCCGGGTTCTCGCTCTCACTGCCGTGCGCGGTCACGGAGTCGTGCGCGACCGGGCAGCCGGCCGCCTCCTTCTTGTCCACGCCCTGCGCGCTGGCCGGGTAATCCTGGGTGTCGCTCATGTATTTCCTTCCGAACTGCTGGATCACTGGGAGGTGCGGTCGGTCGCGCAGCCGGGGCAGGTGCCCCAGTAGACGACCTCCGCCTCGTCGACCGTGAAACCGTGGTCGTCGGAGGCGGTGAGACAGGGAGCATGGCCGACAGCGCAGTCGACGTCGGCGATCGCACCGCAGGAGCGGCACACGACGTGGTGGTGGTTGTCCCCCACCCGGGATTCGTAGCGGGCGGTCGCCCCGGTCGGCTGGATGCGGCGCACCAGACCGACGTCGGTGAGGGCGCGCAGGACGTCGTAGACCGCCTGGTGGGAGACGGTGGGCAGGTCCGCGCGGACCAGCGTGATCACCGTCTCGGTGTCGACGTGCGGATGGTCGCGCAGCGCGGCGAGCACGGCCAGCCGGGGCCGTGTCACGCGCAACGAGACCGCCCGCAGTTGGGTCTCCAGGTCGGAGGTCATGCCAAGAACATAGCCGCTTTTCTGGAATTAATCATGTTTAGCTGCGTACGCAATCCGAACGAGTGGCGGCGACCCGGGCCCGCGTATCGACGTACTCCGACCCACGACGGTCAGCCCGGACCGCCGCAACGGGCGGTATCCGGCACCGATCCGGCGAAGCGGTCCGCAAACGCGCGGTACACGGGCCAGCCCGGCAGGCCGTCGCGGATGGCGAACACCACATGGTCGAACCGGTCGGCCGTCCGCAGCGCCTCGGCGAACGCGCCGTCCTGCCGCGCGATCTCCCGCAGACGGCCGCTCATCGGGCCTGCCCGGTGACCGGCCGGAACTCGTGCACGACCTCGATCAGCCCGACGATGTGCCGGTTGAACTCGTCGAGTTCCTCGGCGGGCACCCACAGCTCGAGGATGTCGCGCCCACCGGCCTGCCGCACCGGGTAGCGGGACGCGAACTCACGGTCGATTTCGAAGCGGGTGACGTAGCCGACGCCGGAGGCGGGCACGTTCCAGTCCCGGGCGATCATGACGGCGTACTGCTCGTTGAGGACCGGGTAGAAGATCGGCTGGTCGGGCAGGCGCGGCGGCCACGCCTTCCAGCCGGAGGCGCGTACGAGCTCCAACTCCTCGGGGCCCACCGGCCGCCACAGGGTCATGGTCTCGGTCACCGCTGCCTCCTCGCGTCGACGACGGAGGTTACCGACGGATTTCGAGATCCGGCGAGCGAATTTGCTTCCGGGGGGACCCCGGGCATTCGCACCCTGTCATCGGAATGCATTCCAGGCGGCCGGCAGCTCCTCACCGCAGCCGGCTGCAACCGTCAGACAACAACGCCGCCGGCTCGCCCTGCCGAACCTGGACCCCAGCCTGCGGGCAGCGTGAACGCCTCCGTGACGGCCCGCAGATCGGCAAGCGTCAGTTCACCCGCGAAAGAGCGATACGCGTGCTTCCCGTGGCAGTAGCGGATGCCCTCCAAGGTGATCCATTCGGCGGGAGCCCGGTATGGGCCGTCGGCGAGCAGTTCCTCGCTCACCTGCCGTACGCGGGACCGGGCGCCGACGGCGGTCAGCGCTTTGGCCACCACATCGGCGGCGACACCGGGACGGTCGCTGTCGGCGCAGACCGGCAGCAACAACAGCAGCCGCTCGGCGGGAGTGTGGTCCGGGTCTGGCTGTGCGGCGGCGGCGACGAGTTCCGGCCACGCGAGCGCCGGCCCTCTGAAGTGCCCGTCGAGGGCGGCGAGCTGGATCACGTCACGTCCCGGGGAGGGTTCGAGGAGGTAGTCGACGCCGCTGTCGTCCTCGAAGTTGCGCAGGACGATGTGCAGGAGACTGTCGCCGGCCAGCGGCAGCGTGAAGACCGGCCAACGGGACGGGTCGACCAGTGAATCGACGAATTCGTCCAAGTCGCCCGGGTCGCTGCCGAAGGCGTACGGCGCGGAGGCGGACGTGCCGACGGTACACAGGAACGCGGGCCAGAACAGGTCGCTCGACCCGATTTCGGAAGGGACCAGCGTTGACGGCACAACCGGTGGCACGAACCCGTCCAGGTAGCCAGAAATGATCACTACGCCATGATGCCCGCATCGTCACATGCCCGGCTGTCGCCGGCGCTCGATTATTGACGCGTCCTGCCAAAAATGCTTCTATGGCGGTATGGCCTCGGCATCCTCTGACCCACCACGCCGGCGGGGCCGGCCCACGGTGCTCGACCCGGAAGCGGTCGGCGCCGCGGCGCTGCGGCTCTGGTCGGAGAGGGGCTACGCCGCGACAAGCTGGGACGACATCTCCGCGGCCACCGGGATCAGCGTCCGCACCCTGATGCGGCACTTCCCCGCCAAGACCGCGCTCGCCTGGGTCGGCGTGCCCGCGGCCACCCGGCGCCTGACCGAAGCGTTCGCCACCCTGCCCCTGGACGCACCCCTGCCGGACGCGCTGCGCAGCGCGGTGGTTGCCTCGGTCTCCGACGAGGAGCTCGTACGCAGGAACGGCGCGGCGTGGCAGCGGATCATCGCCGCCGAACCGGAGCTCGCCGCCTCGGCCGCGCGCGCGTACGCGCCGTGGAGCGACGCCCTGGCCCGGGAGATCGCCCGCCACCGGCCGGGCGCGCCCGAGGCGATCTACCAGGCGGTCGCCGCCGCGTACCGGGAGGCGGCCCAGGGCGCGCTGCGCGAATGGGCCCACACCGACGCGGGCGGCTCCCCCGCCGCCGCCGTCGACGCCGTCCTGCGTCACCTGGAGATCCATATAAGGAACAGGAGTACGACATGACCCTTCCCCGGCATCCCGAATCGACCACGGTCGACCTGGTCGTCATCGGATCCGGCACCGGTCTCGCCGCCGCGCTCAGCGCGTACGAGGCCGGCCTCTCCGTGGTGGTCGTGGAGAAGTCGCAGTGGGTCGGCGGCTCCACGGCGCGCTCCGGCGGCGCCTTCTGGATCCCCGCCAACCCGGTGCTGACCGACGAGGGCTCCGCCGACACGTACCAGCGCGGCGCGACGTACCTGGAGTCGGTGGTCGCCGGCTCCGCGCCGGCCGAACGCTGGCGCAGTTTCCTCGACCACGGCAGCGCCACAGTGGAGATGCTGCGGCGGCTGACGCCGATGAAGCTCTTCTGGGCCCGCGGCTACTCCGACTACCACCCCGAGCTGCCCGGCGGCAGCGCCGCCGGGCGCAGCTGTGAGTGCCGGCCGCTGGACCTGAAGCTCCTCGGCGCAGACCGCAAGAAGCTGCGTCCCGCCGTCCTCGAAGCCCCGGTCCCGATGCCGGTGACCGGCGCGGACTACAAGTGGCTGAACCTGATGGCCCGCAAGCCCGGTCGCGCGATCCCGCGCATCGCCAAGCGCGTCGCGCAGGGCATCGGCGGCCTGCTGGTGGGACGCGAGTACGCCGCCGGCGGCCAGGCCATCGCGGCTGGACTCTTCGCCGGCGTACGCCGGGCCGGTATCCCCGTCTGGACCGAGACCTCCCTCGAGCGGCTCGTGGTCGAGCAGGGGCGGGTCGTCGGCGCCGAACTGCGCCACAACGGGAAGACGGTAGTTGTGCGCGCCGAGCGGGGGGTCGTGCTCGCCACCGGCGGCTTCGACCACAACCTGCCGCAGCGGCACGCCCACCAGCACCCCGAGCTGGAGGGCTGGAGCCTCGGCGCGGACACCAACACCGGCGACGGGATCCGCGCCGCCGAGGAGGTGGGCGCCGGCACCGACCTGATGGATCAGGCGTGGTGGTTCCCCGCCGTGGCGCCCCTCGGCGACGCCGCGCCCGACGTGCTGCTGGCCGAACGTTCCCTGCCCGGGTCGCTGATGGTCGACGAGACCGGCAAGCGGTTCATCAACGAGTCCGGCGACTACATGAGCTTCGGGCAGCGGGTGCTCGAGCTCGCCCGCGACCGCGGGGCGCTGCCGGGCATGTGGCTGCTCTTCGACCAGCGGTACCGCAACAGCTACGTCTTCGCCGGCGCGCACTTCCCGCGGGCCCCGCTGCCCAAGGCCTGGTACGAGGCGGGCATCGCCCACCGCGCCGACAACCCTGCCGACCTGGCACGCGCCATGGGGGTGGACGCCGAGGCGCTGCGCGCCACCCTGGGGCGCTTCAACGAGCTCGCCGCCGCCGGCGTCGACGAGGACTTCCAGCGGGGCGCGAGCGCCTACGACCGCTACTACGGCGACCCGACGGTGGCCCCGAACCCGAACCTGCGGCCACTGGACGGCACCCTCTACGCGGTCAGGATCGTCCTGTCGGACCTGGGCACCTGCGGTGGTGTCCGCGCCGACGGGCTGGGCCGGGCCCTGTCCACCACCGGTGCCCCGATCCCCGGCCTCTACGCGATCGGCAACGCCGCGGCGAACGCCTTCGGCAACACGTACCCGGGGGCCGGGGCCACCATCGGGCAGGGGCTGGTCTACGGCTACATCGTGGGCCGGCACGCGGCCGGCAAGCTCCCCGATCCGGCGGAACCCGCCGCTCGCTGATCACGGCAACGGCACGTCAGACGGCCGTGACGCACCCGGTGCGCCCGCCTCCGCGGGGCGCACCGGGTGCATCCGGCGCGGAAAAGGGAACAGGCAGCCCGGTGCACCGACGTACGCCGGCGCCCGACCCACCGGCAGCCGGAGGGTCCGGTCCGGCACCGACGAGCGGGGCGCACCGGGCCGGGCAGCCGGCGGAACAGGAAGGAACCGACATGGGCACGTACGCGGTGACCGGGGCCGCCTCGGGCATGGGACGGGCGACGACCGAGCGGCTGCGCCGGGACGGGCACACCGTCATCGGCGTGGACCTGCGTGACGTCGAGGTCATCGCCGACCTCTCGACGCCGCAGGGGCGCGCCACCGCGGCGCAGGAGGTGCTGGCACGGGCCGGCGACCGGCTCGACGGCGCGGTCTGCGCCGCCGGGCTCGGCGGCATCCCGGGACGGGACCGGCTCGTGCAGCAGGTCAACTACTTCGGTGTCGTGGAGCTGCTGGAAGCATGGCGGCCCGCGCTGGCGGCGGCCGGCAACAGCAAGGTGGTGGTCATCGGCTCGAACTCCACCACGCTCACCCCGATGGTCCCGGAGAGCGCGGTGCGGGCCCTGCTCCGCGGCGACCAGGAGAAGGCGCTGCGGGTGGTGGGGCGTTTCCGCGGCCGCTCGGCGCCGTTCGCGTACGCGAGTTCGAAGCTGGCCGTGACACGGTGGGCGCGGCACGCGGCGATCTCGCCGCAGTGGTCCGGCGCGGGCATCCGGGTCAACGTCCTCGCTCCCGGCATCATCTCCACCCCGCTGCTGGAGGAGCAGATCGCCCGCGGCGAGAAGGAAGCGGTCGAAGGGCTGGCCGTGCCGATCGGCGGCCGGGGCAACCCCAAGGACGTCGGCGACTGGGTGGCGTTCATGCTCTCCCCGGCCGCGGATTTCCTCTGCGGATCGGTGATCTTCCTCGACGGCGGGTCTGACGCGTGGTTCCGCACCGACGACTGGCCGGTTTCGACCGGTCCCGCCGGGATACTCCGGTACATGCGGCGTGCCAGGGCCTGGCGCGATCGCCACTGACCGTTTGCCGCCGGCCCTCGGAGGAGACATGGCAGACGACCTGCAACCCGCCGGCCAGGTGACCTTCGTGGGTACGGCGACGACCCTGCTGCGGCTCGGCGGCTTCACCCTGCTCACCGACCCGAACTTCCTGCATGCCGGTGAGCACGCCTACCTGGGCTACGGTCTCTTCTCACGCCGCCTCACCAATCCGGCGCTGCACCTCACGGAGCTGCCCGAACTCGACGCGGTGCTCCTGTCCCACCTGCACGGCGACCACTTCGACCGCCGTGCCCGCCACGGCCTGCCCCGCTCCCTGCCGATCATCACCACCCCGCAGGCGCAACGCCGCCTCAAGAGGTGGGGCTTCGGCGCGGCCGACGGCCTGGCCACGTGGGAACGGTACGAGCTGCGCCGCGGCGACGAACGGCTGACGATCACGTCGGTGCCGGGTCACCACGGCCCGGGGCTGCTCGACCGGCTCCTGCCCCCGGTGATGGGCTCGATCATCGACCTGGAACGTGCCGGGCGGCGGCTGCTGCGCCTCTACGTCACCGGCGACACCCTCTACCGGCCGGAGCTGGCAGAGATCCCGGCCCGCTTCCCCGGCATCGACGCGATGCTCGTGCATCTGGGCGGCACCCGCATCCTCGGCTTCCTGGTGACCATGGACGGCCGGCAGGGCGTCGACCTGATGCGCCTGGTCAACCCGAAGGTCACCCTGCCGATCCACTACGACGACTACCGGGTCTTCCGGTCCCCGCTGACGGACTTCCTCGGGGCGGCGGCCCGGCACGATCTGCGCCCCGCGATCCAGACGCTGCGCCGCGGCGACACCCGCCCACTGATCGGCGCGGCGTCCGCCGGGACGGAAACCCACGCCTGGCAGGGAGCTTCGACGGACCTGAGCCGCCGCCGCTGATCAGGTACACCGCCGTTCAGCGCTGCGGTCCGTCCCAGGACCAGCGCGGGATTCCCAAGCCCTCGGGTACGTCGTCAGCGGACTCGGGGTACTGCGCCACCGTCGTCGTGGTGGCCCAGGTGAAGTAGTCGTGCATCACCTGCCGCAGCGCCCCGGCCGTGAGCCCCACGTCGGCGAGCGCCTGGTCGAAACAGGCAATTGCCCGCCGGTCCATCTCCTCGTGCGCGCCGTTGCCGCTGTGCATCCGTACGACCGACGACTCGTTGCCGTAACGGTCGGAGTAGAGGGTGGGGCCGCCGAGCGCTTCGGCCCAGTACGCGGCTAGCCGTTCCTGGCTGCCACCGACGGCGTCGTACACGCTCTGCATGTCGAAAGCATGCTCTATTTACATCCATCGATTGAATCGGTATGAAGTCTGCAAGCACACCCCGGTGCTGGGTATCGAAGAGGAGCGACGATGAAGAACATCCCCCGCCGCCTGCGAAAGGCGGCTGTCGCGCTCGGCGCCTGCGCACTCGGGCTGAGTCTGCTGTCAGCACCCGCCGCCGAGGCGAAGCCGGTCCAGGCGCTCGCGCCACAATCCGAGCGCGCACCCGAAGCGGAGCAGTTCTCGCGCGAGGGCGTCACCACCGTCGGCGAACTCCGCACCATCACCAGTTCGCTGTCCTACGCCCAGGACGGCCGGACGCAGGTCATCAGCCACCCCGGCGCGGCCTACATCAAGGTCCACTTCAGCTCCCTGCGACTGGCCCCGGGCGATCACGTGACCGTGTCCAGCCCGGACGGCCAGGAAAGCTATCGGTACGACCGCGACCTGAGCCGAACGACCGGTTCGGACTACACCACCGACGGGCGACCGGGCTTCTGGGCGATGTCGGTGGAGGGCGATACCGCAGTGGTGACGCTGCACAGCAAGCATCCCTCCCGCGGCATTGCCGCGACCATCGACCGGTTCTGGCGCGGCTATGACCGCGCCGAGATCTCCCAGCACAACATCTCCACGCAGTCGGTCTGCAGCACGGACGCACGCCGCGACGTGGTCTGTTACCAGAGCAGCCACCCCACCGAGTACGCCCGCGGCCGGGCCGTGGCGCGGCTGCTGATCAGCGGCGGTGGCATGTGCACCACCTGGCGGGTCGGCAACACCAACCGGATGCTGACCAACAAGCACTGCTTCTCGACGCAGTCGGCCGTCAGCGGCAGCGAGATGCAGTTCAACTACCAGTGCGCCACCTGCGGCGGCGCGAACCCCGGCGCCGGCACCAAGGTCAGCGGCGCCACCCTCTACAAGGTGAGCAGCGGCGGCTCCAGCCAGCTGGACTACGCCCTCTACTCGGTCAACAACTTCGCCAGTATCCAGGGGTTCGGCACGCTGTACCTGGCGACGAGCGCCACCACCAACGGCGCCCGCATCTACATTCCCGGCCACGGCGACGGCAACCCGAAGCGACTGTCGATCTATGAGGACAGCCAGGGCGGGCCACTGTGCAGCGTGCGCAGCGCGAACTACAACACCCACAACATCAGCTACAGCTGCGACACCTCCGGCGGGAACTCCGGCTCACCGGTGCTGAACGCCAGTCACCGGGTGGTCGCCCTGCACCACCTTGGCGGCTGCCCCTCGAACCAGGGCGCGAAGGCCCACCTGATCTACAACGAGATCGCGAGCCTGATCGACAACAACGGCTGACGGCGAACGGCCCGGGCCCGCTGGGGCGCACGCGCCCCGGCGGCTCGCCGCTCGCCCGGGCCTTCACCTCGACGACACTGATGGCCGGCGACACGGCCGGCCCGGACGCATGGTCCGGGCCGGCCGCCCCCGATCGCTGTGTCGCCGTTGCCCCATTCGGGGGCGTGCCGCTCAGGTGCGGATGTTCGGCAGGTTGACCCGACAGGTGCGTTCGATGAACTCGCCCGCACGGCGTCCGCTCGCCTCCACCGCTTCACCGTTCGGTACGGGCTCCTCCACACCGGACGCGTCCACGTGCCCGTGCGCAGCCGTACCCGGATCGTGATCGTGGTCGGTCGCACCCGGACCGTGCTCGTGCGCGGCCACCTCCGGGCTCGGTCCGGCCGTGCCGTGGTCGTGCCCGGTGGCGGGCTCGTGGTGGCCCCCCAGGGCGCCCGCGAGCCGCTCCAGGTCCGGGGTGAGCTCCCGTGGCGCGAACCGGATCAGGCCGGCCATCGCCTCGACCCGCTGATCACCGGTGATCTCGCCCTGGTTGACCAGGGCGAAGGTCTGCGCCTGCGCGCAGAACTGGTCCCGGCCCGACCAGTCCGAGGGCAGATCCGGCCGAAACAGCCACCAGCCGCCCAGCGCGACCGCGGCCACCAGGGCCACCGCCCCACCGGAGAGCAGCAGACGACGGTCAGACATTGTCGTTGATCGCGTTGATGTCGTGGCTGTCGAAGTTCTTGGGCCAGATGTCGCTGCGCATGCAGGAGTTGTTGTCAGTGTCGGTGCTCTTGGTGCGGTGGCCCAGCGAGCCGGTGTGCCCCAACTCGTGGCAGCCGAGGCTCTGCCAGTAGCCCGTGGACTTGCCGCTCATCGTCCGGGTGTTGAACTTGACGTCGTAGTGGTCGCAGAGCCCGTTCCACCAGTTGGTGTCCGTGCAGCTCGTCTGGCCGTACCAGGAGCTGGAGTACGACTTGTCATAGACGTGGATGTCCGAACTGCCGGTCGAGGTGGTGATCTGCGAACGGTCCAGTTGCGCCCGGCCGTGCGAGACCGCCGCCTTGCCGGCGGTGGTCAGCGAGTTCGACTCCACCGCCTGTGACTTGTTGTCCGGCTTGCCACTGTTGGCCTTGCCGCCGTGCCCGGCCATGGCCGGTGGCGTCAACGCCACCACGGCCATCAGCGTGGCGCCAAGGACGATCGACGTACGCTTCATTCCCCACTCTCCTCTGGAGGTTGCGGCAGGTCGCCCGTCGGCACCGACTCGCTCAACATGCCCGCGGCCACCTGGCCACTCGCCGCGACGACCGTGTTGTTCAGGAAACTGGGGATCATCGTGGTGATCGTCCCGGCGAGCTCGTTCTCCGCGTTGCTGGGCCGCAGCGAGCCGTCGACCACCAGCGCACGCCCGTCGGAGCTGACGAGCTGATAGGTGTACGGGTCGCTGATGCCGGCGGCGCGGCGCAGGAAGAAGTAGCCGGTGTCGCCCACCTCGCTCCACTCGACGTTGTTGACGATGTAACCGCGCCCCTCCTCGTCCCAGCCCTCCTCCTCCAGCGTGATGGAGGGCGGAATGATCAGGTTTTTCGAGTTGTGCAGGACGTCGAGCCGGCCGATCGTGACCTTCCGCAGCCGGATGTCGCCGCCGGCCTCCTCCGGGTCCTCGTCGGCGCCGGCCAGCCGGCCGGTCTCCACCGCAGTGACCGTGCCGAAGACCACCAGATGCGAGGTAGCGGTCATCTTTTCGACGGTGTCGAATTCGTACATTTCCTTGCCGAAGGCGAGCGCCTCGGGGTGGGCGTCATAGTGCACCCCGGGATCGGCTCGACCGGCACCAACGGCCGTCACGATCGCGGCCACCGCGACGGCGGCCGCCGCAAGGCCCAGCCGGCGTAGGCCGGGCCGTCTGAGTTGTTCCACGCGCCGTTCCTCATTCCTGAAGGTGAACGCGCGGCCGGAGCCGACCGCGCGTCCCGGCCGACGGCGCGAGACCGCCGATCGGGACGGAAGACAGAATCCACAACCGTGCATGCAGACCGCTTGCAGCCGGCTTGCAGAACGTCCACAGCGGAGGGTCATACTCGCCGGTGGGGAGGTGGCGGCGATGGAGTTCCGGGTGTTGGGCGCGGTCGAGGTGTGGGCGCACGGCGTCCGGGTCGACCTCGGTGGGCGCCAGCCCCGGCTCGTTCTCGCGGCGCTGCTGCTGAAACCGGGGCGGGTGGTGTCGGTGGACCAGCTGATCGACCTGGTGTGGGGGCAGACACCGCCCCACAGCGCCCGGGGCACCGTACAGGCGCTGGTCTCACGGCTGCGCACCGCGTTGCGGCGGTCGGAGACGCCGGTGGAGCTGATCGGCCGTGAGCCCGGCTACCTGCTCCGGGTCGACCCACTGGCGGTCGACGCACACCGGTTCACCGCCCTGGTGGCCCAGGCCCGGGCGGCAGGCGACGACAACGCCGTGGAACTCTTCGACCAGGCGCTGGCCCTGTGGCGGGGCGAGCCGCTCGCCGACGTGGCCGACGAGCAACTGCGGCACCGGCTCTGCGCCGGCCTGCGCGAAACCCGCTGGGCGGCGGTCGAGGAACGGGCCGAGGTGCTGTTGCGGCGGGGGCGGTCCCGGCAGGTCGTCGACGAGTTGACCGATGCGGTGCTCCGGCAACCCGGCCGCCAACGGCTGACCGGTCAGCTCATGCTCGCCCTGTACCGGGAGGGCCGTACCGACCGGGCGCTGACGATCTACCGGCAGGTACGCGATCGCCTCGCCGACGAACTCGGCCTCGATCCGGCCCCGGCGCTGCGCCGCCTCGAGGAACGGATCCTGCGCGCCGACCCGACACTGGAACCGCCCGTCGACCTCACCGGACCGGGCGTGGACCCCCGCTCCACGTTCCTCCGCCCCGCCGGGCTGCCGCACAGCAGCACGACTCTCACCGGCCGCGACGCCGAACTGGCCCAGCTCGACGCCGGGTTGGCCGAGCCGGCCAGCCGTACCCGGATCTGGGTGATCAGCGGTACCGCCGGGGTGGGCAAGACCGCCCTGGCCCTGCACTGGGCGCACGGGGTCCGCGCGGCGTTCCCCGACGGGCAGCTCCACCTCGATCTGCGCGGCTTCGACGCCGAACGGGATCCGATGCCGCCGGAAACGGCGCTCACCCACCTGCTGACCGCGCTCGGGGTCGATCCGAGTGCGGTGCCGGACGGACTGGACGGCCGAACGGCACTACTCCGCTCGCTGCTGGCCGGCCGGGACGTGCTGCTGGTGCTGGACAATGCCCGCCACGCCGACCAGGTGCTGCCGCTGATCCCGTCCCGCGGCACCGTTCTCGTCACCAGCCGGCACCGTCTCGGTGAGTTGGTGGTCCGCGCCGACGCCCGGCCGCTCCCCTTGGACGTGCTCACCCCGATCGCGTCGGTGCGCCTGCTGGGGGCGCTGCTGGGCGCGGCTGCCGTGCAGGCCGAACCGGCGGCGACAGCCGAGCTGGCCCGGCTCTGCGGCCACCTGCCACTGGCCCTGCGCATTGCCGCAGCCAACGTGCAGTCGGCCGGGAAACCGGACGTCGCCGGTCTGGTCCGCGAACTGACCGACGGGGACCCGCTGGCCGGGCTGACCGTCGACGGCGCCGAGGAGGGGGCGGTGAAGGCGGCGTTCGCACTGTCGTACCGGGTGTTGCCGGCACCGCAGCGGGAACTGTTCCGCCGCCTCGGCCTGGTGCCCGGGGCGAGCATCACCGCCGGGCCGGCGGGCGCGGTCGCCGGCGTACCGGTGGCCACCGCGACCCAACGGCTGCGGGCGCTGGCCGCGGGGCACCTGCTGGAACGGCACCCGGGGGAACGGTACCGCTTCCACGACCTGCTGCGCCGTTACGCCGTGGATCGCCTCACCGGAGAGGAGGACGAACCGGCCCAGGAGGCGGCCCGGGGGCGGCTGTTCGACCACTACCTGGACACGGCGGACGCCGCGGGCCGCCGAATCATTCCGCATTTCGTACGGCTGCCGCGCCCGGAGGCAGCGGATCCCTTCGCGGACAACGACGCCGCCCTGACCTGGCTGGACGCCGAGTGGGCGAACCTCACCGCGGCGGTGGCGCAGGCCGCCCGGCGCGGTCCCCGCCGGTACGCCTGGCACCTCACCGACGCCCTGCGCGCGTACTTCCACCAGCGGGGTCGGCGGGAGGAGTGGCTGGCCGCGGCGACGGTGGCGCTGGCCGCCGCGCAGGCCGAGGGGGACGCGCGCGCCCAAGCCGCGATGCACCAGAGCATCGCGTTGGTGCAGGTCAACAGCGGACGGTACGAGGAGGCCCGGGAACATCTGCTCGACGGACTGCGGTGCACCGACACGGAAAACTGGCAGGAGGGCCGGACCGGGATTCTGAACAACCTCAGCGCGGTGCACCAGCGTCTCGGCGACCCGCAGGCGGCGATCGACTGTGCCGGTCGGTCACTGGCGCTCAGCCGCGCCTCGGGCAACGACGGCGGAGAGGCGATGTCCCTGGCCAACCTCGGTTTCTCGCACTGGCAACTCGGCGCGTTCGCGGAGGCGGACGTCCACTTCCGGGCCGCGCTGGAGCACGGAGAGCGGGCCGGGGCGCACTACAACGTGGCCGTACTCCTGGTCGACCTGGCCAACGTACGCCGGGACCGGGGCGACCATCGCGGTGCCGATGAGCTCTACTCCCGCGCGCTCGCCGCCAATCAGGAGCTCGGCTACCGCTACGGCGAGGCGACCGCCCTCGCCGGCCGTGCGGTGCTCTGGTGCGGCACGGATCGAGCCGAGCCGGCCCGCGCCGACGCCGAGCGGGCGGTGGCCCTGACCCGGGAGATCGGCGACGAGGGTACCGAGGCGTGGGCGGCGGATGCGCTGGGGCGGGTGCTGCTCGTGCTGGGGCACACGGGCGAGGCGACCGAGCAGCACCGCCGGGCGCTGGAGCTGGCACGGCGTACGCGGTTCTGCTGGGGCGAGGCGACCGCCCTGACCGGACTCGCCGCCGCCGAACTGGCCGGGGGTGACTCCGAGGCTGCCGGACGGCACGGGCGGGCGGCGTTGGGGCTGGCCGTCCGCTCCGGCTACCGGCCGATCGAGATCCGGGCGTCACACCTGCTCGCCCGGGTCGCGGAGCAGTCCGCGGACTTGGCCGAGGCGACGCGGCTGGACGACCGGGCGGCGCGGCTGGCCCGGGAAACCGGGTACGCGACGCCACCCGGGACTGCCGTTATGTGATTGCGAATTCGCTCGGCTGTGACGACCGCCATTCGCATCAGGACGTAGCTGCGTCGGGGGGAGCGGCGAGCGGTTTCGGCCTCACGCGACTGGCCGGCCGAGGTGGCGCCAAGCCCTGGTATGACTTTCTTACGCTTTCCAGAAAGTTAACGATGATTTACAGTGCCGTAAAGAGTTGACGGAGTTGTCCCCGCCGTCGTCCGCAAGCCGACCCGGTCTCCTGCCACCCTCCGGGTGTCACCGTGCTCGGCACCCATGAACACCCCGGGCTCCTACCGCGCTGCGGCTTCCGGCTCCGCGCCAGGCGCCCGAGGGCGGCCGGCGCAGCATCGACCAGCCCGATTTTCGGCACCTCCCCACGCCCGGCCGGAGCACGCCCGACCCGGTCCCCCTCCGAACGGAGAGACGATGGAGCTGTCCGCCAAGCAACGCGCCGCCCTGGAGAGCATCTGCGACACGTTCGCCCCCGGGGACGGGGACGGACTTCCGCCGGCCAGCCGGCTCGGCGCGGTCGATGTCATGGCCGCCCTGGTGCTGAGCAACCCGCGCGCCGCCGAGACCGAGCAGTTCCTCCGGCTGCTGGAGCGGTGGGACTCCCCCGTCACCCAACTCGTCCTCAGTGGCAGCCCACGGCGGTTTTCCCAGCAGAGCCAGGAGCGACGCGAGCAGATGCTGCTCGCCCTGGCCGGGTCGAGCATCACCAGCAAGCGGGCGCTCTTCCAGGCGCTCAAGGGCGCCGCCACCCTGTCGTACTACATGACGCCCGGACCGACCGGACATTCGCCGCTCTGGGACGCCATCGGTTACCCGGGCCCGCTCGGCACCAGGCCCGACGCGCCCGAGCCGGTACTGACGCCGATCCGCCCGTCCGGGGCGACGACCCTGGACTGCGATGTGGTCGTCGTCGGGTCGGGCGCCGGCGGCGGCACCGCCGCGGCCGTCCTCGCCGCCGAAGGGCTGGATGTGATCGTCGTGGAGAAGGGCGGCTACTACGACGACCGGGACTTCGACGGCGGCGAACTCTCCGGCATGTCCCGGCTCTACGCTCCCGGCCCTTCGGCGAGCGCAGAGGGGCAGCTGAGCATCCTGCAGGGACAGTGCCTCGGCGGCAGCACCGTGGTCAACTACACCACCTCATTCCGCACTCCGCCGCGGGTGCGTGAGGAGTGGGCGGCGCTGGGCGTACCGCAGTTCGTCAGCGACGAGTACGACCACTGCCTCGACGCGGTCTGGTCCCGGCTCGGCGTCAACCGCGACCACGGCCGGGTCTCGTCCCGTGACGCGCTCATGGAGCGGGGGCTGAGCACGCTCGGCTGGCACGTCGACGAGATGCCCCGCAACGTCCTCGGCTGCGACACCGGCGTCGAGTGCGGACGGTGCGGGCTGGGCTGCCGCATCGGCGCCAAGCAGTCGGTAAGCAAGACCTGGCTCGTCGACGCCGAGGCCTCGGGTGCGCGGCTCGTCGTCGGTGTCGATGTCCGCACCGTCACCGTCAGCGGCGGCCGGGCGACCGGTGTCACCGGCCACACCGCCGACGGCCACCCGGTGACCATTCACGCCCGCGCCGTGGTCGCCGCCGCGGGCAGCGTGCAGACCCCGGCCCTGCTGCGCCGCTCCGGCCTCACCAACCCCAACATCGGCCGGCACCTCCATCTGCACCCCGCCACCGGCGTCTGGGGTGTCTTCGCCGAGGAGGTGCGGCCGTGGGAGGGCGGAATGCAGACCCGTTACTCCACCGAACACGCCGACCTCGACGGCCGCGGTTACGGCGTGATCTACGAGACCGCCGCCACCAACCCGGCCACCGCCGTGTCGTTCATGAGCTGGCGGGGCGCCCAGTCGCACCTGGACCAGATGCGCTCCCTGCCGCACCTGAGCGGAATCGGCATCATCACCCGCGACCGCGACAGCGGGGAGGTCCGGGTCGGCGACGACGGCGAGCCGACGGTGCACTACCGGATCTCCGTCTACGACGCCGCTCACCTGCGCGCCGGGATCGCCGGCGGTGCCAGGATCCTCGAGGCCGCAGGCGCCCTCCGGCTCTTCTCCGGGCATCAGCGTGGCCGGATCTGGGAGCGCGGCGAGAGCTCCGTCGACGACTTCATCCGGCGTACGAACGCCCTGGGCACCGGTCCCGGCCAGGTCGCGATGGCTGCCCTGCACATCATGGGCGCGGCCCGCATGGGCGGCAGCCGGGATACGTCGGTGGCCGGGCCCGACGGCGCCACGTGGGAGGTCCCGAACCTGGTCGTCGCCGACGCGTCGACCTTCCCCGCGTCGCTGGGAGTCAACCCGATGATCTCCGTGGAGGCCATCGCGTACATGAACGCCCAGCGTCTGGCCGCCGCCCTGAGGTGACGACGGGTACCGCCCCAAGACGCACAGGCGCCGCGGCGCGGCGGGCGGCTCAGTCGAAGGTGAGGACGGGCTTGATCGCCGTACCGTCGCGCATGCCTGCCACGGCGTCGCCGATCTTTTCGAACGGGAAGGTGGTGACGAGCCGGTCCAGCGGGAAGCGGCCGCGCTGGTGCAGCCCGACCAGCTCGGGGATGAAGCGCGCCGGTTCCGCGTCCCCCTCGATCACGCCGTGGAGCCGGATTCCCTGGGTGAGCAGGGCCATGACGTCGAGCGAGATCGTGTCGCCGATGCCGACGAGGGCGAGGTCACCCCGGGGACGCAGAGCGGCGACAGCCTGCCGGAGCACCTCCGACCGGCTGGTGCTGTCCACTATGTGGTGTGCGCCGCCGCCGGTCAGGTCCCGCACTGCGCTGACGAGGTCGTCGGCGCCGTTCGGATCCAGGGCCGCCTTGGCGCCGAGTTCGACGGCGAGGGCGCGTCGCGAGGCGACCGGCTCGACGACGATCACCGGGTCGCAGCCCGCCACGACCGCGGCCATGAGCGCGCTGAGCCCGACCCCGCCGGCACCGATGACGACCAGGGCGCTTCCCGGTTCTGGGCGCAGCCGGTTGAAGACGGTGCCCGCCCCCGTCTGCACACCGCAGCCCAGGGGCGCCGCCAGCACCGCCGCAAGGTCGGCGGGGACCTTGACGGTGTTGCGCTCGTGGGCGAGCGCGTACGTGGCGAAGGAGGACTGGCCGAAGAATCTGCCGTACACAGGCGCACCGTCACGGGAGAGCCCGGTGCTGCCGTCACCACGACGGCCGGAGGTGTTGAGGGCGTGCTGCGAGTGGCAGTACGCCGGCTGCCCGGCCGCGCACTGCGCGCACGATCCGCAGCTGTCAAAGGTCAGGCAGACATGGTCGCCCGGCGCCAGGCCGCCCACCTGGACACCGACCGCCTCGACGACACCCGCTCCCTCGTGACCGAAGACCATCGGTGTACGCCGCCGGGGCCAGGTCGCCTGCATGCCGAGGTCGGTGTGGCAGAGACCGGCCGCGGTGATCCGGACCAGCACCTCGTCCGGCCGAGGGGCTTCGAGATCGACGTCCTGGAGGACGAAGGGTCCGCCCGGGGTCTCGGTGAGCGCCGCCCGGATCCGCATGACCACACTCCTTCGGGACGGGCCCGGTTCAGCCGACGCGCTCGAGCAGGAAGTAGAAAAAGGGCCCGTCGGCGGGGAACTTCTTACCGTTCATGATCCCCATCAGGGTCTTTTCGTCGACCCGCTTGAAGTGGTCGAAGACCGGCTGACGGTCGTAGACCATCGTCGCGGTGGACTCACCGCGGAACTCGACGTTCCACAGACTCGCCTCGCCCTTGCCGACAACCGTGTTGGAGTAGAGCTCGCCGCTCTCGTCGCGGCAGACGAGCGGCTTGACGTCCTTGACGGAGACGAAGGTCTTGCCGTACCAGCGGATCTTTTCCAGCTGGCCGTTGACAGGGTGGCCGGTGTCGAACTCGGCGCCCTTCCACTCGCCGAGGAGTTCTTCGGGACGCACCGTCTCCAGCGCGGCCCAGATCTCGTCGAGCTCGATGGCGGAGACCGGGCCTCCCTGCCGCCGAAGCCCGAAGAAGCGGGCCCGGGCCTGACTCGCGTCCATCGCAGGCTTCTCCGCAACCATGGCAGCACTGTAAACGAGCGTTAACTTCCTGGAAAGGGGGCGCGGAGGACGCGCCCTTGTTTCCCATGGAACCGAGGTCACCAGACCACATCGCCGCACCGGTCACCGCTGGGGCTCACGGGAAAACGGGTTAACCGATGCCCCTGCGCCATCGTCACTGCGCGGTCCAACCACCGTCCACGTGCAGGATGCTGCCGGTGATGTAGCTGGCGGCGTCCGAGGCCAGGAAGGCGACCGCGCCGACGACCTCGTCGGGGCGGCCGAATCGGCCCATCGGAATCCGGTCCCGCAGGCGCTGCGACCACTCGTCGTGGCTGCGCAGCCCCTGCGTCATCGGCGTCTCCAGGTAACCGGGCGCGACCGCGTTCACCCGTACGCCGGCAGCCGCCCACTCCAGCGCCAGCGTCCGGGTCAACTGCTCGACCCCGCCCTTGCTCGCGCTGTACGCGGCCAGCCGTGGAAACCCGACCTGGCCGTGGACCGAGGACATGTTGACGATGCTGCCCGTTCCCTGCTCGATCATGAACGCGCCGGCGGCGCGGGCGCAGACGAACACCCCGGACAGGTTGGTGTCGATCACCTGCTGCCAGTCCGCGACGCTCAACTGCTCGCTTCGGCTCAGCGCCGGGCTGATCCCGGCGTTGTTCACCAGGATGTCGAGACGGCCCCACCGCTGCCGGGCCAGCGCCACGACGGACTCGGCGGCGGACTCGTCGGTGACGTCGCCGGCGACGACCTCGGCCGTACCGCCGTCCGCCACGATCTTGCCCCGGACCCTCTGCAGCGCATCCGGGCGGCGGGACTGGAGGATCACGGACGCGCCGGCCCGCGACAGCCCTTCGGCGACCGCCGCCCCCACGCCCTGACCGGCACCCGTCACCCAGGCGACCCTGCCCTGAAGCATTTCCCTGCTGATGGTCATTGTCTGATACCTCTCCTGGGCATCGGCGCGGCCGGACCGGCCGAACATCGACCGACGTCATGACCGGCCTTGCCATCCAACAGAGCATCACCGAAATGGGCAACTCCCGCACCGGTCGCCCCGCAGATCCACGATTCGCGAGGTGAAGACGCCCAACCGGCCATCGGTGACGTAGGCGGCGCGGCGTCCGGCGGCGACCCAGGCCACGGCCAGGGTGGAGCGCCTGCCTACCCGCGCACCAGTTCCAATTGAAGCCAGTCGGCGAGCGCCGCGATCTCACCGTCGACGGCTGCGGTGACGTCGGCGCCGAACGGCTCGTCCTCGTGGACGGCGTTCACCCGAAGCACCCCCGCCTTGCGGTCGGCCTTCGCGTCGAGGTTGCCCACCAGCCGGTCGCCGTGCAGGATCGGCAATGCGTAGTACCCCCAGCGCCGCCTCGTGGCCGGCTTGTACATCTCCAGTCCATAGTCGAAATCGAAGAGCTCCAGTGCGCGCCTCCGGTCGTGGATGAGGCGGTCGAAGGGCGACAACAGCGCCGTACGTCCATTGAACGGCTGCCCGAGCTGGGCCGGGTCGACCCGCCACGGCCCCGGCACGCCCTCCACGACCGCCGGTTCGCCGGCCTCGCCGACGTCGTACGGCTCGATCGGCACCTTGGTCGTCTTGGCCCGGGCGATGCCCAACGCCCGCAGACGGCGTTCGTCGCGTCGGCGCAGCGCCTCGGCCGGCGGCACCATGGGCTCGTCGGGGTAAATCCGCTCGGCGAGGTCCCAGAGCCGGTCCCGGCCCAGCCGGCTCCAGCAGACGAGGTCTGCCGTGGGTGCGACAGCCGCGGTCGGATCGATCTGCAGCAGGGTCAGGTGACGCACCATCTCGACGAGTCCGCCCGGCCGCGCGCCGTCCAGAAGCTGCGCACGTACAGCAATGCGCCGCGCCTCGCGGATCGACAACCGGTGAAGGGTCACGGGACAGAGGCTAGCCGGGTGGTGTGCTCATCGGCGTACCTCAGTCGTGTCCGGTGTGGTCGCCGTGGCGGGGTGGGCGCCCTGGCGACTGGCCCGGTTCCACCACCACGAACTGCCCCATCATCCCGGTGTCCTCGTGCCAGAGCAGGTGGCAGTGGTACATGTACGGCACGTCCGGGTCGCTGTGGTCGGTGAAGCGCAGGGCGATGCGGATCGGCCGGTGCGGCGGCAGATAGACGGTGTCCTTCCAGCCGCTCAACGCCGCAGGTGGCGGACCACCGCCGACGGTCAGCACCTGGAACTGCGCGTCGTGCACGTGGAAGTTGTGCGGGGTGTCCTCGGCGTTCACCACCTCCCAGACCTCGGTCGTGCCGCGGGTGGCGGCGAAGTCGATCCGGTCCATGTCCATCGAGCGGCCGTTGATGCCGCGACCGAGGAATTCGAGGGTGCGGGTGGCGACGGCGGAGGCCGGGCCGAGACGTTCCATCGGCACCAGCGCGTCCGGCACCACCGGGGACGGGGCGAGCCGCTCGGCCGCCCGCAACTGCACCCGTCGACGCGCGAGGGTGCCAGAGGCGGCACGGCGAGCGGGCGTACGAAATCGACCCGGTCGACCGTGTCGGTGCCGACACGGCTGAACGCCCAGCCCGCCGCGACGGCGCCGGCTCCACAGAGAACGACGACCACAGCGGCCAGGGTGCTGAGGACTCGGGTGACGGGATGTCGTCGTGCGGCCACGTGGCACCTCCGGTGTCGGTACCGGCAGCGTCACCTGGCACCGGGGTGCCATACCAGAGGAAAGGCCGCCTTTCCGGGTACGTTCCGGGATGTCCCTGACCACGCCGACCGGGGTGACCCGAGAGGCCCTCCGGGGCACGGTGCTGCATGCTCGACCGGAGCCCGCCCGTGGCTTCACAGAGCCGTAATGGCGCTGTGATTGACTGGCACCTATGGTCTTGCGCCCGCCCACGTCTGATCGGGTGACCCGGTGACCACCGGGCCGACTGCCGCCACCCGGCCGCGCAACCGCAAACAGAGCATCGTCGACGCGGCCGGCCAGGTCTTCAGCGAGCGCGGCTACCACGGGGCGTCCATGGAGGAGATCGCCGCCGTCGTCGGTATCAGCGCGGCGGCCCTATACCGGCACTTTCCCAACAAGTACGCGCTCTTCGCCGAATGCGCCAACGGCATGGTGGACAACCTCATCGAGGTCCTCGACCAGTGGCCACCGGAGGCGGCCCTGCAGGACGTGCTCGCCGCTCTCATCCGGGTCACTGTCTCGCACCGCGCGTCGGGTGGCCTCTACCGCTGGGAGGCCCGCTACCTCGAGCGGGAGGACCGCCGGCAGCTGCGCACGAAGTTCACGCACGTCGTCGGGCGTGTCATCGAGATGGTGCGGCGCGAGTACCCGCTGCCCGAGGAGCGGCTCCGGGCGGTGGCGGCCCTCGGCGTGATCGGGTCCGTCACCATGCACCGCACCTCGATCGCGCAGCGCCGGATCGAGGAGTTGTTGCTGGCATCCGCCATGGGTGTGGTCGCCACCGATCCGACGGCGGCTGCCGGCAGCACCCGCCAGGTCGAGTTGCCGGTCCAGCCGGTGCCGCGCACCCGGCGGGCCGAGATCCTGGCGGCGGCCATCCCGCTGTTCGCCCGGGACGGGTTCGCCAACGTCACGAACGTGCAGATCGCGCAGGCCGCCGGGCTCGCCCCGTCCGCGATCTACCGCCATTACACCGGCAAGGTCGACATCCTGGTGAGCGCGTGTCTGCAGGCGGCGGGGCTGCTGGCTCAGGCGGTTGACCGCAGCCTCCGCCAGGCCGCCGATCCGCGTCAGGCGATGGCCGCGCTGGCCGCGGCGTACGTTGCCTACTGCTTCGAACACAACGCGCTCAACAGCGTCGCCGACGCGGAGGTCGCCAGCCTTCCGGCCGATCTGCAGCGCCCACTGATCCTCGCGCAGCGTGAGCACATCGCCGTCTGGGAGCAGCAGCTGCGGACACTCCGCCCGGAGCTGGACGCGCGACAGGCCCGGCTGCTGGTGCATGCGGGGTTCGGCGTCGTGGTCGAGGGCGGGCGTGCTCTGCGCTGGCAGAACACGCCCGCTCACCGGGACGCTGTCACGGCCCTGGTCACCGGCGCCCTCATGCGATGAAGCGGCCGGCTCAGGCGCCGGGCCGGTTCCGGGTCGGAATGGTGATGGGAGTGTGGTCCGGCGAGCTGCCGTTGTTGAGGAAGAGCATCGCCAGGCCCCGCACGAACCGGTCGAACATGGAGAAGGTGCGCGGCATGACCGGCGACAACCCTTCGCGGAACACCAGGTACGTCGGCCAGCCGGCCTCGATCACGCCCCGCGACACATAGTCGCGCGGCAGCCGCAGCCAGTTGCCGATTCTGTCGCTGAGCAGGTAGCGCGCGAACTCGCGCTGGAATCCTTTGGTGACGCCCAGGTCGACCGAGGAGGTCAGGTTCAACAGGGTGTCGGCCAGGTCGATGCCCTCCCGGGTCGGCGCCAGCAGTGGCGTCAGCACGTACTGCGACTGCTCGTGGGCGGCAGCCCAGCTGTTCGGGATGAACTCGTCCCGCACGCCCAGCAGGTGCAGCGCGACCTGCCACATGTGCAAGTAGGCCTCCTCCTCCGCGGCCGACACCCGCAGGCCCCAGCCGCGCCACTCGCGCAGCTTGCTGTGCACGTACGTGCCGAGGCTGTGGAAGGTGATCAGGATGTCGCCGTTGCTGATCGGGATCGGATGGTCGGTGACCGCCCGCCAGGCGGGCGACTGGGGCAGCAGGTGCCGCACCGCGGCGTGGGTCAGGCGGGTCTTGTGGGAGGTGACCACGAAGTGGCCCGTCGGCTTGAAGGCGTCGGCGGCGTTCAGGTCGTACCCGTACGTGAAGGTCTTGGCCGCGCGCGCCTGCATGTCGGCACCGCCCTCGGACCAGTAGACGTTGCGGGCTTCCCGCGGGATCACCGTGCTCATGATTCCGCTGCCGAGGCCGTACAGCAGGAAGAAGTACATGCTCATGCGCTCGTTGAACTGCGCGGCACGGTCGAGCTTGGCCTGGTCGGCCCAGGCCGGCAGGGTGTTGACGCGGGAGAGATAGGCGGTGAGCGCGGGAGGGAGACCACTGGGCAGTGGGTCGCCGTTTCTGCGCCAGGAGTCGAACGCGGCGTTGACGGCCGGGATCTGACCGTTGTCGAGCAGGGTGGCGACGAGCGGGTCGGTGTCGTCATCCCAGACGTCCCACGGGTCGATGACCGTGTCGGTGCCGGCGATCGAGTTGGCCGACGACCACGCCCAGGCCTTGGGCGCCTCTGCCGCGGCCGCCAGGCCCAGCGCGGCACCGAGGGTCAGGACTCTTCGTCTGTTGAGATTTTCCATTTGCACCACTTCCCAAATCGGCCAGAAATCTCCCTGAACACGAGCTTGCGGACGTACTGAAAGCGAGTTTCCAGTGCATCGAGCATGTGATTCTCTATTAACATAGAGGAGCTTGACTGTCTCGGCAAGAGGCGTGTACGACGCGAGCCGCACCTCCGGCAACGTGGCGCTGGAGGTGCGGCTCGACAACCTGGCAGGAGTGGCAGACACGGCGGACGCCGCGCGCGCAGTGGCGCACGGCGGCCCGCCCGGCGGTGGTCTCCCGCCGACTAGTAGAGGCCGTTGATGCTCTCGCTGTAGCGGTCGACGATGATGCGCCGCCGCAGCTTCAAGGTCGGGGTCAGCTCGCCGGACTCCGGCGTCCAGCTCGACGGCAGCACCTGGAAACTCTTGACCTGCTCCGGCCGGGCGAGTTTGGCGTTCGCGGCGTCGACGGCGGCCTGGATCTCGGCGAGCAGCAGCGGGTCCGAGGCCAGGTCGGGCAGCTGCGCGTCGGCGATGCCGCGCGCCCGCGCCCACTGCGGCGCGAACTCGTCATCCAGCACGATCAACGCGGTGACGTAGGGCCTCCGGTCGCCGATCGCGACCGCCTGACCGATGAGCGGATGCGCCCGGAGCAGCCCTTCGATCTGCGCCGGCGAGATGTTCTTGCCGCTCGAGGTGATGATGAGTTCCTTTTTGCGGTCGGTGATGGTGAGGAAGCCGTCCTCGTCGACGGTGCCGACGTCACCGGTGGCGAGCCAGCCGTCCGCGTCGACGATCGGCTCGACGCCGCCGTCGCCGCGCAGGTAGCCCGAGCAGACCAGCGGGCCGCGCACGAGGATCTCGCCGTCGTCGGCGAGGCGCACCCGCATGCCGAGGTGCGGCCGCCCGACGGTCCCGGTGCGGAAACGCTCCGGGAGGTTGATGGTGGCGGTGCCGGTGGTCTCGGTCATCCCCCACACCTCCAGCACGTCGACGCCGATCCCGGCGAGGAACCGCAGGACCTCGACGGGGATCGGGGCCGCCCCGCTGCCGGCCCAGACCATGTTCTGCAGACCCAGTGAGGACTTGATCGGTCGCAGCACCGTGGCGTCGGCCTGCGCCAACCGGGCCGCCAACTCGTCCGGCACGGCCTGGCCCGCCGCGCGCAGCTCGTACGCCTGAAGGGCAAGCGCGCCGGCGGCGTCGAAGGCGGCCCGCACCGCGGGCTCCACGGTGGCCAACTGGGCCTGGATGCCGGCGGCCATCTTCTCCCAGATCCGCGGCACGCCGAAGAACGAGGGCGGAGCGACCGCACGCAGCGCCATGACCAGCTGCGTGGGGTCGGGGCAGATGGTCACGTGACCGGCGCGGTAAATGGGGTTGTAGACGCCCAGGAACCGCTCGGCGATGTGGGCCAGCGGCAGATAGGCGACCGACGGCGCGTGATCGGGGACGGCCACGAGGGCCTCAAGTGCCACCGCCTGATAGATCACGTTGTGGTGGCTGAGCACGACGCCCTTCGGGTCGCCGGTCGTCCCCGAGGTGTACAGCAGCGTCACCGGCTGCTCGGGGCGGATCTCCCGCCAGCGCCGCTCGAAGGCGTCCGGGTCGCTCCGGTGCGCGGCCCGGCCGATGGAACGTAACTGCGACAGCGGCACGAGCATCGGGTCACCGTCGCCGGGTTCGGCCCCGTTGACCAGCACCACCCGGCGAAGCTGCGGCAGCTCGGGCAGGATCGCCCGCCAGCGGGCCAGCTCGGCGGCGCCTTCGAGCACGAGCACCTGGGCACCGCTGTGCAGCGCCAGGTAGCGCATCTGATCGGCGCTCAGTGTCGGATAGATCGTGGAGGGCACCGCGCCCAGATGGACTGCGGCCAGGTCGACCAGCCAGTGTTCCGGCCTGCTCGACATCATGATCAACATGCGGTGCCCCGGCTCCAGGCCGATTTCGGCCAGGCCGCAGGAGAGCTCGGTGACCTCAGCGCGCAGCTCGGCCCACGTACGGGTGTCGTCACGGCCGAGGGTGGTCAACGCCGGCAGATCGGCGAACTCGGTGGCATTGCGGTGCAGCAGCGCGGGAACGGTCAGCCCGGCCGCCGTCTTGGCGCACTCGTCGGCGAGGGTGTCGGCAGGGTCCATGGGCTACTCCTTTAGTCGTAACCGGGCCTGGTGCTGATGAGACCGGCGCACCCCGCGGATTGTGCTTCGAGGGCCCTACGGCCTATGACAGCACTGTAAACGAGGGTTAACTTTCTGGAAAGGATCGATCGGTCGTACGTGCTCACCTCGCTCCCCTTCGTGGTCGCCTCACGAATGTGGATTAACGAGACCGGCATGGTCACATCCGCCGTCCCGGTGCCGCCGCGACCCCCGGGCCGTGCGGCAGGGGCCGACCCGGTCCGCCCGACGACACGCCGAGGGTGGCACTCAGATCCCGCCCGGTCTGCTCCAACGCGACGGCCGCCGTCAGGGCGAAGACGAACCGGTCCGGCCGCAGCACCACCAGGTCGGCGCGGTGGCGCCGCAGCCACCCGCCGAGCACACCGTCGACGTCGACGACATCGACCCGCTCCGGCCGGCCCGCCCTGGCCGGGACCGGCAGATCTGCCACCGGGGTGCCGCACGGGTGGACGGCAACGAACCGCACCGGCAGCCCTTGCCACTGCGATCCGAACGCACTGCCCGCTGCGGCGGGGCCGAGCACGGCGAAGCCGTCGCCGAGCGCCTCGTCGAGCAGGCGCACACCGGTGGACCCCGGCATCACGATCCGCGGCTGGGGAAACATCGTCCCGACCACGCCGTCTCGCCGACCGCCGGCCATCAGGCCCCGCCGGTACGCCGGCACCGGCTTGAACTCGAACCGCTCCACGAACCGCCGTACCCGGGGGATCGTCTGGAGCGCCCGGAGCACTGTGTCCCGAAGCCAGGCGGCGGAGCGGTTGCGGGCCAGGAAGACGTGCCCCAGCCGGACGCTCGTGCGCGCCATCTCCGTGGTGTGCGGGCGCCGCTCGGTCTCGTACGTCTCCAGTACCGCAGCGTCGGCGGCGCCCGACAGCACCAGGGCCAGTTTCCACGACAGGTTCGCCGCGTCACGCAGCCCGCTGCACAGACCCTGGCCCATGAACGGGGGCATCTGGTGGGCCGCGTCGCCCAGCAGGAAGACCCTCCCCTGCCGCCACCGCTGCGCGATGAGGTGGTGGAAGGAGTAGACCACCGCCCGGGTGACGCCGAAACGTGCCGGATCGACGTACGGTGAGACGAGCGCGGCGATGATGTCCGGCTGCTGCATCTCGGCCTCGGTCTCGCCCGGGCGCAGCATGAACTCCAGCCGGTAGCTGTCGGCCGCGCCGGGAGACACGAACGCGGGCCGCTGCCAGTCGCAGACGAACCTGGTGTCCTTGACCCGTACGGCGTCGGGTGGCACGTCGCCGGAGACCGCCAGCCACGGCTCGGCGTAGCTCGCCCCGGCCAGCGGGATCCGGACGGCCGACCGGGTGGCACTGCGGGCGCCGTCGCAACCGAGCACATACCTGGCGCGGACCGTCCACCGCCGTTGGGTGGCCACATCGGACAGCTGCACGGTCACCCCGTCGTCGTCCTGCGTGAGGCCGACCAGTTCGGTGCCGAGCGAGAGCTGGACGTGTCCGAAGCGGCCCAGCCCGGCCCGCAGCGTCCGTTCCAGCCGTGGCTGGTCGAAGAAGCGCAGCGGCGCGTGCCCGTACCCGAAATCCGTCTCGGACAGCGCCATCCGGGCGAAGACCCGGCCCGCGCGGTTGACGTACTCGACGAGCGGCGGGGCGATCATGTCGTCCCGCAGCTCGTCGAGCAGGCCGGCCTGCTGGTAGATGCGCAACGCCTCGTCGTCGCAGGAAAAGGCCCGCGGCTGGCCGTGCGGGGCGACGCTGCGCTCCACGACCAGCGTGGTGACGCCGCGGGCGCCGAGCAGGTTGGCGGTGAGCGCGCCCACCGGCCCGCAGCCGATGACTGCCACCTCGACCTCCTGGACCGGGTGGTGAACCGACGGTTGTACCGGATTCATCGTGCTGCCCTTTCGACAACGGCTTCCTGTGGAGACGGCGCCGGCCGTCCTCACCCGACGCTGACCAGGGCACCAGGCCGGCGTGGAAAAGCTGTGGAGACGACGTGGAGGCCGGCCTCTACAGCCGGCGGGAAGCGCCGTCGGCGGCGAACCGGGGCAGGAACAGCCGGGCACCCTGTTCGGTGGCGATCCGGGCCCCGGTGTTCCACTCCGTTCGGTCACGGCGGGCTACGCCGCGGATCCGGTGCAGCTCCGCGACGAACACCCGCTCGCCCACCCGGTCCGCCACGGCCAGCCCCTCCTGCGCCAAGCTCGCCGCTCTCTCCGCGCGGCCGGCGGTCAGGTACGCCTCGGCCATCGCGCAGAGCAGGATGGTCCGGGTGGAGCGCAGTCCCGGACGGTAGATCTCGTCACCGGCGGCGCACATAGCTTCGAGCCGCCCGTGGTCGCCGCCCCGGGCGGCAGCCCATTCGGTGAAGAACGCACCGGTTGCCACCATGTGCGGCAGGCCGGTGGCCCGGCCGATGTCCCGGCACCGGCGCGCCGCGGAATCAGCCGCGACGACGTCGTGTTCCTGCATCGCCAGCCAGGCGGCGTAGAGTGCCGCGTTCGCCCGGCCGTACGGGTCGTCCAGCTCCTCGGCGAGGGCCTCGGCGTCGGCAATGTCCGCCCAGGCGCCGCAGCGGTCGCCGCGCACCGAGCGGACCAGCGCCCGGAAGTTGTGGCAGCCCAGCACCGGACGCCGGCCCACCTCCCGGCGCAGCAGTCCCCGGTCGACCGTGCGCAGCCGGTCGATCGCGGCGGTGAGCCGGCGCTCGCCATCGGCCGGCCGGCCGATGAAGTAGCCGAGGGCGCCCAGCAGGTACCCGCCGGCCACGGCGAACAACCCGCTGCCGTCGTCCTCGGCCCGCACCAGTCGCCCGGCGAGATCGGCGCAGATCGCGTACTCGGCCCGGTTGGCGGCCAGCTCCCCCAGCGCCCAGAGGGCGTGACGGATGTCGGCATCCGGCCCCGCCAGCGTCAACAGCTCACGGGCGCGGGCGCAGACCTGGTCGACGGCGTCGCTGCCGACACCGACCGTCATCTGCAGCAGAGACGCGCGGTGCAACTGGACGCCCAGTTCGGTCATCGCCGCGGCGGGCGACACCTGCGCGGCCGGGGCGAGCCGGTGGGCGGCGCGTTCGAGGTGGCCGAGCGCGTCCTCGTAGGCGACCCGCCGGGTCGCGTCGTCGGCGGCGCGCAGTGACCACCGCAGGTAGTCCTCGCCGTGGCCGAGCCCGATGGCCTGACCGTAGTGGTGGGCCAGCTCGGCCGGTGCCACATCGGCGGCCCGCTCGTAGGTCCTGGCCAGCCGGGCGTGCAGCGCGGCCCGGCGCGGCGGGACCAGTTCGGCGTAGGTGACCTCGGCGATGAGCGGATGGCAGAAGGTGACCGCGCCCGGTCCGGCCTCGGTCACCAGGGCCGCCGTGTACGCCGGGGCGAGCCCTTCGGCGAGCGCCGGGGCCGTGGTGTCCAGCGCCGTCGCCATCACCTGAAGGTCCAGGTCGTGGCCGGCCACGCTGAGCAGGTCGAGGCAGCGCCGGGCGGCATCGGGGAGCCCGCCGAGCCGCAGCCGTACGGTGTCCCGGATGCTCGGCGGCAGCTCCGCGCCGGCTGCCGGGTCAGCGTGGGACCGGAGCAGCTCGGTGATGAAGAAGGGATTCCCGCCGGTACGGGTCACCAGCCGGGCCACCACCGGCTCCGACGGCGCCACCCCGGTCCGGTCCCGGACGAGGTCGGCGACCGAGGACGCGTCCAGTCCGGCGAGCCGGAGCTGACCGAACCCCGATCCGCGCGCCAGCTCGGCGACGGTCGCCACCAGGGCCGGATCATGCTCATACGGCCGGAGAGTGGCGACCACCAGGGCCCGGGCGCCCGACAGCTGGGCACAGAGGAACCGCAGCAACAGCAGCGAATCCGGGTCGGCGGCGTGCAGGTCGTCCAGCACGACCAGCAGGCCGCGCTGCCGGGCCACCGCGCGCACCAGTTCGGACACGGCCTCGTACACCTGGAACCGCGCCGTTGGGTCGGGTCCGTTGTCTGCCGGTCCGGGCAGCGATCCGGCGGCGAACCCGTCCAGCCGGCTCGCCGAGCCCGTGGCGCCGGCCTCCTGCATCGCCACGAGCACGCGTACCACCTGGCGCCACAGCCAGAACGGCGGCGCCTGCCCAACGTCAGGACAGCGGCCCCAGACCACGGGTACGCCGTCTGCGGCTGCCTGCGTCCCGAGTGCCGCGGCGAGGGTGGTCTTGCCGATGCCGGGCTCCCCCACCAGGGCCAGCATCCGCCCGCCGTGCCGGATTGCGGTCCGCAGTGTTTCCCGCAGCCGCCCCAGCTCCGCGCCGCGCCCCATCAGCGGGCCCATGCCCCGATCGGGTGCGCCGAACGCCGCCGGATGGCCGGACTGCACCAGAGGGTCGGCCCCCGCCGGACGGACGATCTCCGCCGGGCTGCCGGGCTCTGACAGTCGGCCGGACTCCGACAGCACCGCCTGCTCCAGGATCAGCCGGTGCACCGCCCGGATCTCTTCGCCGGGGTCGAGGCCGTACTCGTCGGCCAGGATCCGGCGCCCCTCGTCGAAGACCGCCAGCGCCTCGGTCTGCCGGCCGGACCGGTACAGCGCCAGCATCAACTGCGCGCGAGCCCTTTCCCGCAGCGGGTGCGCCGAGACGAACCGGCGCAGTTCCGCCAGTGACGTCGCGTCCCGGCCGGCCAGGACGGCAGCGCTCAACCACCCCTCCTCCGCGCTGAACCGCAGCTCAGCCAGGCGTGCCACCTCCGGGCGCACAGCGCTCAGCTCCGCGACGCCCGCCAGCGGCTCGCCACGCCACAACGCCAAGGCCTCGGCGTAGCTGCGCTCGGCGGCCGCCGGCTCCCCCGCCCCGAACTCGGCCGCCGCCCGGTCCACGAGGCCGCCGAACCGGATCGCATCGATGGTCTCTATAGCCACCCGCAGCTCGTACCCCCTCGGACGGCTACAGAGGACCCGGGCCGGCTCACCGCGGGAACGCTCGGGCTCCACGGCCCGGCGCAGCCCGGCGACGTACGTGCGCAACGTCGTATGGGCGCTGGGCGGTGGCCGCCCGTCCCACAGCGCCTCGACCAGCCAGTCGGCGGCGACGAACCGGTTCGGTCGCAGCAGGAACAACGCCAGCAGTGCCTGCTGTTTGGGCCCGCCGAGGGGCACCACCCGCCCGTCCCGGACGACTTCCGGCGGGCCCAGCACCCGGCACTGCATCACCACAAGGGTGATCCCAGCACGCCGGGTGCCGATCCGGTAGCAGCCTTACGACAACACACACCTGCGACCCCACCGTCGCCAGGTGGCGCGGGGCAGTTCGGGTATCGACCCGGGTTGACTCGATCGTCATGCTGGAACGGGACCCCCCACCCACACCATCCCGAAGGAGCACCCATGCGTAAGCCGGCCGGGACGAGCGCGGTCCTCTTCGGACTCGGTGTCGGCGCCACCGCCGGATCAGCCCTCGGACCGGCCGCCTTCTGGCCCGGCGTCGCGATCATCGCGCTCGGCATCGTGCTCTCTCTGGTCGGCACGGCGGAGACCGACCTCGTCGGGGACGATCCCGACAAGGACTCACCGGTGACGGACGACGGCACGGGCAGGGGAAAAGCCGTCGTCGCGCACCGGCGACGGCGAAGTGGGGAGCGACCGACGCTCGCCGGCCTCGGCACCCGCGTCGAACAGATTCTCAAACTCGCCGAGGAACAGGGCAACGACCACCGAGCCGAGGCCCGGCGTGAAGCCGAGGCGATCGTGGCCGCCGCACGGCGGAAGGCGGAGGCGATCCTGAACGAGGCGCACCAACAGGCGGCCGGGCCCTTCGGCACCCGACGGGACTGGTCTCCAATCCGCCCTGACCAGGCGGTGCCGCCTCAGACAAAACCCTGACCCCCTCCTCAGAAGCTCCCAACCCGGAGGTCGACAGCATGGCCAGCTCGGGAGCCGCAAGTTCTCCGGTACGTCGTCAGCGCTGCAGCAGCACGGCGGCGACGTCGCCGACCGAGCCGACCAGCACCGACTCCACCGGAACCTTCTCCAGCATCGCCTCGTCGAAGGTCGCCTCGGTCTCGTGTCGTGTGTGCCAGGATCTGCCTCCGGCCGATCCTTCTGGCGGCGGAGGTGCAGACGGTGACCAGATCCAGGTCCGCCCAGCGCAGCGTGCCGTTGCGCGCCCACGGACAACTGACGCAGGTCGACGGCGACCAAACGTTAGTGACGGTGTCGGCAGGGCCGCACAACGAGGCGATAGCGATGTGGCCCGCCACGTCGGGCCGCTTGCCCTTCTTTGACTTGCATGCGGACTCGGAATGGTCGCCTACGCGACACTACTGGCATGTGGCGCTCGTGCAGCGGGTAGCGGATCATCGTTGGGTGCACGCAAGCATCGCACTTGTTGACGACACAGCCGATCAACTGGCGTCGCTCTACGCCTGGCTCCAACGCGACGACGAGTTGCGTGGCCGAGTCCGGTCGGTTGCAGCGGAGTTGAAGCCGGGTGACATGGGCGGTGTCACGGAGACGTTGACCGTGGCGCTCGGAAGCGGCGGTGCGGTGGCCGTGCTCGCCGGCACGCTGAGTGCCTGGCTGTCGGCCCGCCGCACCAGGATCAGTGTCGAGATCACCGATGGCGACAGCAGCCGGCGCGTCGAGATCGACTCCGCGAATGCGAGCGCCGCCGCCCGGCTGCTGCGAGAAGCGTATGAGACGACTGGCGGACTCTCATGAGTACGCGTCTGCCGGACCCAAGGCTCTCCAACGCCCTGCTGATCGGAACAGCACAATTCACGAGTGATGCGATCAGTGACCTGCCGTCCGTCGCCAACAACGTGACCGCGCTGGCGGAAATGCTCACGGATCCGGCCGCCGGAGTAGTAAATCCTTCCCGATGTCGCCAGCTGATCAATCCACGCGCCCAGCGCGAGGTCGGCACGGCGCTCGACGAGACTGTCAACGCCGCTGACGACACCGTGATCGTCTACTACGCAGGCCATGGTCTACTTACTCCTCGCGGAGTACTGCACCTCGCCGTGGCCGAAACTGATCCACACCGCGTTGCCTACACCGCCGTTCCCATAGAGTGGCTGCGCACCGCCTTGGCCGAGAGCCCGGCGAAGAACCGGATCCTGATCCTGGACTGCTGCTTCTCCGGGCATGCGGCGACCGCAATGACCTCCGTCTCATCAGTAGTCACCGCCGCCATCGACATCAGCGGCACCTACACCCTCACCTCCGCACCGGCGAACTCGACTGCCATCGCTCCGGCCGGTGAACGATTCACCGCCTTCACCGGCGAACTGCTCCGAGTCCTACGCGACGGCATCCCCGGCGCGGACGATCTGCTCTCGCTACGCGACATCTACACGGCCCTCGTCCGTGGATTACACGCGCGTAGCATGCCCCGTCCGCAGCACCTCGGCACCGGGCTCGCCGATCACATCGCGCTCGGTCCGAACGCAGCCGGCAGGCCGCCGAAGACTTCCATGGACGCCGTGCCACCCGCCACCACCGAGGCACCGGAGAACGCGCCGTCGGCGCGAAACGAGGAACTGGAGAAGAACTTCCACCAGGCGCTCGTCAACGGCTACCGCGCCATGAAGCGCGAAATCAACTACAACGCGACCATCTACATCCGCATGATCTCCACCCACGGCGGGCTCGGCGCGGCCCGGCAACTCCTGCACGCGTCCTCGGTCTCCAGCGGATTCACCACCCTCTGGGAGAAGGGCCGCCTCGACCTCACCGTCGAGGCATTCATCCTGCGCGAACCCTGGTCGGCGCTCTTCACCGATGAGGAACTACAGATCGCCCGCGACCGGCTTGCTGAGTACGGCTATCACCCGAACTAGCCACCGGCGCCGGGCCGAGCAACAGCCTTGATCCCGGAGCCCCCAAGATCAGCGGGCGGCGCCGAAGCTGCCGGCAGCAGAGGATGCGGCTCACCTGTAAGCGCTGCCAGGGCTCGGGCGACCTCGTAGATATCAGCTCGCACATAGGTGCTGGTCGTACCCGCATCGGACCTGCCGTTGTAACCTGCGAACGCTCGAGCTACCGCATAGCCGAAGCTCCGTTCCACCCAGGTCAAGGTTGTATGGCGTAGCCAGTGCGTGCTGACCTGCTGGGTAGCCACCCAGGGCAGAATCTTCCGAGGCGCTGCGAAGCGTGGACCCAACGGATAGTCCGAGCCACCTTATGTGATTCTCGGCCGGCTAAAGCGAGCTGTCGACGGACAGCCGCTTGAGCATCCCGGCGGTCGCGACGATCAGCATCTCGGCGTCCTCCCGGGTGTACTCGAAGTCCTTCGTCACCTCGTCCTTGTGGCCCGCGCCGCTCATGGTCGAGAACAAGTCCTCGACCATGAACGCCCACCGCTCGCCGTAGGTCCGGTCCGGATCGAGGTCGACCGGCCGCAGAGCCAGCGCACCGCGCCGGCGGTACGCCGTCTCGGTGTGCAGCCGCAGCAGACTGTCCAGCGCGGGTCATCGCCCGTGCTGGCGGCGACGGCATTGATTTCCGCCAACCTGCTATCGGCCACCGCCCGCCTGGTGCTCGGCAGGCGCCGCGGCTTGGCCACCTTGAGTGCGGGGTTGTCCGCTGCGGCGATGTACCCGTCGGCGACGGCCCGCCTGTGGAGGCACCGCAGCGCGGCGATCAGATGCTCCGCCGCGCTTCGTCCTCCCCGCGCGTTGCGCCGGGCCACCACGTGCGTCTTGGCGTACTAGGCGAGCTGCTCGATCTCCGACGGTGTCGGCTCGTCGAGCCGCCGCTCTGCCCGGTGCTCCAGGACCCGCTTCCAGTACGAGCCGTACGCCCGCCGGGTACCGTCGCTAACCGCCGCCGAGACGACCGGCACGTACTCGGCGAACGTCGGTGCTGGCGGACGGTCCGACGCCGCGTCGACGAGATCGGCCGGCGAGATCCCCATGCGCGCCAGTAACAACCGCGCGGCATCCAGCTCCGCCCGGCCCACAGTGGTGTCACTCATGCCTGACCACCGCCGAGCAGGTCTGCGTGCACCGCCACGACCATCGCGTCCAGGGCGGCAGGAGGGTGCACGACGAGCAGATCGTCAGCAGGGTTTGCCGCGAGCAGCACCCGGTCGCCGGTGGCGAGCCCGCACCAGTGCCGGACAGTCCCCGGCAGGTGGAGGTGGCCCTGTCCAGTGACGGTGAAAACGCCCTGCCGGTCCAACCCGACGACGATGACTCCCAAGCCCTCGCGGATGTGCAGCCGCGTGCCCGGCCCCCGTCCGAGGGCACGGATGACCGTACGGTCGGGGATCCGGCCACTGCTGTCGATGGCAGCCAGGCCGTACACCATCGTGCCGGCGCGTGACGTCGGTAGCACCGGCAGGGGCGATGGCGGACGACGAGTGGCTCCACCACGCGGCCGATGCGGGCTTTGCTCCCGGTCCGACAGCCTCACGGGAGGGATGACGGGAGCCACGGAACGATCCGCCACCACAATCGCCCCCGATCGAGACAGGGTCGATCGAGGGGTAGCTGCGCTGAGATTTGCGTGGTCAAGCGTGCCTAACCACCAGTACGCGAAACACAGCATGGCTGCTGCAATTTGGTGTCCGAGGGGGGACTTGAACCCCCACGCCCTATACGGGCACTAGCACCTCAAGCTAGCGCGTCTGCCATTCCGCCACCCGGACCTGCTCGTACAGCCTACCCTGTCCGACCGCGGCGATTTTCTCGCCCGTCGGCAGGCCTTCCAGCTGCACGGGGCATTACTTTACACGGCCCGATTGGATCATGCACATCCCGGTTCGGAGATCGACTTTGCGCAGGTCAGAGGCCTGTTCGAGCCCGCCGCAGCCGAGGTGATCACGCCGATCCCTTCCCGTCGACGACGCCTGGGCACTGCCGGAACACAGCAAGCCGGCCACAGCCCGGGGACCCGGGTAGCGCCAGGACGGCGCGCCGGGCAGCATTGGGCGGGTGTCCCAGCCCTCTCCCCTAGCCGCCGCACAGCAGCGAGCGCTCGCCCAGCGCAACGCCGGTGACCCGGCCGGCGCCCGCGAATACCTCGACGACGTCCTCGCGTCGGCCCGACGCAGCTACGGCGAAGATCACCCCGAGGTGCTCGCCGCCTCGCACTTCCTCGCCCGGCTGCACCGCGAATCCGACGATCCCGCCGCCGCCCGGCGCATCCTGGAGATCGCGCTGGAGGCCGCGTCCCGGCGGACGGCCGGCAACGACCCGCTGGTGCTGGGGATCACCGCCGACCTGGCCGGCGTCGCCGAGGAGCTCGGAAACCGGCACGAGGCACGAAAGCACCACACCCGGATAGCGACCGACGGGCCTGCGGTGCTCGGCGCCGAGCACTGGGCGGTGCAGGCGGCGCGAGCCTTCCTCGGCGATGCCGCCCCGGCCCCCGCCGGGCAGACCCAGGCCGGGGGCGCGAACGCCGCCGTACCCCACGCGCCCCAGGCCGCCGCACCGCAGTCCGCGCCACCGGCAACGCCGTATGCGCCGCATCCCGCCGCGCCGCAGTCCGCGCCACCGGCCGTACCGCAGTCGGGGCCGCCGGCCGCGACCGGCGCTGCCGCCGCGCGCCCGGTCAATCCGGCGCTGGACGCGCTGGCCGAGCCGACGACGCACCTCACCACGATCCAGATCGACGAGCCGACGACGCGGCTGGGCTCGGCCGAGACCGGCGACGAGGCGACAACGGTCTTCCCGGCCGGCACTGCCGCTTCGCAGGGCCCGGACGAGCCCACGATGATCGTCGCTCCCGCCGGCATCGCCGAGGCCGGCGACGAGGCGACCACCCTGATGCCGCTGGTGACACCGCCGCAACCACAGGCGGCGCCGGCACCGCCGTACGCGGCTCCGGCCCAGGCGCAGGGAATGCCTGCCCAGACGTACGCGGCTCCGGTGCCACCACAGGCGGCGCCGACACAGTCGCAGGGTTGGACTCCACAAGCCCAGAACTGGGCCCCGGCCAGCGCACCTCCGGTGAGTTCTCCACCGATCAGTTCGCCGCCGATCAGCAGCCCGCCGATCAGCTCGCCCCCCGGGGCGTACGCGTACCCGCCGGGTCCGCATCCGCCGCACTTCGCGCCGCCGCCGCGCCCCGGCCAGCAGCAGGGCTGGAGCGGCCCCGGCCCTGACCGGTCCCGCTTCGCCGAGCACGGCGGCGCAGAGCGGGCGTACGGCAATGAGGTGGCCGCTGCCACGGATCGCCCGAAGTCCCGCGGGCTCATCGTGGCCGTCGCGATCCTCGCGGTGACCGCACTGGTGGCGGTGGTTGCCGCAGTCGTCCTGGTGATCGGCAAGCTCGGCGACGACGCGTCCGGGGACCCCGATCCGACGCCGTCGGCGGCGCCGCTCGGCCAGCCGCCGACGAATGTGCAGCTGCGTGACAACGGCACTTCGATCACGATCAGCTGGGACGATCCGTCCGGTGGGCTGGTCCCGTTCATCGTCGCCAGTGGACGGGACCGGCTCGGCCGGGTGGCGGACGTGCCGGCCGGCCAGACCAGCCGCACGCTGGAGGGGCTCAGCCCCAGCCAGAACTACTGCTTCGTGGTGCTGGCCGTCTACGCCACGGACAACGTGAGCAGCTCCGCGTCGGTCTGCACGAACCGGACGCCCCAGCCGACCCCGAGCTGACGCCACGTATCGCGTACATCGGCTGCCGTGGAGATCTGTCAACGGATCCCACGGCAGCCGATTTCTGTGCGGACATTGGTTGTCCACAGGCCGCAACCGCGGGTTCCACGGTGTATCGACGGGCCCATATGATGGCACGCGGCTTGCGCCGATTACCGGCGGAAATGTTGGCGACATTGTCGGCGACCAGGACCGAAAAAGCACGGGGGAGGAAGCCGGCTGTGGACACCACAGACAACGGCACCATGTCCGAGGGCGGAGCGATACCGGCCGCGCCGCGACGACGCAGGTGGCGGCGCGGTGGCCTGGTCACCGTGGGAACGGTCTCGGCGCTCGTCGCCGCGATGGGGCTGACGGTGCTGGGGCTGGGGGCGGCCGACAACGCCGCGGCCAGCTTCGACGCCAGCTCGTGGCTCTGGAGCACCAGCAGGAGCGAGCTGGCCCGGGTCAACGGCATCACCGCCCGGGTGGACACCCGGGTGCAGGTGCCCGACGCGCGCAGCCACCCGATGCAGATCGTCCAGACCGACCGGATGCTGATCATGCGGGATCAGAAGACCGGCCGGGTCAGCACCATGGACCTCGCCACCCTGCAGATCATGGCGAACATGCCCACCGTTCCCGGGCTCGGGGTCAACGTCGCCATTCACGAGGACGCGGTATTCGTGGTGGACACCGTGCAGGGTCTGGTCCAGCAGTTGGATGCCCGCTCGCTGACCCCGGTCGGTGAGGCCCTGCAGTACCCGCCGGGCATCACCGGTGGCGCCTTCGACGGCGCGGGGCGACTCTGGATCGCCGTGCCGAGCGAAGGCACCGTCTCGGCCATCACCGCGGCGAAGCCGCCGGTCGCTGCCGGTTCGGGCGGCGGCGACGGCGATGCGGGCGACGGTTCCAGCCCGACCCGGGTGCACACCCTTGACGTCGCCGAGCCCAATCACGAACTCCTCCTCTCCACCCTGGACGACGGCGTCGCCGTCCTGGACCGCACCGGAGGCGTACTGGCCACCGTCCGCGGCGAGGCCACCGCGAAGGCGCAGCTCTCGCTGGCGGGTCCGGCCGCGCTGCCGGCGCACACCAGTGGCGCCCTGGTGCCGGTGACCGTGCCCGACGAGCGCGAGGTGCACGTCGTCGACGGCGAGCAGCCCGTCGCCCGGTTCACCGTGCCCGGTGGCGGTGCCACCCTCTCGCCGGCCGTCGCCTGGGCGGACCGCTTCTACTGCCCCGACGAGACCACCGGCAAGGTCTACGTCTTCGACGCGAACGGCGAACTCGTCGACACCATCGCCGCTGCCGGCCGGGGCGGCCGGCTCGAGCTCGAGGTCCGCGAGAACCATCTCTTCATCAACTCGCCGCAGTCCTCCACCGCGCAGGTGGTCGACGACAAGCACTCGGTGCGCAGCGTCGACAAGTACGCCAACGACGTTCTCGGCGGCGACCCGCCGCCGGAGCCCCCGGTGGCTGCCCCGCCACCCCCGGCGCCGAAGAAGCCCCAGGCGAGCAAGCCCGGCGCCCCGCGCAGCGTCTCCGCCTCGGCCGGTGACGCCAGCGCCCGGGTGAACTGGCAGCCGGCCGCCCCCAACGGCGCCGCCATCACCAAATACATCGTGACCGGCGCCGAACGCCCAGTCGAGGTCGGCGCCAACCAGCGCTCCATCGAACTCACCGGCCTGACCAACGGCCAGACCTACCGCTTCGCCGTGCAGGCGGTCAACGCCAAGGGCACGGGACCGGCCGGCAGGAGCAACCCGGTGGTGCCGACCGCGGAGGTGCCGGACGCCCCGGTGAGTGTCACCGCCGAAGCCCGCCCCGACGGCACCGTCGCGGTGAGCTGGCCCGAGGCAAACGGCCAGGGCAACAAGATCGCCAAGTACGCCGTCACCGCCGTCTCCGAGGGGACCAACGCGCCCGTGGGCGAGGCACCGGGCACCGAACTGGTCATCCCCGCCGGCACCCTCACCTACGGCAGCCAGTACGCCTTCACGGTGGTGGCGATCAGCGACGGCGGCGCCGGATCGAAGGCCTCCCCGCCGAGCGGCACCGTCGTGCCGTTCACCCTGCCCGACGCGCCCACCGGGTTGCAGGCCGCCACAGTGGCCGATCGGCCGGGCACCATCTCGGTGCGCTGGGATCCCGCGGTCGACAACGGCCGGCCGGTCACGGCGTACCAGGTGGAGGCGGGCGGGCGCACGACGGAGGTCACCACCGAACAGGCCATCCTCGGCGACCTCGGCAACGGCCAGAACGTGGAGATCAAGGTGCGCGCGGTCAACGAGGCCGGTCCCGGGCCACAGGCGAGCGCCACCGCGCGTACCGTCGCGCTGCCCCAGGTGACCATCACCCGGACCTCGGTGACCGCGACCTCGGTGACGGTGGCGGCGACCGTCGACGCCGGCGGCGGCAGCACGACCTGCACGCTCAGCGCGGCCGGGGCCGCCGCCAAGAGCGGCAGCTGCGCGTCGCTGACCCTGACCGGTCTCACCCCGAGCACCCGGTACACGGTGAAGATGACCGCCACCAACGCCGCCGGGGCCGGCAGCGCGAACGCCACCGCGACCACCGCCGCGGTCTACGGCATCGCCACCTGCGTCAACGGCAGCAGCGGCGACCAGCGCACCTACTGCGACGCCGACCGCGACGGCCGCAACGGCAACGAGGTCTTCTCGGTACCGCGGCAGGACAACGACCGGCAGGTCGGCTGGGCCAAGCCCGGCACCCGCTGGGAGGCGTACTGCAAGGTGCGCGGCGAGGAGGTCTACGCCTTCGTCTACAACAAGGAAAAGCGCAGCACCTGGTGGGTGCGGATCAACTACTCCGGCAGCAACTACATCCCGTGGGCCTGGTTCAACCTGGAGGGCGACGACGACCTCGCTCTGCTGCCCACCTGCTGAACCGCACCAACCAGGCGAGGAGCATCACCGATCGTGAACAGCCGCGAGCCGCTCACCCAGGACGAGGTACGCGGTTTCGCCGGCCTGGCCGCCCGGCTCGCCCAGCACATCGAATCGGTGGTGCTGGGCAAGCCGCAGGTGGTCCGGTTGGCGCTCACCGCGCTCTTCGCCCAGGGGCATGTGCTGCTGGAGGACGTGCCCGGCGTCGGCAAGACGACGCTGGCCCGGGCGATCGCGGCGTCCGTGAAAGGCCAGTGGCGGCGCATCCAGTTCACCCCGGACCTGCTCCCCTCCGACGTCGCCGGGGTGACCATCTTCAACCAGGCCAGCCGGGCCTTCGAGTTCCACCCCGGGCCGGTCTTCGCCAACATCGTCATCGCCGACGAGATCAACCGGGCCTCGCCGAAGACCCAGTCGGCACTGCTGGAGGTGATGGAGGAGCAGACCGTCACCGTCGACGGGGTGCGCCACCCGGTGCCGAAGCCGTTCCTGGTGGTCGCCACCCAGAACCCGGTCGAGATGGACGGCACGTACCGGCTGCCCGAAGCGCAACTGGACCGCTTCCTGATGAAACTCTCCGTCGGCTACCCCGACGAGGCCGTGGAGATCGAAGTGCTGCGCGGCGCCAACCGGCGGTCACCGGAGGCGCTGACGCCGGTCACCGACACCGCCACGGTCAGCGGGATGATCCGGATGGCGCAGCGGGTGCACATCGCCGACCCGCTCTACGCGTACGCGGTCCGGCTCGCCGCCGCCACCCGCTCCCACCCGCAGGTCCGCGTCGGGGTCAGTCCCCGTGGCGTGATCGCCCTGACCCGCGCCGCCCAGTCGTACGCGCTCATCCAGGGGCGCGGCTGGATCATGCCGGAGGATCTCAAGGAGCTCAGCGGGCCGGTCTTCGCCCACCGGGTCCTGCTCTCCCCCGACGCGCAGGTCCGGGGCGTCACCGCCGCCGAGGTCCTCGCGCAGGCGGTCGCCTCCGTCACGGTGCCGCTGCCCGCCGGGCAGCAGCCCGTCCGAAGCTGAGCACCAGAAGATGACCGTCACCAGTCGTGGCGTCGCGCTGCTCGCCGCCGCCGTGCTGCTGCTCACCGCCGGGTTCCGCTTCGCGTACCCGGAACTGGCCGTGCTCGGCGCGGCCGCGGCGGTCGCCGTCGCCGGAGCGCTGCTGCACGCCGCCGGGCAGCCCCGGCTGACGGTCACCCGCAGTGCCGACCCGGACCGGGTCGCCCGCGGTGAACCGGCCACCATGACCCTCACGCTCGGCAACCGGGCCCGGCTGCGCCCGGTGAACCTGCTCGCCGAAGACAGCTGCGGCAACCGCACCGTGCCCGTGCCGGTACTGCGCCTGCGCCCCGGGCACGACACCACCGTCAGCTACCCGGTCCCCACCCACCGCCGGGGCGTGATCCCGGTCGGGCCGCTGCGGGTCACCCGCCACGACGCGCTCGGCCTGGTGTCGGTCACCCGCCGCTACGGGCAGAGCACGCCGGTCTGGGTCTATCCGCGGGTGCACCCGCTGCGCGCCGTCCCCACCGGCGTGGCCCGCAGCCTCGACGGTCGCGTCGACGGTGTCCCGCACGGCTCCATCACCTTCGACTCGCTGCGCGAGTACGTCGTCGGCGACGAGATGCGTCGGGTGCACTGGCGCACCAGCGCCCGCATCGGCGAGCTGATGGTCCGCGAACACGTCGACACCAGCCTCCCCCGGCTGGTGGTGCTCCTGGACAACCGCGCCGCCGCGCACCCCGCCGCCCGCGGCGGCATCGCCGAGACTTTCGAGGCGGCGTGCGAGGCGGCCGCCTCCGTCGTCACCGCCGCGCTGCACGAGGAACTGCCGGTGACCCTGCTCGAGGTCGTCGCCGGCGGGACGGAGCTGCCCAGCCCGCTGGACCGGCTCGCCGCCACCGAACTGACCCGTGCCCCGGGCGACGGCACGCTGCGCGAGGTACTCGGCCGGCTGCGCCGCGACCGCCTCGGCGACACCCTCGTCTTCCTCACCGGCCCCGGTGGCGCGGCCGACCTCGGTGACGTCGCCGCGCTGCGCCCTTCGGCGTACCCGTCGCTGCTGGTGGGGCTCTTCGGGGCGGCCGGCGTCAGCGCCGGCGGGGCGGCCGGGCTCACGGTGCTCGAAGCGGCCGACGGCGCCGAGTTCGCCGCCGAGTGGGACGGGGTGCGCCGATGGTGAAGCTCTGGCGCCCTCTGACCGCCGCGCTGGTGCTGGTGACACTGCTGGGGCTGGCCGCCACCGTGCTCTCCCGGGTCTACTCCGGACCGCTGCTCACCCGGCTGCTGCTGGGTGCCGCCATCGCCTCCGTCGGCATCAGTCTCGCCACCCGCCGCCTGCCGTCCTGGCTGATCGCCCCGCTGTCGGTCCTCGGCCTGACCGCCTACACCGCGTTCGCGTTGCAGGTGGCGGCCCGCCACGCCGAACTGCCCGGCGGGCTCGCCGAGGTGACGCTGGACGCCGCCCGCAACGGTGTTCCCCGGCTGCTGACCGCCATGATCCCGGTGCAGGCAGCACCGGACACCGTGCTCGTCCCGCTGGTCGCCACCTGGCTGGCCGGGCTGGCCTGCGCGGAGGTGACGTTACGCACCGGACGGGTGCTGCTCGGCTACCTCCCGCCGGTGCTGCTCTACGGCGGCGCGCTCTACGTGGTCGGCCCGAACGCCGACCCGGCCCTGTGGCCGACCACAGCTTTCATCGCCGCCGCGGCGCTGGGACTCGTGCTCCCCGGCCGGCGAGGCGCCACGCCCTCCGGTCCCGCCGCCGGCACCCTCGGCACGGGCAAGCTGCCTACCGCCGTACGTCTGCGGCTGGCTGCCGGGACCGCAGCCGGACTCGTGGCGGTCGTCGCCGCCGGCGTGCTCGTCGGGCCGTACGTGGCAGGGCAGGTCGCCGGGCGCCCGGTGGATCCCCGCCGGTACGTCCAGCCCCCGCAGGTGGAGTCGCTCGACGAGAGCCCGCTCATCCGCATCTCCGGCTGGGCGCTGCACCCGGACCAGGTCCTGCTGGAGCTGCGGTCGGAGACGACCGGCCGCACCGACAACACTCCGACCGGCCCCGAGGCACCCGCGACCGACACCGACGGCACCGCGGACCGGCCGGCGGCCGATGCCGGGGCCGGGAACGATCCGGCGGCCGACACGGCAGCGGCGCCGGTGCGGCTGCGGCTCGCCGTGCTCAGCGACTATGACGGGGTGACCTGGCAGGTCGGAGGGACCTACCGCAACGCGGGCCGGGTCCTGCCGCCGGCCGAACCGGCCCCCGGGGCCATTCTGCGTACCGTCCGTCAGGAGATCACCATCGCCGGCCTGAACGGCCGGCTGCTGCCGGCGGTGGCGACGCCGCAGCAGGTGAGCGGTTCCCGGGTGGCGTACGACGCGCAGACCGGCACCCTCATCCGCCCGGAAGGACTCACCCCGGGGCTGCGCTACGAGGTGCTCTCCACAGCGGAGCGTCCCGACCCGGGCCTGCTGGGCGTCGCGGACGTCCCGGCCGGCGCGGAGCACACGCGGGTGCTGCAGGTCGCCGACGGTACTCCGCAGCGGCTGCGGGAGCTGGCCGAGCAGCTCGCCGCCGACAACGGTGCGCCATACGCGCGGGCGGTCGCCATCGAGGATTTCCTCGCCGAGCACTACCGGGAGGTCGCCGACGCCCCCAGCGGCCACGCCTACCCCAATCTCGAGTTCTTTCTCTTCGGTGGCCGCGACATGGGCGGCCAGCGCGGCACCTCCGAGCAGTTCGCCGCCGCGTTCGCGGTGCTGGGCCGGCTCGCCGGGCTGCCAACCCGCGTCGTGGTCGGCTTCGACTCGTCCACTGGCGACGGTCCGGTCCGCGCCGGTGACGCCCACGCCTGGCCCGAGGTGCTCTTCGACGAGGTCGGGTGGGTGGCGTTCGATCCGATGCCCCGCGACGACCGGCAGCCGCGTCCGGTGGAGGAGGACTTCCGGCCCAAGCCGGAGAAATCGTCACCCCCGCCGGAGGAGGCACAGCCGAGCATCAGCCCCTCCTCCCCCGCCCCGGAGGCACCCGAGGCGGTGGCCGCGGCACCGGAGCGCGCAACGGCTTTCTGGCCGGTGATCGTCGCCCTGGTCGTGCTGCTGCTCGGCGTGCCACCGGCGGTGGTCCTGTTCCTGCGCAGCAGGCTGCGCCGGCGACGACTGACCGTCGGGTCCGCCCCGCAACGCATAGCCGGCGCCTGGCGGGAAGCGACCGACGCCCTGCGGCTGGCCGGGCATCCCGCGCCCGACCACCACAGCGCCACGGAGATCGCCGAGGCCGCCGCCGCCCTCTGGCCCACCGCCACCGGGGCCGACAGCGGCAGCGGCAGCGGACCGTCGTTGCACGAGCTGGCGGAGCTGGTCAACCAGGCAGCTTTCGCACCGGGCACGGCCCACGACGCGCGGGCCCAGCGAGCCGCGCAGCTCGCGCACGAGTTCACCTCGGCGATGCGTGCAGCGCGCCCCCGGTGGCGGCGGCTGCTCTGGTCGCTCCATCCCGGACCGCTCTACTGGAGATGAGCAGCCCGGGCAGCCCGGCACGGACGTGCCGCGGGCAAAGTTTCGGCCATACCGGGGAGGACCGGACGCGCCGGGGAGGACCGGACGCGCCGGCTAACTGCTGAAACGCCGTACCATCGTGCGCATTGCCGTCAGCCAGCCGTCGGGGTTCTCCGCCTTGCGCTGGTGGAAGAGCGCCACCTGCGGATGCGGCAGGATCAGGAACCGCTCCGCCTCGATCCCCTCGACCACCGCCTGCGCCACCTGCTCCGGGGCGAGCACCGCCCCGGCCGCCGCCGTCACCCGGGCACCGAGGTGGCCGGCCGCCAGGCCTTCGCTGAGCATCGGCGTGTCCACCCCTTGCGGGCAGAGCGCGCTGACCCGGATACCCCGGTCGCCGTAGGTGACGGCCAGCCACTCGGCCAAGCCAACCGCCGCGTGCTTCGTCGTCGCGTACGCCGCATCACCGACCGAGGTCAGCAGGCCCGCCGCCGAGCAGGTCTGCAGCAGGTAACCCTCACCCCGGGCGAGCATGCCGGGCAGCACCGCCCGCGCGGCGTGCAGGTGACCCATCACGTTGACCTGCCAGGCACGATCGAAATCACCGTCGAGACCGACACCGGAGGTGACCCCGGCATTGGCGCAGAACAGGTCGATGCGGCCGTACCGCTGCTCGGTCTGCGCGACCAGCGCCGCCACCTGCCCAGCGTCGGTCACGTCCACGGCAGCAGCGGTGGCACCCGTGCCGATGTCGTCGGCGACCACCCCGGCGGCTTCGGCGTCCAGGTCCGCCACGATCACCGCTTCGGCGCCTTCGGCGGCGAAGCGGCGGGCCATGGCCGCGCCTATTCCGCCGGCCCCACCGGTGATCACCACGACCCGGCCGGACAGCTCCATGTCAGTCTCCCTCCGCCGGCCCCGTGCCGAGGCGCGCGATCAGCGCGGTCATCGCCGCGGTGGATCCGGACTGCGACTCCGGGGTGGGCAGCAGGGCCATGACCGGGACCGTCACCCCGGCGGCGGCGTAGCGCCGCACCTGCTCCCGGCAGCTCTGCGGCGAACCGTGCAGCACCAGCGCGTCGACGACCTCGTCGGGCACGGCAGCCGCCGCGCCTCGGCGGTCCCCGGCCGCCCAGGCCTGCCACATCGGGTCCAGCAGCTTCTCGCGCCCCAGCCACCGATGGAAGGCGGCGTACGCGGGCACGGTCAGGTAGGTGGCGATGAGGCGGCGTCCGAGGGTGCGCGCGTACTCGGCGTTCTCCGTCGGGCAGACGAAAATCCGGGCGACGATCTCGAACCCGGGCCGTCGCGACCCCAGCTCGGCGATGGCCTGCGGCACGTCGTCGGCGCCGAGCCAGTTGAGGATGACCCCGTCGGCCTCCTCGGCGGCCAGCCGCAGCATCCGCGGCCGCAACGCCGCCAGGAGCACCGGCGGCGGCACGGCCGGCGGCCGTTCGAGGCGGAACCTGCGCACCGCGAACGTCTCGTACGTCTCGTCGACCAGTTCCCCCCGCAGCGCGCTCTGCAGGAAGCGCAGCATGTCGCGGGTGCGGTGGAACGGTCTGCTGTGGGGCACGGCGTTCCAGTCCTGGCTCAGCACCGGCGAGGAGGCCCCGATCCCGAGCGAGAACCGGCCCGGCGCGGCGTCGGCAAGGGTGGCGGCGCTCATCGCCAGCAGACCCGGACCGCGGGTGAAGACCGGCGTGATCGCCGTGCCGAGCCGGAGCCGGGGCGCCCAGGCGGCCGCCAGCGCCAGCGGGGTGAAGGCGTCGGCCCCGGCCACCTCAGCCGACCAGAGATCGCTGAAACCGGCCCGTTCCAGTGCGGCGTAGATGGTGTCGTGTTCCGACAGTGGCACGTCGTTGAGCGGGATGGTCATGCCCCAGCGATTCGTCACCGCTCGATGGTGCCCACAAACGTGCGCAACAGGCAAGATCTCAGATGCGTCAATTCCTGATGATCGTCGATTGTGCTCGCCGGCAGCCCGGCGCACCCTGAGCCGTTGCAGCCGATTGCCGCCGACGCCGTCAGCCCTTCTGGCTGGGCACCAGCCGATGCAGGGTGACCAGCACCGACGTCATCACCAGCGCCATCGCCCCGGTGATGCCCGCGGCGGACCCGGCATAGGCGATGAAGAGGGTCCGTGCCCGCAGCTCGTCCGGCGGTATGGCGGTCTGTCCCGCGAGCCATGCCAGTGCGGCCCCCGCCGCCAGGCAGAGCAGTAGCCCGCCGACGCCCAGGATCACCAATGAGACACGGTGTGCCTCGGCCGGCTCCACCTGAGCCTGGGCACGCTGGGTGAACAGCAGCAGAAGCCCGGCGATTCCCGCCCAGATCCCGACTACCAGGAACGCGGCGACGGCGTCGCTGGGACGGTGCCATCCGGCGGAGAGCGTCGCCACGCCGGCGGCGGCGGCGTATCCGGCGCCGAGCAGCGCGGCCAGGGCACGTCCCTTGCGGGGCAGGACCAGCACCAGCGCCACCGCCACCGACGCGGCGACCGCCGCATGACCGCTCGGGAGGCTGTTGCCGGCGCCGGACCGTTCGGGGTCGATGCCGAAGTCGGGGCGGATCAGAAAGAACTTGAGCAGCTGTGTGGTGACGTTGGCGCCGCCGATCAGCAGGATCGCCGTGATCGCCAGCGCCACCCGGCCCCGGATCAGCGCGATGAACCCGATGACGAGGGTCGCGGCGAGCAGGGAGACCACCGAAACCGCGTTCAGGATGCGACTGACAGGTTCCTGAATCTGCTCCTGACCGATCTGGTTGCCGGCCAGCGCGGCAGTGTCCAGCCATTGTCCGGTGACGGTGTGCAGCGAGTAGCGCCACACCAGATAAAAGCCGGCCGCCTGAATCGCGACCAGCAGCAATAGCCAGACCGCGGTCCAGGCCTTGGTTCCCCCTCGCACCCGCAAACCGTAACCGCAGCTCGAGCCGGACACACGGCGGGGACCACTTCCAGGCGCCCCACCGGCAGTGACCTGCGCGGATGGACCGGACAGCAGGAGGCCGCGCACAGCAGGATGGACGGGCGGGCAGGTGGTGAACGATCATCGGGCACACCGAACGGAAACCCGGAGGGCAGACAATGACGACACCGCCACCGCAACCCCAGTCCGACAACCTCTTCGACCTGCTCGGCGGGCGGCGCGGCGCGATCGACGCCACCATCCCGCCGCTGGCCTTCGGAGTCGGCTGGTTCGCCGGTGGGGAGTCGATCTGGACCGGAGTGTGGGCGGCCCTGCTCAGCGGCGCCGTCGTCGCCGGCCTGCGGCTCTATCGCGGCGACCGGCCCCGCTCGGTGCTGATCGGGCTGCTCGCGGTCTGCGTCGCCGCCATCATCGCCCTGCGCACCGGACGGGCGGTCGACTTCTTCCTGATCCAGGTGCTCTCCAACGCGGCCAGTGCGCTCGCCTGGGCAGTCAGCGTCGTCGTGCGGTGGCCCCTGATGGGCGTGGTGGTCGGCAGCCTGCTGCGCCAGCGCGGACGGTGGCGGCGCGACCCGGCGCTGATGCGCGGCTACACCCGCGCGAGCTGGCTCTGGACGGCCAGTTACCTGCTGCGGCTGGCGGTTTTCGTGCCGCTCTACTACGCCGAACAGGTGCTGGCGTTGGTCGGCGCCCGGGTGCTGCTGAGCTGGCCGCTGATCGCCGCGCTGCTCGCGGGCAGCTGGTGGGTGATCCGCCGGTCGCTACCACCGGGACACCCCGGCATCCGGCACCCGCAGACGATGCCGGTGGTACAGCCACCACCGGCATGACAGCGACCGCGGGACAGCACAGGGCCGGCCGCACTGCACGCGTACGGCCGGCCCGTTGTCAGTGCGGGAGCGCCTGCTGCAGCTCGGCCCGCAGCGCCGGGGTGAGCATCTCGCCGGCCTGCTTGGCCAGCCGCGCCATCTCGTAACCGACCACACCGATGTCGGCGTCGGCGGCCGCCAGTGTCGCCAGGATCGACCCGTCCCGCATCTGCATGACCAGGAAGTAGCCGCGTCCCATCTCGACCACGGTCTGTTTGACGATGTCACCGTCGAACATCTGCGCCGCTCCCGCGGTGATGCTTGACAGGCCGGACGTCACCGCGGCGAGCTTGTCGGCGTTGTCCCGGGGCAGGTTCGCCGAGACCGCCACGAGCAGGCCGTCCGAGGAGACCACAATCGCGTGCGCCACCCCCGGTACCCGCTCGGCGAACGCGCTGACCAGCCAGCTCAGGTCACGGGCCTGTTGGCTCAATGTCTCCACTGTCACTTCCCTTCACTGCGATCAGCCGCCGAGGGCAGGGTGATCTCCACCGTCTCCTCGGACTCCGCCTTTCGTACACCCTGGTAGAACCGGGAGAGCGTGCCCCCGACAGCATCGGGGTCGGGGTCATGGCGGGCCGCCGGACGCGCGGGCGCGTCGCGCTTCTCGCTCAGCTGCGCCATCGGCACCCGTACCGGCAGTCCGCGTTCGTTGGTGCCGCCGGTCACCGGCACCGCCGGCGGCGCGGTGCGCTGAGCGGGTGCGGCGCTGCCCGTCGCGGCGCGTGCGGACCACCAGGTGCTGGGCTCGGACTCGGGGACGAGCACGTCCTCGGCCCGGGTCGGCACCGGCCGCGGCGTCAGCGCCGCGACGGGGCGGCGCCCCGCCACCGGCATGGCGGTGCCCCGGTCGGCGCTGCCGGTCGCCCAGAGGCCACCGACGCGGCGCAGTGCCGGCGACTCGAGCTGCTGTGGCTGCGCTCCGGTGAGCAGCCGGGACGGCACCCGTACTGCGGCGATGAGCCCTTCCGGCCCGGGCCGCAGCTGGACCCGGATGTCGTGCCGGGCGGCGAGGTTGCTGACCACGAAGAGGCCCATCCGTTCCGAGGCCGCCACGTCGACCTCGGCCGGCGCGGAGAGCAGCGCGTTCAACTCCGCCAGCGAGGCCTCGCCCATTCCGATGCCCTGGTCGACGATTTCGACGAGCGCCCCGCCGTCGGACTCGACCCGGGCCATCACCTGCACGGAGGTGTCCGGCCGGGAGAATGCGGTGGCGTTCTCCAGCAGTTCGGCGAGGAGGTGGACCAACTCGCCGACAGCGTGCCCGACCACCTGCACCTCGGCGATGTGCTGGCGCTGCACCCGGTGGTACTGCTCGATCTCGGCGGTCGCCGCCAGGACCACCGTCGACAGTGCGGTGGGGCGGTTCCAGCGCCGGCTGGACTCCGTCCCGGCCAGCACCAGCAGGCTCTCGTCGTTGCGGCGCATGCGCGCGGCGAGGTGGTCCAGCCGGAAGAGGTTCTCCAGCTGCTGCGGGTCGCTCTCCTCCCGCTCCAGCCCGTCGAGCAGTTCGAGCTGACGCTCCACCAGCACCTGGCTGCGCCGGGCCAGGTTGACGAACATCGCGTTGACGTTGCGGCGCATCGTCGCCTGCTCCACGGCGACGCCCACGGCGCTGCGGTGCACCGCCACGAAGGCCTCGGCCAGCTCCCCCACCTCGTCCCTCGATCGGACGGCCGGCGGCGTCACCGTGATCTCGGGGATCTCGCCACGGACCGAACGCAGCCGCTGCAGTGTCTCGGGCAGCTCCACCTGTGCCACCTTCATCGCCGCCGAGCGCAGGGTGCGCATGGAACGGGCGATGGAGCGGCCGATGGCCATCGACGTCAGCAGGGCGGCGAGCAGCACCAGCAGCACCGCGCCGGCCGCCAGCACCGTACGGCGCAGCTGGGCGGACTCGACCGCCTCGGCCTGCTGCACAGCGTCGTCGAGCACCGACAGCTGGACGCGGTGCAGCACGTCGTGCCGTTGCCGGTCGGCCTGCCACCACTCCTCGGCGCCGAGGACCTGCGGCGCTTCCACGCCGGTGACCAGGGTGCGCCCCTCCAGGTCCGCGGCGACGACGAAGCCCGTCTCCTGTGCTGCCCGGTCCTGCAGCGCGATCTGCTCGGGTGTGGCGCTGCCGCGGAACGCGGCCAGCGCCGCGAGCTGTCCGGCCCGCAGGTCGGTCAGGTGTGCGGGGTCGTCGAGGGCGTAGCGGCCGGCTCGCGCGGCGTCGTAGAGGACGGCCCGGATCCGGGAGGATGCCTCCTTGTAGCGGGCGAACTGCACGTAGCGCAGCACCGCGTCGTTGAGCTCCGGACGTTGCGGGCCGGGCGAGGGCTCTGCCAGCAGAGTCAGCAGCGCGTCGATGGTGCGGTCGTAGCCGGCGAGGATGCTGTCGCGGTCCCGGAACGCCGGCGGCACCTCGGCGCGTGTCTGCAGCAGCTGCTCGTAGGCCTCCAGCACCTGCCCGTACCCGATGCGCCAGGAGGCGTCGGCGTCGGCGAGCGGGTCGGCGGCCGCGGTGAAGTCGCGCATCGCGCCGTCGGTGCCGGCCTGCAGCGGGCGCATGGCCGCAGCGGTGGCGGCGCGGTCGGCACGCTGGCCGCCGCGTTTGAGCGCCGCCAGCTCACCGGCGGTGCGGTCACGTTCCTGCTGGAGGTGGTGCACCAGCTCGGTGATCTCACGTCCGATGCCGACCTGGGCGGCGAAGTCGCTGAGGTTGCTCGCCTGGCCGACCAATCCGTTGACCTGGATGCCCGCGAGCGTGAGGAAGGCGATCGAGGGAACCACCAGAACTGCGGCGAGCTTGCTGCGCAGCCGCCAGTGCCGCACCCGAAGCGCGGAGAGCCGGTCGACGAGGCGGGGCCGGGCACGGGGCGCCGGAGTAGTGCCGTCCGGCGGCTGCGACGCGGTCGCGCCCACACATACCTCCTACGATCCGGGTCCGAGCGGTCCACCGGCGGCGGCGCGGCCGGTCGGACTCACGATTGCGCAGGCTACCCGTCCCGCGGCTCAGGAAGGATACTGCGAGACGCCGACGCTGTCGTGGCCGACGACGCGGAGATCGCGGTCCGTGCCGGCCGGCGCCGCCGGGGCTGGGCAGGCGATTCGTCCGAGCGCGACCAGCGCCGCGCCGACGACGCCGATCTCCGGCTCGGGCTGGAAGTGGACGCTGCGGGGAGCGAGGGCGTCGGCGAAGGCGGAGCGCCACCACGACGAGGCAGCGATCGCCCCGCCGTTGAGGACCACCTCCATCCGCGCGCTGAGCCCTTCCTCGAGGGGAACCAGGTCCTCGGCGACCTGGCGGCAGAGCCCGCGGGCCAACGCGGCGAAGATGTCAACGGCGGTGGTGTGAAAACCCAGGCCGGTGAGGCTGCCGGAGCCGGCGGGCGCGAGCCCGGGGGGCCGGTCCCCGCCGAACCGGGGGTCGGCGACCGGGGACTGCGGCGAGGTACGTGCCAACTCCTCCTCCAGCGCCTCCCCCGTCGGCAGCCGCAGCTCCCGCTGCGCCCAGGCGTAGAGGTTCCCGCCACTGGAGTAGGCGGTGCCGGTGACGATGTAGTCGTGGTCGACGCGGTAGCGCCAGTGCCGGTCGGACAGGGGCGGCAGGGCGGTGCCGACCGGCGCGTACCGGGCGACGCGCAGCGCGGCCGAGGTCCCGACGGTGACAGTTGCCCGCTGCGCTGTGACGCAGCCGGCGGCAACGTTGGCGGCCGCACCGTCACCGACCGTCGGCGCCCAGGCGGCGCCGGCCAGCGGCGGCCAGCGGCGGGCGTACTCGGGGCGCAGCCGGCCACGCCAATCGGCGGCGGCGAGTGCGGGCAGCTGGGTGGCCGGCACCCCGGCGAGCTCCAGCGCCTCCTCGTCCCAGGTGCCGGCGCGCAGGTCGAGCAGCCCGGTGCCCGAGGCCTGCGAGATCGACATCGCCGGATCGTCGAGGAGTTCGCCGAGGACGTACTCGGCGAGCCCGACGTAGCGGGCGGCTCGCACGCCCTCGCAGTCGCGCAGCCAGCGCAGTCGCATCGGCCAGTAGCAGCGGTGCCACCAGGTGCCGGTGCGCCGGTGGTAGTCCGCCGGATCGGCAGGTCCGGACACGCCGGACGGTGCGGCGGCCCGGCTGTCGAGCCAGGTGAGCACCGGCCCCAGCGGGGCGCCGATGGTGTCGACGGGGAGCAACGAGTGCCACTGCGCCGAGACGGCGACCAGACCGACCCCGTCGAGCCGGCCGGCGTCGGCGAGTTCGTCGACGCAGGCGACCAGGGCGGCGAGATAGGCGGCGGCGTCCAGGGTGCCCGCCCCGGCTGGCTCGGTGACCATCGTGACCTTGCGCCGGGCCAGATGACCCGGCAGCTCCGCGGCGTTCTCGTCGAGCACCAGGGCGCGGGCCGAGGACGTTCCAAGGTCCATCGCGAGAATCTTCATCGGAGTCCCCTGTACCCGGCTCGTGGTCGGTCCATCCGCGCCGCGAAGATCCGTGCGTGCGCCGCCGGCACCCACCGGAGGTGCCACCGGGTCCCTCGGCGCCCCACTGCCGGTCACGGTCGGGCTGCGCCGGCAACGCATGTTCTGTCCGGACGAGGGTAGCGATGTCGATGGACCGGTGGGCCGGCCGGGTCCGAGAGCCCCCGGTCGGTCCGCCGGTCTCCGCGCGAGTTGTCACCCGGCGTCGGCCGCCGTCGGGGATGTCACGCCGGGCCGGCGCCCTGGGGGCGTCACGCCGGGCCGGCGCCCTCAGGCGTCACGCCATGCCGGCGCGCAGGGCGGTGGCCACCTGCAAGGCCCGCTGCACCTGCACGGTGGTCGCCTTGACTGCCATCTCGTCGGGAGCGGTCTGTCCGTTGTTGCTGGTGTGCGAGGCCCCGTACGGGTTGCCGGAGACGAACTGACTCGGGTCGACGTAGCCGGGCGCGACGACGATGCCGCCCCAGTGGTAGATGACCGTGTAGAGCGAGAGCAGTGTCGCCTCCTGCCCGCCGTGCGCGGTGGCTGCCGTGCAGAAGCCGGTGAAGATCTTGTTGACCATGGTGCCGGCCGCCCAGAGCGGACCGGTGGTGTCGATGAACTGCTTGAGCTGCGCGGACATCACCCCGTACCGGGTGGGCGTGCCGAAGACGATCACGTCGGCCCAGGCGAGGTCGTCGGGCTCGGCCTCCATCACGTCCTGGGTCTCCAACCGGTGGGCACTCCAGCCGGCGTTGGAGCGGATGGCCTCGTCGGGGGCCAGTTCGCGGACCTTGCGCAGCCGGACCTCCGCGGTCGGGTCGGCGTCGACGGCGGCCTGCACGGCCGCCTGGGCCATCTGGTACGTGATGCCGGTGGCGCTGTAGTAGATGACCGCCACCTTGAGTTGCCCCGCCATGTAGCCGCTCCTCTCAGACCGCTGCCGATTCGCAGGCGTCTACCCGGTGCTCAGGCGAACTAACGACCGGGCGGGGACGAACCGCCCGCAACCTCCGGTACGACAGCGGTGACGACGATCCGCCGGATCGGAGCGGCCGGCCGCAGCCCGCCGAGACGAGACGGTGGCGGCCGGCGGCCCGTTGTCCGGGCCACCGGCCGCCACCGGTGTGGGCGCTGTCAGGCGGCGAGCGCGCCGGCCGCGCGCCCCTCGTGCAGGGTGAGGTTGCGCCCGTCGGCGGGGTCGAAGAGGTGGATCTTTTCGAGGTTCAGCCAGACGCGGCGGTTGGTCCCCTCGGTGACGGTTGACTCGGCCGAGAGGCGGGTGACCAGGTTCGACCCGCCGCCGAACTCGGCCGCACCCGAGTCGGCCGCCAGCTCCTCCAGCTCGGCGGCGGCGGCCCGCTGCCCGTCGAGGGTGAAGTAGACGTACTTGTCCGAGCCCATCGACTCGACGATGTCGACGGGCGCCTCGAACTCCGTACCGGCGGCCCGGACCGCCTCGTCGACCAGTTCGGCGTCCTCGAAGTGCTCCGGGCGGATGCCGAGGATCAGCTCGCGGGGCGCGTTCTCGGCCTCCAGTTCGCGGCGCAGCCGATCGCCCAGCGGCAGGTCGCCCAGGGCGGTGCGCAGCCGGCCGTTCTCGACGGCGGCGTGCAGGAAGTTCATCGACGGCGAGCCGATGAACCCGGCGACGAAGAGGTTGCGCGGGTTGTCGTAGAGCTCCTGTGGCGGCCCGACCTGCTGCACCGCTCCCCCGCGCATGATCACCACCCGGTCGCCGAGGGTCATCGCCTCGGTCTGGTCGTGGGTGACGTAGACGGTGATGGTGCCGAGCTGCTTCTGCAGCCGGGAGACGACGGTACGCATCTGCACGCGCAACTTGGCGTCGAGGTTGGAGAGCGGTTCGTCCATCAGGAACGCCTTGGGCTGGCGCACGATGGCCCGTCCCATGGCCACCCGCTGCCGCTGCCCGCCGGAGAGGTTGGCGGGTTTGCGGTCCAGCAGCGCGGTCAGCTCCAGGACCTTCGCCGCCTCGGTGACCTTGCGGTCGATGGTTTCGGAGTCCATCTTGGCCAGCCGCAGCGGGAAGGACATGTTCTCCCGCACCGTCATGTTCGGGTAAAGCGCGTACGACTGGAAGACCATGGCGATGTCGCGGTCGCGGGGCGCCTTGTCGTTGACCCGTTCGCCGGCGATGCGCAGCTCACCGGAGCTGATGTCCTCCAGCCCGGCGATCATGTTGAGGGTGGTGGACTTGCCGCACCCCGACGGTCCGACGAGGATCACGAACTCGCCGTCGGCGATCTCCAGCTCCACCTCGTCGACCGCGACTGTCCCGTCCGGGAAGCGCTTGCTGACCTTGTCCAGCACGATGTCGGCCATCTTGTATCACCTATCCCTTGACTGCGCCGGAGGTCAGGCCCGACACGATGCGGCGCTGGAAGAAGAGCACGAACAGAATGATCGGTACGGTGATGACCACCGCAGCGGCGGAGATCGCCCCCGTCGGGTCCTCGAACTGCGACTCGCCGGTGAAGAACGACAGCGCCACCGGCACCGTGCGGGAGCGCTCGGTGGAGGTCAGCGAGATGGCGAAGAGGAAGTCGTTCCAGCAGAAGATGAAGACCAGGATCGCCGTGGTGAAGATCCCCGGGGCGGCGAGCGGGGCGATGACCCGCCGGAACGCCTGGGCCTGGGTGGCCCCGTCCATCTTCGCGGCCTTCTCCAGGTCCCACGGGATCTGCTTGAAGAACGCCGAGAGCGTGTAGATCGCCAGCGGCAGCGCGAAGGTGATGTACGGCAGGATCAGCCCCGGCCAGGTGTCGAAGATGCCGAGCCGGCGTTCGATGTCGAACAGCGGCGAGACCAGCGACACCTGCGGGAACATCGCGATCAGCAGGGAGACGCCGACCAGCACCTTCTTGCCGGGGAAGTCGAGCCGGCTGATCGCGTACGCGGCCATCGCTCCGAGCACGACGGCGATGGCGGTGGCGATCAGGGCGATGCCGATGGAGTTGATCAGAGCGCGGACGAACTGGTCGGTGGCGAAGATCGAGCGGTAGTTCTCCAGCGTCCATTCGCGGGGGATGAAGTTGCCGTCGGTGAGCGTGGCCGGGGTCTTGAACGACAGCGAGGCGATCCAGAGCACCGGCGTGAGTGCGAAGACCACCACGACGACGTCGAGCAGACCCCAGCGCCATTTCGCGCGTGCGGTGTTGTCCAGGGCCGCCATCAGCGCCTCTCCTCTTCAGAGCTGCCGGGGGCAGCGGTGCCGAACAGCTTGACGAAGATGAACGCGATGACCGCCACGGTGAGGAAGATCAGCACCGACATGGTGGAGCCGATGCCGAGATTCAGACCGCGGATCAGGTTGTTGTAGGCCAGCATCGACACCGACGAGGTCTCGTTGCCGCCGGCGGTCAGCACGTAGATGTTGTCGAAGACCCGGAAGGCGTCCAGGGTGCGGAAAAGCAGCGCCACCAGGATCGCCGGCTTCATCACCGGCAGCATCACCTTGGTGAAGCGCTGCCACGCCGACGCCCCGTCCATCGAGGCGGCCTTGAGCAGGTCGTCGGGGACCAGCGCCAGCCCGGACATCAGCAGCAGCGCCATGAACGGGGTGGTCTTCCAGATCTCGGCGAGCATGATGATCGCCAGCGAGGAGGCCCGCTCGGTCAGCGGCGCCCCGTCGCCGACGAGGTTCGCCAGGTAGCCGGTGCCCGGCGTCCAGGCGTAGCGCCAGGAGAAGGCTGCCACGACGGTGACGATGCCGTACGGGATCAGGGCGGCGGTGCGGACGATGCCGCGCCCCACCAGCGTCCGGTGCATGATCAGCGCGAGCCCCATGCCGAGTACCAGCTCGACGGCGACGGTGACGACCGTGATCAGCATCGTCACACCGAAGGCGGTCCACCAGTACTCGTTGGTCAGGACGGTGACGTAGTTCTCCAGTCCGACGAACTGACGCTCGTCGGGGAACTTCAGGTCGTAGCGCTGCAGCGACAGCCAGACCGAGTAGAGGATCGGGTACGCCGTCACCGCGATCATGACGAGGGCGGCCGGGGCGCAGAGCAGCAGCCCGAGGCGCCGTTCGGCTTTCTTCCCCTCGCTCAGCGGCGCCTTGCCGCGCCGCCGGGTGGCCGGCTCGCGGTTGCCGGCCTGGGTCTGTTCGGCCGCGGCCTCGGCGGCGACGGGCGTGGTGGGGACACTCATGGCAGGACCCCCTTCGAGTCCAGCGCGTCCTGGATGGCCTCGCGCAGTTCGTCGGCGGTGGCGGCGGGGTCGATCGCCGACGGCGGCGAGAGCACCGCGGAGGTCACGGTCGAGATGTTCTGGTACGCCGGCGACCTCGGCCGGGTGGCCGCGTCCTGGAGCTGTTCGAGGATGGTGTCCTTCATCGGATACGCCTGCGCCATCTCCGGGTCGTCGTAGACGCTCTCGATAGTGGGCGGCACCCCGTCGTTGATCGCCGAGAACTTCTGGTTCTCGGCGCTGCGCAGGCACATGGCCGCCTCGAAGGACTCCTGCGGGTGCTCGGAGTAGGCGCTGACGGCCAGGTTGTAGCCGCCGATGGTGACCTTGCTCGGGGTGCCGGCGTCGACCCCGGGGATCCGCGCCCAGCGGACCTTCTCCGCGAGCTCCGGGTCGGCCTCCTGCAGCGCCGGGTAGACGTAGGGCCAGTTGATCTGGAAGGCGCCGCCACCGGACTGGAAGACCAGCCGGGCCGGGTCCTCGATGGCGTTGGCGAAGGAGGCGTCGGTGATGCCGGCGGTGGCGAAGCGCTGCAGCTGCTCCAGCGCGCGTACCGCCCCCTCGTCCATGACGGCCTTGTTGGCTTCCTCGTCGATGATCCGGCCGCCGGCGCTGGCGACCAGGGTGTTGTAGAGGACGACCAGGCCTTCGTACTGGGCGCCCATGGTGATCACCTGGTGGGTTTTGCCCTCGGCCTTGAGGCGGCTCGCCTGCTCGATCATCTCGTCCCAGGTGGCGGGCGGGGTGTCGACCAGGTCGGTGCGGTACCAGAGAAGCTGGACGTTGGTGTTCTTCGGGGCGGCGTAGAGGCGGTCCTCGTACCGGGCGGTCGCCAGCGGGCCCTCCAGGGTGCCCTCTTCGACCTCGCTGCGGTGTTCGCCGGTCCACTCCAGGATCCACTTCGCGCCGGCGAACTCCTGCGTCCAGGTCACGTCCAGGCCCAGGATGTCCATGCCGCGGTCCTCGGCGGCGAGCCGGCGCACCATCTGCACCCGCTGGTCGTCGGCGCCACGCGGCAGCACCCGGTACGCGATCCGGTAACGGCCCTCGGCCTCGGTGTTGCAGCGGTCGACGACCTGCTGGAAGTTCTCCTCCGGCGCGTAGTACAGGTTGATCGTCGGTATGCCGCCCTCGTCGGCGGTGCCGCAGGCCGCCATCGGCGCGATCAGCGCCAGCGCGGCCGCCGCCGCCCCGGCCCGGGTACGCACCCGGCGCCGGCCGGTTCGTTCGGGGTCGCTCATGCCCCTCCCCTTCTCGTCGGACCTCGCCGGGCCGGTCCGCCCCCGGCATGCGGAAACGACGAACAGGCCGCCGATCGGGCGGCCGTCATCAGGCGTTTCGCTCTCCCACTGCCCGAGTCGAAGATCAACGAAACCTGGTGGTGACGTGGGTGTCAGCCGCTATTCCGGCGAATCGCCACCGTGCGCCGGGACGGTTGGGCAGGATCGGCAGGTACGAGGAGGTCGACGAGCAGAACCTCGGCACGTTCGTACCGAAGCGGACCGTCCGCCACACCCGTGACCGTTTGAAGGGTGGCCGTGGCGGGGTATCGCGGACGCCGACGAAGGGAAGCTGAGATGTCGGAGCCACACGTGACCCTCGACCCCGCAGAGCTGACTCCGGTGCAGGAGAAGCTCCGCATCCCGCTGGAGGAGCAGCTCAGCTCGGCCCTGCAGGCGGCGACCCACCGCGTGCACGACTCCTACGACGGCGAACCGGTGGAACAGGTCTGTCAGCGGCTGCTCGAGGAGACCCGCGCGGGGCTGCATCCCGACATCGCCGAGGCGTTCAATCCGGACATGGACGAGTTCTGCCGGGTGGCGGTGGCCATCGTCCGCGGCGACATCTCCTGACGTCTTGTTCGGCCGCTACCCGGCGATCTCTGCGGCGAGGGTGGCGGCGAGTTCCCAGCACTGTTCCAGGTCCTGCCTGCCCGGCCGGCCGGTGACGACCAGCGGCGGCCGGACCGGCTTCCAGCTCAGCCCGGTGGTGATGGCCTCGACGGCCCGCAGGGCGCCGGACGCGTCGTTGTCGCCGTGCAGGTACGCCGCGTATGGCCGGCCGACCGTCTCTTCCAGGCACGGGTAGTAGATCTGGTCGAAGAAGTGCTTCAGCGCCCCGCTGATGTATCCGAGGTTGACCGGCGTGCCGATCAGGTACGCGTCCGCCGCCAGCACGTCGACCGCGGTGGCCGACAGCGCCGCCCGGGTCACCACCTCCACCCCGTCGAGTTCGTCGGTGGCGGCGCCGGCGCGGGCGGACTCGTACATCGCCTGCATCGACGGCGACGGCGTGTGGTGCACGATCAGCAGTCTCTTCATCCTGGCCAGGCTAGCGGCCCAGCTCCGCAGCGCAGCCCCAGCCGCCCCGCACCTTCCGGCCGCCCCGCACCTTCCGGCCGCCGATTCCCTGCGCGGCATGCGGCCTTGACACGACGCTCAGCACGAATATAGTCATCTTGACTATATTGCTTCGGAGGCAGGCATGACCACTGGCCAACCAGCGACCACCGCGCCGGCCCTCACCGTCCCCGGGTTCGGGGCCAACCTCTACCGGCAACTGCGTGACCGGGCCGTCATCGAGTCGGCGGTCGTCGCCGTCGTCCTGATCGGCGTCTCGTACGTCATCGCGCTGGCGGCCGGCTGGGTGCAGACCCTCAACTGGCTCGAGGTCTTCGCCGTCGTCACCTCGTTCTCCTGCACCTACCTCTGTGTGAAGCAGCGGCGGCTCAACTACCCGATCGGCGCGATCAGCACGGCCGCGTACGCGGTCCTCTTCTGGCAGCAGGAGCTGGTGGCGTCGGCGCTGCTCAACGCGTACCTGACACCGGCGCTGGTCTACGGCTGGTTCCGCTGGCGCGCCGACGAGCAGACCCGTCCCGTCGGGTTCGTCGCGCTGCGCTGGTGGCCGGCGTACATCGCGGTCACCGCGCTCGCCTACTTCGGCGCGAGCGCCCTGGTGAAGGCTCTCGGTGGACAGATGGCCCCGACCGACGCCGCGATCCTCATCGGCACCATGCTGGCCCAGTTCCTGCTGGACAACAAGCGCATCGAGACCTGGGCGGTCTGGGCGGTGGTCAACGTCGCCGCCATCTACACCTACTTCGAGGCGGGCCTGCCGCTGGCCGGATTCCAGTACGTCTTCTTCCTCGGCAACACCCTCTATGGTGCGTACTCGTGGCGTCAGTCGATGACAGCACAGCGCGCGAAGGTCGCGGCATGACCCGCGCGTACGTCCTGGTGACGGCCCTGCCGCCGACCAAGGGACACCTCAACCTGATCCGGTTCGCCGCATCCGTGGCCGAGACCGCCGAGGTGATCATCTGCACCCAGCCGGGCGAACCGTACTGGGCCGAGCGGGTCGCGGCACTGCGGGCGGCGACCGGGACGATGCGGGTGAACATCCACCACCTACACAAGACGCTCCAGCAGGAGCCCCAGGGCGACGACCCGGGATTCTGGGAGATGTGGCGCGACCTCCTGCTGATGTTCGGTCTCCAGCCCGGGACCGATCTCATCGTGACCAGTGAGCCCTACGGCGCCGACCTCGCCCGGGTCACCGGCACGACCTTCGTGCCGTACGACATCGGCCGCGAGTTGAACGGCGCGAAGGCGACCGCGGTGCGCACCGACCCGCTGGGCCGCTTCGCCGACCTGCTGCCGGAGTTCCAGCCCGTGGTGCGGCGGCGCATCACCCTCTTCGGGGCGGAGTGCGTCGGCAAGACCACCCTGTCGCGCAAGCTGGCGTCCCTGCTCGGCGGGCACTGGCTCTTCGAGTACGCCCGCCCCTATCTGGAAGCGCCCGGCATCGGGCCCGAGGTCACCGAGGCCAAGATGGCGACGATCTGGCGCGGCCAGAAGGCCATCCAGGCCGCCGCCGACGTCGAGGCGTGCGACAAGCCGTTCATCGTGCAGGACACCGACCTCTTCACCACCGTCGGCTACTGGGACATGTGGGGCGGCAACACTCCCGACGGCCTCGTCGCCGACGCCGTCGCCACCGCCGCCGACCTCTACCTCATCCCGTCGGCCACCATTGCATTCGAGGCCGACCCGCTCCGGTACGGCGGCGACAGCCGCGAAAGCGCCGACGCCTACTGGATCGACCTCTGCGAGCGGCACGGCCTGAACTACCTGGTGCTGGACTCCCCCACGTTGGACGCGCGGATCAGGGCCGGCCTGGCCGCGATCCGGCGCGACTTCGCCGACAACTGGAAGTTGGACTACCCGCGCGTCGGCACCGAGTACGGCAACCCCGTCGCCCTTTCCCAAGGAGTGCAATGAACAGCTATGACCCCGGCGCGTACCCGCCGTTCGCGGTCACCGTGGACCTGGCCGTCCTGACCATCCGCGACGGTGCGTTCTGCCTGCTGCTCGTCGAGCGCGGCGGGGAGCCGTACGCCGGGTCGTGGGCACTGCCCGGCGGGTTCGTCGGCATCGACGAGGACGCCGGCTCAGCCGCCCGGCGTGAGCTGGTCGAGGAGACCGGCATCGCACTCTCTTCGGCCCACCTGGAACAGCTGGCGACCTACAGCGACCCGGGGCGCGACCCCCGCATGCGGGTGGTCTCCGTCGCGTACGTGGCCCTGGTCCCCTACCCCGGCGAGCCGGAGGGCGGTTCGGACGCCGCCGACGCCCGCTGGTGGGCGCTGGACGACCTCGACGAGGTCGAGTTCGCCTTCGACCACAGAATGATCGTCAACGACGCCGTCGAGCGGGTACGCGGCAAGATCGAGTACACAGACGTGGCCCTGCGGCTCATGCGGGCCGAGTTCACCCTCGGCGAGCTGCGGCGGACCTACGAAGCGATCTGGGGCGAGGCAATCGAGGCAGCGAACTTCCGGCGCAAGATCCTGGCGGCCGAGAGCTTCGTGACCGAGGTGCCCGGGGCGCTCGCCGACACCGGAGCGCGCCCCGCCCGGCTCTACAAAGCCGGCAGCGCCCGCCTGCTCCACCCACCGTTCCGCCGGTCAGGTGTCACGTGAGCAGGCGACGGCGGTAGCCCTCGGCCACCGCCGAGGCTCGATCACGAACGCCGAGTTTGTCGTAGATGTGTTGCAGGTGAGTCTTGATGCTCGCTTCACCGATGAACAACGCGGTAGCAGCGTCCCGGTTCGAATTGCCGTTCGCGACCAGTTGCAGTACCTCCTTCTCTCGATCGGTCAGCGTGCCGACGCCGGGCCTGCGAACATGCCCCATCAGGTGCTGCGTCACCGACGGCGCGAGCACAGACTCTCCACGCGCGGCGGCACGGACCGCTCGCATCAGTTCGTCGGGCAGAGCATCCTTCAGGAGATATCCGATCGCACCCGCCTCGATCGCCGGCAGTACGTCGCTCTCGCTGTCGAAGGTGGTCAGGATCAGTACCCGGGCACTCGGGGCCCGCTCGCGCAGGGTCGCGGTCGCCACGACGCCGTCCATCCCGGGCATCCGAAGGTCCATGAGCACGACATCCGCTGCCAGCAGCGTTGCCCGTTCGATGCCCTCGGCGCCGTCCCCGGCCTCACCGACCACAACGATGTCCTCGGCGTCTGCGAATGTGTCGCGAAGACCGCCCCGCACGATCGGATGATCGTCGACAATCACCAGTCGAATCATCGGTCGGTCTCCCCATCTGCTCTCGTGCCCCCGCGGGCGATCGCCGGAACGCGCGCACTGACGGATGTCCCTTCACCCGGTGCGCTCTGCACCTCTACGTGACCGCCGACCCCTCTGATGCGCTGGCGCATACTCGTCAGGCCGAAGCCGGTGCCGACCCCTTGCGCGAAGCCGCGTCCATCATCGCGTACGTCCAACAGCACCTCGGTGCCCGCGTACGACAGCGTGACGCCGACGCGCGAGGCCTCCGCGTGCTTCGCCACGTTGGTCAACGACTCCTGCGCGACCCGGAAGAGCGACACCTCGATCGCCGGGCTCAGTGGCTCCCGGACGCCGGTGACCTCCACCTGCGCGCTGATCCCCTGGTCCTGCGACCATTGCTCGGTCAACACACGCAGCGCGTCGGGGAGGTGCGCTCGGCCGAGTTCCTGGGGAGCGAGCGCCTGCACGGACCGTCTGGCCTCGGTCAGGCTGCTGCGGGCGAGCCGAAGTGCGCGCGCGACGTGCTCTTCCGTCTCGCCCTGCACACTCGCGGAACGCTCCGCTGCCTGGAGTTGTGTGATGATGCCGGCGAGACCCTGGGCCAGCGTGTCGTGGATTTCGCCGGCCAATCGCTGCCGCTCATCCTGCGCCCCGGATTCACGGGCCTGGGCGACCAGTTGCGCGTGGAGCCCGGCGTTCTCGTGCAGTGCCGCCTCGAGTCGCTCGACGAGTTCCTCCCGCTTGCGTTCCTCCGGTTCGCTGCGCGCCGTCAGCAGGATGCCCACCCCGATCGCCGCAGTCTGCACGGTGACGATCAGGATGAACTCCGCGAGCATGGCCGGGGTCGGGTTGGCCCACACGCGCATCGCCGAGCCGTTGAGGGCCACGGAGGTGGCCAGGACTCCGAGCACCCCCAACGGCCACGGCCTGAGCAGGTACGCGTGGAAGAAGCCCGCAACGGTGAAGACGAGAAAGATGTCGGAGTACGTCATGAGGGTGACGCACAGCGCCAGCAGCCCGACGAAGTAGATGCCCGCCGACACGGGCCGGAGCGTCCTCCTTCTAATGGGCAGCGTCTGCCCGAACAGCACCCACAGCGCCGAGACCGCGACGAGCCCGAGGACGGCGGCCCCCTCGGGCCGGAAGCGTTCGCCATCAGCCGGAAGCACCCGCAAGAAATAGATTGCCGTCGAGACCGTCAGCAGCAGCCACGGTGTGATCAACTGCAGAAGGTCCCAGACCCGCAGCTGCTCCTTCTTCCAGGCCAACCGGGAGCGATTCGCCATCTCCGCCTCTTCCACGATGGCGGATTCGTGCGTCCCGAAGCTCGGGCGCTCACCGGCCCCGGCATCCCGCATCATCGAAACCTACTCCCAGCGGAAGAGCTTCGCGGCGACCGCGCTCGCCATCAGTGCGATGCCCGCCATTATGGCAATCTGCAGCCAGAACGGTTGCCCACCGGCAGTGGCGGTGACCTCGCCCGCTTCGGCGGACCACGCCGCGGTGAGAGCCTGCAGCCCGGGCGGTATGAATTCGCCGGCCTCGCGCAGCACGTCGGGCATGAGGACACGGGGCAGGAAGGCTCCACCGAAGAACATCAGCGCAACGAACAGGAAGGTGCCGATCTGGTTCGCGGCACTGCTCGTGCGGGCCACGGCCGCGGAGATCATGCCGATCCCGAGCAGTGCGGCATAGCCGACGACGAAGGCGACGACGAACTCCAGCGGCCGCTCGGGCGGCGCGATATCCAGCACCGCCCACGCGAGAAAGATCATGAGTGCCGCGGAGACGACAACGGAGGCGAACGCGACAATCATCTGCGCGAGCAGGACCAGGCGCGGGTGCGCAGGAGTGGTCGACAGCCGACGCAGGATGCCGCGCTCACGATACGTCGCGATTATCGCCGGGACGTGCTGCACGGCGATCATCACCATCCCGAAGACCAGTGCGGTCGGCGCCCAGATGTCGATGGACCGGAGCTCACCGGTTTCCGGCGACGACTCTCTGAGCGCCGGGATGGCACCCAGCCCGAGCAGGAGTCCCGTCGGGAAGAGCACACCGAACATGACGGTGGCAGAGTCCCGGAGGAAGAGTCTCGTCTCGACCTTGACCATCTTCAGGAGCGCGGGCATCAGTGCACCCTCCTCTCGGCGGATCCTGAGGACTCCGGGGCGCGTCCCGTGAAGGCCACGAACGCGTCGTCGAGGTTGCGCTGGTCGACGCGGAGATCCTCCGCGACGACCTGTGCCCTGGCGAGCGCCCCTGCAACGCTGCTCAGAAGCTGTCCCCTGCCGGTGACCAGCCAGCGGCCATCGGTGATCTCGACATTGGTCACGTCGGGAAGCTCGGTCAGGACACTCCTGTCCAGCGGTTGACTCAGGCGGAACCGGACCTGCTGCGCCGCGCTCGACTGGGCAATCAGCCCTGCGGGCGTGTCCACTGCGGCGACCCGGCCACCATCGATGACGGCGATCCGGTCGCTGAGGCGCTCCGCTTCATCCATGAAGTGCGTGACCAGGAGGATCGTGACGCCCGTGTCCCGAACGCGCTCGATGAGACTCCAGGTGTCGCGCCTCGCCTGCGGGTCCAGTCCCGTCGTGAGCTCGTCGAGAATCGCGACCTTCGGATTCCCGACCAGAGCGAGCGCGATCGACAGTCGCTGCTTCTGCCCGCCAGAGAGAGCCTTGTACTGCGTGTTGCGCTTCTCGGTGAGGCCAAGGAGCTCCATGAGTTCGCGCCAGTCGGCGGGGTTCCGGTAGAAGGAGCTGTAGAGCTCGAGGGCTTCGGCGACCTTGATCGCGTCTGGGAAGCTGCTCTCCTGCAGTTGCACGCCGACTCGCTCACGCGCCTGGGCCCGGTCCTTGACCGGGTCGAGTCCCAGCACGGAGATCGAACCCGAGTCGGGTGTTCGCAGGCCGGCGATGCTCTCGACGATTGTCGTCTTGCCGGCGCCGTTGGGCCCGATGATGCCGAAGATCTCCTCCTCTTCGACGGTGAAAGAGACATCGTCGACGGCGACGTGCCGTCCGTAGCGCTTGTGCAGATGTCGTACGTCCAACACGGTCATGCTCCGAAGCTATGGGCGCACCGCCCCCGCCACGTCGACCGTGTCGTCTGAGCTCGGGTTGATTCGCACCTCCACCGATCGGTGGATCTTCGGCCGAGGCCGCGCCAGATCGTCGCGTGATCCCTCGGCCGACGTGGCTAGGCAGCGCAGTACCTTGCGGGAGAGGTGATCGGCGGCGCGGGTCGTCTCGGGGAGACGGTAACGGCGACAGAGCCCCAGAGTGATCTCCGTTGCCTCGTCCAGGCTGATGCGGTGGCCCACGGAGACGAAGACCGGTTTCACATCGGTCTGCGTGCGCAGAACCCGGCCCAGGACCTCATCGCCGTCGCACAGCGGCGACCACTCGCCCCGCCGCCTGCCGGGTGCGGTGTACCCCGCGACGAAAGGTGTCTTCGCCACCCCAAAGGTCGGCAGGCCGGTTACCACTCCCAGGTGGCAGGCGAGCCCGAAGCGTCGTGGATGGGCGAGGCCGTACCCGTCGCAGACCACCACGTCGGGACGGCCGGCGAGCCCTGCCAGCGCCTCGATCAGGATCGGCACCTCGCGGAAACCCAGCAGTCCCGGGACGTACGGGAAGGCGGCCTCGCCGTGGACGACGACGGACTCCCGCAGCTCACCGGTTGCCGGGTCGATGAGGACCGCGGCGGCCACGACCTGTTCGGAGGCCTTGTCGTAGGAGACGTCGACCCCGGCGACCGGGGTAGGCTGCGCCGCCAGTCGGCTTGCCGGTTCCACGTACTGCCGCAACTGCTCCTGGATCCGCTCCGCCTCGGTGACGCCGAGCGGCGGCTGATCGCCGGCCGGCCTGGCGCGGTCGAACTGCTCCCTGAGGCCCCGCAGGTAGGCGGCGGCCGGATCCCCCTCGGCGATCTCCGCCATCAGAAGTGGCGCAGCAGCTCAGGGAAGGCCGACAGGTGCAGCACGCCGGTGTCGGTGGGGTCGAGTTCGTCGTGTTCCAGGACCCAGGTGTTGTCGTTGGGGATGAAGACGGCGTTGAAGCCGGCCGCCCGGGCGGGCAGGATGTCCGACTTCGGGGAGTTGCCGATCATCCACGCGTACGCGGGGTCGAAGCCGTGGGTGGCGCTGAGCCGGCGGTAGGTGTCGGTGTTCTTCTCGTCGACGATGTGCGCGGCATCGAAGTGGTGCAGCAGTCCGCAGGCGTCGAGTTTGCGCTGCTGCTCGTCGCGGTCGCCCTTGGTGAGCAGCAGCAGCTCGTAGCGGCGGGCCAGGTCGTCGAGGGTGTCGGCCACGCCGGGGATCAGCTCGACCTCGTGGTGCTGCAGCGCTATCGCCAGCTCCTCGATCTCGCGCCGCTCGGCCTCGGTTGCGGGGCGCTGCCGCAGGTGGGTGAAGCAGTCGCCGAGGCTGCGCAGGAAGACCTTGCTGCCATACCCGTGGGCGACGGCGTTGGCGCGTTCGATGTCGTCGAGGATGCGCCGGATCTCGGTCTTGGCCAGGGTCGGGTGGGCCACCCATTCCAGAAAGTCGTCGATGACCCGTTCGAAGAGGACGTTGTTCTCCCAGAGGGTGTCGTCGGCATCGAAAACGAGCACCTTCGCCCCGTCGCGCGCTCCTGCCGCCATACGTCCCATACGTCCCATCCTTCCCCTGCTCCTGTCCGGCCCTGCGGCAGCGTACGCGGCGGCAGCCGGCCGGTCACACCCATTTCGCCCGGTTCGGGTCCCTGCCCACCCGGCGCCCCCGCATGAGCCGTGACGTGCCGGGTAGGAGGGAACGGACCAGCAGAAACGACGAAGGGAGTGACCGTGACGGCCACCATGACAACGACCACCCGCGCGATGCTCGGCGCCTACCCGGCCTCGATCAACATGGATCGCAGCAAGCTCGCCGCGGCGATCGACATGCTGATCTCGTGCAGCCAGGCCTGCACCGCCTGCGCGGACGCCTGCCTGAGCGAAGATCAGGTGCAGATGCTGACCAAGTGCATCCGCAGCGACCTCGACTGCGCCGACATCTGCGACACCACCGCCCGGGTGCTCTCCCGCCACACCGGCTACGACGCCAACATCAGCCGGAGCCTGCTGGAGGCCTGCATCACCGCGTGCAAGGCCTGCGGCGACGAATGCGAGCAGCACGCCGGCATGCACGAACACTGCCGGATCTGCGCCGAAGCCTGCCGGGCCTGCGAGCGCGCCTGCCGCGACCTGCTCGCCACGATGAGCTGAGCCGGCGACGGCGACAGCGGGCGGCGCACGGATGGATCGCGGTCGCCCGCCGATGAGCCGTGATGATCGTTAGTTGATTTCCGGTGCTCTGCGGCCCTCACCACACCGGGAATCAACTAACGATCATGGCTGCGTCCGCCCGGATTCAGCCGAGCCAGCGGCCGTCGCGCATGAGGATGCGGCCCCGTAGTTCGTTCGCCTCCCGCCAGGCCTGAATGCGCTGCGGCCGGATCAGAAAGTACTGGTACGTCTCGTCGAGTTCACGCGGGTCGAAGCCGGTCCTGCGCGCGAAGGCGTCGCCCACCTCCGCGCCGAGATCGGCGATCTCCACCGCTGCGGCGGTGCCGTCGACGATCACGACGTCACGCGTCGGCCCGAGGCTCAGCCGTACCCGGTTGTCCGCCAGCAGGTTCCGGGCGGTCACCGAGGAGCGCGGCGTGGAGACGAGGAAAGCGCTCCCGTCCCAGCAATACGAGAGCGGGACAAGATGGACACCCCCGGTCGGGCCCGCCGTCGCCACCCAGAGGTCGATGTCGCCGGCCAGCTTTGCGCGGGTGTCCCGCAGCCGCTCCTCCAGCGGCCGCGGCGGAACTTCCACTTCAGTCATCTCTCCCCCGGTCACGTCGTGGTCGATCCCATCCTCGCAGCGGTAACTGCGTCGAGGCGGCTCAACTCCGTCGACCAGCCACAAGTCGCCCCGAAGCCCGTCCCTCAGCAGGCCGGTTGCGGTGGGAACAACGCCAGGTGCACCCCGCCGACTAGCGCTTCTTCATTCCTGACTGGATGCGAGACGTCCCGGCGGGACGCCCCGGAGATGGGCCCCGCCAGTCCGGGTGCCGGCGTACCCGGCCGCGGAGATCCACAAGCCGAGCCCCGTACCGGACCTCATCATCCTGATCCCGACCGAGGGCTCCGTCCACCTCGCGATGGCTCTGCCGAGATACGCCGTTGAGCGCCGTATGGCCGGTTGCCGCCAGCAAGTTGCGGCATGAATGTCCGGATTTTTTCGGGCCGGGATGGGGGCCGGTCCGGAATCGCTCCGGGGGCCGGCGTGGTTGTGTATGGCGTACGGCCGAGGAACGCGACCCCCTGCCGCGCCGGGTGTGTGAACCCGGGTGGCCTCGGTGTGGGTGCCGGGGGTGTTTCCCCTTCTCGGCCGTTCCCCCAATCTTCTTTGGTACGAGCCCGCACGTGCGCGCGTGTCTTCCTGAGTCGTGACTCAGGGTGTGCGCGTCGGTGGGTGTCCCCCTTTGTGTGAAGGAGCTTTTTCGATGAAGAACATTTTCCGTGGTATCGGTGTTGGTGTGGCGGGTCTGGCGTTCACCTCTGGTGTGCTCGCGGGTCCGGTGGTGCCGGCGGTCGCGCATGACGTGGCGGCCCCGGATACGGTTGCGGTGGCGCAGGTGCGGGCCGGTCCGGATCGGGCGAAGCTGGCCACGAGTGTGACCGGTGAGCAGGCGCGGATCGATCTGTCCGCCGAGCAGCAGGCGAACGTGAAGGCGATCGTCGAGGCGACCAAGGCTCAGGGTATGAACGAGCGGGCTGCGGTGATCGCGGTGGCTACTGCGATGCAGGAGTCGAAGCTGGAGAACCTGGGTCACCTGGGTGCGGCGAACGATCATGATTCGCAGGGTCTGTTCCAGCAGCGTCCGTCCAGTGGTTGGGGCACGGTGGAGCAGATCCGGGACCCGCAGTACTCGACCAAGGCGTTCCTGGAGTCCCTTGAGGACGTGCAGGGCTGGGAGAGCATGGAACTGACCGACGCGGCGCAGAAGGTGCAGGTGTCGGCGTACCCGGACGCGTACGCGAAGTGGGAAGCCCAGGCCGCCGACCTGGTCGCCCAGCACTGGTGACAACCACACAGCAACAACGACCGAAGGCCGGACCCCGGTGGGGTCCGGCCTTTGTCATGCGGTTTTCGGGAAGGTCAATCGCGTCCCGTGCCCTGACTTCGCAGGCCGATGATGAGGTCGGCGACCAGGGCGGTCCAGCCGGTCTGGTGCCAGGCGCCCAGGCCGGCGCCGTTGTCGCCGTGGAAGTACTCCGGGAAGGCGATCCGGTCCCGCCAGTCCGGGTGCCGCTGAAAGAGCTCCGAGGCGCCGTAGATGGGCCGTCGCCCCCACCAGTCGCGGGTGAAGAGGGCGATCAGCCGCTCGGAGAGGTCGTCGGCCACCTCGTGCAGGGTGTGCTTGTTCCCCGAGCGGGTCGGATACTCCACCAGCAGGTCGTCGCCGTAGAAGTCGGCGTAGGTGCGCAGCGCGTCGATCAGCAGGTAGTTGGTGGGCATCCAGATCGGGCCTCGCCAGTTGGAGTTGCCGCCGAAGACGCCGGCCTGCGACTCGGCGGGCTCGTAGCCGACGGTGAACACCCGGCCGCCGAGGACCACGGAGAAGGGGCGGGCCAGGTGCGCGCGGGACATCGTCCGCAGGCCGTAGTCGGAGAGGAACTCGGCCGGGTCGAGCATCCGCGACAGGACTTGCACCAGCTGCTGCGGCCCGACCATCGACAGCAGTCGCTGCTGCCGGCCGTCAGCGCCGAGGCGGCGGGTGCCGATGACGGTGGCGTACTCCGGTTTGCCGGTCAGGAACCAGCGCAGCCGGGCGGCGAGTTCGGGGAGGCGGTGCAGGGTGTGGGAGGTGAGCCGGGTCGCCGCGGCCAGCGGCACCAGCCCGACGACCGAGCGCACCCGCAGCGGAATCTGCGAGCCGTCAGGCAGCCGCAGCACGTCGTGGAAGAAGCCGTCCTCGTCGTCCCAGAGCCCCTGTGAGTACGCGGCGGCGGCGATGTAGGCGAAGTGCTCGAAGAACTTCGTCACAAGGTCCACATAGGTGTGCTCGTGTTCGGCGAGCACGATCGCCATGTCGAGCAGGTTGAGGGCGTACATCGCCATCCAGCCGGTGGCGTCGGACTGCTCCAGCACCCCGGTCACCGGCAGCGCCGCCGAACGGTCGAAGGGGCCGACGTTGTCAAGGCCGAGAAAGCCGCCCTCGAAGACGTTGTTGCCGCCGGTGTCCTTGCGGTTGACCCACCAGGTGAAGTTGAGCAGCAGCTTCTGCATCACCCGGGCCAGGAAGGCGTGGTCGCGGCCGCCGTCGATGGCGAAGACCTTCAGCGCCGCCCAGGCGTGCACCGGCGGGTTGACGTCACCGAAGGCCCACTCGTACGCCGGGATCTGGCCGTTGGGGTGCAGGTACCAGTCGCGCAGCAGGAGCAGGAGCTGGTCCTTGGCGAAGCCGGGGTCCACCCGGGCCAGGGCGACGCAGTGGAACGCCAGGTCCCAGGCGGCGTACCAGGGGTACTCCCAGGGGTCGGGCATGGAGATGACGTCGCAGCTGTTCATGTGCGGCCAGGCGCTGTTGCGCCCCTGGCGGCGGCCGGCCGGCGGCGGGACCGCGCAGGGATCGCCGGCCAGCCAGCGCGTCACGTCGAAGTGGTAGAACTGCTTGCCCCACATCAGTCCGGCGACCGCCTGCCGGGCCACCAGCGCCTCGTCGGCGCTCGCGGCGGCCGGGATAAGGTCGGCGAAGTACGCGTCGGCTTCGGCCTGCCGCCGCGCCAGCACCGCCTCGAAGCCCGCGCCGAGGTCGGCCGGGGGCACCGTCGACCCCGGGTCGGTGCCGGTCAACCTCAGCCGGATCTCGGTCTGGCCCCGCGCGGGTACGTCCACTATGTAGTGCAACGCCCCCTTGGTGCCCCGGCCGGCCGGGTTGACGGTCGCGGCGCCGTCGACGACGTGGTCGTTGATGCCGTCCTTGGGAAAACGGGTACGCCCCGGCAGCCCCCAGAGCCGTACGGTGTTGCTGTCGTTGTCGCAGACCAACGGCGTGGGGGTGCCGGCTCCGGTGAGCACGACCTGGCCGAGGGTGTGGTGGGCGCCGACCAGCCGGGCGCCGTCGGCCGTGATCTCCGGGACGCGGTGCGCGCCGGGCAGCCCCCACGCCCAGGTGTTGCGGAACCAGAGGGTGGGCAGCACGTGCAGGCGGGCGGCCCGGTCGCCCCGGTTGGCGACGGTGATCCGCAGGCACATGTCCGTCGGCGCGGCCTTGGCGTACTCGACGGTCACCGCCCAGTACCGGTCATCATCGAAGAGTCCGGTATCCACCAGCTCGTACTCGGTGTCGTCGCGTCCCCGCCGGGCGTTGACCGAGACGAGTTCGGCGTACGGGAAGGCGGCCTGGGGATAGTGGTAACGCCAGCGCATGTACGAGTGGGTCGGGGTGGAGTCCTCGTACCACCAGTACTCCTTGACGTCCTCGCCGTGGTTGCCGCCGTCGCCGCCGAGGCCGAACATCCGCTCCTTGAGGATCGGGTCCGCGCCGTTCCAGAGGGCCAGTGCGAAGCAGAACCGCTGCCGTTCGTCGCAGACGCCGGCCATCCCGTCCTCGCTCCACCGGTACGCCCGCGAGCGTGCGTGGTCGTGGGGGAAGTAGTCCCAGGCCGTGCCGTGTTCGCTGTAGTCCTCCCGGACGGTGCCCCAGGCCCGCTCGGAGAGGTACGGACCCCAGGCGCGCCAGTCGCGCTGCCCGGCGTCGGCCTCGGCGAGCCGATGCCGCTCGGCGTCCGGGCCGGGCTCGGTCCCGCCGGCCCCGGAAGATGCGGAGCCCGGCGGGAGGTGCTCGGGCGGGGTGTGCTCGGGCGGGGCGGTCTCCACCCGGGAACGCTTCGGTGGCCCATCAGTGACCATCGCTCCATTCTCCGCCGTAGCGTCCCCGGAAAGCCACTGCCATTCGCACCGCGGCCGACCGCACCGCTGCCGGCCTCCGGCACGCCCATCCGCTGCGCCGTGGCGGAGGCCCGACCCGCGGAGGACACATGATCGACATCCGGTTCGGTCCGCAGATCTGCGGTGACGCCGATGCCGCGGCCGCGCGCGAGTGGCTGGTCACCGACGGTCTCGGCGGGTACGCCATGGGCACCGTCGGCGGGCTGCGTACCCGCCGCTACCACGGCCTGCTCATCGCCGCAGACGAGACTCCGGCGGCCCGGCATCTGGGTCTGGTGAGCCTGGACCCGGCCGTGACGCTGCCCGGAGGTGCCCGGGTGCGCCTCGGCGCGCACGAGTGGGCGCCCGGCACGATCGACCCGCGCGGCTTCGAACTGCTGGAACGCTTCGACCTGACCGACGGGCTCCCCCGCTGGCGCTGGCGGATCGGGGACGTGGTGATCGAACGGGAGATCGCCATGACGCACGGCCGCTGCGCGGTCGCCGTGGTGCACCGGCTGCTCGCCGGCGGCCCGGTGCGGTTGGAGCTCTCGGCGGTCTGCACCTGGCGCGACGCCCACGGCGAGCGGGGCAGCGGTGGGGTCGCGCCGGCGATGTGGCCGGCGGCCGACGGGGTGGTGGTCGAGGAGGCGTTCCGCATCGCCGGTCCGGGCTGGGAGCCGGCCGGGCAATGGTGGCTGGGGGCGTACCACCGGGAGGAGGCGGCTCGCGGCCTGGCCGCGAGCGAGGACCTCTGGCACGCCGGCTCCTTCGCGGCCGCCCTGGAGCGGCCCGGCGACGTCCTCGGGGTGCGGGCGTGGACGCCGACCCCGGCGCAGGCGCCCCCGCCGGCCGAGGAGGTGGTGGGGGCAGCCCGGGCCCGGCACCGGGCGGTGGTCGCCGCGGCACGGCCGGCGGACGAGGTGCAGGCGAGCCTGGCGCTCGCCGCCGACGCTTTCGTCATCGACACTCCGCGCGGCCCGGACGTGGTGGCCGGTTACCCCTGGTTCGGCTGCTGGTCGCGGGACACGATGATCGCCTACGAGGGGCTCTTCCTCGCCACCGGCCGCGCCGCGCGAGGGCGTGAGCTGCTGCGCGGCTACGCGGCGACCCTGTCGGAGGGGATGCTCGCCAACACCGCCGACACCGGGCGGGTGGAGTACAACACCGTCGACGCGACACTGTGGTTCCTGCACGCGGTCGCCCGGCACGTCCAGGTGGCAGCCGACGACGACCTGGCCGCTGAACTGCTTCCGGCGCTGCGCACGGTGGTCGACGCGCACCTGCGTGGCACCCGGTACGGCATCGGCGTGGACCCGGCGGACGGGCTGCTCACCCAGGGCGCACCGGGGGCGGCTCTGACCTGGATGGACGCCCGTGTCGACGGGGTGCCGGTGACCCCGCGGGCCGGCAAGGCCGTCGAGGTCAACGCGCTCTGGGTCAACGGGCTGGCCGCCGTCGCCGGGCTGGCCGAGCGGATCGGCGCGCAGGCAACAACGGCCCGCGCCGCGCACGGCAAGGCGGTGGCGTCGTTCCGGCGCCGCTTCCCGGCGCCGGCCGGCTGGCTGCACGACGTGGTGGACGCCCCGGCACCGGCCTACCCGCGTGGCGCGGGTCCGCGCCACGACGACGACCAGTTGCGCCCCAACCAGCTGCTGGCCTGGTCCCTGCCGTACGCGCCGATGACCGCCGACGCACAAGCGCTGCGGATGATCGGCGCCCGGCTGCTGACGCCGCTGGGGCTGCGCACCCTCGCCCCCGGCCTGCCCGGCTACGCCGGGTCACACCGTGGCGGTCCGGCCCAGCGCGACCGGGCCTATCACCAGGGCACGGTCTGGCCGTGGCTGCTCGGGCCGTGGGCGGATGCCCACAGACGGGCGGATCTTCCCATGATGGACGTTTTCGCAGGCATTGATTCTCATCTGGGAGAGTTTGGCCTAGGCTCGGTGAGCGAGACGGCGGACGGATCCGCGCCGCATCTCGCCACCGGTTGCCCCTTCCAGGCCTGGTCCGTCGGGGAGGTACTACGCGCCCGCGGCAAGTGACAACTGACCGTTACACATTGGCAACAGCGAATTCTTCGCACCTTCTTGCGGTATCGGCAGGATCTGGTCCATCCCGATGACGTGGCGGCACCGGTCCGGCGCCGCGCGCGGGAGGCCGGAGCAATCCGAGGGGGACCGCATGTCACCTGACGCCGACCTGATCGCCATCAACCCCGGTCGCCGACTGCGCATCCTGATGCTCTCCTGGGAGTATCCGCCGGTGCTCGTCGGCGGACTCGGCCGGCACGTCCACGCCCTCTCCGGCGCGCTCGCCGCGGCCGGGCACGAGGTCACCGTGGTCACCCGGCACGCCGCCGGGGCGCCGCTGCGGGAGCACGTCAACGGCGTACGCGTCATCCGCGCCGCCGAGGATCCGGTGGCGTTCCCGCTCGCGACCGGCTCGCTGCTGGCCTGGACGATGGCCTTCAACCACACCCTGACCCGTGCGGCGCTGCGGGCCGGCGACGACGGCGAGTACGACGTCATCCACGCCCACGACTGGCTGGTGGCGCACACCGCCATCACCCTCGCCGAGCATCTCGGTCTGCCGCTGGTCACCACCATCCACGCGACCGAGGCGGGCCGGCACCAGGGCTGGCTGCCCGAGGAACTCAACCGCACGATCCACGCCGTCGAGCACTGGATCACCCACGAGTCCGACCGGGTGATCGTCTGCTCCGGTTACATGCGCCAGCAGGTCACCTCCCTCTTCGGCGCCCCGCAGAGCCGGGTCGACGTGGTGCCCAACGGCGTCGACGACCGCGCCTGGCGGGCCGGCGCCCGCGCGGTCGCCGCCGCCCGTGCCCGCTTCGCCGGCGACGGCCCCCTCATCGGGTACGCCGGGCGGCTGGTCTACGAGAAGGGCGTGCAGCACCTGGTGCACGCCGTTCCCCGGCTGCACCGGCGGCACCCGGGACTGCGGGTGGTGATCGCCGGCGACGGGCCGTACCGGGAGCAGTTGCAGGCCGAGGCGGCAGCACTGCGACTGGACGGCACCGTGCGCTTCGCCGGGTTCATGACCGCCACCCAGCTGCCGGCGATGCTGGCGGCCACCGACGCCACGGTGGTGCCGAGCCTCTACGAGCCGTTCGGGATGGTCGCGCTGGAGGCGGCGGCGGCCGGCGCGCCGCTGGCGGTGGCGGCCACCGGCGGGCTGGCCGAGATCGTCGAACCGGGGGTCACCGGGGTTACCTTCCCGCACAGCGATCCGGAGGCGCTCGCGGGGGCGGTCGACCGGCTGCTGGCCGACGAGGTCTTCGCCCGGCGGGTGGCGCGCCGGGCGAGGAGCATGGTCGGCGAGCGCTACAGCTGGCCGGCGATCGCCGGACTGACCGTGCTGACCTATCTCGGCGCCGGCCGCGAAGGCGGACGGCACCGGCCGCCCACGGCGCCCGCGAAGATCGTCGTTCCGGAGGGGAATCTGCTCTTCCGCGACGACCAGGCGAGCTGATCCGCTCGCCGCGGAGCGCCTGCCGCGACCATTTCCTCCAACGTCCACTGAGTACGGACAGCACGGGTGCCGGTGTCGGCGCTGTCACACCGATGCCGTACCTTCTCCCGCAAGATCCATAGGGAGGTTGCCGGCATGATGGGACCGTCGCACGCGCTCTCGGGCGCGGCGGTGTGGTTGGCAGGGTCGTTCGCGGTGGAGCAGTTCACCGACTACGAACAGTCCGCACTGGCCATCGCCGTCGGCACCGCGGTCTGCGCCGGCGGCGCACTCTTCCCGGACCTGGACCTCTCCGGCAAGGTGACGAAGAACGAGGGCGGGGCTACCGTGGCCCGCACCTTCGGGGTCTTCTCGCTCTTCATCGCCGAGGTGGTCGAGAAGGTCTCCCTCGGGGTCTACACCGCCACCCGGCTGAGCAAGGACCCGGTACGCCGCAACGGCCACCGGACGCTGACCCACACCATCCCCTTCACTCTGCTCGTCGGCTGGGGCACCACCTCGCTCTGCAACGCGTACGGCAAGTGGGCCGTCATCCCGATCCTCTTCTTCATGATCGGTCTGGCGCTGCGCGGTCTCTTCGACGAGTGGGCCAAGCGGGCCGGCTGGGTCTGGGTCACGGTGATCTCGCTCGGCGCCGCCTGGCTCACCTACCTGAACCTCCCCGGCAACCAGAGCTATCCGATGATCGGGCTGGCGGTCGGCGTGGGGTCCTTCGTGCACATCCTCGGCGACATGATCACGCGGGCGGGCGTGCCCATTCTCTGGCCCATCCCGATCAAGCGCCGCATGTGGACGATGGTCGGCCTGCCCAACTCGATCGCCATCAAGACCGGCAGCAAGGCCGAGACCGTGGTGATGCGCGCGGTGCTCACCGGGCTCGCGGTGCTCGCCACGATCGGCCTGGTGGCGCCGTCGGTGCTGCGCGAGTTCAACATCGAGGTCTGAACCGGCCGGCGCAGCCCCCCGTCGCTGTCCGGAATCGGCTGCGCCGCTCAGACCCCCACCCGTTGCGGCGGCACCGTCAGCCCCCAGAGCTCCATCAGCTCCGGGGTGTCGACCCGGCAGCCGTCGGCGACCGAGTCGCAGGAGATGTCGACGATCTCCTTCTTGTGCGCCAGCAGGTAGGGGCGCGCGCCGACGTCGGCCTTGGCCAGCGTGCTGATTCCCGCCCAGTGCCGGCGGCCGAAGAGCATCGGGTAGCCGCGCAGCCCGCCGTAGGTGGCGCAGACCAGCACGTCGGGGTACGGCAGCGCGATCACCCGGCGTACGGCGGCGGCGGTCAGGCCGGGCATGTCCACCGGCACCACCACCACGGCCTCGATGCTGTTGTCGCTCAGCGCGTTGAGGCCGGCGCGCAGCGACGAGCCGATGCCGGTGCCCCACGCCTTGTTCACCACGACGGTCGCCGCGGAGAGGTCCACGGACTCACGGACCTCGTCGGCAGCGGCGCCGAGCACCACCACCACCGGGTCGCAGCCGGACTCGGTCAGCGTCTCGAGCATCTGCTCGACCAGCGGCCTGCCGTCCTGGTGCAGCAGCGCCTCCGGGGTGCCGATGCGCCGTCCGCCACCCGCGGCGATGATCATTCCTGCGATGCGGTTCAACTCCGCCACCCCCACTGGTGACGACCCACTCCACCGGCGGACTTCGCGGTGCCGCCGACGGCGCGTGTCATGGTCTCCGAGAGCCGGCCGGTGCCGGCCCGGGCGGTGGTCACGCCGCCCTTACGCTCACCGGACCCAACGAGTGGTTTCGGGACAGGTATCGGCAAATCGGAAAAAGCACCCCTATGCCGCGTCGGCGTAGCAGTCGACGATCGAGACGTCCAGCGGGAAGCGCACCGGCGAGGCGCCGAAGAGCAGCTCCCCCGCCCGGTTCGCCGAATCGGTCAGCAGCTCGGCCACCTGTGCGGCCGTTCCGGCCGGGGAGTCGACCACCACCTCGTCGTGCTGGAAGAAGACCAGCTCCGCGCCGGTGCCGGCCAGGCCGGTGCGGACCAGCGCCATCAGCGTCAACGCCCACTCGGCGGCGGTGGCCTGGATGACGAAGTTGCGGGTGAACCGCCCCCGCGCCCGCCCGGAGGCGGAATCGGCGGTCCCCTCCTCCCCCACCGGGTCGCTCCCACCGGCGTCCGGGGGCACCGGGCCCGGCGGGCAGGTCCGGCCCAGCCAGGAGCGCACCAGCCCGCCTGCGGCACCGGTACGGGCGGCGGCCTCGACATAGCCGAAGGCGGTGGGGTAGCTCTGCCGCAGCACCGCCAGCGCCGGGACGGCAGCGCCGCCGGTCTGGCCGTACATCGCGCCGAGGAGCGCCAACTTGGCGCGGGCCCGGTCCCCGCCGAAGGCATCCCGGGCCAGGGCCGCGTAGAGGTCGCCGGCGCCGCCGGCCGCGGCCAGGCGGGCATCACCGGAGACCGCGGCGAGCACCCGCGGCTCGAGCTGGCCGGCGTCGGCCACCACCAACCGGCGTCCCGGGTCGGCCACCACCGCCCGCCGCACCACCTTCGGAATCTGCAACGCGCCCCCACCACGGGTCGCCCAGCGGCCGGAGACCACCCCGGCGGGTACGTACTCCGGCCGGAAACGCCCGTCGCGCACCCAGTCGCCGCGCCAGGCCCAGCCGTGGGCGGTCCAGATGCGGTAGAGCTCCTTGTACTCCAGCAGCAGCGGCACCGCCGGATGATCGACCGCCCGCAGCGACCACGAGCGGGTGTTCGGCAGATCGATGCCGGCCTGCGCGAAGGCCTTGAGCAGCTCACCGGGGGAGCCGAGCTGCAACTGCCGCAGGCCGAAGGTCTCGGCGATCCGCGCCGCCAGCGCGGCCAGCTTGCGCGGCGGACCACCGACCGGGGATGGCTCGCCGAGCAGGTCGCGCAGCAGGTCGTCGTGCACGTCGGCGCGCCAGGGCAACCCGGCCGCGGCCATTTCCACCGCGATCAGCGCCCCGGCCGACTCGGCCGCGACCAGCATCCGGAACCGCCCCGGCGCCCCGGTCGACCCGATCCGGGCCAGCTGATCGGCGTGCACGGCGACAAGTTCGTCGAGGCGCGGGCCGTCGGCGGCCGGGGCGGCGAAGAGCGCCGGCTGGTCCTGCCCGGGCGGGGTGGGCTGGCGGGACGGCGGATCCGGCGGGACCGCCCGGCCGTGCAGGCGCGCGTACGCCGCGGCCACGCTGCGCGGCTCGCCCCAGTGCCCGGCGTGGCCCAGCAGCAGCGCCTCGGTCAGCTCCAGGTCGTGGCAGCGGTCGACTCGCACCCCGGCGGCGAGCAACCGGGGATAGAACTCGGCGGTCGCCGCCCAGATCCAGCGGGGCCGCGACCGGGCCTGGCGGGCGGCGACGGCGGCGACCAGGTCGTCGACCAGGTCGACGGGACCGGCGGGACTCCCGTCGGGGTGCAGCGCGCGCAGCACTCCCCCACCGTTGGGTCCCGCCGCCACCACCGTCAACACGCTGTTGATTCTGCGCCTGACGTACGACACGCCACCGAGGGCTTGCCCCGGTTGTGACCCGGCGCGGACGATGTCGGGGTGCCGCTTCCCGATGCCGCCCTGGTGCTGGGGCTCGACCTCGGCGGCACCGCCACCCGCGCGGCGCTCTTCACCCTCGCCGGCGAGCGGGTCGGCGCGGGCCGCGCCCTCGGCGGCAACCCGACCAGCCACGGGGTGACCGCCGCCGCCCAGTTCGCCGCCGCGCTGCGCGCCGCCCTCGCCGGCCACGACCCGCGCCGGGTCCGCGCCGGGGTGCTCGGGATGGCCGGCGCCGCCCGGCTGACCAGCGACCCGGCCGTGCGGGCCGCCTTCGACCAGGCCTGGTCCGCCGCCGGGCTGCGCTGCCCCTGGCAGGTCTGCAGCGACGCCGTCGTCGCGTACGCGGCCGGCACCGCCGCCCCGGACGGCACCGTGCTGATCGCCGGCACCGGGGCGATCGCCGTCGGGCTGCGGGCAATGACACCCACCCGGATCGCCGACGGGCACGGGTGGCTGCTGGGCGACACCGGATCGGGTTTCTGGCTGGGGCGCGAGGTCGTCCGGCACACCCTTGCCGGGCTCGACGCCGGCGAGCCCGGACCGCTCGGCCGGCGGGTGATGCGGGAGCTGATCGGCACCACCGAGGTCGCCGCCGACCCCCGCCGCAGCGTCGAAGCCGTCATCCAGGCCGTCACGCAGGCACCCCCGGTGGCGCTGGCCCGGCTCGCCCCACTGGTCTGCGCCGCCGCGACCGCCGGCGACACCGGTGCCCGGGCGCTGCTGGCCGAGGCAGCCGCGGCGCTCGTCGCCACGGTCGCCCGCATCCGCGACGAGCAGGAGACGACCCCGCTGGTGCTCGCCGGTGGGCTGCTCACCGGCGACACCCCCCTGGCCGCGCTGGTCCGCGCCGCGGTCGCCACGCGCTGGCCGGGCGCGCCGGTACCGGCGCCGGGCGACGGCGCGGCCGGCGCGGCCTGGCTGGCGCTGCGCGGCCTGCCGCAGGTCCAGGCCCCCGAGCTACTGCACCGGCGCTTCGTCCGCGGCGCGGACGACGCGCTCCCCCCGGCGGCCTGAGGCGCACCCGGCGCCCCGCCGGGCCTGCGGCGCACCCGCCGCCGCCGGGCCAGGCCTGCGGCGCAGAGGTGCCGGCTACTTGAGCTGTCCTGCGGTGAGACCGGACTGGATCCGCCGCTGGAAGATCGCGTAGACCACCAGCACCGGCAGCACCGCGATGGTCAGGCCGGCGAAGAGCTGGCTGTAGTCGCCGGCGTATCCCTGGTTGACCGCCAGCGCCGCCAGCCCCTGGGCGAGCACCCACTTTGATTCGTCGCCCTGCATCAGCACCTGCGGCAGCAGGAACTGGTTCCACTGCGTCAGGAAGTTGAAGATCGCCACGCTGATCAGTCCCGGCCGGGCCATCGGCAGCATCACCCGGAAGAAGAGCCCGAAGTGCCCGCAGCCGTCCATCAGCGCGGCCTCCGCCACCGAGGTGGGCAGGGTGCGGAAGAAGGCCGTCAGGAAGAAGACCGTGAACGGCAGCGAGTACGCCGCGTAGACCAGGATCAGCCCGGTCCAGGTGCCGAAGAGCCCGGCGTTGCGGACCACGAAGAAGAGCGGCACCAGCGCCAGGAAGACCGGGAACATCATCCCGCCGACGAAGAGGTAGTACAGCAGCTGCCGGCCGCGGAAGCTGTAGCGGGCGAAGACGTACGCCGCACTCGCGCCGAGCAGCATCGTCAGCGTCAGCGAACCGGTCACCACGACCAGGCTGTTGAACAGGTACCGCCCGATCTGCGCCTCGCTGAACGCCCGCACCCAGTTGTCGAAGCGCAGCGCCGCGGGCAGCCCCCACGGATCGGTGAGGATCTCGTTGTTGTCCTTGACCGAGCTGACGAACATCCAGGCCAGCGGCAGGATCGTCAGCGCCGCCCAGACCACCAGCACGGTGTGGGAGAAGACGTTCGCCACGCCCCGGTCACGGCGCAGCGGCCGCGCCGTCGTGGCCGGTGCGCCGGTGGCGGTGCGCTGCTGGACAGTGGTCATGAGTACTCGATCCGTTCCCGCCGGCCGATGCGCAGCGCCACGATCGCCACCGAGAGCGTCAGGAAGAACAGCACCACGCCCATCGCGGAGGCGTACCCGAACTTGGTCTCGGCGCCGAAGGCGGTGTCGTACATCCGCAGGCCGATGACGTCGGAGGAGAAGTTCGGGCCGCCCTTGGTCATCTGCTGCACCAGGATGAAAGCGTCCAGCGCGGCGATCGCCAGGTAGATCCAGGCGACCTGCACGGTGTCGCGCAGCAGCGGGATGGTGATCCGGCGCATCGTCGTCCAGCGCGACGCCCCGTCCAGCAGCACCGCCTCGTAGATGTCGCGCGGAATGGCCTGCATGGCGGCGCCGAAGAGGACCACGTAGAAGCCGACGTTGCTCCAGACCATCACGGCCAGCACGCACCAGAAGGCGGTGCGCGGGTCGCCCAGCCAGGCCGGGGTGGGCAGCCCCACCGCCGAGAGCGCGCCGTTGAGCAGGCCGCTGTTGGGGTGGTAGACCTCCTTCCAGAGCAGCGCGATGATCACCACGGAGAGCACCTGCGGGAAGAAGTAGACCAGCCGGTAGACCGAGGTGCCGCGCACGCCGGCGACCCCGGCGCGGCCCCGGCGCCCGCCCATGTTGAGCATCGCGGCGAAGAAGAGGCCCAGCCCGATCGTCACCACCGGCACGATCGCCAGCAGGATCGCGTTGTTCTTGAGCGCGTTCCAGACGTAGCCGTCGTGCAGCAGCCGGCGGAACTGCTCCAGCCCGACGAACTCCGCGTCCGGGGAGTAGCCGAGCCACTCGGTGGTGGAGATCTGGAACGCCTGCGCGTACGGCGAGAGCACGAAGATGCCGTAGAGCAGCAGGGGTGGCACCAGAAAGGTGATGATCAGCGGGTACTTGCCCTGTTTCACGCTCGTCCTCCGGCACCGCACAGAAGTGCTACGCCGTACGTTCGTACTTGGTGATCGAGGAGTCGGCGGCGATCTCGTCGGCGCCCTTCTGGCAGGCGGCCAGGAACTCCGCCGGGGTGGAGCGACCGCTGAAGAACTCGCCGCAGGCCGCGTCGACCAGGTTGCGCTCGAGCTTGCGGTAGTAGTTGTTGTAGACCCAGTTGAAGCCGTTGTCGCCGGCGGTGTCGAGGGCCTTCGAGACGGTGTCGAGCCCGAAGGGCAGCTCCACCCCGTCGGTGCTGCCGGCCACCACGCTGAGACTGGCGACCTTGGCGGTGAAGTCCTTGGCGCCGGCGAGGGAGAGCATGTGGCGGAAGTACTCCAGGCCGCCGGCGCGGTTGCGGGCCTTGGCGGGAACGATGAAGGGCTCACCGGCGGTGCCGCGGATCGCCTCGAAGGGGAGCTTGTCGCCCGCGCCCAGGCTCGGCGTCGGGGCGATGGTCATGTTGAACCCGGCCGGGGTGACGGCCTTCTGCTCACTCTCCAGCCAGGAGCCACAGGAGATGAAGGCGGCCTTCCCCTGGCACCAGGCGGTCTGCGACTGCACGTGGTCCAGGCCGGGTGAGCCGTCCAGGATGTACCGGTCCTTGACGATCTGGTACCAGGCGTCGGCGGCGGTCTTCATCGCGTCCGAGGTCCAGGCGTTCGGCTCCAGGTTGTCGATGGCCAGCGCCACCTCCTTGCCACCGAACTTGATCGCGGTGGCGATCACCGGCCAGCTCATGTACCGGGGGTGGGCGCCGGCGTAGGTCCAGGGCGCGATGCCGGCGGCCTTGATCTGCTTGCAGAGCGCGATGTGCTCGTCCCAGGTCCTGGCGTACTCCCAGCCACGGTCGGCGAAGAGCTTCGTGGAGTGCCAGATGCCGTACGCGGTGTAGGTGTAGTTGAGCACCAGGAACGACCCGTTGTACGAGCCGATCTCGACCACGCCGGGCAGCAGCGTCTCGCGCACCGTCTTGCCGGGGATGTCGAGGCTGGGGGCGTCGAGCAACTCGCCGAGGTCGGCCAGCGCCCCCTGGGAGACCAGCCCGTTGAAGTCGATCTGGCCGGCGCCGGAGTTGTTGATGACATCCGGCGGGGTGCCGTCGACGAAGCGCGGCTGCAGGGTCTTGCTGATCTCCTGCGTCGCGGAGTGCTTGATCTCCGCCTTGGGATAGGTGGTGCGGTACATCGTCTCGTGCGCCTTGGCGTAGTCGTCGCCGAAGCCGCCGTTGAAGATGACGACCTCCAGCGGCGCCTCCTCGGCGACGCCGAGCGGGTTCTGGGCGGTCCTGGTGCCCTCGTAACGGTCACGGTCGTTCCCGCCGTCGCCGGTGGCGCAGCCGGTGAGCAGACCGGCGGCGGGGGTGGCGAGCAGGCCGGCGGCGGCGGTACGACGGAGGATGTCACGCCTGTGCATGGGAGTCTCCTCGAATCAGGGTCCGGCGGGCGTCGGGGCGCCGGGGCGCGCGGGGCCTGGCAGTCGGGTGGACGGGCGCGTCGCGGTGTGTCGCTTGTCTTCACGTTCGGATGAACGTCTGAAGAATTCTTACGGCACCCTCGCGCCGACAGCAAGACCCTGGCCCGAACCGTTATCAGCGAACGCCGATGGACACCCGTCAGACCGCATCAGCCACCGCCGATGACACCTGCCGGACCATCATCAGCCACCGCCGATGAGACCCGCCGGAGCGCCCTGACTCAGGCGGTGTCGCGGATCGCCTGGGCGAAGACCTCGGAACGGTGCTCGAAGTTGCGGAACTGCCCGTAACTGGGTGCCGCCGGGGAGAGCAGCACCACCCCGCCGGCCGGCGTCAGCCGCCGGGCCTGGCGCACGGCGGCGACCAGGTCCTCGGCCAGCTCGGCCCGGACACCGGGCAGATCGCGCAGCTCGCCGATGATCCGCGGGCCGCTGTCGGGCACCCCGATCACCGTCAGCTCCCGGGCCGCCAGATGCTCGCGCAGCGGGGTGTAGTCAAGCCCTCGGTCGGCGCCCCCGACGATCACCGTCAACGGCCGGTCCTCGTACGCCTCGATCGCGTGCATCGCCGAGTAGGGGCTGGTCGAGAGGGTGTCGTCGACGAAGGTGATCCCGGCCGGGTCGGCGATCTCGGCGAGCCGGTGCGGCAGCCCGGTGAAGGTGGCGACCGCCCGGGCCAGCGCCTCGTGCTCGGCCACACAGTCGATGCCGAGCGCCTCGAGCACCGTCAGCGCCACACAGAGGTTGCTCTCGTTGTGCCGCCCGACCAGCGGCAGGAGCGCGCGGATGAAGAGCGGCCGGTCGCCGGCGTACACCCAGGCGGTGCCGTCCGGGCCGGACGCGACGTGGAAGCCGTCGGGGAGCCCGGCGCGGATCGCCGGCCGCGACCCCAGCTCGGCCAGCAGGCGCGGGTCGGTGCCGTTGACGACGGTGACCTCGGGGCCGTGGTCGATCAGGTTGAGCTTGTCGCGGTAGTACTCCCGTTCACCGCCGTGGGCGTCCAGGTGCTCGGGGAAGAGCGAGGTGACCACGGCGACCCGCGGCGAGTCGGTCAGGTCGCTGCACTGGTAACTGGAGAGCTCCAGGACGTAGCGGTCGGCCTCGGGGAGGTTGAGCAGCGGCACCCCGATGTTGCCGCCGAAGACGTTGGCCCGGCCGAGCACGGTCAGCAGGTGGCTGATCAGGCTGGCGGTGGTGCTCTTGCCCTTGCTGCCGGTGACGCCGACGGTGCGCGCGGCGTGGTCGGCCATCCAGAGCGCGGTGCCACCGGTGATCGGCACCCCGCGCTCGCGCAGCTCGATCACCCAGGGGTGGGTCTGCGGCACCCCGGGCGAACGGACCACCACGTCGGCGGCGAGCAGCCGCTCGTGGGCCTGCTCGCCGGTGTACACCGCCGCCACCTCGGCCGGCGCCCCGCCCCACGGCAGCGCGTCGCCCGCCGGGCGGTCCTCGACGGCGACCAGCTCGGCCGGCTGCTGCGCGGCGATGGCGGTGACCGCCGCCCGTCCCTCCCGTCCGGTCCCCCAGACGACGACACGACGGCCACGCAGATCGGACAGGCGCACAGGGATCTCCTCCGGTGGGCGGGCAAACCGGGACTAGTATGGCGTGTGCTCAACGGACAGCTGCGGCAGATGGACGCCTTCACCTTCCCCTCGTACTCGCTGGATCTCAGCACCGGCGAGGCCCGCTTCGACTACGCGCTCACCGGCGCCGACGGTCAGCTGCGCTTCACCGAGGTGGTGACGTTCCCGCTGCCGGCGCAGCCGCCGACCGGGACGCGGCTGGCGGCGCTGCACCGGGTGCTGGAGCTGCTGCACCTGGCCGCCGGCGTGAGCTACTACAAGGCCGCCGCCCCACCCCGGCTGATCGCGCCGCACCCGCTGGGCGAGGCCGCGACCGCGTTCCTGACCGCCCTCTACACCAAGGGCCTCGGCGAGTACGCCTACCGCAACGACCTGCCGTACGTACTCGAACTGGCCCTCGATGTCCCGGCCGGCGAGGTGGCGCCGGTCGCGCCGCTGGACACCGCTTCGGCCCGTCCGCTCTCGGCCGTCGGTGGCGGCAAGGACTCCATCGTCAGCCTGGAGGCGCTGCGCGGCGCCGGACTGGACCCGGTCCCCTTCTCGGTCAACCCCAACCACGTGATCGTCTCGGTCAACGAGGCCTCCGGGCTGACCGCGCTGACCGCCCGCCGGCGGCTCGACCCGGCGCTGTTCGAGCTGAACGCCGCCGGCGCGCGCAACGGCCACATCCCGGTCACCGCGATCAACTCGCTGATCGCGGTCGCCACCGCCGTGCTGCACGGGCTCGGTCCGGTGGTGATGTCCAACGAGCGCTCCGCCTCGGACCCGAACCTGATCTGGAACGGTCACGAGATCAACCACCAGTGGTCAAAGGGCGCCGAAGCCGAAGGGCTGCTGCGGGCGGCGCTCACCGCGCACGCGGGGCTGACCGAGCCGTACTTCTCGCTGCTGCGGCAGCTCTCCGAGCTGCACATCGCCCGGCTCTTCGCCGGCATCACCCGCTACGACGACGTGGTGACCAGCTGCAACGCCGCTTTCAAGCTGCACGACCCGAGCGCGCGCTGGTGCGCGCACTGCCCGAAGTGCCGCTTCATCTTCCTGGCCCTGGCGCCGTTCATGGAGCGTGCCCGGCTGGTGCACATCTTCGGCGCGGACCTCTTCGCCGACCCCTCCCAGCTGCCCGGCTACCGGGAGCTGCTCGGCGTCGACGGGCACAAGCCCTTCGAGTGCGTCGGCGAGGTGGAGGAGTCGGTGGTGGCGCTGAGCCTGGTGGCGGCGCAGCCGCAGTGGCAGGACAGCCCGGTGGTCACCGCCCTGCTGTCGGCCGTGCCCGATTCGGCGTGGGAGACCGCCGCCGCCTCCGACGTCTTCACCCCCGCCGGGCCGTCGTTCGTGCCCCCGGCGTACGCGAAGGCGCTCGCCGCGCTCGACTGAGCCGGGGTCAGTCGACTGAGCCGGGGTCAGTTGTCGCGGACGGCGTCCAGGGCGAGCAGAGCGACGTGCAGGGAAAGGCAGGCCGCCACGGAGTCGAGGTCGGCGCCGAGGACCCGGCCGATCCGGGCGAGCCGGTCGTAGAAGGCCGGCCGGGACAGGTGCGCGGCCGTCGCGGCCGCCGATTTGTTGCGCCCCTGCTCCAGGTACGCCCGCAGCGTCTCCAGCAGCTGCTCGCGGGGGTGCCGGGCGTCGTAGGCCAGCAGGGGGCCGAGTTCACGTTCGACGAAGGTCTGCAACCGCGGCTCGTCGCGGAGCAGGTGCAGCAGTCCGGCCAGCCCGACGTGCGGCAGGCGGAACACCGGCAGGTCACGCCGGTCCCGGCGGGCCGCATCGGCGACCTGCCGGGCCTCCAGCAGCGATCGGCGCGCCTCGGGCAGGCCCGCCACCCCGGAGCCGGCGGCGATGATCACCGGAGGGCTGGAGCCGGTCACCGCGCCATTGACCGCGGCCGGTCCGGCGCCGATCAGGCGGATCCGGCGCAGCGCGGCAGCGAAGGCGCTCAGCGCCGATTCCTCCGCCGCCGGGTCGGCGAGCACCAGCAGCGCGCCCACCGCCTGGTCGTCGACGGCGCTGGTCAGCGCGGTCAGTTTCGTCTCCCGCAACGCCTGTCCGACGGCCTCGGCGAGGTCCCGTAGCCGGGCCTGCGCCACCTGCGGGCCGTGCTCGGCGGACGGATCGTCGACCCGGTTGCGGACCATCACCCCGATGAGGTGGCGGCGCTCCAGCGTCAGCCCCAGCGCGCGGGCGCGCAGCTGCACCTCGTCCAGGGAGCCGGTGTGGTCCAGCAGGGCGGTGAGCAGGGTCCGGTGGATCTGCCGCTCCAGCCCTTCGACGTCGCGGCGGATGAGCCGGCCGAGCGCCAGCGCCGACGCGGCCCGCTCCACCAGGATCACCAGCCGGGTCGGCGGTGATCCGCCCGCGGCGTCGAATCCGGCGCCGGGCCAGCGCAGCAGCAGTCGCCCCCAGTCCTGCCCGCGGGCGCCGACCATCGTCACCAGCCAGCCGGCGTCGGCGTCGTACCCGGTGCGGCCGGGTGGGCGGACCCGGCGGGAGTGCTGCTCCCAGCCGTCGAGCAGGGCCTGCGGACTCTCCCCGGCCGCGTCGTAGGCGAGGACCTGACGGGCCAGGTTCTCCAGCACCACCGGGCAACCGGCCAGCGCCGCAGCCTGGCGCAGCACCTCGGCCGGCTCGGCGCCCTCCACCGACAGCTCGGTGAAGCGCTGATGGATCTCCTCGGTTGCCCGCAGCTCGGTGAGCTGGGCGTCGATGACCAGCGCGTGCACCGCCTCGGTGATCGGCACGAAGGGGGTGGCCCGCCGCAGCTCCACCAGGGGCAGGCCGCGCCGGGTCGCGGCGTCGGCCATCGCCCGGGGCACGCTGCCGGTGTAGCGGCGGCCGAGCTCCACCATCAGCCCGGCGACTCCCACGTCGGCGAGCTCGTCGATGAAACGGCGCAGCGCGGCGTCGTCGGCGGGCAGCCCGATGCCGGTGCTGAGCACCAGCTCGCCGCCGCGCAGCAGCGCCGCGATGTCCGGCACCTCGGCGACGTGCACCCAGCGCACCGGCCGGTCGACGCCGTCCTCGCCGGCGACCAGTCGCGGGCTGCCATGCCGCACCGGACCCAGCGCCAGAACCTCCCGCACCGTTGGAAACACGGCGACAGGTTACGGCTCCACTCCGACGGTTGGCGAGGGTCAGACCGGGTCGTCGCGGCCCAGCTCCCAGGCGGCGACCGCGGTGGCGGCGGCGACGTTGAGCGAGTCGACGCCGCGGCGCATCGGGATGACCACCCGTACGTCGCTCGCGGCCATCGCGGCGGCGGTCAGCCCGGCGCCCTCGGCGCCCATCAGCAGCGCGGCACGGGCCCGCTGCGCGGCGGTCAGGGTCTGGATCGGCACGGCGTCCGGCGCGGGTGTCAGGGCCAGCACCGTGAAGCCGGCCGCCTGGACCTGGGTCAGCCCGGCGGGCCAGGGCTCCAGCCGGGCGTACGGCACGGCGAAGACCTCGCCCATGCTGACCCGGACGCTGCGCCGGTAGAGCGGGTCGGCGCAGGAGGGCGACAGGAGCACGGCGTCGATGCCGAGCGCCGCCACGGCCCGGAAGATCGCGCCGAGGTTGGTGTGGTTGTTGACATCCTCGAGGATCACCGCCCGGCGTGCCCCGGCGAGCACCTCGGCGGCAGTGGGCAGCGGCTTGCGGTGGAAGGAGGCGAGCACCCCGCGGTGGACGTGGAATCCGGTCGCCTCCTGCAGCACCTGCGGGGTGGCGGCGTAGACCGGGGCGTCGCCGGTGTCGAGGTCACCGAGCTGGTCGACCCGCTTGGCGTCGACCAGGAACGACCGCGGCGGGTAGCCGGCCCGCAGGGCGCGGCGCAGCACCAGCTCCCCCTCGGCGATGAACAGCCCGTGCGGCGGCTCCCAGCGGGTCCGCAGCTCCACGTCGGTCAGCGCCCGGTAGTCGGCGATGCGTACGTCGTCGGGGTCGGTGATCTGTTCCACGGGCACCGGTCGATTCTGCCGGTCGCCCGCGGTGGGTCACGCACCGCCCACCGCGGGCGTCGGCCACCTCACCCGCCGACCGCCGACCGCCGGGGTGCCGCCGACCGCCGGGTGCCTCACCCGCCGGGCAGCGCCGCGCGGGTCACCGGAAAGTCGAAGTACCGGTTCGGGTACGGGTCGTCGTCGTAGTCGTAGTGCCACCACTCGCCGGAATAGTTGGTAAAGCCCTGCTGGCGCATCAGGTCCCGCAGCAGCAGACGGTTGGCGCGGGCCGCACCGGTGACGGCCGGGTTCTCCGTGTGCGACAGCGACTCGAAGCAGTCGTAGCCGGTGCCCATGTCGATGCTGTTGTCGGCGTAGCGCCGGCCGGCCGGCGCGGTGCAGGACTGCAGCTCCTGCCCGGGGCTGAACGTCGGCTGGGGTGCGGCCGGCGTTCTGACCAGGGTCAGGTCGACGGTGCTGCCGCTGTTGTGGGAGCTGGGGCTGGCGATGAAGCCCTGCGGGAAGAGCTGTGACTTCGCCAGGGTCGGATAGAACTCCGCCCGCATCCGGTCGTCGTCGGGGTCCTTGGCCCAGCGCACGAACTCCTCCCCGGCCGACAGCGGCCGGTAGCAGTCGTAGACCTTCAGGCGGTAACCGCGGGCCTGCGCCGCCGCCTGCACCCGGCGCAGCGCGTCGGCCGCCTGGCGGGTGAGGACGCAGATCGGCTCGGTGTAGCCGGTCACGGGCCGGCCGACGAAGTTGTGCGCGGTGGCGTAGCGGACGTCCTCGATGATCGTCGGGGCGACGCTGGAGAGCGCGACGAATCCGGCCGGGGCGGTGACCGAAGGGCGCGGCGTCGGCGGCGGCGTGCTCCGGGTGGGCGCGGGCGCGGCGCTGGAGGGGGCCGGCTCCGGGGTGGGCGCGGGCGGCGTCCCGTCGCCGCAGCCGGCCGCCAGCGCCACGGCCAACGCGAGGACGAGCCGGCAGCGTGTCCGGCGGACGCGCCGCCCGGTTGCCGCGGCCGCTGCGGCGGGCACCGGCATGCCGGGCTGCGGGGACGGCGGCATGGCGGCCACGGTACCGGTTCAGCCGGCGGCGAGGGGGTCGGTGCTCTCCGGGGCCACCGGGGTGGCGACGCTCGCCGCCGCCGCCTGCCGGGCGATGATGGCCGGGACGAGACGGCCGGCCCGCCAGGCCACCCCGATTCCGGCGGCCAGCACGAAAACCGCGCCGAAGGTCTGCAGGGCGCCGAGCAGGGCACCGGCGATACCGAGCAGCGGGGCGGCGATCATCAGCATCGTGCCGTCGCCGACGCTGAACACCCGGGAGCGGCTGACGGCCCAGCCGGTCAGGGCCCAGCCGAGGCTGTAGACCGCCGAGCCGAGCAGCACGAAGACGCGGGCGTTGACGCCGAAGACCGGCGCGGTCTCCCCCACTCCGGTGAAGGGGAGCATCAGCACGATGCCGGCGAGCGCGGCGGACATTCCGCCGACCGCCCACCAGCGGGTCCGGGTCACCACCAGCAGCGCGGTCAACGCGAGCACCGCCAGCAGGCCTACCCAGACGGTGACCGCCCAGCCGAGCAGGTAGAGCGAACGGCCGTCGAGCGGGTACGAACGGCTGCCGAGCCCTTCGCCGTCGCTGTACAGGGCCATCCCGCCGAAGAGCAGGGCGTAGCAGGGCAGCAGCCAGACCGCGACCCGGGCCAGGCGCCGCAGCGACCAGGCCCAGGTGGCGTCGGTGGCGGCTGAGTACGGGGAGGGTTCCACCACGAACGGCAGGATGCCGAAGCCGCCGTTGCGGCCGCGTTTGCCACGGGTGCCGCCCCGCGTCGCGGACACCGCGCCGTCCCGCTCCCGGGATCTCGCCATCCGATCCACCCCGTTCCCGTTCACCGGCGCCGGGGCGGCTGCGGACGCGGACTCCCCGGCGGTCAGGACCCTTGCGCCACGATCGTGGCAGGCCCCAGGGCCACCTCGACGGCGCTTGGCCGAATTGCCGTCGTTCGGGTGGCGCCGCGGATGACGGCGGACGTGCGGCGACCGTACCGGTTCGCAGACACACACCGGCCCCGGCCGCCAAGGGCGGCCGGGGCCGGTGACAACGTGCTGTCAGAGCTGACGCTGGTCGGTGCCGCTCTGGTCGCCGAGCAGGCTCGTCGGGGAGACCGGCGCCGGGGCGGGCAGCCCCTGAGGCGCGTTGCCACCCGAGGTGACCTGCGCTTCGGCGGCGCGCACCTCGTCGTTGATCTGCGCGGCGGCGCGGGCGGCGGCCTCGGCCGCCTCGGCGGCCTCCCGCTCGACGGCGCCGGCGTCGGCGCTCGCCTCGGGCGACGGCATGTCGCCGACCATCCGGTTGAGCCCGCCCAGCGCGCCGCCCATGCCCTCGAGGGCCTTGGTCAGCTCGGCCGGGACGATCCAGACCTTGTTGGCGGTGCCGTTGGCGATCTGCGGCAGGGCCTGCAGGTACTGGTAGGCGAGCACCTTCTGGCTCGGGTTGGCGGTGTGGATGGCGTCGAAGACGGTACGGATGGCCTTGGCCTGACCCTCGGCCTGCAGAATCCGGGCCTGCCGGTCACCGTCGGCGCGCAGCACCGCGGCCTGCTTCTCACCTTCGGCGGTGAGGATCTGCGACTGCTTGTGCCCCTCCGCGTTGAGGATCGCGGCGCGGCGGTCCCGCTCGGCGCGCATCTGCTTCTCCATCGAGTCGCGGATGCTCGGCGGCGGCTCGATCGCCTTGATCTCCACCCGGGTGACCTTGATGCCCCAGCGGCCGGTGGTCTCGTCGAGCACGCCGGAGAGGTGCCGGTTGATCTCCTCGCGGCTGGTCAGCGCGCGCTCCAGGTCGAGCGAACCGATCACGTTACGCAGGGTGGTGACGGTGAGCTGCTCGATCGCCTGGAGGAAGTTGGAGATCTCGTACGTCGCACGGGCCGAGTCGATCACCTTGAAGTAGAGCACCGTGTCGATCGACACGACCAGGTTGTCAGAGGTGATCACCGGCTGCGGCGGGAAGCTGACCACCTGCTCGCGCATGTCCACCTTGGTGCGGACCGCGTCGATGAAGGGAATCAGCAGGTTCAGTCCGGGGTTGAGGGTGCGCTTGTACCTACCGAGCCGCTCGACGACGTCCTGCCGCTGCTGCGGCACGATCCGCACCGCCTTGACCAGGGTCACCACCATGAGCAGCGCGATTGCGCCGATCAGGATCAAGAGGCCATCCATCAATCACTCGCCTTCTCGCTCCGGCAGCTGGACCGGAGTCGTAGGTTGGTCCCGCCAGACCAGGGCCGTGGCGCCCCGGACCTGTATGACCTGTACCCGGTCGCCCGGGTCGAACGTCTGAGTGGTGTCGAAGGAGCGTGCCGACCAGACCTCGCCGTCGATCTTGACGAGACCGCGCGCCGCGTCGACCGCTTCCAGCACCTCCGCCGTGGAGCCCTCGATCGCACCGACCCCGAACGGCGGAGTGCCGCTCTCGGTGGGCGACGCGAGGTGGCGGCGGATCGTCGGCCGGGCCACGGCCACCGTCAGCGCGGAGACGACGGTGAAGATCAGCACCTGCGCGAGGACCGGGGCGCCGAGACCGGCCGCGATCGCGGCGGCGAACGCGCCCGCCGAGAACATGATCAGGAAGAGCGTGGTGGTGAAAATCTCGGCAACCGCCAGCACCACGCCCAGAACGATCCACAGCAACAGCTCCACCCATAGGATTCTGTCACGGCTGCGCACGTCCAACCACCCCAAACGATCATGGGTGCGGTACAACCGCCCACGCGGGGCGAACCGGGCCGCCACCGAGAGCCGCACATACAATGCGTGCGGCATCGACGGAGGTCGTCCGACCGCCGTCCGCGCCCCCGAAGGAGCCGCACCGGTGTCGCTGTTGATGGAGACCACCCGCCGCATCGACCTGCTCGTCGCCGAAGGGCAGGCGCAGGGGCGGACGCCGACCCTGGTCGCCGGGATCGTGCGCGCCGGCGCGCTGGTGCACTTCGCCGCCGCCGGTGAGCTGCTCAGCCCCGAGCGGAGCATGCAGTACCGGATCGGATCGATCACCAAAACGATGACCGCGGTCCTGATCATGCAGCTGCGCGACCGGGGCCTGCTCGACCTCGACGACCCGCTCGAGGCGCACCTGCCGGGCACACCCGTCGGCGCTGTCACCCTGCGCCAGCTGCTCGGCCACGCCGGCGGACTGCAGCGCGAGCCGGAGGGCCAGTGGTGGGAACGCGCCGACGGCGCCGATCTCACCACGCTGCTGGCCGGGCTCACCCCGGGCAAGCTCAGCCACCCGCCGCACCGGGCGTACCACTACTCCAACCTCGCCTACGGCCTGCTCGGCGCGGTCGCCGAGGCCCTGACCGGGCGCGGGTGGGCCGAGCTGCTCACCGAGCGTGTCCTGGAGCCGCTCGGAATGACCCGCACCACCTACCTGGAGCAGGCGCCCTACGCCACCGGCTACGTCGTGCACCCCTGGCACGAGACGCTGCGCGAGGAGCCGCGGACCGACACGGGCGCGATGGCCCCGGCCGGGCAGCTCTGGTCGACGGCCGAGGACCTGGCCCGCTGGGCCGCGTTCCTGGCGTCGCCCGACCCGGGGGTGCTCGCCCCGCAGACCCTCGCCGAGATGTGCGTACCGGTGATCATGAGCGATCTGGACTCGTGGCGCTCCGGGCACGGTCTCGGGCTGCAACTGCACCGCGTCGGCGAGCGGGTCTACACCGGCCACGGCGGCTCGATGCCCGGCTATGTCGCAGGGCTGGCGGTGCACCGGCCGACGCGCACCGGCGTGGTCACCTTCGCCAACGCGTACGGCCTGCGGAGCGGCTCGATCGGCGAGTTCACCCGTACCCTTCTCACCACCGTGCTCGACGCGGAGCCGGAGCCGACGAGCCCGTGGCGGCCCCGGCCGCAGCGCCCGTCCCCGGAGATCGACCAGCTCTGCGGGCGCTGGTGGTGGATGGGCGAGGAGTACGAGTTCACCTGGGACCCGCACCGCGACGAGCTGGTGCGTACCCGGCTGCAGCCGGCGGGCGGCCAGGTCTGCTTCCGACACGAGGAGGGCGACCGCTGGCGCGGCACCGGTGGTGACGAGCACGGCGAGACGATGACCGTGCTACGCGACGAGAACGGGCAGGTCACCGCCCTGGACATCGCCACCTTCGTCTTCACCCGCGACCCCGACCGGCTGCGCTGACCCGCGGCCGACGGCCCACACGCCGGACCCCGGCCACCACTGACGGAGCCGGCCGCCGGCCCACCCCGCCGCAGGCGCTCGTTCAGTCGCCGGCCGGCGGCACCGTCACAAAGTCGATCATGCGCTCGACCGCGTTGATCAGCGGTGTCTCCACGTCGGCGTAGCTGTCGACCCGCGACAGGATCAGCCGCCACATCTCGGCCGGGGTCGCCACCCCGAGCGCGGCGCAGACGCCTTCCTTCCACGGCCGCCCCGGCGGGACCACCGGCCACGCGGCGATCCCCAGCGCCGACGGCTTCACCGCCTGCCAGACATCGACGTACGGGTGCCCGGTCACCAGCACGTGCGGCGAGGTAACCCGGGCGACGATCCGGCTCTCCTTGGAGCCGGGCACCAGGTGGTCGACGAGCACGCCGAGCCGGCGCTGCGGGCCGGGGCCGAACGCGCCGATGTGCGCGTCGAGGTCGTCGATGCCGTCCAGCGGTTCGACGACCACCCCCTCCACCCGCAGGTCGTCGCCCCAGATCCGCTCCACCAGGGCGGCGTCGTGGATGCCCTCGACCCAGATACGGCTCGCCTTGGCCACCTTCGCCGGCACGCCGGAGACCGCCACTGAGCCGGAGGCTGTGCGGCGTCGTACCGGCGCGCTCGCCGTCGGCGCCGGGCGGCGCAGGGTCACCGGCCGGCCGTCGAGCAGGAAGGCCGCCGGCAGCAGCGGGAAGTTGCGCCGCCGCCCCTTGCGATCCTCCAGCACCACCGCGCCGGACTCGAATCCGACGACCGCGCCGCAGAAGCCGGAGTCGGCGTCCTCCACCACCAGGTCCAGCTCCGCGTCGACCTCGGGGGTGACCCTGCGACGCCGCCAGTCACCGGCCAGGACATCGTTTCCATATCGCCCGCTCATGGGCCGACAGGCTAACGGCCGGCGCCGTTTCCGGCTCGTTGACGCGCCGCACGGGCCCACCGCCGAGGGGTGCCGGCGGGGCGCCCGGGACGACCGCGGGCGGGCATTCAACCCGGTCCGGACCCGCCGCGAAGCGGCACCGCCGGGACCGAGACACGACCGGCGTCAGCACGTACCCTTGCCTGCATGTCATCCGTGACCGACACCGTCAGCCTGACCGCCCGCCGGTCGAGCCGATTCGTGGCCTGGGTACGGGCGTGGCGCGCCGGGCTCGTGCCCTTCGACGAGGTGGCCGAGTCGATCGCCGCCGGCGAGGAGCATCTCGTCGCCGACGCCCCGGGAACGTGGACGGACGTGCCCCTGGCCGACGCGCTGCCGTCGCTGGCCAAGCACTCCCCCGACGACATCCGGCTGGTCCTGCCGGCGGCCGGCGACCCGCGCGGGCTGCCCGGTCCGGGCGACTTCAGCGGCGCGGCGCTGCTGGCCGGGGAGGCCGTGGTGACCGCCGGCCTCGGCTTCGTGCCGCAGGTCCGCAGTCACACGTCCGGCTCCGGGATGACCTTCGAGACGGTGCTCTGGCGGGTCTTCCCGCTGGCTGCGGACGCACCCGCCGCGTCGCTGACGATGCCCGGCGCCGCCGAGGCCGAGGCGGAGCTGGCGAGCGTGCTGGCGGAGACGACGATGACGCTCACCCGGCTCGACGTGGCCGCCTGGCGGCCCGAGCTGGCCGGGGCGCTCGCGGCGCTGCGCCGGCCGGACGGCGTTACCGACCTGCCGCCGGGCTTCGACCCTCGGGCCCGGCGTCTCTTCGCCCGCGCGGCCGTCCTGGACCGGGTGCTGGTGCTGGCCGGACAGGCCGCTCCGGGCGGGGCGGTCAACGGCTACGAGGCCCAGCAGCGCGACGCGGCGCTACGACCGCTCACCACCGCCTGCCGGCGTGCGCTGGTCGCCGCCTGCAACGCCCCACTGCGCCCCTGACCACGACCCCGGGCGCGGCCCTGACCACGACCCCGGGCGCGGCCCTGACCACGACCCCGTACGCGCCGGGTCAGATCTCGTCGATCAGATCGGCCACCGAGTCGACGATGCGCGACGGACGGTACGGGTAGCGCTCCGCCTCGGCCCGGGTGCTGATCCCGGTCAGGACCAGCACCGTACGCAGCCCCGCTTCCAGGCCGCAGAGGATGTCGGTGTCCATCCGGTCACCGACCATGATCGTGTCCTCGGAGTGGCCGTCGATGCTGTTGAGCGCCGACCGCATCATCATCGGGTTCGGCTTGCCGATGAAGTAGGGCGCCATCCCGGTCGCCTTGGAGATCAGCGCCGCCACCGAGCCGGCCGCCGGCAGCGCCCCCTCCGCCGAGGGACCGGTGGCGTCGGGGTTGGTGCAGATGAAGCGGGCACCGTCGTTGATCAGGCGAATCGCCTTGGTGACCGCCTCGAAGCTCCAGGTCCGCGTCTCGCCGAGCACCACGTACTCCGGGGCGAAGTCGCTCAGGACGTAGCCGACGGCGTGCAGCGCCGTGGTCAGCCCCGCCTCCCCGATCACGTACGCCGTGCCGCCGGGACGCTGGTCGGCGAGGAACTGGGCGGTCGCCTGCGCCGAGGTCCAGATCACCGACTCGGGCACCTGGATGCCCACCCGCGCCAGCCGGGCCTGCAGGTCGCGGGGGGTGTAGATGGAATTGTTGGTCAGCACCCGGAACGGTTTGCCGGAGGCCCGCAGGCGGGCGATGAACTCGGGTGCCCCGGGAATGGGCTGCCCCTCGTGCACCAGCACCCCGTCCATGTCGGTGAGCCAGCACTGCGCCGGGCCGGTGACCGTCGGCGGCTGTTCGTAGCCGGCCACGTCAGGACCGCCGCGTCGGCAGGCAGCACGAGGCCGGGCAGGTGTTCCACGCCGGGAGTGTGCCGAGCCGGCTCCACTGCGGCGGCGGCACCTGCTCGACGCGCTCGCGGACGAGGTCACGCACCATCGCCACGAACCGGGGGTCGACACCGGGGGTGGCTGCGCGTACGTAGTCCAGGCCCAGCTGCCCTGCGGTCGCCGCGGCTTCGGTGTCGAGGTCCCAGACGACCTCCAGGTGGTCGGAGACGAAACCGATCGGGCTCACCACCACCGAGGTGGTGCCGCCGGCGGCGAGCGCGGCGAGGTGGTCGTTGATGTCCGGTTCGAGCCACGGCACCTGCGGCGGGCCGGAGCGGCTCTGCCAGACCAGGTCGTACGGGACGTCGACCCCGGCGTGCGCGGCGACCAGCCCGGCGACCTCGGCCAGCTGGGCGGTGTAGCGGTTGCCGTCGGGTCCGGCGGCCGCGGCGGCGGCCAGCGGCACCGAGTGGGCGGTGAAGACGACCCGGGTGGTGTCCCGCTTCGCCGGGTCGAGCCGGGCCAGCGAGTCGCGGACCGCGTCGGCGAGCGGCTCCACGAAACCGGGGTGGTCCCAGAACTGCCGCAGCTTGGTCACCGCGGGAGCGTCCGCCCCGACGAGCGCGCGGGCCGCGGCGATGTCCTCGTAGTACTGGCGGCAGGAGGAGTAGCCGCCGTAGGCGCTGGTGGCGAAGCCGAGGGCGTTGCGGATGCCGTCGTCGCGCATCTGCGCCAGGGTGTCGGCGAGCATCGGGTGCCAGTTGCGGTTGCCCCAGTAGACGGGCAGGTCCACGCCGTTGGCCGCGAAGTCCGCACGGATCGCCGCGATCAGGTCACGGCACTGCTGGTTGATCGGCGAGACGCCGCCGAAGTTGCGGTAGTGCTCGGCCACCTCGGCCAGCCGCTCCGGCGGGATCCCCCGGCCGCGGGTGACGTTCTCGAGGAAGGGAAGTACGTCGTCGGGTCCCTCGGGACCGCCGAACGACAGCAGCACCACAGCGTCGTAGCCCATGGTCCCATTCTCCCCCTTTGCCGGGTGGACAGCGGAAAGGACCCCGCCTCCGGCCGTGGCACGGCCACGGAGGCGGGGTCCTTCGGCCGGGAGTTCAGGCGCCGATCGCGTGGTATCCGCCGTCGACGTGCACGATCTCGCCGGTGGTGGCGGGGAACCAGTCCGACAGCAGCGCCAGGCAGGCGCGGGCGGCCGGCTCCTGGTCGGTGAGGTCCCAGCCCAGCGGCGCCCGGCCGGCCCAGGCCTCCTCGAACTGATCGAAGCCCGGGATCGACTTCGCGGCCATGGTCCGCAGCGGTCCGGCGGCGACCAGGTTGCTGCGGATGCCCTTCGGGCCCAGGTGCAGCGCCAGGTACCGGGAGGCGGACTCCAGCCCGGCCTTGGCCACGCCCATCCAGTCGTAGACCGGCCAGGCCTTGGTGGCGTCGAAGGTCAGCCCGACGACCGAGCCGCCGCGCCCCATCAGCGGCAGCGCCGCCATCGCCAGCGACTTGTACGAGTAGGTGGAGATGTGCAGCGCGGTCGCCACGTCCTCCCAGGGCGCGTCGACGAAACCGCCGCCCAGGCAGGTCGCCGGGGCGAAGCCGATGGAGTGCACCACCCCGTCGAGGCCGTCGACGTGCTCACGGACCCGGTCGGCGAGGCCCGCCAGCTGGCCGGCGTCGGTCACGTCGAGCTCGATGACCGGGGCGGGCTCGGGCAGCCGCCGGGCGATCCGCTCGACCAGCGAGAGCCGGCCGTAGCCGGTCAGCACGACCGTCGCGCCGTTCTCCTGTGCCAGCTTCGCCACCGAGAAGGCGATCGACTGGTCGGTGATCACGCCGGTGACGAGCAGCCGCTTACCGGCCAGCAATCCAGACAAGATGGAGCTCCTCTGCGTTCGTGGAAACTGATGGGAGAGCGGTCAGTGGCCCATGCCGAGGCCGCCGTCGACGGGAATCACCGCGCCGGAGATGTAACCGGCGCCGTCACCGGCGAGCCAGGTCACCACGGCCGCGACGTCGTCGGTGGCGCCGAACCGGGCCGCCGGGATCGCCTTGAGGTAATCGGCCTTGCGCTCGTCGGGCAGCGCGGCGGTCATGTCGGTGTCGATGAAGCCCGGCGCCACGACGTTGGCGGTGATGTTGCGCCCGCCGAGCTCCCGGGTGATGGAGCGGGCGACGCCGACCAGCCCGGCCTTGCTGGCCGCGTAGTTGACCTGCCCGGGGCTGCCGTAGAGGCCGACCACCGAGGAGATGAAGATCATTCTGCCCCAGCGGGCCCGCAGCATCTTCGACGACGCCCGCTTGGCGCAGCGGAACGCGCCCGTCAGGTTGGTGTCGACAACACCGGTGAACTGCTCCTCGGACATCCGCATCAGCAGCGTGTCGTCGGTGATGCCGGCGTTGGCGACCAGCACCTCCACCGGACCGAACTCCGCCTCCACCGCGGAGAAGGCGGCGTCGACCGAGGCCGAGTCGGTCACGTCGCAGCGGACACCGAAGAGATCCGGCGGCCCGGTCTCGCCGCGGTGGGTCACCGCGACGCGGTCTCCCTGCTTGACGAAGGCATGCGCGATCGCCAGACCGATCCCCCGGTTCCCACCGGTCACCAGCACCGTCCGAGCCACGGCTCCCCCTAACAGATATGTGGGCGTGCGTTGCGCAGACTAGGCGTTACCCGCAGGTAAGCGCTAACGCCGACGGCCGGCGGCGTGGTCCCTGCGCCGGTGTGCCTCCGCTGCGGACCGCGAACGGCAACAGGGTACGATGGCGCGCGTTCCGAGCCCTGACGACCGGTGGAGGTGATCGCTGTGCGAGATAGCGATCCTGCCAGTCGTGGCCGGACGAACCGTCAGCTCCGCTGAGCCCGCCACGGCGCGCCCTGAGCTGACCAGCCCGCTCCCTGTCGCACCACGCCCACCCCGGTCTGCCGGCTTCCCGGCCGTGACCGGTCCGGCGTGCCCGGCGGGGCGCAACCCGGTCACGAGTCCCGTGTGTGTTCCGCCTGCCCCTCGCCCGGCACGCCTCCCACGCTGCCGGCCAGCGCCACCCGGAGACCGTCATGAGCCGCTACGTCGCCCCGCTGGGCTTCACCCTCGCCGCCGTCTGGATCGCCGTGCTCTTCGTGATGGCCAGCGGCACCGCGTGACCGGGGCGTCCCGGCCGGCGCGTCAGACCAGCCGGGACGTCCAGACCAGACTCGCCGCTCCCGCCGCCAACAGCAGCAGCAGCGCGCCGCCGGCGTACCACTGGGTGATCTCGCGCGGCTCGGTGCGGTACCCGATCGAGCTGCCCATGTCCTGGTAGACCTGCTTGAGCTCGCTGACCGTCTCGGCCTCGTAGAAGAAGCCCTCGGTGGACTCGGCGAGCGCGGCGAGGGCCGGCCGGTCGACCGGCACCGGCTGCAGCTGGCCGCTGATGTCCACGGTGCCGCCGTCGGTGCCGAAGGCGATCGTCGAGACCGGCACGTGCGCGGCCGAGGCAGCCGAGGCGGCTTCCTCGACCGAACGACCCGCGGTGCGGTATCCGTCGGAGAGCAGCACGATCCGGGCCGGCGGGATCCCCTCGGCACCGTCGGCCGGCACCATGCGGATAGCTTCCAGGCAGGTGAAGACGGCCTCACCGGTCGCGGTCGACTCCGCCAGTGTCAGCCCGTCGATCGCCGAGGTCACCGCGGAGCGGTCCTTTGTCGGCGCCACCAGCACGTTCGCCGACTTGGCGAAGGAGACCAACCCGACGTTGTAGCTCTCCGGCAGCTCCGCCACGAACTGCTTGGCCGCCTCCTGCGCGGCCTCCAACCGGGTCGGCGCCACATCCTCGGCCTGCATGGACAGCGAGACGTCGATGGCGAGCATCACCGTCGCGCGCTCCAGTGGCTGCCGGGTGTCGACCGACGGGCGGCCCAGCCCCGTCGCCAGCACCAGCAGGCCCAGCAGCAGGGCCACCGCCGGCACGTGCCGGCGCCAGCCGATCCCCTTCGGGGCGACGGTACGCAGCAGGTCCACGTTGGTGAACCGCACCGCGTAGGCCTGCCGGTGCAGTTGCCGCCAGACGTACGCCGCGGCGAGGGCCAGGACCGGCAGCAGCGTCAGCAGCCACCAGGGTTGCAGAAAGCGGATCATCGAGTCGTCCCTCGGGTACGGGCATGCCGCTGCGCGGCCACGAACCGCACCATATCCATCAGCCAGTCGGAGTCGGTACGCAGCCGCAGGTGCGCCGCCCCGGCACCACGCAGCGCCGCCGAGATGGCGTCGCGCTGGGCGGCCGCCGCCTGCGCGTACCGGGCGCGCAGCTTCGGATCGGCGGTCTGCACCTCGTGCAGTTCACCGCTCTCCGGGTCGATCACCGGCAGCACGCCGACGTCGGGCAGTTCCAGCTCACGGGGGTCGACGACCTCGATGGCGAGCACGTCGTGGCGCACTGCGAGCCGCCGCAGCGGGTGGGTCCACTGCTGCGGCGGGGCGAGGAAGTCGGAGATCAGCACCGCGACGCCCCGGCGGCGCGGCGGCCGGTTGAGGGCTTCGACCAGGGCGCCGAGGTCGACGCGGCCGGGGCGTACCGGCGCGCCGGCGATGCGGCGCAGCAGCCCCTGCGCCTCCTTGCGGCCGGGCCGGGCCGGCAACACGGTCAGCGTGCCGGGCCCGGGCGCGGACGCCGGGCCGCGCCGCCGGCCCGGCGCGGCCGGCTGCTCGGCGCCGACGCCGAGCACGGCGCCGACGCGGTTGCCACCGCGCACGGTCAGATGGGTGATCGCCGCGGCGGCGGCGACCACCAGGTCGCGCTTGAGCCACCGCCCGGTGCCGAAGTCCAGACTGGCCGACAGGTCCACCGCCAGCCAGGTCTCCAGCTCCCGGTCGGCGATGGTGCGCCGTACGTGCGGCACGGTGGTACGGGCCGTCACCGGCCAGTCCATCCGCCGGACGTCGTCACCGGGGCGGTACTCCCGGGATTCGCCGGCCTCGCTGCCCGGTCCGGGCAGCAGTCCCGCGTAGTCGCCCTGCAGCAGCCCGTCGAGTTTGCGGGTGACCATCAGCTGCAGCCGGGACAGCGCCGCCTCGGACGGGCCGGCCACCTGCGGGGAGAGCGGCGCCGGTGCGCTCACGCCGGGCGTCCGGGCCAGCCGCCGCCCTGGCCGCCGGGCGCGCCGACGCCCGCCTGCTGCCGCGGGGTGACCGAGGGCAGCGCGATGGTGGACATGATGCGCGCCACGATGTGGTCGGCGGGCACGTCGTCGGCGAGGGCGTCGTAGCTGAGCACCAGCCGGTGGCGCAGGATGTCCGGGGCGACGTCCTGCACGTCCTGGGGCAGGGTGTAGTCGCGGCCGCGCAGCAGCGCCAGCGCCCGGCTGGCCCGGATGATGCCGAGCGAGGCGCGCGGGCTGGCGCCGTACTGGATGAGGCGCGCGACGTCCGGCATGCCGTGTTCGGCGGGGGCCCGGGTGGCCAGCACCAGCCGGACGGTGTAGTCGACCAGCGCGTTGTGCACGAAGACCTCGTCGGCCTTGCGCTGCAGGGACACCAGATCGGTGGGGCTGAAGACGACGTTCGGCTCCGGCGCGCGTACGCCCATCCGGTAGACGATTTCGCGTTCCTCGGAGTCGCTGGGGTAGCCGACGACGATCTTCATCAGGAACCGGTCGCGCTGCGCCTCCGGCAGTGGGTAGACGCCCTCCTGCTCGATCGGGTTCTGGGTGGCCATGACCAGGAACGGGTGCGGCACCTCGTAGGTCCGGCCGCCGATGGAGACCTGCTGCTCGGCCATCACCTCCAGCAGGGCGGACTGCACCTTGGCCGGTGCCCGGTTGATCTCGTCGGCGAGCAGGAAGTTGACGAAGACCGGTCCGAGTTCGACGTCGAAGGTCTCCGAACCCTGCCGGTAGATGCGGGTGCCGATGATGTCGGCCGGCACCAGGTCCGGGGTGAACTGCACCCGGGCGTAGCTGCCACCGACAACCCGGGCCAGGGTCTCCACCGCCAGGGTCTTGGCCACCCCGGGCACACCCTCCAGCAGGCAGTGCCCGCGGGCGAGTAGCGCGACGAACATCCGCTCGACCATCCGGTCCTGCCCGACGATGACGCGCTTGACCTCGAACATGGCGCGTTCGAGCAGGGTCGCGTCGACGGCGGGGGTGCTCTCGGGAGCGGAGTGCGGCGCGCTGCCGAGCGTCGGCGTCGGCGCGTCGGGTGTGGTCGGCTGGGCCACCGGTCCTCCACAGCGTGGGTCGGTTGAGTCGGATGAGGTGCTGCCGACAAGACTGCCATGCCGCCCGCGCGGCGTGGGCGGCACTCGCGGCGATGCGACGGCGAACCATAGACTCTGCCGATGACCGACGAGATCGCGCCCACCATCGAACCGGTCTGCTCGGCCAAGGGCTGCCCGGCGGCGGCCCGCTGGGAGCTGCGGTGGAACAACCCGAAGCTGCACACCCCCGACCGGCGCAAGACCTGGCTGGCCTGCGACATCCACCGGGAGACCCTCGGTGAGTTCCTCACCGTGCGGGGCTTCCTGCGCGAGGTGGCGCCCGCGACCGGATCCCCTACGCTCTAGACGTGACCGAGCAGACCGGCCCAGCGCCCCGCCCCGAACCCGTCAGTGCCCTGGAGCCCTGGCCGGACACGGTCCGCTGGCAGCCGGTCTCCCGGAACCTGATCTGGGTCGAGCTGATCAGCTTCGGTTCCCTGGTCCTGACGGTGGCCGTCGGCCTCGTCGTCGGGTCGGTCCTCGTCGGCGGGCGCGGCTTCACCGTGGCGCTGATCCTGCTGGGTGTGCTCGCCGTCTTGCGGGTCTCCACCATCTTCCGGGCCGTCCGTGCCTGGGGCTACGCCGAACGCGACAACGACCTGCTCGTACGGCACGGTCTGCTGATCCGCCGGCTGTCGATCGTGCCGTACGCGCGAATGCAGTTCGTCGACGTCAGCGCCGGCCCGCTGGAGCGCGCCTTCGGCCTGGCCACGGTGCAGTTGCACACGGCGGCTGCGGCCAGTGACGCCCGGATCCCGGGCCTGCCCCCGGCGGAGGCGGCCCGGCTGCGGGACCGGCTGACCGCGCTCGGCGAAGATCGCGCGGAGGGTCTGTGAGCGTCTCCGGCGACGTCGTCGCCGAGCCCCGGCGCCGGCTGCATCCGCTGACGCCGCTGTTGCAGGGCGCGAAGTCGATCGTGGTGGCCATCGCGGCGCTCTCCTGGTCGACGCTGTCGCGGGTGGGGCTGGGCTGGTTCGCCGTCCTGGTGGCGGTGCTCGTCGTCGGGGCGACCGTGCTCGCGGTGGTCAGCTGGTACAACACCGGCTACCACATCGTCGGCCGGGAGCTGCGCATCCACGAGGGGCTGCTCTGGCGCCGGACCCGGGCGATCCCGCTGGAGCGGCTCCAGGCCGTCGAGGTGGTACGTCCGCTGCTGGCCCAGCTCACCGGCCTGGCGGAGCTGCGGCTGGAGGTGGTCGGGGGCGGCCAGACCGAAGCTCCCCTGTCGTTCCTGACGGTGGCCGAGGCGGCGGCCCTGCGGGACCGGCTGCTCACCCTCGCAGGCCGGGGGCAGTCACCCGTACCGGACGCCGCGGTGCCCGGCGACGACGCGCCGTTGCCGGCGGCGCCACCGGCCGAGCGCCTGCTGCGCCTGGTGGCCAACCGCGAGGTGCTGGTCAGCCAGTTGCTCACCCCGCAGGCGTTCTTCCTGCCCATCGGAGTGACGGTGGTGCTGACCGAGTTCCTCACCTCGGGTTCGTGGTCGTTCATCGCGGTTGCCAGCACCCTGACCGCCACGGCCGGCATCATGCTGCAGCCGATCCGCCGCGTGCTCAGCGACTGGAACTTCCGGTTGTCGATGCAGGAGTCGGGCCTGCGGGTGCATCGCGGTCTGCTGGAGACCCGCGCGCAGACCGTCCCGCTGGACCGGGTGCAGGCGGTGGCGGTGACCTGGCCGCTGCTCTGGCGGGCCAAGGGGTGGCTGCGGATGCGGCTGGAGGTGGCGGGCTTCTCCGCCGAATCCGACGACAACAACCGACCGGACCGGCTGCTGCCGGTCGGGACACTCGCCGACGCCCGCTTCGTCACCTTCGAGGTGCTCCCCGGGGTGGACCTGCTGACGGTGCCGCTGACGGGGGTGCCGCGGCGGGCGCGCTGGCTGCATCCGTTCGCCCAGCCGGTGCTCGGCGCCGGTCTCGGTGAGCGGGTCTTCGCCGCGCGCCGCGGCGCGCTCACCCGCGAACTGGTGATCGTCCCGTACGCGCGGATCCAGAGCGTGCGGGTGGTGCGGGGACCGCTGCAGCGGGCGCTGGGTCTGGCCACCGTGCACGTCGACACCGCCGGTGGCGCCGGCGCCGCCGCGCAGGGGCGCGACCTCGCCGAAGCCTGGATGCTGGCGGCCGCCCTCACCGAACGGGCCCAGGCGGCCCGGCGCGGCCCGGGCTGAGCGCGGACGTTTCCCGGCCGGGTCGGCGTGCGGGAGCCGGGCAGGACCTAGGCTCTCCTGCATGGAGCAGCAGCGGGACCGCAGCCGGCAGCACACGGACGTCTTCACTACCGGGCTGACCGCCCGGGTGGAGCTGACAGTCACCGTCGCCGACACCGCCCAGGCACTCGGCTCCGGTGACGTGCCGGTGCTCGGCACCCCCCGGGCTCTCGCCCTGGCCGAGGCCGCGACGGTCGCCGCGACCGCCACCCGGATGCCGCCGGACATGACGACCGTCGGCACGCGGGTGGAGCTGGAGCACCGGGCGCCGACGCCGATCGGCCGCACCGTCGTCGCCGCCGCCCGGCTCAGTCAGGTCGACGGCCGCAGACTCGTCTTCGACGTCCTGCTCACCGACGGTGAGACGACCATCGCCGAGGGGGTGGTGGAACGCCTCCTGGTCGACCGGCAGCGTTTCGTGGCCCGAGCGACGGGTGTCGCATGACGGGCCTGACCGAGGTCGCCGACCGCGTCTGGGTGCTGCGGCATCCGGTGCTCGACGTCAACGCCACGCTGATCGTCGGCGCCGGCGAGGCCCTGCTGGTCGACACCCTCTCCACCCCGGCGCAGGCGACCGCGCTGGCGGAGGAGATCCGCCGCGTCGCGCCCTGGCCGGGGCGCATCGTCAACACCCACCACCACTTCGACCACTGCTTCGGCAACGCCACGCTCGCCGGCTCACCGCCGTGTCCGGTGTACGCCCACGAGAACGCCGCCGGGGCGCTGCGCCGGCCGGAGGAGGCACGCCGCGCCGCGTACGCGGAGATGGCCGACGCCGAGCCGGCGCTCGCCGCGGAACTCGCCGACGTCGACCTGCTCGCGCCGACCCGGACCGTGCAGACCGAGACGCTGCTCGACGTGGGTGGGCGGGCGGTGCTGCTGCGGCATCCGGGCCGGGGGCACACGGCAGGGGACCTGGTGGTGCACGTGCCCGACGCCGACGTCCTGGTCGCCGGTGACCTGGTCGAGTCGAGCGGACCGCCGGCCTTCGAGGAGAGCTATCCGCTGGCCTGGCCGGAGAGCCTCGCCGACGTGCTGCGGCTGGTCGGCGACGAGACGGTGGTGATCCCCGGCCACGGCGCGCCCACCGACCGCGGTTTCGTGGTGCAGCAGCACCGGCAGTTCAGCGATCTCGCCTGGCTGATCCGCGCCGCGCACACCGGCGGCACGACCGCCGAACGGGTCGCCGCCGAGGCGCCCTTCGGGGCCCGGGCCGCCCTGATCGCCGCCCGCCGCGGCTTCGCCGAACTCGACGGCACCGCCTGAACGCCACCTCACCCCGGAACGGGTTGGTCGCGGGCCGTCAGGCCGGGCCGAAGCGGGCGGCAACCTGGGCCCGGGTCGGCATCGCGGTGGCCCCGCCGGGCGCCTCGCAGACCAGGGCCGCGACCCGCAGCGCGAACTCGACCCGCCGCCGCCAACCCGCCGGATCGGCCGGGACGCCGCCGGCGAGCAGGTCGGCGATCAGCGCCGCCATCACCGCGTCCCCCGCGCCGGTGGCGTCGACCGCCCGTACCGCAGGGGCCGGCATCCGGCACAGCTGCGCGCCGGCGGCGACCAGCGCGCCCCGGGCACCGAGGGTGAGCACGACCACCCCCGCGCCCAGCTCCCGCAGCAGCCCGGCGACGGCCTCGGCCGGCTTGTCCGGATAGAGCACCGCGGCGTCCGCGGCGCTGAGCTTGACCAGGTCCGCGGTGGCGGCGAACTCCGCGGCGACCGCCCGCTGCCGTTCGACATCGCCGGCGCCGGTGAGCAGGCGCGGCCGGACGTTGGGGTCGAAGACCCGCAGGGCGGGCGTGGCAGCCCAGGCGTGGCGGGCGGCGGCCAGCACCGGCGGGCAGAGCAGCGCGATGGAGCCGCAGTAGAGCACCGCCGCCCCGGCCGGCAGGGCGGCGTCGAGCCCGGCGACGTCGAGCAGCCCGTACGACGGGGGTGCGCCGTAGAAGCGGAAGTCGGGTTCGGCGCCGGCGAAGGTGGTCACGGCCAGCGCGGTGGGGGCGGCAGCCCGCAGCACGCCCCGGGTACCGACGCCGTTGTCGGCCAGGAACCGGCCGATCCGGTCGGCGAGGGCGTCGTCGCCGAGGGAGCCGGCGAACTCGACCGCCGCCCCGAGCCGGGACGCCCCCACCGCGACGTTGAGCGGCGCGCCGCCGACGACGGCCCGGTAGAGCGGCTCGGCGCCGTCGGCTGTCTCCAGCAGGTCGATCAGCGCCTCGCCGAGCACCATCGCGTACGCCATCGTTCCTCCTCGGCGGGGCGGGCGATCACTGCCGGTGTCCGCCACCATAATGGCCGTCATGGATACCGCCAGTACGGCAGACCTGGAACGCGCCGGCACGGCCGGCGCCGGCGCGGAGACCGCCGCCGCCCCCGCGCCTCGCCGGGATGCCGCCGACAAGAACCCCGCCGGACGCCACGCGCACCGCGCCGGACGCGCCCTCGACGCGGGTGCTGCGGTGGCGGCGTACTGGGCCGCCTGCGCCGCGCGGGACTGGACGGGCTTCGGCGAACTGCTCGCCTCCGAGGTCGTCTACGACCTGCCGCAGAGCCGGGAGCGCATCCACGGCCGCGACCGGTTCGTCCGGTTCAACGCCGAGTACCCGGGCGACTGGGAGCTGACGGTGGAGCGCGTCATCGGCGCGACGGGCACCGCCGCGAGCTGGGTCCGGCTCAGGGCCGGCGACAAGGATCTGCCCGCCGCCTCGTTCTTCGATTTCGACGAGGCCGGGCTGATCGTGCGGATCACCGAGTTCTGGCCGGAGCCGTACGAGCCGCCGGCCGGACGGGAGCACCTCGCCGAGCGGTACTGAACGGGGCCGCGGCTGGACGGCACCCGGTGTCAGCCCCGCTCCCCTGTTGGTCCACCGAGATCGCCCGGGCGCCCGCCGACAGCAGCGGGCACCCGGGCGACGGGACTCGGGGTCAGCGCACCATCGAGCCGACGACCGGCTTGGTGAGCAGTGCCGACTGGTTGCGCTGGATGCCGGGATTGAGCGACTTCTCCACGAAGATCGCGTGCCAGATGCAGAAGATCAGCACGGTCCAGACCTTGCGGGAGTTGTCCGCCTCCTCACGCTTGTGCTCCTCCAGCAGCCGCATCGCGTACGGCAGGTCCAGCAGCTCGCCGGCGCCGGAGGTGGCGAGGATGTTGCGCGCCCACTCGTACATCTCGCCGCGCAGCCAGACCCGGGTCGGGGTCGGGAAGCCGAGCTTGCGGCGGTTGACGATCGCCGGCGGGACGACGCCCTGCAGGGCCTGGCGCATGGCGTACTTGGTGGCGTCCGAACGCGGCGGCAGTTTCAGCTCGACCGGGATCTTCGCGGCGACCTCGAAGACCTCCTTGTCGAGGAAGGGCACCCGCACCTCCAGCGAGTGCGACATCGAGATCCGGTCGGCCTTGACCAGGATGTCGCCGCGCAGCCAGGTGTAGAGGTCGACGTACTGCATCTTGGTGACGTCGTCGAGTTCGGCGCACTCGGCGTAGATCGGCGCGGTCACGTCGGTGTAGCGCACCGACGGGTCGTAGCGGCGCATCAGGTGCCGCTTCTCCTCCTCGGTGAACATCCGTGCGTTGCCGTAGTAGCGCTCCTCGATCGGGGTGGTGCCGCGCTCCAGGAAGCTCTTGCCCTTGACGCCCTGCGGGATGGCCTTGGAGACGGCCCGCAGCCCCTTCTGCACGCCGCCGGGCAGGCCGTTGACCGCGCCGAGGGAGAGCGGCTCGCGGTAGATGGTGTAGCCGCCGAAGAACTCGTCGGCGCCCTCGCCGGAGAGGACCACGGTCACGTGCTCAGCGGCCTTCTTGGCGACGAAGTAGAGCGGCACCAGGGCCGGGTCGGCGACCGGGTCGTCGAGGTGCCAGATGATGCGGGGCAGGGCATCCATCATGTCCTGCGGCCCGATCTTGGTCGGGATGGTGGTGACATCGAGGTGCCGGGCCGAGTCCTGCGCGACGTCGATCTCGGAATAGCCCGGCACGTCGTAGCCGACGGTGAAGGTCAGGATGTTCGGGTTGAACTCCCGGGCCAGCGCCACCACGGCGGTGGAGTCGATTCCGCTGGAGAGGAAGGAGCCGACCGGTACGTCGGCGCGCATGTGCATGCGGACGCTCTCCCGCAGCGTCTCCCGGATCTCGTCGTAGAGCCGCTGCGGGTCGTCGACGGGGCGGGGCCGGAAGACCGGGCGGTACCAGCGCCGCACCTCCAGGCGCTGCCCCGGACTCCAGGTCAGGTACTCGCCGGAGCCGATCCGGTTGATCCCCTTGTGCAGGGTGCCGGGCTCCGGGACGTACTGCAGGGTCAGGTAGTGCGAGAGGTTTGCGGTGTCGATACCGGCGTCACCGACGTACGCCGACTGGGCGAAGGGCAGCAGTGCCTTCTTCTCCGAGGCCAGGTAGAGCCCGTCGACGGTCTCCAGGTAGTGCAGCGGCTTGATGCCGAAGTTGTCCCGGGCGCCGAACGCGCGGCGGGTCTGGCGGTCCCAGATGACGAAGGAGAACATCCCGCGCAGCCGGGTGAGGACCTGCTCGCCCCAGTAGTGGAAACCGGCGACGATCACCTCGCCGTCGCCGTTGGTGGCGAACCGCGCACCGAAGTCGCGCATCAGCTCGTTGCGGAGCTCGATGTAGTTGTAGATCTCACCGTTGAAGGTCAGCAGGTACCGGCCGTCGGCGTAGGGCAGGGGCTCGTGACTCGACGCGACATCGATGATCGACAGCCGCTTGTGGCCGAAGACCCCGTCGATGTACTGCCCTGTGACGTCCCCGACCAGATCGACCCCGGTCTCGTCGGGCCCACGGTGATGCAGGGATTCCAACGCGGTGGTGATGGCGTCGCGATGCGCGCCGGCGTCACCACGGGCGCTGAAGAATGCCAAGAGTCCGCACATGGTGGTCATCTTTCCACGCGCGCGCAGCGCCCGGTGCGGCACCGCTGGGGACCGTTACCGTGGACCCGCGGGGTACCGTCGTGGCCAGGGACGTACCGGGAGGATGGCGCATGACCGAGGGACAGCAGCAGATTCCGCAGGATCCGCAGCAGAGCGGGTCGGACGGCACCGAGTCGCACGATCCGGCCTTCCCGGAGCGATTCCTCGCCTTCATGCGTGACGGGTGGCGCGACACCGAGCTGCCGACCTCCCCGCGGCCGGAGGTCCCGCACTACGCCAAGCGCCGGGCCGCTCTGGCCGCCGCCTTCCCGGGCGAGACCCTGGTGATCCCCACCGGCCCGGAGAAGACCCGCGCCAACGACACCGCCTACCCGTTCCGGCCGGGCAGCGACTTCGCGTACCTCACCGGCGACTACGAGCCGGACAGTGTGCTGATTCTGCGCCCCAACGGCTCCGGGCACGACGCGGTGCTCTACCTGCGGCCGCGCTCGTCCCGGGACAACGACGAGTTCTTCCGCAGCCGCCACGGCGAGCTCTGGGTGGGCCGCCGCCCGACGCTGCGCGAACGCGCCGCCGAACTGGGCGTGGAGACCGCCGACCTGACCGAGCTGGACCGGGCGCTGGCCGACTGCGCGCCGGGACGTACCCGGGTGCTGCGCGGTCTCGACCCGGCCGTGGACACCGCCGTACGGCCGTACGGTCCCGCCGAGCGTGACCGGGAGCTGGCCGCCACGATCAGCGAGCTGAAGCTGGTCAAGGACGAGTGGGAGATCGCCCAGCTCCAGGAGGCGGTGGACGCCACCGTACGGGGCTTCGAGGACGTGGCGCGGGCGCTGCCGGCCGACCGCGGGGTCTCCGAGCGGCTGCTGGAGGGGGTCTTCGGGCTCCGCGCCCGGCACGACGGCAACGATGTCGGCTACGGCTCGATCGTCGGCGCCGGTGAGCACGCCACGATCCTGCACTGGGTGCACAACCACGGCACCACCCGCCCGGGTGAGCTGCTGCTGATGGACATGGGGGTCGAGGGCCACCACCTCTACACCGCCGACGTCACCCGGGTGCTGCCGGTCGACGGCCGCTTCAGCGACCTGCAGCGCCAGGTCTACGACATCGTGTACGCCTCGCAGCAGGCCGGCATCGAGGCGGTCCGGCCCGGCGTCGCCTTCAAGGACGTCCACCTGACCTCGATGCGGGTGCTCGCCGAGGGCCTCTCCGACCTGGGCCTGCTCCCCGTCAGCGTTGACGAGGCGATGGACCCGGCCTCGTCGGTCTACCGGCGCTGGACGCTGCACGGCACCAGCCACATGCTCGGCATCGACGTGCACGACTGCGCCAACGCGCGCACCGAGCACTACCGCGACGGCACCCTCGGCGAGGGGTACGTGCTGACCGTGGAGCCGGGCCTGTACTTCCAGCCGGAGGACGAGCTGGTCCCCGAGGAGCTGCGCGGCATCGGCATCCGGATCGAGGACGACATCCTGGTCACCGCCGACGGGCCGGTGAACCTCTCGGCGGCGCTGCCGCGGCGTTCGGACGAGGTCGAGACCTGGCTCGCCGAGCAGCGGGCCGCCGGTCCGCGGCTGCCCGGCTGAGCGGCGTTCCGCCCCGCTGCGCCGTCGGCCGGGCAGATGTCGCGTCTGCCCGGCAGAGCGGCGTCCGCCCGATCAGCCGGTGCGGATGACGGTGCAGATGGCCGGTCCGTCGTCGGTCATCCGCAGCAGGTAGCGGTAGCGCTCCCCCGGCACGGCCTGGCCCTGGCTGTCCAGGTACTCCCACTGCACGGCCACCTCGGCCAGCAGCGCGGAGATCTGCTGCACGTCCTGGATCTGGGCGTGGGCGGCGATCAGTTCCCGCTCCTGGTAGTCGGGGGCAGCGCCGACGAAGGAGAGCGCGATCGCCGCCGGCGAGGAGAAGGAGAAGCTGTAGGTGTTGGCGACCACCAGACCCGGCAACGCGTAACAGTTGGCGATGGCCGGCACGTCGGCGGCGGTCAGGGCCGCGCCGTACCGGTCGAAGAAGTCGCTGAGCGTGCTCAAGTCCGTGGAGGCGTTCACGCCGTGGTGAATTTCCAGGGCGCCGCCGGGGCAAACCTCGCGCGCCGGTCACCGGCGCGGTATCGCCACCTCGATCTCCGCGCCGAGCCCCGCCGACCCGGCCAGCCGGAGGTCGTCGCCGCTCCAGAACCGTCCGGGGTCGTACCAGTTCGGCCGGCGGCCCGCGGGCAGCAACCCCATCTCCTCGTAGGTCACCGCCACCACCTCGGCACAGTAGGCGGTCTCCAGCCTGCGCTGCTGGGCGTCGTCGGCCGCCGGCGAACCGCCGGGCGAGCGATGGCCGGGGCGCGGCAGCCGTACCTGTGGCACCCGTCCGCGGGCCCAGCGCCAGAAGAGCTGCGCCGTGGAGGGGAAGGGCGTGCCGTCCAGCCGGGCGATGGTCCGCAACGCGGCGTTCTCCATGTCCCGGGTGGCCGGTGGGTCGAGCTGTCGCAGCCAGGCGCGCTGACCGTAGCGGTTGCCCCAGACGCAGACGGCGTCGCGCAGATCGTGCAGCTGCACGCCGCGCTGGTGGGTTCCGGACCACATGTCCGGCAGCGAGCGCCCGAGCTCGGCGTGCCACATCAGGGGCGGCAGGTCCTCCAGCACGACCGCCATCCCGACGTGGTTGACCGGGCTGTTGGTGGTCAGCTGGATCGCCCGGTCCGCGCCGCTGCGGCCGCGGAAGACCCAGATGTCTCCGGTGCGCGTCAATTCCAGCGCGGCATCCAGGCTCATGCTCATGTCCGTTTACCCTAGGCGCATGCGGTGGTGGAAGGTACTCGGCGTGGCGGGTTTCGTGGGCGTGGCCGCGACCGGGGTGGCGGTTGCCCGGGCCCAGCGGCGCCGCCGGGCGTACACGCCGGAGGAGATCCGGGACCGGCTGCGGCAACGGCACCTGGAGTCCGCGGCGGGGACCGACCCGCTCGCGCAGAACCTCCCGGATTGACCGGATCGGACGGATCGGCCGACCCGGCCCAATGGGCGGTTCATCCCGGTACATGCCTGTAAATCCCGCCGGATCAGGCCATGATCGGGGCATGGCCGGGGGCCCCGGCCGGTTATACCTGGTGAACGCCGCAGGACCCGGTGACGGTCCGCGGCGCCCAGCGCCCGGCGGCGAGCGCGTGCCGCCCGATCCCCCGGACGTGATCCGTCCCCTTCGGGTGCGCGCCGACCTCGCCGGGCAGACCCCCGGATGAGAGGCGATTGACAATGACGACGATTATTCGCAAGGCCGCTCTCGCGTTCACCGGTCTGGCCGCCACCACCGGTGCGGTCGTCGGCCCCATCGCCGCTCCGGCGCTGGCCAATGACGGCGCCCACGCGGCCCCGGCCGAGCGACATAGCGCGGTCAAGGAACTGGATGTGCAGTACAAGGCGCAGGAGAACTACTACTACTGCGGTCCGGCCTCGACCCGGATCGCGCTGTCCGCACAGGACAAGACCCCGTCGCAGGACGAGGTGGCCCGTCATCTCGGCACGACCGAGAACGGCACCAACTCGGCCGAGGACACCACGCGGGTCCTCGAGGACCTGACCGGGGAAGACTACGAGACCACCGTGATCCCCGACCAGGCCGCTGCCGAGCGTCACCACGACGAACTTCAGTCCGACATCACCGAGACGATCAACGACGAGCGTGCGGTGGTCATCAACATCGCCGGCACTGTCGTTGACACCGACGGCGTGCGTCACTCGTACCCGGGTGGGCACTACGTGGCGGTCGTCGGCTACCGCGACGGCGGTGAGCAGGTGAAGATCGCCGACCCGGCGAAGCCGGATCGCGGCACGTACTGGGTGGACGTGGAGCAGGTCGCCGAGTGGATCGCCACCCGCGGCTACTCCCACTGATCCGCTACCCGGCAGAGGGCCGGTCCCGTCACGGGACCGGCCCTTTTTTCGTGCCGTGATCGCTCGCGGGCGGCGAACCCCACAGCGCCGGGGCGCCGGCCCTGAGTCAGATGCTGTCCGGTTCACCGGCGGGCTCGGCGGCGGCGTCACCGGTGCGCAACAGAGCGCCGCGCGGGGCGAGAACGGTCACCCGGTAGGTGAGACCGACGTTGGAGAAGATGTCGCCGCGCAGCCAGAGGCAGATGCCGACACCGGGCTCCCCCTCCGGATGCTCGAAGAACTCGACCACCGGTTCGGCGAGTGAACCGACCAGTCCCTGGGTCTGCTGTGCGGTGGCCGGGATCTGGAGCAGACCGCCGGTGACCTGAACCTCGACGTCGTCGAGCGCGTCGACGTCGTACCAGTGGGTGTCGGGCAGAAAGAGCCGGCTCTCCACCGGACGCCGGCGGTACTCCGGGCCCATGATGCCGCTGTCGGCGTCGGGCTGGTCGCCGAGCCAGGCCACTCCGGCGTAGTCGGTCCGCAGCTTCTGGTCACCGGCGGGGAAGCCGGTGACCAGCGTGTCGATACGGGGCTGGGCGTCAAGGTGCACGGCTGCTTCGGTCACCCGCCGGACATTAGCACCGGCGGCGTTCGCCGGGCCCGGCACCGGCCGGTGCCGCCGTGCCGGCCGGTGCCGGAAGTCGCCGACGCGCGGAGCTGCGAAAAGTCTCGACGGGTAAAGATGTTGCGCCGAACATCTTGTCCCGTCCATCGAAACAGTGTTATCTGAAGCGGAACGAAACGCCGTTTCCTAAGTGGAAACAGGCCCCTCTACCCCCCGAGAGGAATTCTCTTGTCCCGTACCCGCAGGATGTCCCGCGTCGCGGCCGCCGCGGCGGCGCTGGCGCTCACCGTCGGTGCCCTCGCCGGCGCCCCCGCCGCCTCCGCCGCACCGTCGGCGGCCGCGTCGGCCGTCACCGTCAGCAGCGATGTCGCGTCCTACTACGCCAACATCCACACCGACGCGAGCACCGTCTACTACCCCACCACCGGCACCGGGAAGCTGCCGGTGGCGCTGCTGCTGCAGGGCGCCGACGTCGACCGCGACGAGTACGCCACCTACGCCCGCACCGTCGCCTCGTACGGCTTCGTCGTGGTCGTGCCGAACCACTGGCGGCTCGTCTTCGTCGACTACGGTCTCTTCTCCCACCAGGGCCAGGCGATCCAGACCGCGATCTGGGCGCACGTGGAGAACGTCAACCCGCTCAGTCCGCTGCGCAACCGGATCGACACCGGGTCGTTCACCCTGCTCGGCCACTCCTTCGGGGCGGCCACCGGCCTCTACACCGTGCAGGGCAACTGCCAGATCCCGTTCTGCTGGCTCGGCGGCAACCAGCGCCCGAAGGAACTGAAGGCCGCGGCCTTCTACGGCGCGAACACCGTCGACCCGAGCGGTGACGGCGGGATCGACCCGATCAACACCGCCGGCATCCCGGTGGCGCTGATCCAGGGTTCGGTCGACGGCGTCTCCACCCCCGCCGAGGCGCAGGGCACCTACGACGCCTTCTCCGGCGGCCCGGCCTCGCTGATCACCGTCAATGGCGCGAACCACTACGGCCTGACCGACAGCCCGGCCCCGTCGGGCGCCGAGCCGGACCCCTCGGCGCAGGTCCTGCCGCAGCAGGTCTCGATCGAGACCGCCGCCCGCTGGAGCGCGCTCTACCTGCGTGCGCAGCTCGGCGACGACGCCGCCGCCGCCTACGTCTACGGCCACGGCGACGCTGCCGACAGCAACGTGACCGTCCAGCACCGCCCGTGACAACGACCCGCCGCCGGAGCCTGACCGGCTCCGGCGGCGGGCCCGTCCGGTTGCGCGAACGGTCAGTACGCGCTCACCGGCTGCTCCAGCACCGCCGAGACGACCTCGCCGGCGGCGTGCAACGGCCTGCTCTCCTCGGCCGTGAGCCCGAAGCGCCGCGCCACGAACTCCGGGTCCTGCCAGGTCACCACCGCGCCCTGGGCGCCGTCGTCGCGGATCAGGATCCGCAGCGGCAGGTCGATGGCGAGCTGCGGGCAGTCCTGCAGCAGCGCCGTACCGGTCAACGGCCGGCCGAAGATCACCAGCTGGGTCGCCGGCAGGCGCAGGTCCCCCTGCGCCGCGGCGGCGCCGTGGTCGATGACAGCGAAGACGGTCGCCCCCTGCTCGTCGATGCACCGGCGCAGCGCCTCCACCGTCGCGGGCACGTTCATGCTGCTGCGTGCGCTCTTCAGGCCGTTCATGACCAACCCCCGATAGGTCGACGACTTGCCTGAGCCCCGCATGGGTTCCCGGAGGGCGGCCGATGATTCGACGCCCCCGGGCCCACCTGCCCGCGCGGCCTGCCGATGGGCCGCCACCCCGACAACCCGGCCGTCACCCGCCTCACCCGGTCGGGGCGAGGAACTCCAGGCGGTTGCCGTGCACGTCGGCGGTGTGGAAGCGCCGTAGACCGGGCAGTTCGCCCTCGTCCGCCCAGGTCACCGGGTAGCCGGCGGCGGTCAGCCGCGCAGCGAGGGCGTCGAGGTCCGGCCAGAGCAGTCCCGGGTGGGCCTTCTCGGCCGGATGGAAGTCGTCGGTGACGCCGAGGTGAAGCTCGACACCGTGGCCGGCGAACCAGCAACCGCCCCGAGCGGCCAGTGGCGGCGGCTTCGGCACCTCGACAAGGCCCAGAAGACCTGCGTAGAACGCGCGCAGAGCGCTCTCGGAGCCGCGCGGCGCGGCGAGCTGAACGTGATGGATCACGCCAGTTCCCCCTATCCCGGTCGATGCGAACGATGTCCCAGAGCCTGACACCGGGTTGCGCGCATAGCAAGACGGACGTACGGTTTTATTGACATCGTCATCATCGGGTAAGCCTGACCTAACCGGACGGGCCCCCGGCTGGTGCGAAAGACTCAGGACTACTCACAGTCGCTGGTGATGAAGGAGTACGACGTGGCGAGCCTCGACACCTTCGGTGCGAAGACCCAGCTACGCGTCGGAGACGCGAGCTACGAGATTTTCAAGATCAACAAGGTGGACGGGCACGAACGCCTGCCGTACAGCCTGAAGATCCTGCTGGAAAACCTGCTGCGGACCGAGGACGGCGCGAACATCACCGCCGACCACATCCGCCAGCTCGGCGGCTGGGACGCCGCCGCCGACCCGAGCGTGGAGATCCAGTTCACCCCGGCCCGGGTGCTGATGCAGGACTTCACCGGCGTGCCCTGCGTGGTCGACCTGGCCACCATGCGCGAGGCCGTACGCGACCTCGGCGGCGACCCGACCAAGGTCAACCCGCTGGCCCCGGCCGAGCTGGTCATCGACCACTCGGTCATCGCCGACCTCTTTGGCCGCGAGGACGCCTTCGAGCGCAACGTGGAGCTGGAGTACGAGCGCAACAAGGAGCGCTACCAGTTCCTGCGCTGGGGCCAGACCGCGTTCAACGAATTCAAGGTCGTCCCGCCGGGCACCGGCATCGTGCACCAGGTCAACATCGAGTACCTGGCCCGCACCATCATGGAGCGCGGCGGCCAGGCCTACCCCGACACCGTGGTCGGCACCGACTCGCACACCACGATGGTCAACGGCCTCGGTGTGCTGGGCTGGGGCGTCGGCGGCATCGAGGCCGAGGCCGCGATGCTCGGCCAGCCGGTCAGCATGCTGATCCCGCGCGTGGTCGGCTTCAAGCTCAACGGTGAGATGCCCGCCGGCACCACCGCCACCGACCTGGTGCTCACCATCACCGAGATGCTGCGCGAGCACGGCGTGGTCGGCAAGTTCGTCGAGTTCTACGGCCCGGGCGTGAGCGCCGTGCCGCTGGCCAACCGCGCCACCATCGGCAACATGTCCCCCGAGTACGGCTCCACCGTCGCGATCTTCCCGATCGACGACGAGACCATCCGCTACCTCGAGCTGACCGGCCGCGACGCCCAGCAGGTGGCGCTCGTCGAGGCGTACGCCAAGGAGCAGGGCCTCTGGCACGACCCGGCCGCCGAGCCGGACTACTCCGAGCGCCTCGAACTGGACCTGAGCACCATCGAGCCGTCGCTTGCCGGCCCGAAGCGGCCGCAGGACCGGGTGCCGCTGGGCAACGCCAAGACGCTGTTCCGCTCGGTGCTGACCAACTACGTCGCCGACGACTCCGCCGACGCCGGCGAGGGTGGCGCGGAGGGCGTGGCCGACAACGCGCCGACCACCGCGATGAGCCCGGCCGACCAGGCGAGCGCCGAGTCCTTCCCGGCCAGCGACGCTCCGGCCAACGACCAGAGCAGCGCCGCCGACAAGCCGCACAGCCTGGTCACCGCTGCCGTGGGCGCGGGCGGTCGCGCCAGCAACCCGATCCGGGTCACCGGCGCCGACGGCACCGAGTTCGAGCTGGACCACGGCGCCGTGGTGATCGCCGCGATCACCTCCTGCACCAACACCTCCAACCCGCAGGTCATGATCGGTGCGGCGCTGCTGGCCCGCAACGCGGTGGAGAAGGGCCTGACCCGCAAGCCGTGGGTCAAGACCACGCTGGCGCCGGGCTCCAAGGTCGTCATGGACTACTACGAGCGGGCCGGCCTCACGCCGTACCTGAACAAGCTCGGCTTCAACCTGGTCGGCTACGGCTGCACCACCTGCATCGGCAACTCCGGTCCGCTGCCCGAGGAGATCTCGGCCGGGATCAACGAAAACGACCTCGCGGCCGTCTCGGTCCTCTCCGGCAACCGCAACTTCGAGGGCCGGATCAACCCGGACGTCAAGATGAACTACCTGGCGTCCCCGCCGCTGGTGGTGGCGTACGCGCTGGCCGGCACGATGGACATCGACCTGGCCAACGAGCCGCTCGGTGCCGACACCGAGGGCAACCCCGTCTTCCTGCGCGACATCTGGCCCGGCAACGCCGAGATCCAGGACGTCATCGCCTCCGCGCTCGGCGCCACCGGCTTCGGTGAGGCCTACGCCGACGTCTTCGCCGGTGACGAGCGCTGGCAGTCGCTGCCCACCCCGACCGGCGACACCTTCGCCTGGGCCGGCGATTCCACCTACGTGCGCAAGCCCCCGTACTTCGAGGGCATGGCGCAGGAGCCGAGCCCGGTGGTCGACATCGCCGGCGCCCGGGTGCTGGCAAAGCTCGGCGACTCGGTCACCACCGACCACATCTCGCCGGCCGGCGCCATCAAGGCCGACTCCCCCGCCGGCCGGTACCTCGCCGAGCACGGTGTGCCGCGCCACGAGTTCAACTCGTACGGCTCGCGCCGGGGCAACCACGAGGTGATGATCCGGGGCACCTTCGCCAACATCCGGCTGCGCAACCAGCTGGTGCCGGGCATCGAGGGCGGCTTCACGGTCAACCACCTCACCGGCGAGCAGACCTCCATCTACGACGCCTCGGTGGCGTACGCGGAGGCCGGCCTGCCGCTGGTCATCCTCGCCGGCAAGGAGTACGGCTCCGGCTCGTCGCGCGACTGGGCGGCCAAGGGCACCATGCTGCTGGGTGTGCGCGCCGTCATCGCCGAGTCGTACGAGCGGATCCACCGTTCCAACCTGATCGGCATGGGTGTGCTGCCGCTGCAGTACCCGGCGGGCGTGACCGCCGAGTCGCTGGGGCTGACCGGCACCGAGACCTTCACCATCTCGGGCGTCACCGCCCTCAACGACGGTGACATCCCCCGCACGGTCAAGGTCAGCACCGACACCGGCGTCGAGTTCGACGCCGTGGTGCGCATCGACACCCCCGGGGAGGCGGACTACTACCGCCACGGCGGCATCCTGCAGTACGTGCTGCGGCGCATGATCGCTGCCTGATCCGGCACAACGAAAGGACCCCTGCTCCAGGTGAGCAGGGGTCCTTTCGTGTCCGCGGTGCGCGTACCGTGGCCGGCGCGCCGGCGGGGCCGGTGGGGGCGTCAGGCGACGACTGCGGCCCGCTTGGCGCTGCGGCTCTTCATCGCGTGCTCCAGGAGGCTGATCAGCGCTTCCTTGCTCGCCGCGCGCTGCCGGGCGTCACAGAGCACCACCGGCACCTCGGGGTCGAGGTTGAGGGCGGCGCGCACCTCGGCGAGGTCGTACTGGCGGGCGCCCTCGAAGCAGTTGACCGCCACGATGAACGGCGTGCCCCGCCCCTCGAAATAGTCGATGGAGGGGAAGCAGTCCGCCAGCCGCCGGGTGTCGGCCAGCACGACCGCCCCGACCGCCCCGATGGAGAGCTCGTCCCAGACGAACCAGAATCGGTCCTGGCCGGGCGTGCCGAACAGGTACAGCACCAGATCCTTGTTGATCGTGATCCGGCCGAAGTCCATCGCCACGGTCGTGGTCGTCTTGGCCTCCACCCCGGAGAGGTCGTCGACGCCGACGCTGCTCTCGGTGATGACCTCCTCGGTGCGCAGCGGCTGTGTCTCGCTCACCGAGCCGACCAGCGTGGTCTTGCCGACGCCGAAGCCCCCGGCAATGAGAATCTTGATAGCGGTGGGGAGCGCGTCGGTCCCCGCCGCCCGGTCAGAGCGCTCGTAGTCCATTGATTACCGCCTCGAAAATGCTGTCGTCCGGAAGGCCGCTGGTGATCATCGGCTCGCGTACCCGGATCAGGTCCCGGGCCACCAGGTCGCCGAGCAGGACCCGGATGGTGCCCACCGGAAGGTCCAGGTGCGCGGCGACCTCGGCGACGGACATCATCCGCTGGCAGAGCGCGATGATGGCGTGATGCTCCGGCCCCAGGCCGGCCTCCTGGGCCGGATCCCGGCGGACCGCGATGACCAGTGAGATCAGATCGAACTTGCCGGCCACCGGCCGCGCCCGGCCCCGGGTGACGGCGTAGGGCCGCACCACGGGGCCGGCGTGGTCGTCGACCCACTTTTCGTCTGGTGACTCGCCTGAGACGGCCATCCGGTTACTTCTCCTCGGGTGACAGCTCGGCTGAGCGGGAGGGTGAGGCCACGAACTTGCCGACCCGGGTGACCAGCATCGCCATCTCGTAGGCGATCAGGCCGACGTCGGCTTCCTCCGAGGCCAGCACCGCCAGGCAGGCGTTGCGCCCGGCGGCCGTCACGAAGAGGAACGACGACTGCATCTCGATGATGGTTTGCTGCACCTGTCCGCCGCCGAACCGCTTGCCCGCACCGCGGGCCAGGCTCTGGATGCCGGCGGCCAGGGCCGCCAGGTGCTCGCCGTCATCACGGGTGAGCCCCTTGGACGATGCCATCAGCAGGCCGTCCGTCGAGAGGGCAACCGCATGCTCCGCCTGCTTGACCCGGCCGACCAGGTCGTCCAGCAACCACGTCAGGTCGGCACTCGAAGCCGTCTTCTGTGCCACTCGTCGTCCTCTTCTCCCCCGGCGGATCCCGCCGTGTCCCCAGGCCAGTTACTGGCCGTTCTCGCACGTGTCCTCGTATCGGCGTCCGGCTCACTCGGGCCGGGCGCCGGGCTCCTCCGCAGTGTCGGGCTCGCCCGCCTGCTCGCCGTCACCGTCGCCGCCGCTGCCGAGCAGACGGGCGGCGTCGGTGCGGCCACGACGCGTACCGCTCTGGTACGAATCCATCATCCGGCGCACCTTCTCGGGCGGCCGCGGCGCTTCCTCCACCTCGTCGGCGGAGTCGTCGGCGTCGCCGCCGTCACGCAACTGCGGCACCAGGTTCGCCTGTCGGACCCGGACCGGCAGCCCCGACTGGGTCTGCGGGACCGGCGTCTCGTCACCCGGCTCCGAACTGGCCTTCATCGGTCCCTCCTCGGCTGGCTTCGGAGTGATCGCGGGCAGGCCGATGGCGTGGGTGGGACCGTCCAGGGCGGACTCGTCGCGCACCCGCGGCGGGCGGGCCGGGAGGCCGGCGCCGCCGTCGGCCTGCGGGGCCGTGCCGCCCGGCGGTACCGGGGACGGCCGGCGCACCGGCAGGTCGGTCTCGATCGCCGGCCTGCCGTTGCGCTCGGCGACTGCCGTCGTGGGCCCCGCTGCGATGGTCGCCACCGTGGCCGGTTCCGCCGGCGACGCGGCGGGCTGCTCACCCGGCGTCCTGGCAGCTCCGGTGCCGGTGGGGGCGCCGGACCGGGTGGGCTCCGCACCGGGGTCGCCGTCGCTGACCAGGCCGGCCGGAATCAGCACCACTGCGGTCGTGCCGCCGTAGGGCGATTCCTTGAGCTGTACGCGGATGCCGTGCCGCTCGCTGAGCCGGCTCACCACGTAGAGGCCGAGGCGGGTGGCGTTGGCGAGGTTCAGCTCGGACTGGTCCTGGATGCGCTCGTTGGCGCGGGCCAGGTCCTCCTCGCTCATTCCGAGGCCGCGGTCCTCGATCTCCAGCGCGAAACCGTTGGCGACGAGCTGACCGCGCACGTCGACAGTGGTGTGCGGCGGGGAGAAGGAGAGGCCGTTCTCGACCAGCTCGGCGATCAGGTGGATGACGTCACCGACAGCGCGGCCGGCGAGGGTGGCAGCACCCATCGGGTGCACGTTGACCCGGGTGTAGTCCTCGACCTCGGCCACCGCGCCGCGGACGACGTCCACCATCGGGACGTTGCGCCGCCAGGCCCGGCCGGGGGTCGAGCCGGAGAGCACGATCAGGTTCTCGGCGTTGCGCCGCATTCGGGTGGCGAGGTGGTCGACCCGGAACAGGTCCTCCAGCTCTTCGGCGTCGTGCTCACGGCGCTCCATGGCGTCCAGCAGCGTCAGCTGCCGGTGCACCAGGGCCTGCGTACGCCGGGCGAGGCTGAGGAAGGTGTCGCGCACACTGCGCCGCAGTTCCGCCTGCTCGACCGCGGTACGCACCGCGGTCTCCTGCACGGCGTTGAACGCCTGTCCCACCTCGCCGATCGCGTCGTCACCGAAGCGCAGCGGCGGCGCCTCCGCGGCGACGTCCACCTCTTCACCGCGGCCGAGCCGCTCGACCACCGACGGCAGCCGCTCTTCGGCGAGCTGGTGTGCGGCGTCGCGCAGCTTCTCCAGCTGCCGCATCAGGGATCGGGCCGTGGTGATCGAGACGATGATGGAGGCGATGACGGCGAGGAGACCGAGGCCGGCCGCCAGCACCATCCGCAGCACCACGCCGACGGCGACGGGCATGGCCTGGTCGACGAGGTCGTCGCCCTTGCCGAGAGTCCAGTCGCGAAGGTCCTCGGTGGCCCCCATGGCGGAGCGCCACTCCGCGGGGCCGACGGGCGGCCGGGCAGAGTCCGCCTGCTGAAGCCGGTCCTGCACGGCCGCGAGCCGGGTGAAGTTGCTCCCGGCCACGATCGCGTCGTACTCGGCCCGGTCGGCGTCGGAGAGTTCGACGACCGCCTCGGCCGCCAGGAAGCGCTGGGCGCCGACCAGCCGCGACAGTTCGCCGTACTCCGCCGCGGTGATCCGTCCGGCAGAGAGCACACCGCTGACCAGGGCGTCCTGCCGTGACAGCAGTTCCAGGGAGCGGTTGAGCTGGGTGAGGGTCCTGCTGTCCTTGGTGATCCGCTCGTCGTCGAGCGAGCCCATGGCGCCGTAGATGGTGAAGAGCTGGTCGACGACGTCGTTGTACTCCCGCATCGCCTCCGAACGGTCCATTGACAGGCCGTCGACGTTGCCGCGGATCCCGGCGAGGGAGTCCAGCTCGGTGATGGTGCGGTCGACGCGCTCGTTGAGCTCGTCACTGCCGGCGAACCGGACCTGCCAGAGTTGCGAGGTCTCCCGGAACGATTCCACCACCGCGTCGGTGCGGGAGCGCTGCTCGGCGAGTTCCGCGGCGGTGTCCGCGCGCGGCTTGCCGAGGTAGGCGGCGGTCAGCCGCCGCTCGGCCTGCAGCTCCGCGAGGACCGGCTCACTCGGCGCGGCGACATTGGTGTCAAGAGTGGTGATGCCGAGCAGGTTCAGACCGTCTCGCAACGTCACATAGGCAGCGAAGGCCCAGAGCGCGACCAGCGAAACAAGAAGGGCCACAATTTTCGTACGCAGGCTAGCGCCGCGGATACCCATTACACCGTCCCGGCCCGTGCTTTTCATGTACATGTCCGATGCTCGCCGCCGACCTTCGGCCGCAGCGCGCGGGGCCGGCCTCGGAGACCGGCCCCGCGCACGCTAGCAGCGTCCACTAGTGCCACTCAAGCCTGATGATCTTTCCGCTCACTGCTTTGTCCAATGTAGACGTTACCTTGACTCGGCACTCAACCGGCTCCGCGTCGCGCAGACGTGGCGGGCCGCGAGGACCGCAGCCTGCACGATCGCGGTCGGATGGTAGAGGTCCTTGTCGTGCCAGAGCGCCGGCTGCTCGGCGTCGAGATCGACCCGGTCGAGGAATTCGGCGCCGCCGGCGATGGCCGCGTCGATTCCGGGATGCCGCGCGGGGTCGGCGACACAGAGCAGATGCAGGGCGTACGCCGTCTCCTCGGCCGTGCCGTCCCACCGTCCCCACGACCCGTCGGCCCGCTGGGTGCGCAGCATCCACTCCACCGCCCGGTCGACGGCCGGCGCGACATCGGTGCCGCTGCCATAGCCGGCGAGCGCCACCGCCGCCGACGAGGTCGCGTAGTACGGCGAGGCATGCCACCGGTCGTCCCACTGCCCGTCGGCGCACTGCTGCGCGAGCAGCCAGCCGGTCACCGACTCCGCCGCGGTCGCCCAGCGCGCGTCGTCCCGGCCGGCGTGCCGCGACCACCAGCAGAGCATCTCCAGTGCGTGGGCGTTGGTGGTGATGGAGCTGCCGTCCTCACCGCGCCAGGTGCAGAAGTACCCACCCACGTCGTAGTGCCACAGGCTCTCCGGCGCGACCGGGTAGCCGAGCCGGGCCAGGGCGTAGAGCGTGACCGAGGTCGTGTCGGCGTCGTCGGGCAGCCCGGGACTGGTGGCCGCGCCGGTCGCCCCCAGGCTCTGAACGAGGCTGGTGACCAGCGTCGAGGGCACCTCCAGCGGAACCCCGGCCCGGACCAGGCTCGCCAGCACCCAGGACCGTTCGAAGACGCTGATCGGAGTGGTGCACGGCACCGCACCGTCCGAGGCGCGGCCGGCGGTGGCGAGATACTGCACCACCACGCTGTTGTCCTGCGGTCCGCGCAGCCAGGCCGCGCTCGCGGCGGGAGCCGCCCCGATCGCGCCACCCACCGGCCGCACGCCCGCGAAGCCGCGCGCCTGCTCGCCGAGAATCTCCAGCGCGTGCACCAGCTTCTGCGGCAGCGGCTGCCCCGAGGCCACCATCTGCCGCACCATGACCAGCCGCCGGTCGGTCATCGCCTGCGGCAGGGGCAGTGGTTCACCCCCGCGCCGGGCTGTCAGCTCCGCCAGCGGCCGTGCTCCGAGCTCGGCCAGATGGTGGTTGATCCGTTCGGTCAGCACCGGCACGATGAGGTCGGCCGCCGGCAGGTCCGGCATGGCGAGCGCGGGCGTCGCCACCAGGTGCGCCAGCGCCGTCAGGCCCCGGTCGACGGCGCGGGCGATCTCGGCCCGCCGCTCGCCGGGCTGCCGGCCGGCGGCGATGTCGTGCAGGGTGGCGAAGAGCGCCTCGGTGGCGCTGATCGTCGGCACCAGGGCATAGCCGCCCGGCGCACCCCAGGCCCCGTCCGGACGCTGCGTCGCGAGCAGATAACCGATGCGGCCGGCCTGCCCGTTCAGCCACGGCGCGTGGCTGACCACCCGGGCGGTCTCGTAGACCGACGGGGAGACCTGCCCCTGCGGGCGCAGCTCCATCCCCCCGAGCAGGTTGCGCACCTGGTCGTGCAGATCCGCTGGGGCAACCCGTTCCTCGCTGATGGTCACATCTGCCCCCAGAAGTCGGTCCCCCGGTAAAAGCCGCTGGAGAAGCCGACCTGGCGGGCCAGGTACTCGACGGCCTGCGGGCAGGCCGGCGCCAGCGGCGCGAAGAGCTCGTGACAGCGCGCCACCAGCTCCTCGATTTTGCGCTCCACATCGGAGCGGTCGCTGACCAGCATGATCGCGTTGAGATCACCCCAGCGGAGGTCGCGCTCGTAGGTGCCCAGGTCGTTGACGAGCCTCAGCACCCGCTGCACCTCGGCACTCGCCTCGACGAGCGCGTCGAGATGCGTCAGAGCGGACCGGTCGTCGTTGGAGATCCAGTGCGTGACGTTGACGATGGTGCAGGCCAGGTTGTCGGCGTTGGCGAGGTACTCGTCGAGGCCGGGCAGGGCCGGGCCGTCGGTCTGCGCCGCCGTCTTCCAGTCCCACTCCCGGGCCATCGACTCCAGCACCTTGCGCAGCTCCTCGCGCCACACCCCGCGGTACGCGGCGAACGCCGGCCCGGCGGCCAGCTCGTCACGCAGCTCCGCCAGGAGGCGCCCCAGCGCGTCGTCGGGCTCCGGCGTACCGCCGTCGGCGACGGCGAGGCAGCGTTCGGTGAGCCGGTCGATCTCGTGCCGCGACTGCGCCTCGTGGTCGACCAGATAGTCCAGCGCAAAGCCCCAGAGCACTGCCCGGTTTGTCAGCCGCAGCTGTTCGGCGCTGCACCAGGGCGCACCGAAGGTGATCGCCATCGCCACGTTGCTGAAGAGCGCCGGCTCGAAGGCCTTCGGTGAGAACAGCTCCGGGTACGCCGCGGCGCACCGCTGCAGATCGCGCTGGCCCTTGGCCGCCACCGCGCAGATGCGCCCGTGCTCGGTGGCGGCGAGCAGCGCCTCGCGGCCGACGGGTGTAGAGGTGTTCATCGGTGTGCTCACGCCCCGACCGGCTGCTGGGCCGGCGTCACCGTCATGTAGATGCGCTTGTTGGGACGCAGCGACGCCGCCAGCTTGTAGTCCGGGATGCCCGGCTCGGTCATCTTGACCCGGTAGCGGGCCAGGATCGCCGCCGCGACCAGCGGTGCCTCGATGCCGAAGAGGTACATGCCGATGCACTGGTGGCCACCGCCGCCGAAGGGGTAGTACGCGTAGCGGTGCTGCCGCTTGGGCTGCTCCGGAGCGAAGCGCTCGGGATCGAACTCGTTGGGCCGGTCCCAGTACGCCCGCAGCCGGTGGGTGGTGACCGGGCTCAGCGCGATGTGCGAGCCGGCCGGGATGTGGACGCCGTCGATGACGTCGTCCTCCACCGACGTACGCGGAATCAGCCAGCCGGAGGGGTAGAGCCGGACCAGCTCGTCCATCACCATCTTGGAGTAGCGCAGCCGGCCGAGCTGCTCCTGGGTGATCGGCTCACCGGCCCGGACGACGCTGTCGATCTCCTCCTGCATCCGCGCGGCGATCGCCGGGTGCGCCTCGAGCACCGGCCAGAGCCAGGCGAGCAGGTTGTAGGTCGTCTCCGTGGTGGTGGCGAAGATCGAGACGATGTCGTCGCGGACCTGCCGCTCGGGCAGGAGATTGCCGTCGGCGTCCACGGCGGTGGCGAGGGTGGAGAGGGCATCCGGGTCGCCGCTGGGGTTGGCCCGCTCCTTGCGGATCAGCGGGTAGACCACCGCGTCGATGTTCTTCACGGCCCGGGCGAACGCGAAGTCGCCCGGGAACGGCAATGCGTTCGGGTAGAAGGGAACCAGCAGCCGGTACCGCAACGTGTTCGCCACGACCTCCTGGTTCTCGATGATGGTCATGGCGTCCGACAGCGGGATCTTGCCGCCGAAGAAGACCGTGGTCATGGTCTGGCAGATGATCCGCGAGGTCGTGGACCCGGCGTCCAGAGTGGCGCCCTCCGCCGGGATGGCGAGGTCGTCCAGGGCCGCGTTGACCGCCCGCGACATCGGCTCGATGTAGGAGTCGATCCGCTTGGCGGTGAAGTGCGGCTGCATCCGCCGTCGGCTCGCCTCCCAGACCTCCCCCTCGGAGAAGATGCCCTCGCCGGAGAGCTTGCGCACGGATTTGTAGAGCATGTTGTCGCCCGCGCGGGTGTAGTTCTTGGCGTTGTCCCGTAGCACGTGCTGCACGTGCCTGGGCTCGCTCACCAGAAAGGCGCGGACGGTGCCGAGGCTGAGCTGGACGACCTTGCCGGGGTGTTCGTCGGCCGCGTCGATGAGCGTCTGCAGCGGGTCGCGTAGCAGACCACCGCGAAGCATCTTCCGCAGCGGAACGAACGGGGCCTCGGCGGTCGTGGTTGGCCGCGCGTCGGCGCTCGCCTCGGTCATGATTGTTCTCCATCCTGCACCACACGCAGCGGAAAACCCGCTGAGTGTTTGAACGGTCATGCGGCGTTACGATCGCGGACAGCATGCCACCAACATGAGCCCTTCTCTAGATACCGCTGGGAAAATCCGCGACACCGGTGACTCATATCTCCACTTTGGATCCGTTTTCCTGCTGACTGTTTGCTCAGTCAGCGTCACGGTTGGAGACGAGCGGCCGCACGGCCCGGGTCGTGCGATCGACGCAGGAGGATGTCGTCACCCCGCCGAGCGCCCGGCCGGGCCGCTGCAGCACGCGCGGGGTCGTACCGCCCGGTGGCCGCAGCGAGATCGATGGCCGAATCCGGGCGAGCGCGGCCGGGCTGTGCCAGGCTCGGAGCATGGACGACACGACAATCCTGCAGCGGATCAACGAACTGGTCGACGAGGAACACCGGCTGCGCGCCGAGGCCCAGGAGGCGGAGGAGGGCACGGGCTCGGCCCAGACCCGACTGCGGGAACTGGAGGAATCGCTGGACCAGTGCTGGGATCTGCTCCGCCGCCGCCGCGCGGCGCGTCAGTCCGGCGCCGACCCCGACCAGACGGGGCCGCGACCCAAGCCCGAGGTCGAGAGCTACCTGCAGTAACGGATCATCCGGCGAGCACCGCGGCGATGGCGGCGATCAGGCCGTCGGCGGCGCAGGTCGGGGCGAAGCGCTGCTCGGTCCAGCGTCGCCCGCGGTGCAACCAGACGCTGCGCAGACCGGCGGCCGCCGCGCCGCCGATGTCCCCCTCCGGGCCGTCACCGACGACCCAGGCGCCCCGCATCGTCATCCGGGCCCGCTGCGCCGCCAGGGTGAAGATGCGCGGATTGGGTTTGCTCACCCCCGCCTCCTCCGAGATCACCCAGTCCGCGAGGTAGCGGTCGAGCCCGGTGAGCCGGATGAGCCGCTCCTGCTCCCGGGTCCTGCCGTTGCTGACCGCCACCGGCACCCACCCTGCGGCGTCGGCGATCCGCAGCGCACACGCGTGCAACGGATCCAGGCGCAGGTTCGCCGCTATCCCCTCCTCGATCGCCTCCACCAGGTCGATCGAGGGCGTGCGGAGGTCATACCGCTGCCGGATCGCGTCGGCGAGGTCCCAGCGGTCGGTGAGCCCGTCGGCATCGAAGTCCAGAAGCCAGTCGATGTCCTCCGCCGGCGCGTTCAGGTCGGCGAGGAAACGGTCACCCCACGCCCGCAGTGCCCCGGTGCGGTCGAGCAGCGTGTTGTCGATATCGAGGAGGAGCAGTGGCACGGGGGCAGGTTACGGCAGCCCCGGCGTGCTGGGAATAGCTCACCGTCGCAAGGCGGCCATGAAAGCCATGAATTCCGGCCGTGAAAGTCGTCAATTCCGGCCGCGAGAACGACGAATTGCAGCCCGGAACCCTGATGGATGCCGGCCGGGAAAACCGATGCCTGCCGGGGCGGCCGATCAGGTGAGCAGTGCCCGTCCGGGCGACCCCTGAGCCGGCAACCGGTCGATGAGCATGGTGTGCGCCGCGCGCACCCGGGTCAGGCGCACCGGATCCAGCCGCGCCGTCAACACCGCCTCGCCGCTGTCGGCGCCGCGCACCAGCGCCCGCCCTTCCGGGTCGTAGATCGCCGCGCCGCCGTTGAAACACCACGGAGCGGTCCCGTCGACGGAATTGGCGAAGACGACGTACATGGTGTTGTCCAGCGCCCGGGCGGCGTAGTACAGGTCGCGCCGATGCTCGGACCCGCGCAGATAGCCGCTCGGGCAGAGGTAGCCGTGCGCGCCGTCGGCGGCCGCCGCGCGCCCGTGCTCCGGGAAGCAGCCGTCGTAGCAGACCCCGAGGCCGAACCGCCAGCCCGCGACCACCAGGGTCGCGCCGCGGTCGCCCGGGACGAAGATCTTCCGCTCGTCGGCCCAGAGGTGCTGCTTGTCGTATCCGGCGACGCACTCGCCGCCGGGCCGCAGCACCAGCACCGAGCAGGTACGCCGGGCGTCGGGATGCCGTACGGCGGCGCCGACGACGACCGTCGCGCCGGCTGCGTCGGCGGCGGCCCGCAGCGGGTCCAGCCGCGGGTCGTCGACCCGCCGGCCGGCGTCGGCGGCGACATCCGTGCCGGCATCGGCAGCCAGAACCGGCAGGTGGTACGCGGACAGGAAGAGCTCGGGCAGGACCACCAGTGCGGCCCCGGCCGCACCTGCCTCGGTCACCAGCCGGGCCGCGCGCCGGGCGTTGCCGGGCAGGTCGCCCGGGACCGGGTCGGCCTGGATGGTCGCGACGGTGAGGGGCGCGGAAGGTGCCGGGGCGAGGCTCACCCGGCGATCATAGGCAGCCATCGACGCCGACGAGCGAGAACAAGCCGTACGTACGGTTTGCAAAGTATGCGGTGGCCTGGAACGATCGGCTGCGTGCCCAGGGTAAGCCAGGACCAGCTCGACGCACGCCGCCAGGAGATTCTTGCCGCGGCGCGTGGCTGCTTCGCCCGGCACGGCTACGAGGGCGCCACCGTTCGCCGGCTCGAGGAGGCAACCGGGCTCTCCCGCGGCGCCATCTTCCACCACTTCCGTGACAAGGACTCGCTCTTCCTGGCGGTCGCCGAGGACGACGCGGCGACGATGGTCGAGACCGTCGCCCGCAACGGCCTGGTCCAGGTCATGCGGGAGCTGCTGGAGAGCGCGACCTCCCCCGACACCGCCGGCTGGCTCGGCAGCCAGCTCGAGGTCTCCCGCCGGCTGCGCACCGACCCCGCCTTCGCCCGCCGCTGGGCCGAACGCGCCGCGGCCGTCGCCGACGCGACCCGGGAGCGGCTCGTGCGTCAACGCGAGGCCGGCGTGCTGCGCGACGACGTACCGATCGACGTCCTGGCCCAGTTCCTGGAGCTCGCCTACGACGGCCTGGTGCTGCACCTGGCCATGGGCCGACCGGCCGGGGACCTCGATCCGGTGCTCGACCTGGTCGAAGAGGCCGTACGCCGCCGCACACCCCAGGACTGACCCGAAAGCACCTGGTCGGCGAACCGACACTTCCCTCTGGCGTCCCTCCCGGCGAGAATTGACTTCCCGCTATGGGACAGGAGCGCCGATGGGTGTCTCGAGCGCAGCCGCAAAGATCTGGGGCATCTCCGGCCCCCACTTCCTCATCCTCTACGCGATCGCCGCAGCGGTCCTGCTCGTCGTCACGCTGCTGCACCAGCGTCTCCGATTCACCGGACCCCGTGCCCTCCGCAATCGGTACCTGCAACCCGAGATCGCGGCCTACCTCACCGGAGGCCGCGCGGCCCCGGTCCACGCCGCGCTGGCCGAGCTCTGGGTCGCCGGCGCCATAGCGGTGACCACGAGCGGACGACTCTCCGCCCAGCAACCCCAAGGCGGACGTACCGACTTGGAACGGGCGGTGCACCGGGCCGCCCGGCGCGGAATCGAGGCACGGAGGCTCGCCATCGATGACGAAGTGATCGCCTCCGTCCACCGGCTGCGGCGGCAAGCCGATTCCGCCGGTCTGGTCCTCACCGCAGGAACCCGCCGGATCGCGAAGGCGCTCCGGTTGCTGACATTCGCCCTCATCGGGATCGGGCTCGTCCGAATGATCGCCGGCATCGTCACGGACACTCCCTGGGGATTGGTCGGCGCATTCCTGGCGGTCCATGTGATCGGCGTGGTGGCCCTCCGCGGTGTCACCATCCCCCGGGTCACCCTGACAGCGAAGCAGGCCTTGCACTCGATGCGCTCGGCGTATCCGCGCAGCTACACCGATCTGCCCACCAAGCCCGGCGACGCGGCACGGGGCGTCGCCCTCTACGGACCCGTCACGCTCTGGCAACTGGACGCCGAACTCGCCGAACACGCCGGCATCCCACAACAGGAGCTGACGTACTCGAACGGCTACAGTCACGCTGGCTACACCGGCGGTTACAGCGGCGGTGGAGGTGGAGGCGGTTGCTCCGGCGGTTGCTCCGGCGGCTGCGGGGGCGGTGGCGGCTGCGGTGGTGGCGGCGGCGGTGGCAACTGAGACGGCGCCCCCGGTCCCGTTGTCGACAGGCAGGGTGTCGGCGTCCGTCCATCGACCGGGACGCGGAGGCCAGGGCAGATGACGTCTGACGGCACCGGAATCGGCATCGGCTGGCGACCGGAGATCGCAGAGATCGTCGCCGGGCTGCCCGGCCTGAGCTTCGTGGAGGTGATCGCCGAGACGCTCGAACCGGCCGGCCCGCTCCCGCCTCCACTGGCCGGCCTGCGCGCCCGCGGCATCGCCGTCGTACCGCACGGCACCCGGCTCTCACTCGGCGGCGCGGAGCCGGTCGAACCGGCCCGGGTCGCCCACCTCGCCGCGTTGGCACGGACCCTGCAGGCACCGATGGTCAGCGAACACATCGCCTTCGTCCGGGCCGGCGGCATCGAGGCGGGGCACCTGCTCCCGGTACCGCGTACCCGGGAGGCGATCGACGCCCTCGTGGCCAACATCGACCGCACCCAGGCCGAACTCTGCGTGCCGCTCGCTCTCGAACCGATCGCGGCACTCTTCGACTGGCCCGACGACGAACTCGACGAAGCCGACTTCCTCACCGAGATCCTCGACCGCAGCGGCGCATGGCTGCTGCTGGACATCGCCAACGTCTACGCCAACGCCGTCAACCGAGGCACCGATCCCGTGGCGCTGCTGGACCGGCTGCCGCTGGAACGCGTCGCGTACGTGCACGTCGCCGGCGGCCGGGAGAGCGACGGCGTCTACCACGACACCCACACCGATCCGATCGGCGAACCCGTGCTGGCGTTGCTGCGGGAACTCTGCGCCCGGCGCAGGCCGCCGGCGGTAATGCTCGAACGCGACGGGAATTATCCGCCCGCGGCACAGCTCCGCGCCGAACTCGACCGGATCGCCGCAGCGGCCGGATGCCCGGCGACGACATGAACGACCGGCTGGCCGCCCGGCAGACGGAACTCGCGGCGGCGATCGCCTGCGGCGCCGCCGTCCCGCCCGGCTTCGACCCGGTCCGGGTTGGCCTGGCCCGGCAGGCGCTGCTGCACAAACGGGCCGACCTCGCCGCCCGCTACTGGCCACTGCTCGCGACCGGGCTGGGTAGGAGGTGGCACGAGGTCTTCACCGCGTGGGCGGCGACCCGGCCGGGCAACGGACCACTGCGCGACGGCTGGGACCTGGCCCGCAGCCTGCACGCAGCAGGCGACCTGCCGGCTCTCGGCGCGCGGGAGCTCGCCGGCCGGGAGGCCGGCGCCCGGTACGACGGCCGGCGACCTCCGGTACACCGCCGGTTGCCCACAGTGCGGCGCGTCGACGGCGCGATCGCAGTCCAGGCGCGCGGGCAGATCCGCGTGACGTACCGGCGGCGCTGACCGCCCCCGGCCCGTACGGCAGGATCAACGGTATGGATCTCGGACTCGCCGATCGCGTCTACGTGCTCACCGGAGCCTCCCGCGGGCTCGGCTTCGCCACCGCGGAGCAACTGGTCGCCGACGGCGCACGGGTGGTGCTCGCCGGCCGCAACGCGGAGCGCGTCGCCGCGGCAGCGCAGCGGCTGGGCGGACCGGAGCGGGCCGTCGGCCTCGGCGCGGACCTCGCCGACGCCGACACCGCCGAGCGGCTGGTGGCCCTCGCCCGGCAGCACTACGGACGACTGGACGGCGCGCTGGTCTCGGTCGGCGGCCCACCGCCCGGCACTGCGAGCGCGACCGACGACGCGCAGTGGCGGACGTCGTTCGAGACCGTCTTCCTCGGCACGGTCCGCGCCGCACGTACCTTCGCCGCCGAGCTTGGCGCCGGCGGCTCCGTCGCCCTGGTGCTCTCCAGTTCGGTCCGCGCCCCGCTGGCCGGGCTCGGCATCTCCAACGGGCTGCGCCCCGGACTCGCCGCCGTCGCCAAGGAACTGGCCGACGAGCACGGCCCGCGGGGCGTACGGGTGCTCAGTCTGCTGCCCGGCCGGATCCTCACCGACCGCAACCGGGAGCTCTTCGCCGCCACCGGCGACCCGGGGCGGGCCCGGGCGCAGGCGGAGGCGGCGATCCCGCTGCGCCGCCTCGGTGAGCCGGCCGAGTTCGGCCGGGTCGCCGCCTTCGTCCTCTCCCCCGCGGCCGGCTACCTGACCGGCGTCGCCGTCCCGGTCGACGGCGGCGCGCTGCGCGCCTTCTGATGGCCGGCGAGCAGCCCCGCTTTCCGCGGATCAGCCGGGACGAGCTGGCCGCCGCGGCGGGGCGGACCATTCCCGACGTCATCGCGCCAGGGCTGCGGGTGCTCTTCGCCGGCATCAACCCCGGCCTCTACACCGCGGCCACCGGCTGGCACTTCGGCCGGCCGGGCAACCGCTTCTGGCCGGCGCTGCACCTCGGCGGCTTCACCGACCGGCAGCTGCACCCCAGCGAGCAGCACGACCTGCTCGACCTGGAGCTGGGCATCACCAACGTGGTGCCCCGGGCCACCGCCCGGGCCGACGAGCTCACCCCGGCCGAGCTGACCGAGGGCGCGGCGCAGTTAACGGCGAAGGCACGCCGCTACACCCCGGCCTGGGTGGCGGTGGTCGGGGTTACGGCGTACCGGATCGGGTTCGCCCGCCCGAAGGCCGGCTTCGGCGAGCAGCCGGAGTTGATCGGCGGCGCCCGGTGCTGGGTGCTGCCCAATCCGAGTGGGCTGAACGCCCACTTCACCCCGGTCACCCTGGGGGCGGCCTTCGCCGAACTGCGCCGCGCCACGGAGGCCGGCTGAGGCGTACGCCGCCCTGACCGGCGCCGCCGCCGGGGAAGGTTGCCCGCCCGCGTCGCGCCGGGCCGGTCAGCTTCCCGCCGGGGTCGCCGGCAGGACGTCGTCGGCGGCGTAGTCGCGCATCGGCACGCTGGAGATCGGCGCGGGTCCGCTCTGCTCCAGGTACGGCTGCGGTGAGCCGGCCACGGCGAACTGCGTGCGGTACAGCTCGCCGTAGAGCCCGCCGGCGGCGATGAGCTCCTCGTGCCGGCCGCGCTCGACGATCCGGCCGTCCTCCAGGACCAGGATCTGGTCGGCGTCGCGGACGGTGGAGAGCCGGTGGGCGATCACCAGGGCGGTACGCCCGGCCAGCGCCACCGCGAGCGCCCGCTGCACCTGCGCCTCGGACTCGGAGTCGAGGTGGGCCGTCGCCTCGTCGAGGATCACGATCGACGGGGCCTTGAGCAGCAGCCGGGCGATGGCGATGCGCTGCTTCTCGCCGCCGGAGAAGCGGTAACCCCGCTCCCCCACCACCGTTTCGAGCCCGTCGGGCAGGTCCCGGACCAGGTCGCCGACCTGGGCGGCGTCCAGGGCGGCCCAGATCTCGGCGTCGGTGGCGTCGGCCTTGGCGTACCGGAGGTTCTCGGCGATGGTCTCGTGGAACAGGTGCGAGTCCTGGGTGACGACGCCGATCTCGTCGCGCAGCGAACCGAAGGTGGCGTCCCGGACGTCGACGCCGCCGACGAGGACCTGCCCGGAGGTGACGTCGTAGACGCGCGAGAGCAGCATCGAGGTGGTGGACTTGCCGGCGCCGGAGGGACCGACCAGGGCCACCATCTGACCCGGTTCGACGGTGAACGAGACGCCCTTGAGTACCGGCTCGGAGACGGTGCGGTCCAGCGTCGCCACGTCCTCCAGGGAGGCCAGCGAGACCTCCGCGGGGCTCGGGTAGCGGAAGACGACGTCGCGGAACTCCACCCGGCCGTCGCCGCGCGGAATCGTCACCGCGGCGGGCTTCTCGGCGATCGCCGGCTTCAGGTCCAGCACCTCGAAGACCCGGTCGAAGGAGACCAGCGCGCTCATCACGTCCACCCGGATGTTGGACAGCGCCGTCAGCGGGCCGTAGAGGCGGGTCAGCAGCATCGCCATCGACACGACGGTGCCGACCTCCAGCGCCCCCTGGACGGCGAACCAGCCGCCCAGTCCGTAGGTGAGCGCCTGGGCCAGCGAGGCAACCAGGAGCATCGCGACGAAGAACGTGCGGGAGTACATCGCCGAGAGGATGCCGATGTCGCGTACGCGCGTGGCACGTCGCCCGAAGCGCTCGGCCTCCGCCTCCGGTTCACCGAAGAGCTTGACCAGCAGCGCGCCGGAGACGCCGAACCGCTCGGTCATGGTGGCGTTCATCTTGGCGTCGAGCTGGTACGACTCCCGGGTGATCTCGGCCAGCCGTTTGCCGACCCGGCGGGCCGGGATGATGAAGATCGGCAGCAGCACCAGCGACAGCGCGGTGATCTGCCAGGAGAGGATGAACATCGCCCCGGCGGTGAGCGTGAACTGGATGACGTTGCTGACCACACCGGAGAGGGTGGAGGTGAAGGCGCGCTGGGCGCCGAGCACGTCGTTGTTGAGGCGGCTGACCAGGGCGCCGGTCTGCGTACGGGTGAAGAACTGCAACGGCATCCGCTGGACGTGGTCGTAGACCCGGGTCCGCAGGTCGAGGATGATCCCCTCACCGATGCGCGCGGAGTACCAGCGCTGGGCCAGCGACAGCAGCGCCTCGGCGACGGCCAGGCCGGCGATGACCAGCGCGAGGCGGATCACGATCGAACCCTGCTGGTCGCCGATGGCGGTGATGACCGAGCCGGCCAGCAGCGGGGTCGCCACCCCGATCACCGCGGCGAGCACCACCGTGACCAGGAAGACGGTGATGTCACGCCGGTAGGGGCGGGCGAACTCCAGCACCCGGCGGGCGGTGCCCTGGTGCAGGGTGTGGCCGTCGACCTCGTCCTGGCTGCGCATGGAGCGGAGCATGCTCCGGCCCCCCATGCCGCCGCCGCCGGGCATTGGGTGGGACAACGGTTACCTCCGGTCCGAGCGGGTTCGCAGCCGACCTGGCAATTCTGGCCGACGCCGGTACAACGCGTACCGCGCCCCGCTTCTTCCCGGCGCCTCCCGCTAGTCCTCGATGCCGGCGATCTCCCGGAAGCGGCGCGTCTGCGCTTCCCGCTCGACGCGCTGCTGCTCGGCGTGGGTGCGTCCGGCGGCGCCGGCGAGCAGCGCCTTGATCTCGATCACCGCGGCACGGTCCGCGGCCAGCAGCGCCGAGGTGAGGTCCGCGACGGCCTCGTCGAGGTCGCCGCCTGCGACCACCACGGTGGCCAGACCGAGCCGGCGTGCCTCGGTGGCCTCGATCCGGCGGCCGGTCGCACAGATCTCCAGCGCCCGCGCGTAGCCGACCAGCTCGACCAGGCGCTTGGTGCCGGCCAGGTCGGGGACCAGGCCGAGGGTCACCTCCGCCATGGCGAAACGGGCGTCCTCGGCGAGCACCCGCAGGTCACAGGCGAGCGCGAGCTGGAAGCCGGCGCCGATGGCGTGCCCCTGCACTGCGGCGACGGAGATGATGTCCGGCCGGTGCAGCCAGGTGAACGCCTCCTGGAACTGCGCGATGCGGTCCGCGCACTCCTGCGGCGGGAGCATGGTGAGCCCGGCGAAGGAGTCCTCGCCGTCGCCGCGGACAACGCCGAGGTCGAGGCCGGCCGAGAACGACCGACCTTCCCCGCGCACCACGACCACTCGTACGTCCCCGGGCAGGTCCCGGGAGAACTCGCGCATCTGCCGCCACATGGCGGGCGTCTGCGCGTTGAGCACGTCGGGCCGGCACAACGTCACTGTCGCGACCGGCCCGTCGCATTCCAGCCGAACGCCGATTCCTGCGGTCATGGCTCCTACCGGTTCGGAACCGGGCTCGGCCCGGTCAGGTTGTTGGTCACGCCTTCTTGCGTCGTCGCGCGCCGCCACGCTGGCGGAGCTGGACGCCGGACTCGGTGAGCACCCGGTGGATGAATCCGTAGCTACGGCCGGTCGAGGCCGCCAGAGCACGGATGCTCTCCCCGGAGGTGTACCGCTTGACCAGGTCCTTGGCGAGCGTCTGCCGCTCGGCTCCGACGATCCGGCGACCCTTCTCAGTGCTGGTGGCTGTGCCAGTGGCTGCCATGCTGATTCCTCACGTCCCAGACTGTGCGGTTCGATACGGTCCCACCTATTAGACCGCCTCGAACGATCATGCGCCAGCCAACAACCATTCGCCAATCGACACGCAGAGCATTTGTCGGGTACCCGATCAGTGATCGTCCGGGTCGGGCCGACGGACTCGCGGGCGTGCCGTCGGATCAGGCGAGTTCGACCAGTTCGAGCAGATCGTCACTCCAGGCGTCCTCGTCGCCGTCGGGCAGCAGGATCGCGCGGTCCGGCTTGAGCGCCAGCACCGCGCCGGGGTCGTGGGTGACCAGGACGATCGCGCCGGGGTAGCGGGCGATGGCGTCGAGGACCTGCTCGCGGCTGACCGGGTCGAGGTTGTTGGTCGGCTCGTCGAGCAGCAGCACGTTGGCGCCGGAGCAGACCAGCGTCGAGAGCGCCAGCCGGGTCTTCTCCCCGCCGGAGAGCACCCCGGCGGGCTTGTCGACGTCGTCGCCGGAGAAGAGGAAGGCGCCAAGGATCTTGCGCAGCTCGGTGTCGGTCTGCTCGCTCGCGGCGCTGCGCATGTTCTCCAGCACGGTGCGCTCGACGTCCAGGGTCTCGTGCTCCTGGGCGTAGTAGCCCAGCCGCAGCCCGTGGCCGGCCCGCACCTCGCCGGTGTCGGGTTCGAGCAGCCCGCCGAGCATCCGCAGCAGGGTGGTCTTGCCGGCGCCGTTGAGCCCGAGGATCGCCACCCGCGAGCCGCGGTCGACCGCGACGTTCACGTCCGTGAAGATCTCCAGCGACCCGTACGACTTGCTCAGGCCGGCCGCGGTCAGCGGGGTCTTGCCGCAGGGCGCCGGGTTCGGGAAGCGGACCTTGGCCACCCGGTCGGAGCTGCGGACCTCCTCCAGGCCGGACATCAGGCGCTCGGCGCGGCGGGCCATGTTCTGCGCGGCGACGGTCTTGGTGGCCTTGGCGCGCATCTTGTCGGCCTGCGCCATCAGGGCGCCGGCCTTCTTCTCGGCGTTGGCGCGCTCCCGGCGGCGGCGGCGCTCGTCGGTCTCACGCGCCTCGAGGTACGACTTCCAGCCCAGGTTGTACTGGTCGACGACGCTGCGGGTGGCGTCGAGGAACCAGACCTTGTTGACGACGGCCTCGAGCAGGTCGCCGTCGTGGGAGATCACGATCAGCCCGCCCTTGTGGTTGGCGAGGAAGCTGCGCAGCCAGGCGATCGAGTCGGCGTCGAGGTGGTTGGTGGGCTCGTCGAGCAGCAGGATCCCGCCGCCGTTCTCGCCGGCGTCGCGGAAGAGGATCCGGGCCAGCTCCACCCGGCGGCGCTGACCACCGGAGAGGGTGCCGATGGTCTGGGCGAGCGCCCGGTCGGGCAGCCCCAGGTTGGCGCAGATGCGCGCGGCTTCGGCTTCGGCGCCGTACCCGCCGAGGGCGGCGAACTGGTCCTCGAGCGCGCCGTAGCGGCGGACCAGCTTGTCGGAGGCGTCGGTGGCGAGCTTCTCCTCGATCGCCTTCATCTCGGACATCAGCACGTCCAGCCCGCGGGCGGAGAGGACCCGGTCGCGGCCGGTGACGTCCAGATCGCCGGTACGCGGGTCCTGCGGCAGGTAGCCGATCGCGCTGCGCCGGTCGATCTGGCCCGCGTACGGCTGCCCTTCCCCGGCGAGGACCTTGAGGGTGGTGGTCTTGCCGGCGCCGTTGCGGCCGACGAGGCCGATCCGGTCGCCGGGCTGGACCCGCAGGGTGGCGTCGGACAGCAGAATCCGGGAGCCTGCGCGCAACTCCAGGCCGGTGGCGGTGATCATTTCGGCGAACTCGCTCTCGGGGGGCTCGGGAAGGGCTGATTCAGGGCACGCGAAAGCGCCGACGAGATCGGATCGGTCGTCGGCGCGGGGCGGTTCAGCCTTCGCAGCGCAGCACGGCACCGATTGTACCGGGCCGGGCTGAACGGGGCGCACGGATTACCGTTCAAGATCATCGGGTACCGCTGTGCCATCCCGGTCGCACGCCGGGAGGCCCGGCACCACGAGAGCGGATCAGGGACGGTCGAGGTCATCATGGAACTGAACAAGGGCGCACGGATCGACACCAGCCAGATCGACGACCGACGCGGCTCCGGCGGCGGAGGCGGCGGTCTCGGCATTCCGATCGGCGGCGGCGGCGGTGGTGGGCGCGGTGGGATCGTCGGCCTGCTGGTGGCCGTCGTGGTGATGCTGCTCGGCGGCGGCTTCGGCCTCAACCAGGTGCTCGGCGGCGGCTCCGAGCAGGGCGACAACACCCAGCTCGAGGAGCGCTGCGCGGCCGAGAACGCGCTCGAGCAGCTCGACTGCCGCAACACCCTCTACGTCAACTCGATCCAGGCGTACTGGCAGACGGCCCTGCCCGAGGCGTTCGGCGAGCAGTACAAGCCGACCCGGACCGTCTTCTTCGAGCAGGCCGTCAACACCGACTGCGGCCGCGCCGACTCCGGCGTCGGCCCCTTCTACTGCCCGGCCGACTCGCAGGTCTACATCGACGTCGCCTTCTACGAGGTGCTCAGCACCCAGCTCAGCGCCGAAGGCGAGTTCGCGCAGCCGTACGTGCTGGCCCACGAGTACGGCCACCACGTGCAGAACCTGCTCGGCACCAACGCCCAGGTCGCCCGCCAGCAGCAGCGCGACCCGGGCAACGCCAACGACCTTTCGGTGCGGCTGGAGCTGCAAGCCGACTGCTTCGCGGGCGCGTGGGCGCGCAACGCCACCGGCACCACCGACGACCGCGGACAGAAGATCTTCACCAGCATCACCGAGCAGGACATCGCCGAGGCGATCGACACCGCCGAGCGCATCGGCGACGACGCCATCTCCAAGCGCGCCGACCGGCCGGTCAACCCGGACGAGTTCACCCACGGCTCGTCGGCGCAGCGCCGGGACTGGTTCAACAAGGGCTACACCAGCGGCGACCCGGCCGGCTGCGACACCTTCGGCGGCGCCGTCTGATCCGGATGGCTCCCTGCTGTCCGGGCATGACGGCACTACGGTGAAAAGATCGCACCCGCCGTAAAGGAGCCGAGATGTCGAAGCCGCCGTTGCCCGAGGAAGCCGTCGCGATGCTGTGCAAGGCGAACCCCGCCGTCATCACCACCCTGCGCCCCGATGGGCAGCCGGTCTCCACCGCGACCTGGTACCTCTGGGACGACGGCCGGATCCTGGTGAACATGGACGGCGGACGCAAGCGGCTCGACTACCTGCGCGCCGATCCGCGGACCACGCTGACCGTGCTCGACGATGAGAGCTGGTACACCCACGTGAGCCTGATCGGCCGGGTGGTCGAGTTCCGCCCCGACACCGACCTGGCCGACATCGACCGCATCTCCCGGCACTACACCGGCAGGCCCTACCCGCGCCGGGACCGGGAACGGTTCAGCGCGGTGATCGAGATCGACCGCTGGCACGGCTGGGGCGCGCTCAAGGACAACGACCAGGCCTGAGGCGCCGGACCACCGGCCGGGCACTACTCGGAGGCGGTCGACCAGGGCCGCCGCCCGTCACTCCCCGGCCGGTTCGCGGACCAGGATCTGCACCGCCCGGGCGGCGGCGATCGCCTCGACCAGGACGGCGTGGCGGGGTTCGGGGACGTCGAGGAGGCGGTCGGCGCGCAGCGGCGCAAGTGGGGCCAGCCGCCGGTCGGCGAGCACCCCGTCCACCGCCCGCCGGTCGCCACCGGTGACCAGCGCGGCGAGCCGGCCGGCCTCCGGCAGCAGGATCCGTACGGCCAGTTCGGCCGCCTCCCCCAGCGCCGCCTTGGCCTGGTTGTCGCGGCGGCGGGCGAAGCGCTGCTGGGACCAGCCGCCGGCCGCGGTGCGGCCCTGCACGTAGGCGCGGTCGACCTTCGAGGCGACCAGTTCGGTGCCGTCGGCGACGCCGACGGCCACCGCGCCCTTGCGGGCCAGCAGCAACCCGATCCGGCGGGGCCGGTTCGCCTCCGCCACGAAACCGTCCACGTCACCCGTGGAGGTCGCGCCGGGCGAGGCGTGCAGTTCGGCGGCGGCGCCGTCCTCGGCGCGCAGCAGGACCCCGTACGGCTGGACAAGCTCGGTGACGGGACCATGCCGTTCGCTGAAGCCGGCGATCCAGCGGGTCAACCGCTGCGGGGCCACCGGCACCCACCGGCCGCCGCCTGCGGCGGGTCTGCTGCTCATGGCACCGACCGTACCGGCGGCACCAGCACCCGGGGTGGCCAGCCTGCCGACTGTGACGGGGACGAACCGGCCAAGGGCCGAGCCGTTAGACGCGCCATCCGCAAAGAATGTTTCATACATGCGAATTCGTCGTTAACATTCATGGGCTGAACGGTTCTCGGATACGGGTCCCACTCCTCCTGCGAGGTCCCTCATGCCCCGACGCCAGCCCCTTCCCGTCCGTCTCCCCCACCGGCTTCTCGCCGCCGCCACCGCCGTCGTCGTCACCGGCAGCCTGGCGATCGCCGTCCTGGCGGCGCCGCCCCCCGCCGCAGCCGCCTTCACCCCCACCGACTACTGCCTCGGCGAGTGCGCCGACATCCTGCCGCCGGGCCAGAACGGCAACGCCACCCTGGCCGGCATCCTGCTGCACCAGACCGTCGGCACCCTGCCGGCCCACTCCCGCGACCAGCTCGACAAGTACGCCAACCTCGTCTACGGCTACGCCGGGCTGCGCGAGGACCAGATCAGCACCTTCTTCAACGACGCATCCTTCGGAGTCCCGGCCAACCAGGTCGAACGCAGCTACTCCCCCCGCTCGGACGTCACCATCGTCCGCGACAAAGCCGCCGGCATCCCGCACGTCACCGGCACCACCCGCTCCGGCACGATGTTCGGCGCCGGGTACGCCGGCGCCGAGGACCGGCTCTTCACCATGGACCTGCTCCGGCACGTCGGGCGCGGCACCCTCACCCCCTTCGCCGGCGGCGCCCCCGGCAACCGCGCCCTGGAGCAGAGCGTCTGGCGCAACTCCCCCTACACCGAGGCCGACCTCCAGGCGCAGGTCACCGCGCTGCGGAGCAAGGGCGCGCGAGGCGAGCAGCTCTACCAGGACGTGGCGAGCTACATCGCCGGCGTCAACGCGTACATCACGAAGTGCATGGCCGACCGCAACTGCCCCGGCGAGTACGTCCTCACCGGCCACCTCGACGCCATCACCAACGCCGGCGGGCCGAAGGCCTTCACCATGACCGACCTGATCGCCGTCGCCGGCGTCGTCGGCGGCCTCTTCGGTGGCGGCGGCGGCCACGAGATGGAATCCGCGCTGGTACGCATCGCCGCCCGCGCGAAGTACGGCAACACCGAGGGCGACCGGGTCTGGACGGCGTTCCGCTCCCAGAACGACCCGGAGACCGTGCTGACCCTGCACGACGGGCAGAGCTTCCCGTACGGCTCCGGCTCCCCGGACGCGGCGAGCGTGGTGCTCCCCGACGCCGGCTCACCCATGGCGGAACCGGTGGTGACCGACCCGACCGGGTCGGCGCGCAGCAACGCCGTCACCGGCTCGTCGGAGCTGGCCGCAGCCCTGAGCGGACTCACCATCGGCTCGGCGAACCGGGGCATGTCGAACGCGGCCGTGGTCTCCGGCGCGCACACCACCAGCGGCCATCCGGTGGCGGTCTTCGGCCCGCAGACCGGCTACTTCGCCCCGCAGCTGCTGATGGTGCAGGAACTCCAGGGACCGGGAATCAGTGCCCGCGGCGCCGCCTTCGCCGGCGTCAACCTCTACGTGCTGCTCGGCCGCGGCCAGGACTACGCCTGGAGCGCCACCTCCTCCACCCACGACATCACCGACACGTACGCGGTCGCGCTCTGCACCCCCGACGGCAGCGCGCCGACCCTGGCGAGCAACCACTATCAGCACCGCGGCCAGTGCCGGCCGATGGAGGAGCTGTCGCACCGCAACTCCTGGACCCCCACCGCCGCCGACTCCACCCCGGCCGGGTCGTACAAGCTGGTGGCGCGGCGGACCGCGCTCGGGCTGGTCGCCTGGCGCGGCACGGTGAACGGCCGGCCACACGCCTTCACCCAGCTGCGCGCCACCTACCGGCACGAGGCCGACTCGGCGATCGGGTTCCAGATGTTCAACGACCCGGCCGCGATGGGCGACGCCGCCGCCTTCCGCGCCTCGGCGGCGAACGTCGGGTACGCCTTCAACTGGTTCTACGTCAACGCCGACCAGTCGGCCTTCTTCACCTCCGGGCTCAACCCGGTCCGCGCCGCCGGCTCCAACCCGAACCTGCCGATGAAGGGCGAGGCAGCATACGAGTGGCAGGGCTACGACCCGGCAACCAACACCGCGACGTACGCGCCGCTGGCGAGCCGGCCGTACTCGGTGAACCAGGACTACTACGTCTCCTGGAACAACAAGCAGGCCCGGGACTTCGGCGCCGCCGACGGCAACTACAGCTTCGGGGCGGTGCACCGCGGCGACCTGCTCGACGCGCCGATCCGGGCGGCGCTGGACTCCGGGCAGAAGTTCGACCGGGCAAGCCTGACCAGCCTGGTGCAGCGGGCGGGGCTGACCGACCTGCGCGGGATCAAGGTGCTCGACGTGCTGCTGCGGGTGGTGCAGCGCCAGGCGGTCACCGACCCGGCGCTCGCCGACGCGGTCGCCAAGCTGCGGGCCTGGCGCGCCGACGGTGCGCTGCGGGTGGAGACCACCAAGGGGAGCAAGGCGTACCGGCACGCCGAGGCGATCCGGATCTTCGACGCCTGGTGGCCGCTGCTGGTCCGCGGCCAGTTCAAGGCCGCCCTCGGCGACGGCCTCTACCAGTCCCTGGTAAACGCGCTACAGGTCAACGAGTCGCCCTCCGGGCACCAGGCCGGCGACGTCTCCACCCTGCCCGGTTCGGCCGCCACCGCCCAGACCCACAAGGGCTCCGCCTTCCAGTACGGCTGGTGGGGCTGGGTCCACAAGGACCTGCGGGCGGTGCTCGGCGAACCGGTCGCCGGCGGTCTGGGGCGCACCTACTGCGGCAACGGGTCGCCCGGCGCCTGCCGGCAGATGCTGCTGGAGACCCTCGGCGCCGCGCTCGCCCAGCCGGCCGCCACCGTCTACCCGGGTGACGGGTACTGCGCGGCCGGGGACCAGTGGTGCGCCGACGGAATCGTCCAGTCGCCGCTGGGCGGCATCACCCACCCGGTGATCGCCTGGCAGAACCGGCCGACGTACCAGCAGGTCGTCTCCTTCCCGGCCCGGCGCGGCACCGCCACGCCGAACCTGGCGGCCGGGCGGCCGGTGACCGCGACCAGCAACCAGCTGATGTACCCGGCCACCAGGGCTGTCGACGGCAACCCCGGCACCCGCTGGTCCAGCTCCTCGTCGGACAACCAGTCGCTGCGGGTCGACCTCGGCTCGGCGCAGCCGGTGGGGCGGGTGGTGCTGGACTGGGAGGCCGCGTACGGGCGGTCGTACCGGATCGAGGTCTCCGGCGACGGCAGCAGCTGGCGCACGGTCTGGTCCAGCACCGCCGGTGACGGAGGCAAGGACACCATCGCCTTCACCCCGGTCACCGCCCGCTACGTGCGGATGACCGGGCTGACCCGCGGCACGACGTACGGATTCTCGCTCTGGGAGTTCGAGATCTACGCCCGCTGAGCGCGGGCAGGCGAGGCCGGCGGCGGCTCCCGAGTTCAGTCGGCGGAGCCGGCGCCGGCCGCTACCTGGGTGCGGAGCAGTTCGACGGCACGCTGCGCGGCGGGGTGCCGCTCCGCGGCCGGCCGCACCCCGACCAGGATGCGGCGCACCGGCGCCGGCTCGACGACCGGGACGGTCACCACGCCGGCGGGCAGGACACCGACACCCAGCGCGGGGATGACGGTGACGCCCACCCCGGCGGCGACGAAGGCGATCGCGGTGGCGTACTCGGGCGCCTCGACGCGGAACTGCGGCACGAACCCCGCCTGCGCGCAGGCGTCGAGCATGACCTGGCGGCAATACCCCTCGTGCGGGTCGCTGTTCACCCAGCGTTCGGCGGCGAGGCTGCCCAGGGCCAGCGTTGCCGCGCCGGCCGCGGCGTGGCCCGCGGGCAGCACCGCCACGTACGGGTCGTCCAACAGGTGCCACAGCCGGTAACCCTCGATCGCCGGGTCGCGCGTCCCGCCCACGAGCACCTCGACGTCCGCCGTCGCGCTGCCGCCGGCACCGATGTCGTTGAGCCGCAGATCGAGGCGGAGGTCGGGGTACTCCTCGACGAGGGTGCCGACGATCGCAGGGATCCAGGCCGTACCGGCGCTGGCGAAGTATCCGATGGAGAGACTGCCGACCCGCCCGGAGCGCAGGTCCCCCACGAGAGAGTCGATGCCGCCGACCACGTCCAGCACCCGCTCGGCCTCGGCGGCCAGCGCCCGTCCCGCCGCGGTGATCGAGATGCCCCGGCCCTGGCGCTCGACCAGGCGCAGCCCCGTCTCGCGCTGCAGCGCGGTCAGCTGCTGGCTGATCGCGGAGGGGCTGTAGCCGAGAGTCGTCGCCGCGCGGTTGACGGATCCGGTGGCGGCCACCGAACGCAGGACCCGAAGGCGGTGCAGGTCGATCATGGCGACGACTATACAGTCAGGCTTAACGGTTGCGTAGAAATCATCGCTTGTCCTTACGCGCAGGGCTGCCGACGATGGACGTGTGACACTCGATTCGCTTCGCACCGCTCCTGCCGTCCCCCACCGCGCTCCCGGGACACCTCCGTCCGCACTGGTGGCCGCCGCAGTCACGGCGCTGCTCTGGGGCTCCGCGTTCGTCGTCATCCGGGCTGCCGGCACGGACCTCTCCCCCGGGCCGATGGCCCTGGCCCGGGTCGCCGTGGCCGCCCTCGTGCTCACGCCGCTCGCCCTGCGCGCGGGTGGCCTCCGACGTCTGCCCCGGCGCGTGCTGCCCCTCGTCGCCGCCTACGGCGCCATGTGGTTCGCCGCGTACAACGTGGCACTCAACGCCGCGGAGCGGAGCATCGACGCGGGGACGGCCGCAATGCTGGTCAACGCCGCGCCGGTCCTCATCGCGCTCGGCGCCGGCGCCTTTCTCAAGGAGGGATTCCCGGCCCCCGTCATCATCGGCTGCGTGGTCGCCTTCGGCGGTGTGGCGCTGATGTCCACCGGCATGGGCGCCACCGGCGGCGACGCCCGGGGCCTGACCCTGGCGCTGCTCGCGGCCGTCCTCTACGCCGTCTCCGTGCTGATCCAGAAGCTCATCCTGCGTGACGTGGACGCGCTGCGGGCAACCTGGCTCGGCTGCCTGGCCGGGACCGTCACGCTGCTGCCCTTCACTCCGGCGCTCGCCACCCAAGCCCCCTCCGCGTCCACCGCCGCCCTGCTCGGCACTGTCTACCTGGGAATCTTCCCGACCGCCATCGCCTTCACCACCTACGCCTACGCGATGCGTCACGTGCCGGCCGGCCGCCTCGGTGCCGTCGGCTATCTCGCCACCGTGGTCTCGGTGCTCATGTCCTGGGCGCTGCTGGACGAGGCGCCCACCGTTCTCACCCTCGTCGGTGGCGCGATCTGTCTGGTGGGAGTGGTAATCACCCGGCGTCGCAGCACAGCGAAAGCAGTCGAGGGCGCCGCCCCGGAAAAGGACGGCACCCTCGGCGGCGCGCAGCCCGTCGGCCGGGACCCCGCTCGGCGGGTGGGACGCGGCGCTCAGCCCACCTCGAGTGGCAGGGACGGGTCGGACGTCCACTCGCGCAGCGAGCCGTCGTAGATCGCCACGTCGGTCTCGCCGAGCAGGCGCAGCGCCAGGGCGTCACCGGTGGCGGCGATGCCGCCGCCGCAGTAGGTGACCTTGCGGCCCGGCTCGGCCTGCACCTGCGCGAAGATCTCCCGCAGCTCCGGCACCGGCCGGAAGGTGCCGTCGGCCGGGTTGAGCAGGGACGCCACGAAGACGTGCCGGCTGCCCGGGATGCGGCCGGGACGGGCATAGCTGATCGACTCGGTGGCATGGAAGTCCTGCGGCGAGAGCGAGTTGATCAGGCAGGCCCCGCTGCCCTGCTCGACGACCTGCTTGACCTCGTCGAGCTCGGCGAAGAGCTCCGGTCGGGGGGTGCCGACGAAGTCCGCGGGCGGGTAGCTCTCGTCGCCGGAGCGGGTCGGCCGTCCCTCGGCGGTCCACTTGCCGATGCCGCCGTCGAGCACCGCCACGTTGTCGAAGCCGTTGGCGAGCAGCAGCCACCAGAGCCGGGTCGCCCAGAAGACGTCGGCGGCGTACACCACGACGGCGGTCTCCGGTCCGATGCCCAGCCGGCCGGCCGCGGCGGCGAACCGCTCCGGCGAGGGTTTGGTGAACCAGCCGCCGTCGGGCTCGGAAAGCTCGTCGATGATGTCGGCGAAGGCCGCACCGGGAATGTGGGCGGCCCGGTACTCGGGGCGGCCGGAGGTCTGGGTCCACTCCTCGCCGGCCTGCGCCGGCGCGGCCAGGTGCACCGTGGCGTCGAAGATCCGCAGGGCCGGGTCGTCGAGGTGCCGGGCCAGCCAATCGGTCGCCACGAGCGGGGTGGGCAGGTCGAGCGTCACGGGCTCCTCCAGAAAGCGGTCAAAATTCCTACTTCTCTGATCGGAATTATGGACTACCCTGCACCGCTCCTACCAGCGCGGACGCCTTCCACATGGCCTGGCTCACCCTTGGCGATCTCGCTGCAACTGCGGCCACGTCGTCGGCTCCCGGGAAGGCCCTCCCGGCGAGCGGTACGGGTCGTGGACCCAGAGGAAGGTCGTGGACCCAGAGGAAGTCAGCGTCGAGGACTCGCGTACAACGCGGTTGTGGTGGCTACTACGTCGATGATGTGGCCAGCTACGCGACTCATATCCCGACCAGCGCTAAATTGCCGGCGGCAGCGCCGGGCGCCCACCGAGGATGCTCGCCACCTGCGCAGAACAGAGCGCGGGAGGGAACCGGCCCGGTCCCCTCCCGCGCTCAGGGCGCTATGACGATCAGTGCACCGTCAGGTTGCCGTTGGTCAGCTTGACCTGACCGGTCCCCTGGCCCGTCCAGTCGGATGAGAAGAGCAGCGTGCCGCCCTGCCAGAGGGTGACGCCGACGGTGTCGTTGCGGCCGGGGGCGCCCCGGTCGGTCACCGTCACGGTCAGCGTCAGGTCACGGGCCACCAGCTTGCCCCGGCTGTCGTACAGGTCAGCCCGGTAGCGCACCTCGGCGGTCTTCGCCGCCGAGCTGATTCCGAGGCCCTCGACCTTGGTCGCCTTGATCTTGTACGTGCCGCCGCCGGAGCGGAACTCGATCTCGGCCTTGCCGGAAGCCGCCTTCTTGGCCGTCGCCGGCTTGGCGTTCAGTTCCACCTCGACCTTCGAGCCGCGGTCCGCCGGGTAGGCACCCGCCGAGTCGGTGACGGTGATCCCGCCGCCGCCGGTCAGGAAGCCACCGTCGGAGGCGCCGACGGTCACCGTGGCGGTGGTGCTGCCGGTGTAGTGGCCACCGACGGTGGCGGTGACCGTGTGCCGGCCGGCCGGCAGGGTGGCCTCGCACGCCGCCGAGGCGGTCGTGGTCGCCGTGCCCAGCAGCTGCACCGGAGCGGTGCAGATGGTCGCACCACCCGCGGCGAAGGTCACCGTGGCGTCGCGGAGATCACCGGCGGTGGTGTCGCCCGGCAGCAGCGAGCTGTCCCGCAGGACGACGCGCAGCTCAGCGGCGCCGGCATCGTTGCGGCCCACGGTGCTCACCTGCGTGTCGCCGGCCCAGGTCGCCTTCGCGTCCTCGGCGGTCACCCGCACGGTGAACGTGGTACGCCCGGTCAGCTCGGTGCCGTCGGAGACGGCCACCGTCACCGGGTAGTTCCCCGGCGCCGCGGTGGTGGCGCCGGTGACCGTCCAGCTCCGGGTGCCCGGACGGGCGTCCGGAGCCGAGGTGTCGGCCGCGGTCAGCGACAGACCCGCGGGCAGGCCGGTGGCGACCGCGGTGAGGTCCGCAGCGGCGCTGTCCGCGTCCGAAGCGGTGATGGTCACCGTCGGGGCGAGGGCGTCGCTGTACTGGACGGCGACTCCGCCGGCCGGAGCGTCGGAGGAGACCTCCGGCGTGGCCTGGATGGTGAAGTCGGCGTCGTTGACGTCGAAGAAGACGTTGCCGACCGCTTCGATCTTGATCCGCGCCTTGTCGGTGGCCACGTTCGGCACCGTCACCGTCGCGCTGCCGTTGTTGGCGGTCCGCTCGGCGAGCACGTGCGGGAAGGTCTTCCCGCCGTCGGTGGAGAGGGTGATCCGCACCTGGCCGGCGTTGACCGGAGCCGCGTCGGTGCCGGCGACATCCCAGCTCACCGTCTGCGTCGAACCGCCGTCGAGGACGGTGGCCGAGTCCTGCGAGGTGACCAGGAACGGCCCGGCCTCCGGAGCGAGGACGACCGCGACGCTGGCGCTGCCGACACCACCGCCGCCGAGGCGGCTGTCGCGGGCGGTCAGCTTGAAGTTCATCGTCCGGTCGTTGTTGAAGCCCACCCAGTCAGCGGTCGGCAGGAACTCCGAGTAGCAGTCGACGAGCTCCGCCGGGACGTTCGAGGCGCTGCCGCTGGCCGGCGGGGCCGGGGCGGCGGGGCAGGCACCCGTCTTGGCGTTGGTGTTGCCCACCAGGATCTGACGCATGTCCGGGAAGACCCGGGTCGTGGAGGTGGTGACCGCGTTCTGGCCCGGCGAGTGGTACTTCAGGGCGTCCTCGGGAGACACCCACGCCGGCTCACCGAAGACCCGGAAGAGCGGTCCTTCGGTCTTGGTGTTGTTGGTAAGCGAGATGCCGGCGCGCCCGCCGCGGTCGTTCTGCTCCCAGAGGTAGGTAAGCGCGTCGCCGTCGACGTCGGTGGCGCTACCGGTGAGGGAGAACGGGGTGCGCACGGGGATGGTCACGCTTTCCGGCACGGTGACCACCGGGGCGTGATTGCTGGTCTGCGTGACGATGTGGCCGCCGTTGTCGATGTCGCCACCCTTGGCGGTCTCGCCGACGAAGCCGCTCACCCCGGAGGTGGCGGTGAGCACGATCGAGTCGACATTGGTCCTGGCGAGAGCACCGGTGAAGGTCACCTGGAAGCCGGTGTCGTTGAGCGCCCCGCTGCCACCGAAGGCGGCGACGTTGACGGTCGCGTCCGCCGGCCAGCCCGGGATCGCCTCGATGGCGGCCTTGATGCCGGCGGTCGTGTAGTTCTGCCCGCGCACGATCGGCGCGGACTCGCCGCCGGCGTAGGTCAGGGTGAAGGAGTCACCGTCGGTGTCGAAGTCGCGCAGCGACACCGTCTGCACCTCGTTGATCGCCGGCCGGGTGGCGGTCACGAAGGTGGTGATCTCGGTGAAGGTGCGGTGCGACCAGTACGGGTCGGTGTGCGGCTGCAGGTTGTCCTGCTGGCAGATACCCGCGTACGCCATGATCGACGATCCGCTGCCCGGCTCGTACGAGTTGGCCGCGCTGCGGTTGCCGCCGGAGCAGTTCCACTGGTTGCCGTTGAAGGTGTGGTTGCCGGCGAACTGGTGGCCGATCTCGTGGGCCACGTAGTCGACGGCGAAGTAGTCGCCGACCGGGTTCGGCAGGCCGGTGCAGCCACGGGCCTTGCCGTCGCCGCCGACGACACCGAGACCGGCGACACCGCCGCCGGCGAGGCCGAGACCGATGTGGCCGACGTCGTAGTTGGAGGCGCCGACGAGCTGGCCGAGGACGATCCGGTTGCGGTTGAGCAGCCCACCGGTGCAGGAGGAGATCTGCGCCTCGGTGTAGCAGGGCGCCGAGCCGCAGGGGCCGTTCGCCCCGGTCGCCAGCTCCGCGGTGTTCAGGTTCGTCTTCTCGGTGTCGTCGACGAGGATGAGCCGGATGGCGGTCTCGTCCTCGTAGATCTGGTTGACCCGGTTGATCAGCGTCACCTTCGCCGCGGTCACGTTCTCCGCGCCGAAGTAGTTCGCGTACGACGGGTCGGTGACGAAGGCGAGCCGGTAGGTGCGCAGCGTCACCAGCGGACCGGCGACGAGCTCGTCGTCGTGGGCCTCGTGGATGTCGTGTTCGAGGGCGTGGGCGGCCGTCTCGACGTCCTCGCGCTCGACGAAGTCGCCGTTGCGGTTCTCCAGGTCACTGGCGAAGTAGCTGGCGTAGACGCTCTGATCGCGCTCGTAGAACGGGTCGATGTACCACGAGCCCTCGGCGGAGCGGATCGAGGCGTGGAAGCCGAGCGGGGTGAGGTCGGCACGGATCGTCGCCGTGGGGTCGTCGAGCCCCTTGCCGGCGTAGGTGCTGATCTCCGGGTGGGCGGCGGCGAGGCCGGCCTCCATCACCGGCGACTCGAACAGCTCGAAGCGCTCGAAGCTGCCATCCGGCGCGGGCAGCGAGATCACCAGCGACTGCTGGCGGGCGAAGGTCCGCTGGCGCGCGGCGGGAGCCGGCTCCAGGGGCGCCTGCTCCAGCAGGCTCGCCAGGTCGTCACGGTCCAGCTTGTACGCCGCCAGCCGCTTCGCCGCGATCGCGGCTTCCTCGCCGGCCGGGGTCTCCGGCGCCGGCGCGCCGTCGATCTTCTGCCACGGCCCCTCGGCGGCGGGAGCCGCACTGGCCGTGGTGGCCACTGTCAGCACGGGAAGCATCGTTGCGGTCAACGCGGCGGCCAGGACTGCGACCAGTCCCCCGCGGCGCGACCCTGACCGCCCGCGTGGCGGACGGGTGAGGTTGATCCTCAATTCGTCTCCCTGTTGGTGAGGGCGAGACCGGCCGCGAGTCCCGGGTCGGCCCGGCGTACGCGGATGATCTACAGATTTGCCCAGGACCCTAGATGGACGAATGGTGGCCGGCATCATCCGGAAGGGGGAGGTGTCGCTGGCAGGTTGGCCGGAGTCGACGACTGCACACCCTCGGAGCACACATTCACGCGCTCAGTTGAGCGCTGATTCCGCAGTGGACCGGAGATCACCGCGCGCGAAGGGCCCACCGCGAACTACCCGCATGGGCTGCGGAATGCGGCCGACCAGACGAGGGCGATGTCCCAAGTACTGGTCGATCATGCGCTCGCGCCCCACCCTGTCCCACCGGCACCGGGGAGGCACCGAGGTGCTGCCGCGCCGGATCCGGGCACGCAGACGCCTCGGGCGGGACACCCGCGATGGGTGCCCCGCCCGAGAAAATTTCGGTGTCGTCCGGCTCAGACGTTGAAACCGAGGGAACGAAGCTGGTCGCGCCCCTCGTCGGTGATCTTGTCCGGGCCCCACGGCGGCAGCCAGACCCAGTTGATCCGTACGTCGTTGACCAGGCCCCCACCGGGACCGGTGGTCAGCGCCTGGCGCGTCTGGTCCTCGATGACGTCGGTCAGCGGGCAGGCCGCCGACGTGAGCGTCATGTCGAGAGTGGCGACATTCTGATCGTCGACGTGCACGCCGTAGACCAGGCCGAGGTCGACGACGTTGATGCCCAGCTCGGGGTCGACGACATCCTTCATCGCCTCCTCGATCTCGGCGACGGGGGCGCGCCCGGCCGGCGCGTCCTGGGTGGCGGTCTCTTCGGAGTTCATGCTTGTACCTCGCTACGCTCGCTCGTACCCTCTGGACCGGTGCCCACTCCGGCGCGTGCCGCGGCGTCCTTGAACGCCATCCACGGCAACAGGGCGCACTTGACCCGGGCCGGGTAACGGGCCACGCCCGCGAAGGCGACCCCGTCCCCCAACAGCTCCTCGTCCGGCTCGACCTGCCCACGGCCGGCCATCAGCTCGACGAAGGCCGCGTGCACGGCGAAGGCATCGCCGACCGTACGCCCCCGCAGCAGCTCGTGCAGCACGCTCGCCGAGGCCTGGCTGATCGAACAGCCCATCCCGTCGTACGACACGTCGCGCACGACATCGCCGTCGAGGGTCACCCGCAGGGTCACCTCGTCGCCGCAGGTCGGGTTGACGTGATGCGCCTCGGCCGCGTACGGCTCGCGCAGCCCGCGTCCCTGGGGATGCTTGTAGTGATCCAGGATGATGTCCTGGTAGAGCTGGTTCAACTCCATCAGGCGAACACCTTCCGCACCTGCTCGAGACCGCGCACCAGGGCGTCGACCTCCTCGGTGGTGTTGTAGAGGTAGAACGACGCCCGCGTGGTCGCCGGCACGCCGAAGCGCACGCAGGTCGGCCGGGCACAGTGGTGACCGACCCGCACCTGCACACCCTGGGCGTCGAGGATCTGCCCCAAGTCGTGCGGGTGGATCCCCGCCAGCGCGAAGGAAATCGTGCCGCCCCGCCCGACCGGCACGGTCGGACCGAAGATCCGCAGGCCGGGCACGGACAGGAGCGCGTCCAGGGCGTACGCGGTCAGTTCCTTCTCGTGCCAGGCGATGGCCGGCATCCCGATCGCCGAGAGGTAGTCGACCGCGGCGCCGAGCGCGACCGCCTCGGCGATCGGCGGGGTGCCCGCCTCGAAGCGGGCCGGCGGCGCCGCGAAGGTCGAGCCGCTCATCGAAACGGTCTCGATCATCGAGCCGCCACCGAAGACCGGCGGCATCGCGGCGAGCAGGTCGTACCGTCCCCAGAGGACGCCGATGCCGGTCGGGCCGCACATCTTGTGCCCGGTGAAGACGATGAAGTCGGCATCGAGGGCTACCACGTCGATCGGCATGTGCGGCACCGACTGCGAGCAGTCCAGCAGCAGCAGCGCCCCGACCTGACGCACCCGCTCGGTGATCCGGGCGGTGGCGTTGACCGTGCCGAGGATGTTCGACATGTGCACCAGCGAGACGATCTTCGTCCGCTCGTTGACCAGGTCGTCGAGGTCGGACTCGTCCAGCCGCCCGCCGTCGGTGACCTTGAACCAGCGCAGCGTAGCGCCGGTCCGCTCACAGAGCAGCTGCCACGGCACGATGTTGGAGTGGTGCTCCATCTCGGAGATCACCACCTCGTCACCGGGGCCGAGCCGCAGCCGCGGGTCACCCGTGGGCGAGGCGTTCGAGAAGGCGTACGCCACCAGGTTGATCGCCTCGGTGGAGTTCTTGGTGAAGACGATCTCGTCGGCGCTCGGCGCGTTGATGAACGCGGCGATCCTGGCCCGCGCGCCCTCGTACGCCTCGGTCGCCTCGGTGCCCAGCGTGTGCACCGAGCGCGAGACGTTCGCGTTGTGCCGGCGGTAGTGATCGTCGAGCACCTCCAGCACCTGCCGCGGCTTGTGCGAGGTGTTGGCGCTGTCGAGATAGACCATCCGGTGCCCGTTGATCTCGCGGTCCAGGATCGGGAAGTCGGCCCGCACCTTCGCCACGTCGAACCGCGGCACCCCGTCGTACTGGGGCATGCCCCGGGGAATGGCGATCGTGGTCATCTCGACAGCGTCCTCTCGTCGTACCGGCTCAGGCGCGGCCGGCGGCGATGTAGCGCTCGTAGCCCTCGGCCTCGAGCTTGTCGGCAAGCTCCGGACCGCCCTCTTCGACGATCTTGCCCGCGACGAAGACGTGCACGAAGTCCGGCTTGATGTAGCGCAGGATCCGGGTGTAGTGGGTGATCAGCAGCACGCCGGACTGGCCGGCCTCGCGGATGCGGTTGACACCCTCGCTGACCACGCGCAGCGCGTCGATGTCGAGCCCGGAGTCGGTCTCGTCGAGGATCGCCATCTTGGGCTTGAGCAGCTCCATCTGGACGATCTCGTGGCGCTTCTTCTCACCGCCGGAGAAGCCCTCGTTGACGTTGCGCTGGGCGAACGCCGGGTCCATCTGCAGCCGCTCCATCGCGCCGCGCAGCTCCGCGCCCCAGGTACGCAGCTTCGGCGCCTCGCCGTCGATGGCGGTCTTGGCGGTACGCAGGAAGTTCGCCACCGACACGCCCGGCACCTCGACCGGGTACTGCATGGCCAGGAAGAGGCCGGCCCGGGCCCGCTCGTCGACCGACATCTCCAGCACGTCGACGCCGTCGAGCGTCACCGAGCCACCGGTGATCTCGTACTTCGGGTGCCCGGCGATCGAGTAGGCCAGGGTGGACTTGCCGGAGCCGTTCGGACCCATGATCGCGTGGGTCTCCCCCGACCGCACGGTCAGGTCGACACCGTGCAGGATCGGCTTGAACTCACCCTCGGGCAGCTTTACCGACACCTGCAGGTCGCGGATCTCCAGGGTGCTCATGATGCGGTCACTCCATTACTCGGCGTCAGGCTGACGTAGATGTCGCCGTCGCGGATCTCGACGGGATAGACGGGTACGGGTTCGGTGGCGGGCGGTCCGCTCGGCTCACCGGTACGCAGATCGAACCGGGAGCCGTGCAGCCAGCACTCGAGGCTGCAGCCGGAGACCTCGCCCTCGGAGAGGGCGACCTCGGCATGCGAGCAGGCGTCGTGGGCGGCGTAGAAGTTGTCGTCCTCGCCGTGCACGAGCGCCAGCTGGACGCCGTCGACGTTGGCGCTGATCACGGTCCCCTTGGGGATGTCCTCGGCCGAGCAGATCTTGATCATCAGGCGCCCGCCTTGACCAGCCGGTCCTCGATCGCGTCGCCGAGCCGGTCGCGCAGCCCCTCGACCGGGATCTTGTTGAGCAGCTCGGCGAAGAAGCCGCGCACCACCAGGCGGCGGGCCTCCTCCGCCGGGATACCGCGCGCCATCAGGTAGAAGAGCTGCTCCTCGTCGAAGCGGCCCGTCGCGCTGGCGTGCCCGGCGCCGGCCACCTCGCCGGTCTCGATCTCCAGGTTCGGGATCGAGTCGGCGCGAGCGCCGTCGGTGAGCAGCAGGTTCCGGTTGATCTCGTACGTGTCGGTGCCGGTCGCCTCGGCCTGGATCAGCACGTCGCCCACCCAGACGGTGTGCGCCTTCTCGCCCTGCAGCGCTCCCCGGTAGCCGACGTAGCTGCGGCAGTCCGGCACGGTGTGGTCCACCATCTGCCGGTGCTCCAGGTGCTGGCCCGAGTCGGCGAAGTAGAGCCCGTAGAGCTCCGCCTCACCGCCGCGCTGGGTGTACTCGACGCTGGTGTACTGGCGGACCAGTTCACCACCGATGGTCACCTGCACGTGGTTGACCGAGGAGTTGCGCCCGAGGCGGACCTTGAGGTGCTGCGCCTGCACGGTGTCGGCGGCCCAGTCGGCCACGGTCACCAGCGAGAGCTTGCCGCCGTCGGCGACGGTGACCTCGACGTTGTCGGCCAGCGTCGCCGAACCGACCTGCTCCAGCACCAGGGTGACCTCGGCGAAGGAGCCCACCTCGATGAAGGTGTGCCCGTAGGCGACCTCGGCGGCGCCGTTGCCGACCACCCGGATGATCGCCGGCTCGGAGACCACCGCGTCCGGCGCCACCGAGACCACCAGGGCCTCCGCGGCGTTGCCGTACGCCAGCGCGCTGACCCGGTCGAAGGGGGTCAGCACGCTGCCGACGCGCGGGTCGGAGTGCGGCACCTTGGTGGCGGTCACCCCGGCCGGCAGCGCGGCGAGGTCATAGGTGACCGTCGCGGCTGCGGCGGGAGTGCCGGTCTCGAGCCCCCGCATCCGCTTGAGCGGGGTGAAACGCCACTCCTCCTCCTGCCCGGTCAGGGCCGGAAAGTCGGCGACGTCGAACGAACGGAGCGCCTGCGATTTGGTGCTGGGCGGCGCGGAAGCCTGGGTAGTCATCTCTTCCTTGGTCTGCTCTACGTGATCCGTTCAGGGTGACGGGGGACGGACCGGCGTCAGCCGACCGCGCCCTCCATCTGCAGCTCGATCAGCCGGTTCAGCTCCAGCGCGTACTCCATCGGGAGCTCCTTGGCGATCGGCTCGATGAAGCCGCGCACGATCATCGCCATCGCCTCGTCCTCGCTCAGGCCCCGGCTCATCAGGTAGAAGAGCTGGTCGTCGCTGACCTTGGAGACGGTCGCCTCGTGCCCCATCGACACGTCGTCCTCACGGATGTCGACGTAGGGGTAGGTGTCCGACCGGGAGATGGCGTCGACCAGCAGCGCGTCGCACTTGACCGTGCTGCGGCTGTTGTGCGACCCCTCCATCACCTGGACCAGACCGCGGTACGAGGTCCGGCCGCCACCGCGGGCGATGGACTTCGAGATGATCGTGCTGGAGGTGTGCGGCGCGGCGTGCACCATCTTGGCGCCGGCGTCCTGGTGCTGGCCCTCGCCGGCCATGGCGACCGAGAGCACCTCGCCCTTGGCGTGCGCGCCGGTCATGTAGACCGCCGGGTACTTCATCGTCACCTTGGAGCCGATGTTGCCGTCGACCCACTCCATGGTCGCGCCCTCGTGGCAGACGGCGCGCTTGGTGACCAGGTTGTAGACGTTGTTCGACCAGTTCTGGATGGTCGTGTAACGGCACCGGGCGTTCTTCTTCACGATGATCTCGACGACCGCGCTGTGCAGCGAGTCGGAGGAGTAGATCGGCGCGGTGCAGCCCTCGACGTAGTGCACGTACGCGCCCTCGTCGACGATGATCAGGGTCCGCTCGAACTGGCCCATGTTCTCGGTGTTGATCCGGAAGTAGGCCTGCAGCGGGATGTCGACCTGCACGCCCTTGGGCACGTAGATGAACGAGCCGCCGGACCAGACGGAGGTGTTCAGGGCCGCGAACTTGTTGTCGCCGACCGGGATCACCGTGCCGAAGTACTCCTTGAAGACGTCCTCGTGCTCCTTGAGCGCGGTGTCCGTGTCGAGGAAGAGAACGCCCTGCTCCTCCAGGTCCTCACGGATCTGGTGGTAGACGACCTCGGACTCGTACTGCGCGGCGACACCGGCGACCAGGCGCTGCTTCTCCGCCTCCGGGATGCCGAGCCGGTCGTAGGTGTTCTTGATCTCCTCCGGCAGCTCCTCCCAGCTGGTGGCCTGCTTCTCGGTGGAGCGGACGAAGTACTTGATGTTGTCGAAGTCGATCCCGGTGAGGTCGGCGCCCCACGCCGGCATCGGCTTACGCTCGAAGAGACGCAGCCCCTTCAGGCGCAGCTCGAGCATCCAGGCGGGTTCATTCTTCTTCGCCGAGATGTCCCGTACCACCGCCTCGTTGAGCCCGCGCTGGGCGGTGGCGCCGGCGATGTCGGCATCGGCCCAGCCGTACTCGTAACGACCCAGGGCGGCGAGCTGCTCTTCCTGGGAAAGGGGCGCAGCGATCTGCTCGGTCATTTATCTGTCCTCACAGTGGAGACGGTTCTACCGGTCTGAGCACGCTTCGACTGGGCCGGGATGTACGTCGTGCACACCCCGTCGCCGTGCGCGATGGTGGCCAGGCGCTGCACATGGGTGCCGATCAGGCGGGAGATCACCGCGGTCTCGGCCTCGCACAGCTGGGGAAACTCGGCGGCGACGTGCGCCACCGGGCAATGGTATTGACAAAGTTGCCCGCCCGAGGCAATAGCCGACGCATTCGCGGCGTAACCCTCGGCGGTGAGCGCGTCGGCGAGTGCCTGGGCCCGCGCCAACGGGTCGTCGTCGGTGCCCTCCAGGGCCGCGCGGCAGCGGTCCTCCAGCGCCACGACCTGCTCCTGGGCGAAGGCGTCCACGGCTTCGGAGCCGCACTGCCGGGCGAGGAAACGCAGCGCCGCGGTCGCCATGCCGTCGTAGGTGTGGGTGCCGGCCCGCACCCGGGCCACGTCGGTCAGCAGGAAGACCTTGGCGGGGCGTCCACGCCGGCGGTGTCCGCGTACCGGCTGGTCCCGGGAGACGACGTCGCCGTCGGCGAGCATCGCGTCCAGGTGCCGGCGGATCGCGGCGGGGCCCAGTCCGAGTTCGGCGCCGAGCTGGGCCGCGGTCGCGGCGCCACGCTCGAAGAGCAGCCGGGTGACGCGGTCCCGGGTGGAGGACTCGCCTCCGGCGGGGGCCCGCGTCGGCGGTGCGGGTACGGCGACATCGGCGGCCGGTGAGGCCGCCGGTTCGCACGCAGGAAGCGCCGCCACGTTTTTCACAACGCCAACGTTACGTATATCCACCGACGGAGGCAAACCGCGTGCCCGGTGATACCTGCCACCGCATGTCCGATCCGCGCCGGTGAAGATCATATCTCTGCGTACGATGAGGCGGTGAGCAGACCCGACGCTCCTACCAGTACCTCTGTCCTCTCGGCGGCCAACAACTGGCTGGGATCGCCGATCGTCCTGCGCCGCATCTCCCTGGCCTCGCTGGTCGCCAACATCGGCATCGTCGTCACCGGCGGCGCGGTGCGGCTGACCGCCTCCGGGCTCGGCTGCCCGACCTGGCCCCGGTGCACCGACGACTCGTACGTCAACACCCCCGAGATGGGCATCAACGGCACGATCGAGTTCGGCAACCGCCTGCTCACCTTCGTCGTCGGTTTCCTGGCCCTGGCCGCCCTGATCTCGGCGCTGCTGCAGAGCCCACGCCGGCGCAGCCTGATCCGGCTGGCCGCGCTGGTATTCCTCGGCATTCCCGCGCAGGCGGTCATCGGCGGCATCACCGTGCTGACCGACCTGAACCCGTGGGTGGTGGGCCTGCACTTCCTGGCCTCGATCGGGGTGATCGCCGCCGCCTACGCGCTCTGGCGCCGGGTGGACGAGCCGGACGGCCGCAAGGTCGCCACGGTCCCCGCCCCGCTGCGGACCCTGACCGCCCTCACCACCGCCGTCGGCTTCGCCGTCGTGGTGATCGGCACCTGGGTCACCGGCAGCGGCCCGCACGCCGGTGACCACGGCGCCGCCCGCAACGGCCTGGACCCGGAATCGATCTCCCAGGCCCACGTCGACCTGGTCTTCCTGATGCTCGGCCTGTCGATCGCGCTCTGGTTCGCCTTCCGGGCCGTCGGCGCCACCGCCCCGGCCCGCGCGACGCTGGTGCTCCTCGCCGTCGCGGTCGGCCAGGGCGTCATCGGCTTCGTGCAGTACTTCACCGGCCTGCCCGAGGTGCTGGTCGGCCTGCACATGCTCGGCTCCTGCGTGTTCTGGACCGCCACCCTGGCGGTGCAGTGGTCCACCCGGCAGCGCGAGGCCGGCACGGAGGCCGGCGCCGCCCAGCCGGCGAGGCCGCAGCCGCTGGCCGCGGTCGCCACACGCTGAGCCGGGGACGTCCGGCGCTGATCAGGCGGGCGCACGGCGGGCTCGGACGCGGGCCTGGCAGCGAGCGGGAAGCGCCGCCCGCCGGTGAGAGCGGCGAGCAGCCGGGATGAGACACGACAAGTGAGCGGCCCGGGGAGGGGATCCCCGGGCCGCTTCGTCGTAGTGGGTGGATAGGTGGAAAGTCTGTCTGCCTGACGTTTCGAGGGTCAGCGGGCCAGCGTGCGTCGTGCCATGGAGCGCCAGAGGTCGTTGCTCGGACGCATCTGGTCCATGAGCTCACGCTCCCAGGCGTTCTCCACGGTGACACCCGCCTCCGCGCACGCCTTGCGGGCGATATCCGTGCCCGCGGCGAACTGGTCGGCCCACTCACCGTCCTCCCCCACGAGGACGATGCGGGCACCCCGCTTGCCGACATACTCGATGACCGCCTTGGCGCCGCCGTGTCCGGCGGCGAACGACTTGATGCCGGCCACCAGGCTGCCTGCGCCCTGCGTCGGGACAGCCTTCTCAGCCGTCAACGTCGTATCGGAACCATCTGCCATACCTCGGACTCTAGGCAAGGGCGGCGTGGCGCGTGGCAACACGATCGAGCTTTTGTGATAACTGTTACCTGAGTGTTTGACAAAACGGCGTACCGTTTTGCGTCATTAGTCCGGTTTGTCGGGATTTGAAGCGCGGCCATCCGCTGGCAGAAAGCAATAGACTGGCGCCACCTGCGCAAATACCGAAACAACGGACTAATTGCGCAAGTCCGACCAAAAGCCACCAAACCACCGGAAGCCCGCGGCGCTTCCGGCCGCGGTCAGATCAGCGCGTCCAACGCCACGGCGGCGAAGAGGATCGTCAGGTACGTCGTCGACCAGTGGAACAGCCGCATCGGCTTCACCGCGTCGCCCCGCGCGTTGCGCCGGGCGAGCTTGTGGGCCTCCACCAGGAAGATGGCCCCCACCACCACGGCCGGTACGCCGTAGATCAGGCTCATCCCCAGCGGCCAGACCGCCAGCGAAGTGAGCACGGTCAGCCAGGTGAAGCCCACGATCTCGGCGTTGACCCGCCGGGTCGAGGCGTGCACCGGCAGCATCGGGATCCCCGCCCGGGCGTAGTCCGCCCGGTACTTGATCGCCAGTGCGTAGAAGTGCGGCAGCTGCCAGAAGAAGACCACCGCGAACAGGCCCCAGGCCACCGGCGGCAGCGAGTTGGTGACCGCCGCCCAGCCGATCAGCACCGGCGCGGCCCCGCAGATGCCACCCCAGAAGGTGTTGAGCACCGTCGTGCGCTTGAGCCAGAGGGTGTAGACGAGGTCGTAGTAGAGGATCGCCGCCAGCGTCAGCCCCGTCGCCAGCCAGTTGGTGGCCACCGCCATCAGCACGACCGAGATCGCCGCCAGCACCAGCCCGAAGATCAGAGCGTTACGGGGGGCGACCACGTGGGTGGGGAGCGGGCGGCGTTTGGTCCGGCGCATCAACTGGTCGATGTCGCGGTCGATGTAGCAGTTGATGACGCTCGCGGCACCGGCCGCGAGTGACCCGCCGACCAGCACGGCGGCGACCAGCCAGAGCGACGGCATCCCGCCGGCGGCCAGCATCATCGCCGGCACGGTGGTGACCAGCAGCAGCTCGACGATCCGCGGCTTGGTGAGGGAGACATACGCCGCGACCATCGCCCGCACATCCCGCCGAGCACGCCCGTCACCGGCCACGTCCGCCGCGGCGGACCCAGCGGGCGGAGTGGCGGAGCGGTCGGTGATCATGGTCACGAATTGCACCTTCCGGCATCGGCGCGGCGGTCTGAGTCGGCGGCGACCTGCCGGTCGGCGCACCGAACGACAGCCTACGCGCCGCCATTCCCGCTGCCCGGGCGACCCGTCAAGGGTGCAGACGGTCACATCCGTCCGCCCGGACCGGTACCGGCGGCGCGGTCCGGCCGCACCCCACCCACATGGGGAGATCCCCAAGCGGGCGCGCCGGAACGGTCGATAGGGTCAACGCGAGGGTTTCCGCCCAGCTGTCAAGGAGCATCAACGATCGTGGCTGCCAACCGTCCCGAGCAAGACACACTGAACTGGTCCGACCTCGACCGTCGGGCCGTCGACACCATCCGCGTGCTGGCTATGGACGCCGTGGAGAAGTCCGGCAACGGACACCCCGGCACGGCGATGAGCCTGGCGCCCGCGGCGTACCTGCTCTTCAACCGGGTGATGCGCCACAACCCCGCCGACCCGGACTGGGTGGCCCGGGACCGGTTCGTGCTCTCGGCGGGCCACTCGAGCCTGACGCTTTACATCCAGCTCTTCCTCGCCGGGTACCCGCTGAGCCTGGCCGACCTCAAGTCGCTGCGGCAGTGGGGCTCCCTCACGCCCGGCCACCCCGAGCACGGCCACACCCCCGGTGTGGAGACCACCACCGGGCCGCTCGGCCAGGGACTGGGCAACGCGGTGGGCATGGCGATGGCCGCCCGCCGCGAGCGCGGCCTGCTCGACCCGGACGCCGACGCCGGCGCCTCGGTCTTCGACCACAACGTCTGGTGCATCGCCTCCGACGGCGACATCGAAGAGGGCATCACCCACGAGGCGAGCTCGCTGGCCGGACACCAGAAGCTCGGCAACCTCTGCGTCATCTACGACGACAACGAGATCTCGATCGAGGACGACACCCGCATCGCGCAGAGCGAGGACGTCGCGGCCCGATACACCGCGTACGGCTGGCATGTGCAGACCGTCGACTGGCGTGCCGGCCACGCCGAGAGCGGCGACTACCACGAGGACGTCGAGGCGCTCTACGAGGCGCTGGTCGCCGCCCGTGCCGAGACCGACCGTCCCTCCTTCATCGCGCTGCGCACGATCATCGGCTGGCCGGCGCCGAACAAACAGAACACCGGCAAGATCCACGGTTCGGCGCTCGGCGCCGACGAGGTCGCCGCGACCAAGAAGCTGCTCGGCTTCGACCCGGCCCAGGACTTCGCCGTCGCCGACGAGGTGCTCGCGCACACGCGCGAGGTGCTGCAGCGCGGTCGCGCGGACCAGGAGCGCTGGACCGCCTCCTTCGACGAGTGGGCCACCGCCAATCCGGAGCGCAAGGCGCTGCTGGACCGGCTCCGCACCCGCACGCTGCCCGACGGCTGGACCGAGGCACTGCCGCAGTGGGACGCCGACCCCAAGGGCATCGCCACCCGCGCCGCCAGCGGCAAGGTCCTCGAGGCGCTCGCCCCGGTCCTGCCCGAGCTCTGGGGCGGCTCCGCCGACCTCGCGGAGAGCAACAACACCACGATGAAGGGCGAGCCCTCGTTCATCCCGAGCGAGTACGCCACCAAGTCCTTCCCCGGCCACGAGTACGGCCGCACCCTGCACTTCGGCATCCGCGAGCACGCCATGGGCGCGATCCTGAACGGCATCGCGCTGCACGGCGGCACCCGCCCGTACGGCGGCACCTTCCTGGTCTTCAGCGACTACATGCGTCCCTCGGTGCGGCTGGCCGCGCTGATGAAGCTGCCGGTGGTCTACGTCTGGACCCACGACTCGATCGGTCTGGGCGAGGACGGCCCCACCCACCAGCCGGTGGAGCACCTCACCTCGCTGCGGGCGATCCCCGGCCTGGACGTGGTACGCCCGGCCGACGCCAACGAGACCGTCTGGGCGTGGCGGCAGGCGCTGCTGCACACCGACCGGCCGACCGCGATGGCGCTCAGCCGTCAGGCGCTGCCGGTGCTGGACCGCACCACCCTGGCCGGCGCCGAGGGTGTGGCCAAGGGCGGCTACGTCCTGGCCGACGCCTCCGACGCCGCACCGCAGGTCATCCTGATCGCCACCGGGTCCGAGGTGCAGCTCGCGCTGACCGCCCGGGAACGGCTGGAGGCCGAGGGCACGACCACCCGGGTGGTCTCGATGCCCTGCCAGGAGTGGTTCCGGGCACAGGACGAGGCGTACCGGGAGTCGGTGCTCCCGCGCGGGGTAAAGGCACGGGTGAGCGTGGAGGCGGGCATCGGCATGTCGTGGCGCGACCTGGTCGGCGACTGCGGCGAGAGCGTCAGCCTGGAGCACTACGGCGCGAGCGCCCCGCACACCGTGCTCTTCGAGCAGTTCGGGTTCACCCCCGACCGGATCGTCGCGGCGGCCCACGCCACGCTGGCCCGGGCCGGGGAGATCACCGGTTTCACCACCGGAAACTAAGAGGAGCGTGGTCGGCATGACGGACAGGTTGCAGGAGCTCAGCGCGGCGGGTGTCGCGATCTGGCTCGATGATCTCTCACGGACCAGGATCACCTCCGGGGGCCTGGACCAGCTGCGGCGGGAGAAGCACATGGTCGGGGTGACCACCAACCCCACCATCTTCGCCAAGGCGCTCAGCGACGCCGACGAGTACAACTGGCAGCTGCGTGACCTCGCGCTGCGCGGTGTCGGCGTGGAGGAGAGTGTCCGTCTGCTGACGACGTACGACGTGCGCTGGGCCTGCGACGTGATGCGCCCGGCCTACGACGCCAGCGCCGGCGTCGACGGCCGGGTCTCCATCGAGGTGGACCCGCGGCTGGCGCACGACACCGACCGGACCGTCGCCGAGGCGAAGGCGCTCTGGTGGCTGGTGGACCGGCCGAACCTCTTCATCAAGATCCCCGCGACCGAGGCGGGGCTCGGCGCCATCACCGCCACCCTCGCCGAGGGGATCAGCGTCAACGTGACCCTGATCTTCGGCCTGGACCGCTACTCGGCGGTGATGGAGGCGTTCCTCGCCGGTCTCGAGCAGGCCAAGGCGAACGGTCACGACCTGACGAAGATCGCCTCGGTCGCCTCGTTCTTCGTCTCCCGCGTCGACAGCGAGGTCGACAAGCGGCTGGACGCGATCGGCTCCCCGGCGGCGCTCCAGCTGCGCGGCAAGGCCGCGGTGGCGAACGCCCAGCTGGCGTACGAGCGGTACGCCGAGGTCTTCTCCTCGCCGCGGTGGCAGGCGCTGGCCGACGCGGGCGCACATCCGCAGCGGCCGCTCTGGGCCTCCACCTCCACCAAGAACCCGGACTACCGCGACGTCATCTACGTTGAGGAGCTCATCGCACCCGGCACGGTCAACACCATGCCGGAGCCGGTGATCCACGCTTACGCCGAGCACGGCGAGACCCGCGGCGACACGATCACCGGGTCCTACGACGCGGCCCGGCAGGTTTTCGCCGACCTCGACCGCGTCGGGATTGACTTCGATGACGTGATCGCCACGCTTGAGCGGGAGGGCGTGGAGAAGTTCGAGGCGAGTTGGACCGAACTCCTCGACGGGGTCCGCAAGTCGCTGGATGCCGCCGCCGAGGGGGTGGACCGGCCCAACCGAGCCGCCGAGCAGAACGCCCGAGCCGCCCAGCAAGCTGGAGGTAACGCGTGAGTGAACTGCTCGACAGGCCGGTGCAGACCGCCGGCGGACTGACTGTGCACGGGGCGGTGGCGGTCGACGAGAGCGCCGCCGCCCCCGCCCTGCCGAAACTGATCTCCGACCGGGTGGCGCGTCGGCTGGCCGACCGGGACCCGACGCTCTGGGGTCCGCAGGCCGAGGGCGAGGCCCGGATCCGGCTCGGCTGGGTCGACACCTTCCGGCGCAGCCGCGAACTGCTCCCCCGCCTGGCGCAGCTGCGCCAGGAGCTGACCGGGCTGGACCACGTGGTGCTCGCCGGGATGGGCGGCTCCTCGCTCGCCCCCGAGGTGATCGCCCGGACCCTGGGCCGCCCGCTCACCGTGCTGGACACCACCGATCCGCAGCAGGTACGCGCCGCACTGGGCGACCGGCTGGAACGCACCGTCGTGGTGGTGGCGAGCAAGTCCGGTTCGACGGTGGAGACCGAGAGCCACCGGCGGGCCGCGCTGCAGGCGTTCCTGGACGCCGGGCTGAGCCCGGCCGAAGCCGGCAGTCGATTCGTGATCGTCACCGATCCCGGGTCGGCGATGAGCGAGACCGCCGCCGAGATGGGCGCTCACCTCATCCTCGCCGACCCCGAGGTCGGCGGCCGCTTCTCGGCGCTGACCGCCTTCGGCCTGGTGCCGACCGCGCTGGCCGGGGTCGACGTCGCGGAACTGCTCGACCAGGCCGAGGCGCTCTCCGACAGCCTCGCCCGCGACACCGGCAACCCGGCCCTCGCCCTCGGCGCCGCTCTCGGCTCGGCCGCCGCCGGCGGCCGCGACAAGCTGGCGCTGATCTCCGACGGCACCGGCATCGAAGGCTTCGGCGACTGGGCCGAGCAGCTCGTGGCCGAGTCCACCGGCAAACACGGACGCGGCATCCTGCCGGTCGTGGTGGAGTCGCCGGGCGCGCCGGGCGCCACCGGGGAGGACGTGCTCACCGTCACCTACGGCGGCGCGCTGGGCCCCGGCGCGGTGCCGGGCGGCGGGATCTCCCCCGACATCGCCGTCAACGGCCCGCTCGGCGCCCAGTTCCTCGCCTGGGAGTACGCCACCGCGGTGGCCGGGGTGGTGCTCGGCATCGACCCCTTCGACCAGCCGAACGTCACCGAATCGAAGGAGAACACCAGGCGGCTGCTCGCCTCGGGGGTGGCGGCCGAGACACCGAGCTTCACCGACGGCGCCGTGCAGGTGTACGCCCCGGCAGACGCGCCGCAGGAACTGACGGAGGTGCTGCGTCTGCTGCTGGACTCGGCCGCTCCGCGGGGCTATCTGGCGGTGATGGCCTACCTCGACCGGTTCGGCGACGCCGACGCGGCCGGACTGCGTCCGCTGCTCGCCGCCGCGACCTCCCGGCCGGTGACCTTCGGCTGGGGCCCGCGCTTCCTGCACTCCACCGGGCAGTACCACAAGGGCGGTCCGGCCAACGGGTCCTTCCTCCAGATCACCGGGACACCGGCCGCGGATCTGCCCGTGCCGGGGCAGTCGTACAGTTTCGGCGAGCTGCAGGCTGCCCAGGCCGCCGGTGACCGGCAGGCGCTGACCGAGCGGGACCGCCCGCTGGTCCGACTGCACCTGACCGATCGCGCCGCCGGCCTGGCCCAGCTGCGGGAGGCGGTCGAAGCCTTGCTCTCCGGACGCTGATCCCCCGCCCGAACGACGTCGACTAGGAGAACCGGTGTGAACCCCCTGCGCGACCCCCAGGACCGGCGGCTGCCCCGGATCCCGGAGCCCTGCGCTCTCGTGATCTTCGGGGTGACCGGCGACCTGGCCCGCAAGAAGCTGCTGCCCGCGGTCTACGACCTGGCCAACCGCGGTCTGCTGCCGCCCGGCTTCGTCGTGCTCGGGTTCGCCCGCCGGGACTGGGGTGACGGCGACTTCGAGTCGCTGGCCTACAACGCCGCCCGCAAGCACGCCCGGACCCCCTGGCGGGAGGAGGTCTGGGCGCGGCTGGCCGGCAACATCAAGTTCGTCGGCGGCTCCTTCGACGACGACGAGGCCTTCGACCACCTCGCCGAGACGCTGGACCATCTGCGCGACACCCACGGCATCCCGGGCAACGCCGCCTTCTACTTCTCCATCCCGCCGGCGGCGTTCCCGGTGGTGCTCAAGCAACTCGCCCGCACGGGCATGGCGGACAACGCCAAGTCCCACGGCTGGCGACGGGTCGTCGTGGAGAAGCCCTTCGGTCACGACCTGCCGTCGGCCAAGGCGCTCAACGACCTCGTCGACGACGTCTTCACCGGCAACGACGTCTTCCGGATCGACCACTACCTGGGCAAGGAGACGGTCCAGAACATTCTCGCCCTGCGCTTCGCCAACAACCTGTTCGAGCCGCTCTGGAACACCAAGTACGTCGACTCGGTACAGATCACCATGGCCGAGGACGTGGGCATCGGCTCCCGTGCCGCCTTCTACGACGCGGCCGGCGCCGCCCGGGACGTGGTGCAGAACCACCTGCTCCAGCTCCTGGCCCTGGTCGCGATGGAGGAGCCCACCAGCTTCGACGCCGACGAGATCCGGGCCGAAAAGCTCAAGGTGCTCAAGGCGATCACGCTCCCGACCGACGTGCAGGCCGACACCGTACGCGGGCAGTACCTGCCGGGGTGGGTGGCCGGCGAACGGGCGGTCGGCTACCTGGAAGAGGCCGGTGTGCCGGCGGACTCCACCACCGAGACGTACGTGGCGATGAAGCTGGGCATCCAGAACCGGCGCTGGGCCTCGGTGCCCTTCTACATTCGCGCCGGCAAGCGGCTGCCGCGGCGGGTCACCGAGGTCGCCATCATGTTCAAGAAGGCGCCGCACCTGCCGTTCCGCGCCGCCGACATGGAAATGCTCGGCAACAACCAGCTCGTCATCCGGGTCCAGCCCGACGAGGGCGTGGTGATCAAGTTCGGTTCCAAGGTCCCCGGCACCACCATGGAGGTGCGCGACATCGCGATGGACTTCCAGTACGGCGAGGCCTTCACCGAGTCCAGCCCCGAGGCGTACGAGCGGCTGGTGCTGGACGTGCTCATCGGCGACCGGACGCTCTTCCCGGACGCCGCCGAGGTCGAGCAGAGCTGGCGGGTGATCGACCCGCTGGAGCAGGCCTGGGCCGGCACGGCGCCCGAGCCGTACCGGGCCGGTGAGTGGGGGCCGCGCGCCGCCGACGAGCTGCTCACGCGCGACGGCCGGGCCTGGCGGCGGGCGTGAGCGCAGCGACGGGGAGGAACACATGATCGGCTTGTGGGACACCACCGGCAACGAGGTGGTCAAGGCGCTCGCCGCGGAGCGGCGCAGCGCCGGCGGCGTGGCCAGCGGCATGGCGCTCACCCTGATCGTCGTGGTCGACGAGCGGCGGGTCCGGGAGGCGGAGGCCGCGGCGACCATAGCGGCCGCCACCCACCCCTGCCGGCTGCTGGTGGTGGTCCGGTCGGAGTTCGAACGCGACCGCAGCCGGCTGGACGCCGAGATCGTCGTCGGCGGCCGGCTCGGCCCCTGCGAGGCCGTGGTGCTGCGGATGTACGGCCGGCTGGCACTGCACGCGGAGTCGGTGGTGATGCCACTGCTGGTGCCGGACGTGCCGGTGGTGGCCTGGTGGCACGGCGAACCCCCGGCGGAGATCGCCACCGATTTTCTCGGGGTGGTGGCCGATCGCCGGATCACCGACACCGCACAGGCGCCGGACCCGATCGCCGCCCTGCGGCTGCGGGCCCAGGACTACGTGCCCGGCGACACCGACCTGGCCTGGACCCGGATCACCCCCTGGCGCACCCTGGTCGCCGGCGCGTTCGACAGCACCGTCGCGGCGGTCACCGACGCGACGGTCGTCGCCCCGGCCAAGGACCCGACCGCGGCGCTGATGAGCGGGTGGCTCGCCTCCCGGCTCGGCATCGCGCCGACGCTCTCCCCGACCGACCAGTGGCCGCGGATGCGCTCGGTGGCGCTGCGCTGCGCCAACGGCGACGAGCTGAGCATCGTCCGGGACGACGGGACCGCCCAGTTCCGCCGCAGCGGCCAGGACGAGCGGACGATGCCGCTGACCCGCCGGCCGCTCGGTGACGAGCTGGCCGAGGAGCTACGGCGGCTCGACTCCGACGAGATCTACGCCGAGGCGCTTGGGGCGGCGACCGGGTACTCCGGCCTGGCGGCACGCACCGGTCGACGGGTGCATGTCTGGAAGGACCCGGCCACGGCCGAACGCGCGGAGGCCGGAATCAGCGCGCACAGCGGAACGAGCACCCACGCGTGAGTCGTGCGGGCGTGAACGAAAGGCACCAACCGTGAGTGAGGCGAGCGTCGCCGTCCACGCCGACCCTGATCTCCTGGCCGAGGCGGTCGCCGCCCGGCTGATCGTGCGGCTGCTGGACGCCCAGGCCGACCGAGGGCAGGCCTCGGTCGTGCTGACCGGCGGCCGGATCGCCATCGCGGTCTACCAGGCGGTGCGACGACTGCCCGCCGCCGACGCGGTGGACTGGTCACGGGTAGACGTCTGGTGGGGCGACGAGCGCTTCCTGCCGGCCGGGGACCCGGAACGCAACGAGACCCAGGCCCGGGCGGCGCTCCTGGACCACCTGCCGCTGGACCCGCGCCGGGTGCATCCGATGCCGTCCTCCGACGGGGTGGCCGGCAACGACCCGGAGCGGGCAGCGGCCTGGTACGCCGAGGCGCTGGCCACCGCGGCCCGGCCCGGCACTGCCCTGCTCCCCCACCTGGACGTGCTGCTGCTGGGGCTCGGCGAGGACGGGCATGTGGCATCGGTCTTCCCGGAGCACCCGGTCGGCTACGAGACGCGGCCGGTCAGCGCGGTACGGGGCAGCCCCAAGCCCCCGCCGGTGCGGCTCACCCTCACCCTGCCGGCGATCAATACGGCCGAGGAGGTCTGGCTGGTCGCCGCCGGCGCCGCCAAGGCGCAGGCGGTGGGGATGGCGCTGGCCGGCGCCGGTCCGTTCCAGCTGCCGGCCGCCGGGGTGCACGGGGTCTCCCGCACGCTCTGGCTGCTCGACCGGGCCGCAGCCGCCGAGGTCAAGCCGCGGCTGCGCAGCCTGCGCTGAGGCCCGCCGAGGTCACGTACCGGCTCTCCGGCGCCCTGACGGCCGGCTGAACGAAAGCGCCCGGCTCGGATTACCGAGCCGGGCGCTGCCGTACGCGTTGCGGGTTGGTCAGCTGTTCATGGCGAGGCGCATCCAGAGCCCCAGTCCGACGATGCAGGCGAACCAGACGATTCCCACCAGAACGGTGTAACGGTCCAGGTTCTTCTCCGCCACCGAGGAGCCGGCGAGGCTGGAGCTCACGCCACCGCCGAACATGCTGGAGAGCCCACCGCCCTTGCCGCGGTGCAGCAGGATCAGCATGGTGAGCACAAGGCTCGTGATGATCAGCAACGCGACCAACGTGTACGTCAACCAGATCGGCATGGTGGGGGTAGTCCTCTCCTTACGATCCCCGCCCGGTTGAGCGCGGGCGAGCGGCACCGACCGGCGGGCGGGCCCGTCAAGAATAGCGAGCCGTCAGCGACTGATGTGCTCCGGGAAGCGACAGATCGCTGCGAACTCGTCCGCGTCCAGGCTGGCACCGCCGATGAGGCCGCCGTCAACGTCCGGCTGCGCCATGATCGCGGCGATGTTCGCCGCCTTCACCGAGCCACCGTAGAGGATCCGCACCCGCTGTGCCAGGTCCCCGCCGAAGGACTCGGAGAGCCGGTTGCGCAGCGCGCCGCAGACCTCCTGGGCGTTCTCCGGGGTGGCGGTCTTGCCGGTGCCGATGGCCCACACCGGTTCGTAGGCGATCACGACCTTGGCGACCTGCTCGGCGTCGAGCCCCTGCAGCGCCGCGTCGAGCTGACCGGTGCAGTACGGCACCTGCCGGCCCTCCTCGCGGATCTCCAGCCCCTCCCCGACGCAGAGGATCGGGGTCAGGCCGTTCGCCAGGGCCGCCTTGACCTTGGCGTTGACCAGGGCGTCGTCCTCGTGGTGGTAAGCCCGTCGCTCCGAGTGGCCCACCACCACGTACTGGCAGCCGAGCTTGGCGAGCATCGCGCCGGAGACCTCGCCGGTGTAGGCGCCGGCGACGTGCGGCGAGAGGTCCTGCGCGCCGTAACCGAGCAGCAGCTTCTCACCGTCGATCAGCGTCTGCACGCTGCGCAGATCGACAAAGGGCGGCAGCACGACGGTCTCGACCGCGGTCAGCTGCTCCTTGTTCAGGCTGAACGCCAGCTTCTGCACCAGTGCGATGGCTTCCAGGTGGTTCAGGTTCATCTTCCAGTTGCCGGCCATCAGCGGCCGGCGAGCCGGGGTTGCCATCGTCTTCAGCTCTCCAGGGCAGCGATGCCGGGGAGGGTCTTGCCCTCCAGGTACTCCAACGAGGCTCCCCCGCCGGTCGAGATGTGGCCGAACGCGGCCTCGTCGAGGCCGAGAGCGCGCACCGCCGCGGCGGAGTCACCCCCGCCGACCACCGTGACGCCGTCGACCTTGCTGATCGCCTCGGCCACCCCGCGGGTGCCCGCGGCGAACGGGGCCAGCTCGAACACGCCCATCGGGCCGTTCCAGAAGACCGTCTTCGCCCCGGCGATGATCTGCGCGAACTCGGCGACGGTCCGGGGGCCGACGTCCAGCCCGAGCCGGTCGGCCGGGATCTCGTCGGCCGGCACGGTGACGTGATCGGCGTCGGCGGAGAACTCGGTAGCGGCCACCACGTCGACCGGGAGCACGATGCGTCCCTCGGCCCGCGCCAGCAGGTCACGGCAGGTGTCGATCATCTCCGACTCGAGCAGCGACTTGCCGACCTCGTGCCCCTGGGCGGCGAGGAAGGTGAAGCACATGCCACCGCCGATGAGGAGCCTGTCCACCTTGGGCAGCAGCGCCTCGATCACGGCGAGCTTGTCGGAGACCTTCGAGCCGCCGAGGACCACCACGTACGGTCGCTGCGGCGACCCGGTCAGCTTCGAGAGGACCTCGACCTCGCGCAGCACCAGCTTGCCGGCGAAGTGCGGCAGCCGGGCCGGCACGTCGAAGACGCTGGCGTGCTTGCGGTGCACCGCGCCGAAGGCGTCGTCGACGTAGGCCTCGGCGAAGCCCGCGAGCTGGTCGGCGAAGGCACCGCGTTCGGCATCGTCCTTGCTGGTCTCGGCGGCGTTGAACCGCAGGTTCTCCAGCAGCACGATCTGACCCGGCTCCAGCCCGGCCAGCGCCTGGCGGGCCGACTCGCCAACGGTGTCGGTCGCGAAGATCACCGGCGTCTCCGCCAGCGCCTCCAGCCGCCCGGCCACCGGCGCAAGGCTGTACTTCGGGTTCGGCTCGCCCTTGGGGCGGCCGAGGTGCGACATCACGATGATCTCCGCGCCGGCGTCCCGCAGAGCCTGCAGGGTCGGCAGGACGGCGCGGATGCGCCCGTCGTCGGTGATCTCGCCGGTCTGCTTGTCGAGGGGCACGTTCAGGTCGGCGCGCACCAGTACGCGCCGACCCGACACACCCTCGGCGAGCAGGTCATCGAGGGTACGGATAGTCACCGGACTGTTCCTCCGTTCGCAACCGCAAGAGACTTGCGTGCGCTCACTTGGACGAGCCGACCAGCTTGACGAGATCGACGAGACGGTTGGAGTAGCCCCACTCGTTGTCGTACCAGCCGACGACCTTGGCCTGGTTGCCCTGGACCTTGGTGAGCTTGGCGTCGAAGATGCAGGACGCCGGGTCGGTGACGATGTCGCTGGAGACGATCGGGTCCTCGGTGTAGCTGAGGATGCCCTTGAGCGGGCCCTCGGCAGCGGCCTTGACCGCAGCGTTGAGCTCCTCGGCGGTGGTGTCCCGGCCCAGCTCCATGGTGAGGTCGGTGGCCGAGCCGGTCGGGATCGGCACCCGCAGCGCGTAACCGTCGAGCTTGCCCTTGAGCGCCGGCAGCACCAGGCCGATCGCCTTGGCGGCGCCGGTCGAGGTCGGGACGATGTTCAGGGCGGCGGCACGGGCCCGGCGCAGGTCCTTGTGCGGACCGTCCTGCAGGTTCTGGTCCTGGGTGTACGCGTGGATCGTCGTCATCAGACCACGGTTGATGCCGAAGGTGTCGTTGATGACCTTCGCCATCGGCGCCAGGCAGTTGGTGGTGCAGGAGGCGTTGGAGATGATGGTGTCCTTCGCCGGGTCGTAGTCACCGTCGTTGACGCCCATCACGATGGTGACGTCCTCGTTCTTGGCCGGCGCCGAGATGATGACCTTCTTGGCCCCGCCGTCGATGTGCGCCCGGGCCTTGGTCGCGTCGGTGAAGAAGCCGGTCGACTCGATCACCACGTCGACACCGAGGTCGCCCCAGGGCAGCTGCGCCGGGTCCTTCTCGGCGAAGGCCTTGATGGTCCGGCCACCTACGACGATCTCGTCCTCACTCGCCTTCACATCCTCGCCGAGCCGGCCGAGAATGCTGTCGTACTTGAGCAGGTGGGCGAGCGTGGCGTTGCTGGTGAGGTCGTTGACGGCGACGATTTCCACATCGGCGCCGGAGGCGAGCACGGCCCGGAAGAAGTTGCGGCCGATCCGGCCGAAGCCGTTGATACCAACCCGGATGGTCACAGCCCATCTCCTCGCATTCAGGTCCGCCGGCATCAGCCCGCGGTCGGCTTGTCAGGTGTACGCCGAACGAGTGAAGCCGGCCGACATAGGTCATCGGCCACCTCGCCGCGGTTTGCGGACCGCCCGAGGCTGTGGGCGGCGACGGGCGAAAACCGGACAACCGGCCCCGCTGCCGCACGCTGCGACCTTATCCGAGCGGAACCTCCTGCGCAGACTCGGGGCGGAGTGCCGCTCGCATCTTGGCCACGGTCCTATCAGACCACGAGCATGTCCGGCGTGACGGCAGCTTCGGTATCCGGGATGCCGAGATCCCGGGCCTTCTTGTCGGCCAGCGCCAGCAGCCGCCGGATCCGTCCCGCGATGGCGTCCTTCGTCAGCGGTGGGTCGGCGAGCGCCCCCAACTCCTCCAAGGACGCCTGACGGTGCGCCAGTCGCAGTTCGCCCGCGGAGGTCAGGTGGGCCGGCGCGTCGTCGGCGAGGATCTCCAGGGCCCGGGTCACCCGGGCGGCCGCGGCGACCGCCGCGCGGGCGGAGCGGCGCAGGTTGGCGTCGTCGAAGTTGGCGAGCCGGTTGGCCGTCGCCCGCACCTCGCGGCGGACCCGCCGCTCCTCCCACGTCAGCACGCTGGAGTGTGCTCCTATCCGGGTGAGCAGCGCCGCGATCGCGTCACCGTCCTTGACCACCACCCGGTCGACCTGGCGTACCTCGCGGTTCTTGGCGGTGACCCCGAGCCGCCGGGCAGCGCCGACCAGGGCCAGCGCGGCCTCCGGACCGGGACAGGTGATCTCCAGCGCCGAGGAGCGGCCGGGCTCGGTCAGCGAGCCGTGTGCCAGGAACGCGCCCCGCCAGGCGGCGACCGCGCAGCAGACCCCGGCCGCCACGACGTGCGGGGGCAGTCCCCGCACCGGGCGGCCCCGGACGTCGAGCAACCCGGTCTGGCGGGCCAGTGACTCGCCGTCCTTGACCACCCGCACGATGTAGTGGCTGCCCTTGCGCAGCCCGCCGGAGGCGAGCACGTGGATCTCGCTGGAGTAGCCGTAGACGTCGGCGATCTCCCGGCGCAGCCGCCGTGCGGCCGCCCCGGTGTCGAGCTCCGCCTCGACCACCACCCGGCCCGAGACGATGTGCAGCCCGCCGGAAAAGCGCAGCAGGGCGGCCATCTCCGCCCTGCGACAGCAGGGCTTGGGCACGTCGACCCGGCTCAGCTCGTCCTTGACCGCTGCCGTCATCGCCATGTGCGTCCCCTCACCGGACCCGGGCCGGCACTGCGCCGGTCATTTCGTACGTGTTCAACGATCGGCGCCCAGGACAGGCACCAGGGCCGCACCCAGAGCTGCCGGATCGTGCCGGGCGGAGCCGTCGGCGCGGGCGATCTGGGCGAGCAGGAGTCGGGCACCCAGCGATTCTGCCGCACCCTGCACCGGTGTGGGATCTCCTACCATTTTTCCATCCGCGAGCACGAGGTCCACCTTCAGCTCCGGCAGGTACCAGCGCAGGGCGGCGAGGTGGTCGGCGACGGAGAGGCCGAGTGTCTCCTGGTCGGTGGCGAGGTTGAGCGTCACGAGCCGGCGGGCCGGGCTGGTGACGATCGCGGCGGCGAGTCCCGGCACCAGCAGATGCGGCAGGACGCTGGTGTACCAGCTGCCGGGCCCGAAGACGAGCCAGTCCGCCTCCCCGATCGCGGTGACGGCCTCGGCGCAGGGGGCGGGCGCCGCGGGGGTCAGCCGCACCGACTCGACATGTCCGGGGGTGCTCGCGACCTGGTGCTGGCCGCGCACGATGCTGACCTCGTCGGGCCGGAGCGGGTCGACGCCCCGGACCCGGGCCTCGATGCCGACGGGTTCCCGGGACATCGGCAGCACCCGCCCGACGGCGTTGAGCATCGACGCGGCGTGGTCGAGCGCGGCCACCGGGTCGCCGAGGAGCTCCATCAGACCGCAGAGCAGCAGATTGCCCACGGCGTGGCCGGCGAGCTCGTCGGGACCGGGTCCGACGCCGGCGGCGGCGAAGCGGTGCTCGAAGAGACGGGCGCTGTGCCGGTGCAGTGGCCGGTCCCCGGCGAGCGCCACCAGAGCCTTGCGCAGGTCCCCGGGGGGCAGTCCACCCCGCTGGGCCCGCAGCCGGCCGCTGGAGCCGCCGTCGTCACCGACGGTGACAACAGCTGTCAGCTCCAGATCCAGCTCGGCGGCGCAGCCCCGCAACGCACCCAGGGAGGCGGCCAGGCCGCGGCCGCCACCGAAGGCCACCACCTTGATCCGGCTCATTCCCGCCCCAGGTCGCGGTGCTGGGCGTTCGCGGCGAGCCGGGCGGCGCGCAGCCGGGATGCGAGCTCCTCGGCGATCGCCACGCTGCGGTGCTTGCCGCCGGTGCAGCCGACGGCGACGGTGAGGTAGCGCTTGCCTTCCCGTTCGAAGCCCGGGCTGGTGTCGCCGATGAGCTGGGCGTACGTCTCCACGAACGCCTCCGCGCCGTCCTGGCCCAGCACGTAGCGGCTGACGTCGGATTCCCGGCCGGTGTGCTCGCGCAGTTCGGGCACCCAGTACGGGTTGGGCAGGAACCGGGCGTCGAGGACGAAGTCCGCGTCCGGCGGCAGGCCGTACTTGAACCCGAAGGAGAGCACGGTGACCCGCAGCCGGCGGGCGTCCTCGCCGCCGAAGAGCTCCTCGACCCGGCGACGCAGCTGGTTGACGTTGAGCTGACTGGTATCGATGATCACATCGGCCAGGTCACGGGCCTCCTCCAGCAGTCCGCGCTCCACGGCGATGCCGTCGGCGAGGCGGCCCTCTCCCTGCAGTGGATGGGAGCGGCGGACGCTCTCGAAGCGCCGGATCAGCACGTCGTCGTCGGCTTCGACGAAGACCACCTGGGGCTGGAATCCGCGCTCCTTGAGCGCCCGGATCGCGCCGGCCAGGTCGGTGGAGAAGGCCCGGGACCGTACGTCCAGGACCATCGCCGCCCGCCGGGCGGCGCCGCCGGCGGCGAAGACGAGTTCCGCCATTTCGATCATGAGAGCCTGGGGCAGGTTGTCGACCACGTAGAAGCCGACGTTCTCCAGTGCCCTGGCAACAGTGCTGCGGCCGCCGCCGGAGAGGCCGGTGACGACGACGAGGGTGGTGTCCGCCCGGTTCGCCTGCGCCCCGCCGGCGGGTGTCGCTTCGGACTCGGCGCTCTGGCTCATCCGCTCCATCACTCCCTGTGTGACCTGTCGCCCGCCGTCGCGGGACCCCGAGCCGGGGTGACCGGCCGATCTTCGACTCTAGCCGTCTGCGCCACCACCCCCGGCCAAGGCGCGTGGTGTCCGGCCGGGCGGGCACGGCCCGGGCGATCACCACGACCGCTACCGGCGGGTACGGGCGCACCTGCGACCCGGAAGCGATCCGCCTTTCGGCCATACGCCCGCGAAAACAGACCAATTTCTCTGCCCGATCTGTGCTGTGACCGAAAGCCGAGCATCCGATATTGATGTAGGAAAATCGGCTGCCGTAGCATCAGCCATCCGCCGTACCCGGAATTCCGTACGATCGAACGGACGTGCAAAGTGAGCATTACGGACGACGACCGTCAATACCAGGTGGTAATCAACGACGAAGAGCAGTATTCGGTCTGGCCGGCCGAGACGCAGCCGCCGGCCGGCTGGCGCGGCGTCGGCGTGACGGGCGACCGGGCGAGCTGCCTGGCCCACGTCGACGAGGTCTGGACCGACCTTCGCCCGCGCAGTCTGCGGGAGTGGCTGGCAGACCGGCACTGACCCTGACCGACCCCCCGACGGGCGCCGCGATCACTCGCGGCGCCCGTCGCGCTTGCCCAGCGACCACTAGCGTGAACTGGGAATATGCATCCCCTACCGGCGCCGGCACCCATCGGCCTGCCGCCCGCCACAGCCGCGGAGATCCTCATGCGGACACTGCCGGCAAGGCCATCCGGCAAGCGCGGCGACAGTGACGCAACCGACAACCAGCGCAGGTCCGACAAGAACAGCACCTCCGGCTCATAGGCCCGAAATCGCCCGAGATCATGAATATGCCGACCACGTAGACGACATTCTCACCGAACCGTTGACACGCATGGATCGGTCTCGTAATTTTCTGGGCACTCACCGGGCTCCCCCTCCGGAGAAAACAACGGCACCGCCGCCGGCGCAATGCGATGAACAACGCATTGGCCGACGGCATCGGCGCAATGTGCCACAGCGGCCCCGCCAGGAGGAAATAGACTGTGCTCTCCAATACCGGGAACACCCCCGCCGTCGGCAGCAGGACTCACGATCCCGCCGCCGGATCCCGGTGCCACGAGGCCGTACCACTACAGGAGGGGTTCCTCTTCCACAGCCGCTACGACAGCGGCGCGGGCGTCGACCTGATCCAGGTCGTGATCGACTTCCCCGCACCGGTCGACGTCGCGGCGCTCTCGGAGGCCTGGCAGCACGCCACCACCCGCCACGACGTGCTCCGCACCGGCTTCGACTGGCAGGGCGACCGGCTGGTCCAGCGCGTCGCCCCCGAGGTCACCATCACCGTGCGACAGCAGGAACAGCCCGGCCCGGTGGTCGACGGGGAACTGCCCACGGGATTCCTCGCCGCCGACCGCGCCGACGAGTTCAACCTCTCGGTAGCGCCGCTGCTGCGGCTGACCGTGCTGCACGGCCCCGCGGGTCCCCGGGTCCTGGTGATCACCTTCCACCACGCGATCCTCGACGGCCGTTCGCTGCACCTGCTGCTCACCGAGGTCTTCGCCGAGTACACCGCCCGGCGTACCGGCGCCGCCTGCCTGCTGCCCACGCGCCGCCCCTACCCCGACTTCACCCGCTGGTACGCGCAGCGCGACTCCGCCGGCGACCGCCGGTTCTGGCGGGAACTGCTCGGCGGCGGGCGAGGCTGGAGCGATCTGCCCCTGCGCCCCGCCAGCGACCTGCCGGCCCGGACCACCGCCACCGTCCGGGAAACCGGCACGCTGCTCGACCCGGCGGCCGGCACGGCACTGCGCCAGGCCGCGGCCGACGCCGGCGTCTCACCGGCGACGCTCGTGACCGCCGCCTGGGCGCTGCTGCTGCACCGCCACAGCGCCGCCGACGACGTCTGCTTCGGCACCGTCCGCAGCTGCCGGCGCGACAGCGTCGAGGGAGCCGAGAGCAGCATCGGCCTACTGATCAACACCGTGCCGTTGCCGGTGACGGTCGACCCGCGCCGCCCGCTGCGCGAGTGGCTGCGCGACGTCCGCCGACAGGTGGGGCGGATCCGGCCGCACCAGGCCACGTCCCTGGCGGAGATCACCGCCGCAGCCGGCCGGCCGGTGCAGGAACCGCTCTTCGAAACCGTGCTGATGTACGACCACCGGGAGCTGCAGAGCCTGCTCACCGAGACCGTGCCGGACTGGGACGGGCGGGTGCGCATCCACCGGCATCCCAGCAGCGCGGTCACCTGCTGCGTCTTCGGTGACACCCGGATGCGCATCCAGCTCTACCACGACCGGCGGCGGCTCGACGACACCGCCGCCGACCACCTGCTGCGCCAGTTCACCGCGCTGCTGCGGGCGATGCCCGCCGGACTCGACGCCCCTGTGGCCGACCTGCCGCTGGCCGGCCCCGCCGAGACCGCACAGCTCGCCGCCTGGTCACGGCGACGCCCGGCGTACGGGGCCGGCACCACCATCGGGTCGCTCTTCGCCGACCAGGTCCGCCGCCGACCCGGCAAGGTCGCCGTCACCGGGCCGGACGCCGCGCTGACGTACGCCGAACTCGACGCCCGCGCCAACCAGCTGGCGCACCTGCTGATCCGCCACGGCCTGCGCCCGGACACTCCGGTCGCGGTGGCGTTGCCCCGCTCGGTACGCCTGGTGGTGGCCCTGCTGGCGATCGTCAAGGCCGGCGGGGCGTACCTGGCGCTGGACCCGGCGGCGCCGGCGGCCCGCAACCGGGACCTGCTCGCCCGCAGCGGCGCCGCCCTGACCCTGCTGGCGGGCGCCGGCCGCGACGGCGTGCCCGCCGGGCATCCGGTGCTCGACCTCGACGAGATCGCCGCCGACACCGCCGCACAGCCGACCACCGCTCCCCCACCAGCGGCCGCCCCCGAAAGCCTCGCCTACCTCAGCTACACCTCCGGGTCGACCGGCGCGCCGAAGGCGGTGGCGGTGCCGCACCGGGCGGTCGCCCGGCTGGTGCGCCGACCCGGCTACCTGCGCCTCGGGCCGCGTCAGCGGGTCCTGCAGCTCGCCCCGGCCGGCTTCGACGCCGCCACCCTGGAGATCTGGGGCGCGCTGCTGACGGGTTCCCGGCTGGTCGTCGCCCCCGCCGGACCGCTCGGTCCCAAGGAGATCGTCGCCCTGGTCCGCGCCGAACGGATCACCGTCCTCTGGCTGACCGCGGGGCTCTTCCACCAGATGGTCGAACACGACCCGGCGGGTCTGGCGGGGGTCCGCCAGCTGCTGGCCGGCGGTGACGTGCTGGACCCCGACTCCGTACGCGCCGCCCTGCACCTGCGGGGCCGACGCCCGGTGATCAACGGGTACGGCCCGACGGAGAACACCACCTTCACCTCCTGCCACCCGATGACCACACCGGCGCAGGTCCGCAACCCGGTGCCGATCGGGCGGCCGGTGCGCGGCAGCAGCGTGCACCTGCTCGACGCCGACCTGCGCCCGGTGCCGGTCGGTGTACCGGGCGAGCTCTACACCGGCGGCGACGGGGTGGCGCGCGGCTACCACGGCGCCGCCGCCGCGACCGCCGACCGTTTCCTGCCCGACCCGTTCGCCGCCGAAGCGGGTGCCCGGATGTACCGCACCGGCGACCGGGCCCGCTGGCGGCCCGACGGAACGCTCGAATTCCTCGGGCGCACCGACCGCCAGGTCAAGATCCGGGGATTCCGGGTGGAGCCGGCCGAAGTGGAGTCGGTGCTGCGCGGCTGCCCGCAGGTCGGCGCCGTCGCCGTCGTCGTGGCGGGCACCGGCGAGCAGCGCCGGCTGGTCGCCTACCTCACGCCGGCGGACCACGGCGACGCCGGGGCGGACGCCGGCACCGATGTCGCCGCGGTGCGGGCCTGGGCCGAGGAGCGGCTGCCCGGGCATCTGCGTCCGGCTCTCTACCACCTGCTGCCGGTGCTGCCCCTGACCGCCAACGGCAAGCTGGACCGGGCGGCCCTGACCGCCGCGAACCCCGCCGCCGTCGCCCGGCATGCGCCGCCGGCCGCCCTGCCCGCCGGGGCCGCCCCGGCGGCCGAGTCGACCGTCGCCGGGCTCGCCCGGCTCTGGGGCGACCTGCTGGGCACACCCGCACGGGAGGCCGACGCGGACTTCTTCGCCCTGGGCGGCAACTCGCTGCTCGCCACCAGGATGACCTTCCTCGTCACCGAACGGTTCGGCGTGGAGTTGCCGCTGCGCCGGGTCTACGACAACCCCGGGCTGACCGCCCTCGCCACCGAGATCGACCGGCGGATCTCCACCGGCGGGCGCCCGGCGGCGCCGATCACCGCCCGGGACCGGACGGCCTACCGCCACGCCCCCGCCCACCTGGTGCGGCCCGCCCCCGGTCCGTGGGCGATGTGGCGCTGGGTCGGGCTGCGCGCCGCCGGCTTCGGAATCGAGGAGCTGACCCGGCTCGGCGACCCGGCTCACGTGGCGGTCACCGACGAGCTACTCGCCGCCGAGGACCTCCTGCTGCGGGCAGAGCAGGAGGTCCTGGATGCGCTCCGCTGCGCCCGGCTGGCCGGCGACCGCGGCGACCGTGGCGCCTGGAACCGGGCCGAACGCGACGTGCGGCAGGGACGGCAGCCGCGGACCCTGCCCGTGCCGGGCCACGACGGCACACTTGACACGGCACTGGCGGCGCTCGCCGAGGCCCGCGACCGGCACGCCGGCGCGGAGGCGGCATTCACCGGGTCGCATCACCGCGCCGTCGGGCGCGCCAGCGAAGCCCTGCGCCGGCAGGCCGCCGATCCGCTGCTGCGCGAGGCGGTCACCTGGCAGAACCGGCACGCGCTGCGCACCGGGCTGGACCCGCTGGTCGCCGGCGCGGGCCGCCCACGCAGCTCCAAACAGCGCCAGCACGAAAGCCTGGTCGCCACCTACCTGCAGCGCTACCGGGCCAAGAACGACACCATCGGCTTCTTCGGCCCGGTGAACTGGGCCGAGGTCACACCGCAGTCGCAGGCGCTGCGGGTACGCCACGACGCACAACCGCTGAGCCGCCGGACCGTCTACTTCGAGAACTGGGCCATCGCCGAGCTCGCCGAGACACTCGCCGCCGAACTACCGGGGCTGCGGCCGTGGCTCGTACCGCGCCGGCTGCCCTTCCTCACGGTCCGCGACGGCGCCCTGGCGCTGCCGCTGAGCCAGCCGGTCGCCCTGCCGTCGCTGGTCGCCCGGCTGCTGCGGGCCTGCGACGGCAGCCGTACCGCCGGTCAGATAGCCGCGGAGCTGGTCGCCGACGGCGCGGCCGGCGACGCCGGGCAGGTCTACGACCTGCTGGCCCGGCTGCGCGACGACCGGCGGGTGACCTGGTCGCTGGAGGTGCCGAAGGAGGACCTGTTCCCGGAACGGGCGCTGGTCCGGCGGCTTCGCGCGGTCGACGACCCGGCCGTCCGCGGGCCGGCCCTGTCGGCGCTGCGGCAGCTGCTCGGCGCCCGCGCCGCCGTCGCCGCCGCCGCCGGCGACCCGGCACGGCTGGACACCGCCCTGGAGTCGCTGGAGCAGACCTTCACCGCGCTCACCGGGCGCACCGCGGTACGCCGCGCAGGCCAGGTCTACGCCGGTCGCACCCTGGTCTACGAGGACTGCCGTTCGGGCTCGCAGGTGAGCCTCTCCCCCGAGCTCGCCGGCACCCTCTGGCCGGGGCTGACCCCGCTGCTGGAGAGCGCCCGCTGGTTCACCTTCGCCGGCGCCGCGCTGTTCCGCCGGGCCTTCACCGAACGCTACCGGGAGCTGGTACGACGCAGCGGCTCACCGACAGTGCCCTTCGCCGACTTCTGGCTCTGGGCCAACGACCTCCTCTTCGAAGCGCCGGAGAAGCTGCTGGCGCCCCTGGAGCGAGGGCTGCAGGAGCGCTGGGCCCGCATCCTGCGGCCGGAGCCCGGCCAACGGCGCGTCCAGCTCGACCCGGACACCGTCGGCACCGCCGCCGCCGAGGCATTCGCCGCACCACGGCCCGGCTGGGTGGGGGCGTACCAGCACAGCCCCGACGTCATGCTGGTCGCCGAGAGCCTCGATGCGGTCAACCGCGGCGAGTTCCAGTGGGTCGTCGGCGAGGTGCACCCGGGGGTGAACACGCTGCGCTCGGCGCTTTTCGTCGCCGAGCACCCCGACCCGGAGCAGCTGCGCGCGGCGATGACCGCCGACCTGCCGGGCCCGCGCGTCGCACTCGCCGCCACCGGCGAGGAGGGCGGCGCCCCCGCCCGGCTCACCGACAAGCTCGTCACCGATCGGGACCTGCGACTGGTCTTCGGCCACGACAGCTGCGGCCTGGATCCGCGTACGGCGCTCGCCGTCGGCGACTGCGTGCTGACCGAGCACGACGGTGCGCTCGTGGTGCGCAGCACCGACGGGCGGCACAGCCTGCCACTGGCCGAAGTGGTCGGTGAGGCGGTGATGCTGCACCTGATCCAGCGCTTCGACATCCTGCCGCGCGCGGCCCACCAGCCCCGGGTGACCGTCGGCCGGGTCGTCATCGCCCGGGAGAGCTGGCGGCTGCGCGCCGCCGACCTCGACTTCGCCCGCATCGCCGACGAGGCCGAACGGTTCCGCCGGGTGCGCCGCTGGCAGCGCGAGACCGACCTGCCCCGGTACGTCTTCGTCAAGACCCCGGTGGAGAAGAAGCCGTTCCTGCTCGACTTCGCCAGCCTGCCGGCGGTGGACGGGTTCGCCCGCGCGGTACGGCGCACCGTCGACGGGGCCGGCGCCGACGCCACCCTGCGGCTGAGCGAGATGCTGCCCGGCCCCGACCAGCTCTGGCTGACCGGACCGGACGGGGCCCGGCACACCGCCGAGCTCCGGATGGTCGCGGTGGACACCCGCACCCCGTCGACCGGCCCAGCCGGTGAGGAAGGACCGCGCTAGATGACCAGCGAGACCTTCGTGCTGCCCGCCTCCTCCACGCAGCGCCGGCTCTGGATGCTCGACCGGCTCTCCCCCGGCACACCCGAGTACAACATCGCCTGGTCGGTGCGGCTGACCGGAGCGTTGCGCGTGGCGGCGCTGACCGACGCGCTGACCTGGCTCACCGGGCGGCACGAGACGCTACGGACCACCTTCACCGCCACCGACGGCGAACCCTCACAGGTCATCCACCCGCCGCGGCCGGTCCGCCCGGCGGTGACCGACCTGACCCACCTGCCCGAACCGGCCCGCGCCCGCCGCCTGACCGAGCTCACCGACCACGAGGGACGCCGCCCCTTCGACCTGTCCACCGGGCCGCTGCTGCGCTGCCACCTGGTCCGCACCGGCGCGCAGGAGCACCTGCTGATTCTGGTGGTGCACCACATCGTCGCCGACGGGTGGTCCTTCGGCACCTTCTTCGCGGAGCTGGCCCACGCGTACGGCGAGCTGGTGGCCGGGCGGACACCGCACCTGCCGCCCCCGCCGATCCAGTACGCCGACTTCGCCGCCTGGCAACGCGAACAGCTCGCCGCCGGCGGTTTCGCCGCCGACCTGGAGTACTGGCGGCAGGAGCTGACCGGCGCCCCGGCCCTGCTGGAGCTGCCCGCGGACCGTCCCCGTCCGACCGAGCAGAGCCCCGAAGGCGGGCTGGTCACCTTCGCGCTCCCCGCCGACCTGACCGCGCGGGTACGCGCCACCGCCCAGGCCGCCGGCACCAGTGTCTTCGCGGTGCTGCTCGCCGGCTTCCAGGCGCTGCTGCACCGGGTCACCGGCCAGGAGGATCTGCTGGTCGCGGTGCCCGTCTCCGGGCGGACCCGACCGGAGACCGAGCAGGTCGTCGGCTTCTTCGCCAACACGCTGGCGCTGCGGGCCCGCTTCGACACCGCGCCGACCTTCGCGGCGCTGCTCGCCGCCGCCCGGGAGTCGGCCATCGCCGCCACCGCCCGGCAGGAGGCGCCCTTCGAACAGCTCGTCGACGCCCTCAACCCGCCGCGCAGCCTCGCCTACGCGCCGCTGGTGCAGGTGATGTTCGCGCTGGAGGAGCCGCCGGAGCCGATGCGGGCCGGCGACGTGCGGATGACCCCGCGGCTGCGCGAGAACGGCACGGTGAAGTTCGACCTGACCCTCACCGTGGAGAACCGGCCGGAAGGGCTGCGGGGACGGCTGACCTACCGCCGGGAGCTCTTCGACGTCGCACGGATGCGGGACCTCGCCGAGGCGTACCGGGCACTGCTGGCCGGGGCGACCGAGCGGCCGGACACTCCGGTCGCCGAGCTGCCGTTGCTGGCCCCGGCGGCGATCGAGTCGCTGCTGCGCCGCCGCGACGACGCCGGGGACGAGGTGGACCTCGCGCCGGGCGCGGAGCGGCTGCACCTGCCGGGCGCCGAGCCGCCGGCCGGCCCGGACGCGGTCGCGGTGGGCACCGCGTCGGGGGCGGCGCTGACGTACCGGCAGTTGGAGGTGCGCAGCAACCAGCTTGCCCAGCTGTTGCGGGCCGACGGCGCGGGGCCGGACGTCGTGGTGGGGATCTGCCTGCCTGCGGGTCCGGACCTGGTCACCGCGATCCTCGCCACCTGGAAGGCCGGGGCCGGTTACCTGCCGCTGGATCCGGGGCTGCCGGCGGCACGGATCGCCCTGATGCTCGACGACGCCCGCCCGGCGGTGGTGGTCAGTGACGCTTTCGCCGCGCCGAGCCTGCCGGACGATCTGCCGGCCGGGACCCGGCTGGTGCGACTCGACTCGGTGGACCTGGCGGCGCGGCCGGTCACTGCGCCGCAGGTCGCCGCCCACCCCGCCGCGCTCGCCTATCTGCTCTACACCTCCGGCTCCACCGGGACGCCCAAGGGCGTCGCGGTCACCCGCCGGTCGGTGGCCAATCTCCTCGCCGCGACCGGCCGGCGGCTCGGGCTCACCCCCGCCGACCGGTTCGCGGCGATCACCACTGCCGCCTTCGACATCTCGGTGGTGGAGCTGGTGCTCCCCCTGCTGGCGGGCGCCCGGATCGAGATCATCGACGCGGCGACCAAACTGGACGCCGCCGCGCTGCGCGCCGAGCTCGCGGCCCGCGGCGTGACCGCCGTGCAGGCCACCCCGACCGGTTGGCGGATGCTGGCGACCGCCGGCGGGGTGCCGCCGACAGTACGGATCCGGATCAGCGGCGGCGAGGCGCTGCCACGGGACCTGGCCGATGTGCTGCGAGCCGAGGATGCGGTGCTGCTCAACGGTTACGGCCCCACCGAGACCACCGTCTACTCCAGTATCGGCGCGGTGGGCACGAACGGTCCGGTCGACCTCGGCGACCCGGTCGAGGGCACCCGGCTGTACCTGCTCGACCCGGCCGGCCGGCCGGTCCCTCCCGGGGTGATCGGTGAATTGCACATCGGCGGCGCGGGCCTGGCCCGCGGCTACCACGGCCGGGCCGCCATGACGGCCGACCGGTTCCGTCCCGACCCGTTCGGCGGCAGGCCCGGTGCCCGGCTCTACGCCACCGGCGACCTGGCGCGCCGCCTGCCGGGGGGCACCCTCGAGCACCTGGGCCGCATCGACCACCAGGTGAAGTTGCGCGGATACCGGATCGAGCCCGCCGAGGTGGAGGCGGCCCTGCGCGAGCAGCCGGGGATCGCCGACGCGGTCGTGACGCTCTGGCAGGACGAGGACGACGCCCGCCTGGCCGCGCACGTGGTGCCCGCCGGAGCCGGCACCACGTCCACGGGCGACGCCTTCTCCGCCGAGGTCGACCTCGCCGCGCTCTGGCCCGGCATCCGCACGGCGCTGGCGCGCCGGCTGCCCGAGTACATGATCCCGGCGACGGTGGTGGCGCTGCCGCAGCTGCCCCGCACCGCGAGCGGAAAGGTCGACCGGGCGGCCCTGCCCCGGCCGACCTGGCGGGAAGCGGTCAACGACCGGTACGTCAACCCGCGTGATCCCGTGGAGCGCTCGGTGGCGGAGCTCTGGCGGGAGGTGCTCGGGCTGGAGCGCATCGGTGTGCACGACAACTTCTTCGCCCTCGGCGGGCACTCGCTCACCGCCACCCGGCTGACCGCCCGGATCCGCACCGAGTTCGGCGTGGAACTGCCGCTGCGCTCACTCTTCGCCGCACCGACCGTCGCCGCACTGGCCGTCCTGCTCACCGAGGCGGCCGCCGGCGCGACCGGACCGGCCGAGCGCATCGCGGGCCCAGCCGGTCCGGACCTGCTGGCCTCGCTCGACACCCTCTCCGACCAGCAGATCGACGAACTGCTCGACACCCTGATCGCCGAGGAGGAGTCATGAGCTCAGGCCGTACGCCAAGGGGGCAGCAGCAGCGGGCTGTCGTCGTCGGTGCGGGACTGGCCGGGTCACTGGCGGCCTGCTTCCTGGCCCGGCGCGGTTACCAGGTGGATGTCTTCGAACGGCGTGCCGATCCACGGGCGGCGCCGGCCGGGGTGGCCGGACGTTCGATCAACCTCGGGCTCTCCGCCCGCGGAATGCGGGCACTGCGCGACGTGGGGCTCCTCGACGAGGTGCTCAAACGCTCAGTGCCGATGCGCGGCCGGGTCGTGCACCGTCCCGACGGCACGGTCCGGTTCCAGCCGTACGGGGTGGCCGAGCACCACATCCTGCACTCGGTGCTGCGCGACGAGCTGATCGCCCTGCTGGTCGACGCCGCCGACGCGCAACCCGGGGTGCGGTTCCACTTCGGCCGGCGGCTGGAGCTGCTCGACCGGGACTCCCCCGCCGTCACCGTACGGCCGGTCGACGGCGGCGACCCGGTCACGGTCGCGGCGGACCTCGTCGTGGGCGCCGACGGGGCCTTCTCGGCCACCCGCCGGATGCTGCAGCACGGGCTGCGGGGCAGCCACTCCCAGACGGTGCTGGACTGGGGTTACAAGGAGCTGACCATCCCGCCCGATCCGCAGGGTCGCCCCCGGGTACGCCTGGAGGCGCTGCACGTCTGGCCCGCCGAACAGGGGCTGATGGTCGCCCACCCCAACCGGGACGCCTCGCTGACCTGTTCGCTCTTCCTGCCGTTCGACGGGCCGACCGGCTTCACCGCCCTGGACACCCCTGCGGCGATCCGGGGCTTCATCGCCCGGTACATGCCGGACGCGACGGCGCTGCTGCCCCGCCTGGTGGATGAATTCACCAGCCACCCCACCGGCGAGCTGGTGACCGTCCGGACGACGCCCTGGCAGCACGCCGGACGGGTGGTGCTGATCGGCGACGCCGCCCACGCCGTCTACCCCTTCTACGGGCAGGGCATGAACGCGGCGTTCGAGGACTGCCTGGTGCTGGACCGCTGCCTGGCGCGGGAGCCGGACCCGGCGGGCGCGCTCGCCGCCTTCGAAGCCACGCGCCGCCCGCACACCGACACCCTGGCCGAGCTCTCCACCCGGAACTTCGTGGAGCTGCGCGACCGGGTGCACCGGCCCGGCTACCACCTGCGGAGCCTCGCCGACCAGACGCTGACCCGCCTCGCCCCCGAGGCGTGGGTCCCGCTGTACACGATGGTCGCGCACACCACCACGCCGTACGCCGAGGCGGTGGCCCGGGCGAAACGCCAGGACCGGCTCCTGGCTGCCGCCCTGACCGGCGCGGCCGCGGCCGGGGTGACGGCGCTCGCCGGCGCGGCGCGGGCGGTGGCCCGTCGACGGTCGCGGGGGCCGGGATGCTGACCCATGCCCGCCACCCGGAGCACGTCCTGGTCGAGCAGCGGGATCTGCTCACCGCCGACGTGCCCGCGCCGGTGGCCGACGTCGCCGCGCAACTGCGCGCGGTACTCGAGTGGGCGCGCGAGTACCTCTGCGGCCCCCATCCGGAGCTGGGCCGCAAGGGCCCGGTCTGCCCGTTCGCGCAGGGGTCACTGGAGCGGGGCACCTTTTTCCTCGCCGTCCACCGTGGCGAGGCGCCCACCCCGGAGACGCTCGCGGAGACTCTGCTGATCTACCGGGACTGGTTCCGCGAGCTGCCGCCGGTGACCGGCCCGGCGGCCCAGTTCAAGACTGTCCTGCTCACCTTCCCGGACCTGGCGCCGCAGTGGGCGCAGGCGGTGGTCGACGAGACCCAGGCCCGGCTCAAGCCCCGGTACGTCGCCGAAGGGCTGATGATCGGCGAGTTCCACGCCGGCCCGCCGGACAAGGGCGGCCTGTGGAACCCGGACTTCCGTCCGCTGCGATCACCGGTGCCGCTGCTGGCGATCCGGCACATGGTCGCCACCGACCTGCCGTTCCTGACCGACGACGCCGCGGCGCTGCGCAGCTACCTGCAGCGCTTCGGCACCGGCACCCCGGCCGTCCTGCGGCAACGCGCCGCTGCCGCCGCCCACCGGCTGGGCCTCACCCCGGAGGAGATCGGATGAGCGAGCCCGACGACAGCGCCGCCGCCAAGCGGGCCCGGCTGGCCCGGCTGCTGACCACCCGCAACGCCCGCCCGCGGCGCTACCCGCCCTCGTACGGTCAGCAGCGGCTCTGGTTCCTCGACCGGTTCCAGCCGGGCAACCCGGTGTACAACATCCCGGTCGCCTACCGGGTCGACGGACCGCTCGACGTGGCGGCACTGCGGGAGGCGCTGCGGCTGGTCGTCGCCCGGCACGACACGCTGCGCACCACCTTCGCCGAGGTCGCCGGGGAGCCGGTGCAGGTGGTCAATCCCGGCCTGAGCTGCGAACTCGACCTCGTCGAGCCCGACGGGCCGGACCTGGCCGGCCGGCGTCTCAGCGCGGTCGAACTGGTGCGGGCGGAGGCGCGAGCGCCCTTCGACCTGGCCGCGGGGCCGCTGCTGCGGGCCCGGCTGATCCGGGTCGCCGCCGAGGAGCACTACCTCTCGCTCTGCCTGCACCACTGCATCTGCGACGCCTGGTCGTTGAGCGTGCTCTTCGCCGAACTGCGTGCCGCGTACGCGGCGCTGCGCGCAGGCACTCCTCCCACGCTGGACCCACTGCCGGCGCAGTACGCCGACTTCGCCCGCTGGCAGCGGGAGAAGCTCTCCGATGAGACGCTGCACCGCCAGCTCGACTACTGGAGCGGTCAGCTCACCGGCGCCCCGGCGCTGCTGACGCTCCCCACCGACCGACCGCGGCCGGCGATCGCGTCGTACCGGGGGCAGGTGCACTACTTCACCCTCGACGCCCCGCTGGCACGACGACTGCGCCGCTTCAGCCAGGAGCAGGGCGTCACCATGTTCATGACGCTGCTGGCGGGCTTCGCCGCGCTGCTGTCGCGTTACAGCGGTCAGGACGACGTCGTCGTCGGCACCCCGATCGCCGGCCGGTCCCATCCGGACCTGGAGCCGCTGATCGGGTTCTTCGTCAACACGCTCGCACTGCGGATCCGCACCGACGGGGCACCGGATTTCCGGACCGTCCTCGGCCGGGCGAAGGAGGCGGCCCTGGGCGGTCTGGCCAACGCGGACCTGCCGTTCGAGAAGCTGGTGGAGCAGCTGCGGCCGGAGCGGAGCATGAGCCACGCCCCGGTCTTCCAGACCCAGCTGATCGTGCTCAACACCCCGCAGGGCGCGCTCGACCTGGCGGGCACCCGCGCCGCCTCGCTGCACGTCGACAGCGGCACCGCCAAGTTCGACCTGTCGCTGGTCGCCGAGGTCGGCGGCGAGGACGCGATGCGGCTCGCGATGGAGTACGACACCGCCCTGTTCGACGCCGCGACGGTCGAGCGCTTCGGACGGCATCTGCGCACCCTGCTGGAGGCGGCCGTGGCCGACCCGGGCCGGCGGGTCGCCGAGATCGGCCTGCTCAGTGACGCCGAGCGCTGGCAGACGGTGCTCGACTGGAACGCCACCGGATGTGAGCTGCCACCGGCGGCGACGGCGCTGGACCTCATCGAGGCGGCCCAGGAGCTGGGCGATTCGACGGTGACCGGCCCGGACGGGAAGGTCACCGGCCGCCGGTTGCTGGAGGACGCCGCCCGGCTGGCGACGCTGCTGCGCCGCCGCGGCGTAGCACCGGACACCCCGGTCGGGATCTGCCTGGACCGGGGTGTGGAGATGCTCGGCGCCGTACTCGGCAGCTGGCACGCCGGTGCCGGCTACCTGCCGCTGGACCCGGCGCTGCCGGCCGAGCGCCTGCGGTACATGCTGCAGGACTCCGGGGCGCGGGTGGTGGTGACCCGGCGGGCGGTACGCGACAAGCTTGCCGGGACGCTGGCGACCGCGCCGGTGCTCATCTGCCTGGACGACGACGCCGCGGAGCTGGCCGCCGCGCCCGCCGACACCCCGGCCGAGCCGATGCATCCGGATTCGCTCGCCTACCTGATCTACACCTCGGGTTCGACCGGGCGGCCCAAGGGGGTCGCCGTGCCACACCGGGGCGTGGTCAACCTCCTGGCGGCCTTCGGCGATGAGCTGGGACTCACCCCGGCCGACCGGTTCGCGGCGGTGACCACCCTCTCCTTCGACATCTCGGTGCTGGAACTGCTGCTGCCGCTGGTGAGCAGCGCCCAGCTGGTCATCGTGGCGAGCGCGGTGGCGGCCGACGGCGCCGCGCTGCGCCGGCTCCTGGCCGAAGAGGGCGTCACGGCCATGCAGGCCACCCCGGCGACCTGGCGGCTGCTGCTGGCGGCGGGCGGGACACCGGCGGCGCTGCGGGTACGCCTCTGCGGCGGTGAGGCCCTCCCCCGCGACCTGGCCGACGCCCTCGCCGCCGACGGCGCGGCGCTGTGGAACTGCTACGGCCCGACCGAGACCACGGTCTGGTCCACCACCACCCGCACCACCGGCGCCGGGCTGGTCGACCTGGGCCCACCGATCGCCAACACCGAGATCTACCTGCTCGACGCGGCCGGCCGGCCCGTTCCGCCCGGGATCGTGGGCGAGGTCCACATCGGCGGGTACGGCGTGGTCCGCGGCTACCACGGCAGCGCCGGGCGTACCGCCGGGGTCTTCGTGCCGGACCCGTTCGGTGACCGGCCGGGCGCCCGGTTGTACGCCACCGGCGACCTGGCCCGGCGCCGCGCCGACGGCCGGCTGGAGTTCCTGGGGCGCGCCGACCACCAGGTCAAGGTGCGCGGCTTCCGGGTCGAACTCGGCGAGATCGAGGAGACGCTGCGCGCCCACGGGCGCGTCGCCGACGCGGTTGTCACCACCTGGTCGGCCGGCCCGGAGGACGTACGGCTCGTCGGCTATCTGGTGCCCGCCGGTGACGAGCCGGCCGACGGGCTGCACGAGCAGCTGCGGGACTGGCTCGCCTCCCGCCTGCCGGCGTACCTGATCCCGTCGGTGCTGATGCTGCTGCCGGCGCTGCCGCTCAACGCAAACGGCAAGACCGACCGCGGCGCTCTGCCCCCGCCCGACTGGCGCGCGGCGGCCGACGCCGAGCCGGTCGCGCCACGCACCCCGGCGGAGGAGGTGCTCGCCGAGGTCTGGCAGGAGGTGCTCGGGGTGGCGCGGGTCGGCGCGGACGACAACTTCTTCGCCCTGGGCGGCCACTCCCTGCTCGCCACCCGGGCGCTCGGCCGCCTCGCCGAGATCTTCGAGATGGAGGTGCCGATCCGGTTGCTCTTCGAGACACCGACCGTCGCCGGGCTCGCCGCCGCGCTGACCCGGGCCGAACCCACGCCCGGGCACGTCGAGTCCGTCGCCCGGCTCCGGCGTGAGCTGGCCGGTCTCTCCACCGAGGAACTGCAGGCGCTGCTGGCGTCCGCGGAACCGACGAGCGGAGAGGGGGCGCCGCGGTGACGGACTCGACCAGCGCCGGCGCGGTGGACCGGGAGCGGCTGATCCGCGAGCTGCTCGCCCGCCGCGGTGTCGGGACCACCCGGAGCACCCCGGCGGTGCCGGTGCGTCCGGCGGGTGCCCGGGTGCCGCTCTCGTCGCTGCAGGAGGGGATCTGGTTCCTCGACCGCCTCGCGCCGGGCGGCGCGGCGTACCTCATCTCGACCGCGGCACGGCTCACCGGCGCGCTCGACGCGGCGGTGTTCGCCACCGCCGTGGAGACGGTGGTCGCCCGGCATGAGGCGCTGCGTACCGCGATCGTCGCGGACGCGAACGGCCGGGCCGAGCAGGTGGTGCTGCCGGCGGATGATCCCGCCTGCCGCGGGTTGGTCGTCTTCGACGACCTGAGCGACGATCCCGACCCGCAAAGCCGCGCCGCGCTGCTGCGCGACCGTGACGCCGAGACCGGCTTCGACCTCGGCGCCGCCCCGCTGCTGCGGGCCCGGTTGATCCGGCTCGGGCCCGACAGCCACCTCTTCGTGCTGGTCCTGCACCACATCATCGCCGACGAGCGGTCCCTGCAGATCGTGCTCGGCGAGATCCTCGACAGCCACCACCGGCTGGTCACCGGGCAGGCGCCGCTGCCACCGGTGGCGGTGCAGTACCCGGACCACGTTCTGCGGCACCACGAGAGCAGCGCGGCCGGCCTGGACCGGCAACGCGCGTACTGGGAGCAGCAGCTCGCGGGCATCTCCGGGCTGCTGGCGCTCCCGCTGGACCGGCCCCGGCCGGCGGCACCGGCCTTCGTGGGGGCGACGCTCCCCTTCCGCCTCGACGCCGAGCTGAGCGCGGCGGTCGGGGCCCTCGCCCGCAGCACCGGCTGCACCCTGTTCATGATCACGATGGCCGCCTTGAAGATCGCGCTGCGGCACTGGACCGGAGAGGACGACCTCTGTGTCGGCTCGCCGGTGACCACCCGTGCCACTGACGCCCTGCAGTCGGTGGTCGGGCTGATGGTCAACAGCCTCCCGCTGCGCACCGACCTCTCCGCCGACCCGACCCTCGCCACCGTCCTGGATCGGGTACGCCGCACCTGCGTCGACGCGATGAGCAATGTGGACGTGCCGCTGGAGCAGCTGGTCGGGCTCGCCGACGCCCCCCGCGACCCGGGGCTCAACCCGCTCTTCCAGGTGATGTGCGTGGTCGCCCCGCCACAGGCAGGTGGGGTACAGGACGGGCTGACGGCCACTCCCGTGGGAATCGGGCGCCGGACCGCCCGGCTGGACCTGACCCTGGTGCTCTTCGAGACCCGCCCCGAGCTGGTCGGGGGGATCGACTACCGCACCGACCTCTTCGACGAGGCAACCGTCACCCGCTTCGCCGAACGCTTCACCCACGCCCTGCGGGCCCTGACCGGCGACCGCGACCGGCGCCTCTCCGAACTGGAGCTGACCGGCCCAGTCGAGCGCGCGGAGCTGGCCGGCTGGCAGGGGCCGGCCCGCGACCACCCGGTCGACCGAGGGCTGCACGAACTGGTCTCCGCGACCGCCCGCGCCCATCCGGACCACACCGCCGTCCGGGACGAGCAGGGCGCGCTCACCTACCGGGAACTCGACGCGCGGGCCCGCCGGCTGGCGTACCGGCTGCGGGCCGCGGGCGTCGGCCCCGAGGTACCGGTCGGGCTGGTGCTGCCGTCCGGGCGCGCCGCTGTGGTCGGCATCCTCGCCGTCCTCCACGCCGGCGGCGCGTACCTGCCGCTGGACCCGGGGAGTCCGCCACAGCGGCTGGCCGCACTGCTCGCCGACGCCGGCGCGCCGCTGGTCCTGACCGACCCGGCACACGCCGGGCGGCTCGGCGCGTACCGGGGTGAACTGATCGTGCTGACCCCCGCCGGCCACAGTGCCGACGGCGCGCAGGTCGAGCCCGTCCCGCTGCCGGCCTGCCATCCGGCGCAGGCGGCGTACGTCGTCTACACCTCGGGCTCCACCGGCCGGCCGAAGGGCGTGGTGGTGCCGCACCGCAACGCCGTCAACCTGACCTGTTCCTTCATCGAGGCGCACACCCTGACCCCCGCCGACCGGCTGCTGATGCTGCCGCCGCTGAGCTTCGACGCCTCCGTCGGCGACCTCTTCCCGGCGCTGGTGAGCGGGGCGACGCTGGTGCTGCACCCCCGGCCCGCCGAGCTGACCGGCCCGGAGCTGCTGCGCTTCGCCGCAGCCGAGCAGATCACCCTGGTGGACACCGCCGCGGCGCTCTGGGCCCGCTGGACCGCCGACCTGGAAGCCGAGCACGTCGCCGCGTCCGCTGGCCGGCACCTCGACCCGGCGGCGACGGACGGCGGCACCTGCGTCGACACCGGCCGGCTGCGCGGGGTCATGATCGGCGGTGAGGCCGCGCCGACGGCGACCGTCCGGGGCTGGGCGCGGCTCACCGGCGGGCGGGTGCCCCTCTACAACCACTACGGGCCGACCGAGGGCACCGTCTGCGCCACGACCTACCGCACCCGCGACGGCGCCGAGCCGGCCGGCGCGCACCAGCTGCCAATCGGCACGCCGCTGCCGAACGTCACCGTGCACCTGCTCGACTCCGCCGGGCGCCCGGTACCGGTGGGCGCGACCGGCGAGGTCCACCTCGGCGGCGCCGCACCGGCCCGCGGGTACCTCGGCGCGGCCGCGCTCACCGCTGAACGCTTCGTCCCCGACCCGTTCGGCGCGCCCGGAGCCCGCCTCTACCGCACCGGCGACCTCGCCCGCCGGCGCTCCGACGGCACCCTCGACTTCCTCGGCCGCACCGACCGGCAGGTCAAGATCCGCGGTCACCGCATCGAGGTCGGCGAGATCGAGGCGGCCTGCCTGGAGCAGCCGGAGATCAGCCGGGCGCTGGTAACCGTCCACGACGACGGCAGCGGAGCCCGGCTGGTCGCCTACCTGGTCCCCCTCCCGGAGGCGACCGTCGGCGCGGCCGAGGTGCGCGCCGCGCTGCGCCGCCGGCTCCCCGCCCACCTGGTGCCGGCCGGCTACGCGCTCCTGCCGGAGCTGCCGCTCAACCGGCACGGCAAGGTCGACGAGCGGGCCCTGCCGCCACCGGCGTACGACGCCGGCGGCGAGCACCTGCCGCCGGCCACCGGCACCGAACGGGTCCTGGCCGGGATCTGGGCCACGCTGCTGCCCGGCGGGCCACGCGACGGCGCCGCGATCGGACGCCGGGACAGCTTCTTCGACCTGGGTGGACACTCACTGCTCGCCGGACCGCTGACCACCCGCATCACCGAGGCACTCGGGGTACGGCTGCCGGTGCGGGCGCTCTTCGACACCCCCGACCTCGCGACCATGGCCGCCGCGATCGACGCCGCCGGCGCTGCGGGCGGTTCCGGTGCGGCCGGTCCCGCCCGCAGCGGAGCCTCCACCGCCCCCGGCGTACGCGCCGACGCCATGCTTCCCGACGACGTCTGCGCCGCCCTGCCCGCCGCGGCACCGGCCGCCGAGGCGCAGTCGGTGCTGCTGACCGGCGCCACCGGTTTCCTCGGCGCACACCTGCTCGCCGACTGGCTCACCCACAGCGACGCGGTGCTGCACTGCCTGGTCCGGGCCGGCTCCGCGCAGGCCGCCCTCGACCGGGTCCGGGCCAACCTCACCCGGTACGGCCGTTGGGACGACCGCTGGGCCGACCGCCTGGTCGGTGTCCCCGGCGACCTCGGCTCACCTCGGCTGGGCCTGAGCGCCCGGGACTTCGCAGAGCTGGCCGACTCCGTCGACGCGGTGGTGCACAACGGCGGCCTGGTCAACTTCCTGGCGCCCTACGAGCGGCTGCGCGCGGCGAACGTCGGGGGCACCCTCGAGGTGCTGCGACTGGCCGGCGCCGGTCGCCCCACCGCGCTGCACCTGATCTCCACACTCGGGGTGTTCCTCACCCCGGACCGCACCGCCGCGGTGGTACGCGAGACCGATTCCCCGGACGACTGCACCGGCCTCGGCGACGGCTACAACGCCGCCAAGTGGGCGGCCGACGCGCTGGCCCGCGCGGCCCGCGACCGCGGGCTGGCGGTGACCGTCCACCGGCCGGCCCGGATCACCGGCCACGCGGTGACAGGGGCCGGCAACGCCGACGACTACTTCACCCGGCTGCTGCGCAGCTTCGTGGGGCTCGGCGCGGTACCGGAACTGACCGACGACCCGCTGGACCTCGCGCCCGTCGATCACGTCGCCGCCGGGATCGGGCACCTGAGCCGTTCACCGCGCCACTGGGGGCGGGACTTCCACTTCTACAACAACCGCACCATTTCCTTCGCCGAGCTGGCGGAGGCGCTGCGCACGTACGGCTTCCCGGTGCGACTGTCGCCCTATCCACAGTGGCGTGCGGCGCTGCTGAACCGGCCGGACCTGCCGCTGGCGCCCTTCACCCCGCTCTTCGGGCCGCAGGCGCCACCGCGTACCCAGCCCACGTTCGACTGCACGACGACCGAGGCGGCGCTGGCCCCGGCGGGCCTGGTCTGCCCGCCCGCCGATGCCCGGCTGATCCACACCTATCTGGACTGGTGCGTGCGGGCCGGACTGCTCGACCGCCCGCCGGCACGTGTCCCCCGTCCCCGAACCCCGGAGCCCCGATGACCCCGCCGGTCCACCTCCGCCTGCTGATCACCGTCTGGCTCGGTCAGCTCGTCTCGCTGATCGGGTCCAGCCTGACCGGCTTCGTGCTCGGCGTCTGGGTCTACCAGCGGACCGGGTCGGTCACCCAGTTCTCGCTGATCTTCCTGGCGTCGTCGCTGCCGGTGCTGCTCACCGCCCCCCTCGCCGGGGTGCTCGCCGACCGCTACGACCGGCGGCGGCTGATGCTCGTCAGCGACTTCGGCGCGGCGACCGGCACCGCGATCCTCGCCGCGCTGGTCGCCACCGGGAACCTCGCCGTCTGGCACATCTATCTGATCACCGCGATCAGCACCGCCTGCTCGACGGTGCAGCAGGTCAGCTACCAGTCGATGACCCCGGCCCTGGTCGGGCGCAGGCACCTGGCCCGGTTCAACGGGCTGATGCAGATATCGCGTGCGGTGCAGATCGCCGCGCCGCTGATCGCCGGCACCCTGGTCGTCACCATCGGCGTCGCCGGCGTGATGGCGATCGACCTCGGCACCTTCGCCGTCGGCTGGCTGATCCTGCTGCTGGTCCGGCTGCCCGACACCATCACCCGGCCCGCCGCCCCGCGGGAGCGCCGGCCGCTGCTGCCCGACGCCCTGGCCGGCTGGCAGCACCTGCGCCGCCGCCGCGGCCTGTTCCAGCTGATGGTCCTCTTCGCCGGCTACAACTTCTTCTTCGGCATCGCCGGGGTGCTGGTGCAGCCGCTGATCCTCTCCTTCTCCTCGCCCGACACCCTCGGCGTGCTGATGTTCGCCGGCGGGGCGGGACTCTTCGCCGGCAGCCTGGTGATGGGGGCCTGGGGCGGAACCCGCCGCCGTATCCACACCGTCTTCGGTGGTCTGGCGCTCGGCGGTGTCGCGCTCGCCCTGCACTCGCTGGCCCCGTCGCCCTGGCTGATCGCCGTCGTGGCGCCGCTCTTCCTCGCCACCCTGCCGGTTGTCAACAGCTCCACCATGACGTTGCTGCAGACCAAGACCGAGCCCGAGGTGCTCGGCCGGGTGCTGGCCGCCGCCCGGCTGGTCGGCGAGTCGACAGTGCCACTGGCGTACGTGCTCGCCGGCCCGATCGCCGACGGCATCTTCGAACCACTGATGCGCCCCGACGGCGCGCTGGCCGCCACCGTGGGGTCGGTGATCGGCACCGGCGACGGGCGGGGCACCGCGCTGGTCTTCGCGGTGACCGGGGTGCTGATGGTGGTGGTCGTGGCGATCGGCCTGACCCGCCCGGCGCTGCGGCGCGTCGACGATCTGCCCGACGCCGAGCCCGTGCCGCCGGCCCCGGCCGAACCCGTCCCGGCCGAGCCCGCGGTTGAACCGCTCCCGGCCGATCCCACGGTTGAACCGGTCCCCGCCGAGCCCACGGTTGAACCGGCCCCGGCCGCATCGGAGACCGCGAGCGTGCCCGGCGGCGACGCCGGCGCCCGCTGATCCCTCGCCCCCACTGCTAAGGAGCCGACATGCCGGTCCCGGTCCAGCCCGAGGAGCTGCGCCAGTTCACCGTCACCGACCAGGCGCCCGCCGCGCACCTGGACCTGCTCAACGCCCTCGGCTTCCGCAGCGCCGTCGCCGGGCTGCGGCTCGGGGTCTTCGAGGCCCTGGCCGCCGGGCCGCTGCCCGTGGCCGACCTGGCCCGCCGCACCGGCACCGACGCGTACGCCCTCCGGCTGCTCGCCGACGCCCTGGTCGGCTTCGGCTACCTCACCGGCTCCGCCACGGGGTACGCCAACAGCGCCAACACCACCCGGTGGCTGCTACGCGACGCGCCGGAGAGCTTCGCGCCGGTGCTCGCCTTCTGGGGGGCGGTCGTCACCGAACGCTGGACCGACCTGGAGGAGTCGATGCGCAGCGGCCTGCCGCGCCGGGACTTCTACCCGTGGCTGGAGCAACGGCCGGAAACCCTCGCCGACTTCCAGACGATGCTGCGCCGACTCGCGGCCTGGCTCGCCCCGGAGATCGTCGAGCTGATCCCGGCGCCGCCGCCGGCGGGCCGACTGCTGGACATCGGGGGCGGGCACGCCGGCTACAGCATCGCCTTCTGCCGGCGCTACCCGAAGCTGCGGGCAACGGTGCTGGACCTGCCCGGCGCGCTGGCCCAGGGCGCCCCGGCGATCACCGCAGCCGGACTCACCGAACGGATCACCGCCCTGCCGGGCGACCTGTCAACCGTCGACCTCGGCGCCGACCACGACCTGGCGCTGCTGTTCAACATCGTGCACGGCTACCCGGACACCGAGGTCGGCGCGCTGCTCAAGCGAGTGGCGGCCGCGGTGCGCCCGGGCGGCCGGGTGGCGCTGCTGGAACCACTGGCCGAGGTGCCGCAACGGCCGGCGGGGACGGCCGACTCGTTCGTGCGGGCATTCAGCCTCAACCTCTTCCACACCCAGGGCGGGCGCGCGTACAGCTTCACCGAACTGTCGGAACTGCTGACCGCTGCGGGCTTCACGCAGGTGACCCAGCACCTGCTGCGCGGTTCGGAGGCCGACCACCTCGTCCTCGCCGTCCGGGCCGACTGACCGGGGGCGATGCCGCGACTGGCCCGGCCGGGGGCCACGAAGCCGGTCCGCACAGGTGGGCCGGCACGGCTCACGGGTCGGGGGTGACCTCGGCGGTGAGGAAGATCTGCACCTCCCCGGGGGTCGGGGCGGCCGGCTGGTAGAGGCGCACATCCTCGACCCAGACCGTGAAGCCCGCGTCGGCGAGCACCCGGCGCAGCTGCTGACGCGGCCAGCCGCTGACCCGTACCGGCACGTCGAGAAAGGAAAAGGGCTCGTCGTCGGCGTCGGTCTCCACCATCGCGAGGACCAGCAGCCCGTCGGGGCGCAGGCACTCACGGAGCCGGGCCAGGGCCCGCCGGATCTCCACCCGGGGCAGCATCGGCAGGGTGAAGAGCGCCACGACCGCATCGAAGGGCCCCAGCCGCGGGTCGACGTCGCGCACATCGCACTGCAGGAACGTCGCCTCCGGAACATTGCGGCGTGCCAGTTCGAGCATCACCGGCGAGATGTCGATGCCGGTGACCGCGCAGCCGGCGTCAACGAGAGCACGGGCCGTCGGCAGCCCGCTGCCGCAGCCGACGTCGAGAACCCGGGCCCCGGCCGGCAGCCGCCCCAGCAGCAACTCGACAACGTCCTGCTGCCCGTCGTTGCGGGCGAACGCCTCCTGGTACCGCGCACCGATCAGGTCGAAGGCTGCTGCCGGCTCGTGGCGATGGCGCGACCGGGCGTCGTCGGCGGCGAGGGTGACGTCCATGAGCGAGCACGTTATCCACGGCGCTCCGGCAGGGGCGTCCTCAACCCGACAGTTGCGGCTACCCGGCTGTTCCCCCGCCCGGTCGACGCCCGATGTCGACGCCGCCTCAGGACGCGGCGGGCTGTGACCCGCCGCCGAGCGCGGCGACGATCGCCTCAGCGGTGCGCCGGCCGATCCCCGGCACCTCGGTGATCTCCTCGACGGTGGCCGCCGAGAGCCGCTTGAGGGAGCCGAAGTGCTTCAGCAGCGCCTTGCGCCGTACCTCGCCGAGCCCCGGCACGTGGTCCAGCGCGGATTCCGTCATCCGCTTCGACCGCCGCTGCCGGTGGAAGGTGATGGCGAAGCGGTGCGCCTCGTCGCGTACCCGTTGCAGCAGGTAGAGCGACTCGGAGGTGCGTGGCAGGATCACCGGGAAGTCGTCGTCGGGCAGCCAGACCTCTTCCAGCCGCTTGGCCAGCCCGCAGAGCGCCACGTCGGTGATGCCGAGCTCGGCCAGGACGGCGGCGGCCGCGGCGACCTGTGGCTGGCCACCGTCGACGACCACCAGCTGCGGCGGGTAGGCGAACCGGCGCGGCCGGCCGGAGGTGGGATCGATCCCGGGCAATTCGCCCGCCGGTGGCTCCTCGGCGGTCTGCTCCCCCGCCTCGGTGGTGTAGTACGCGTCCGCCGCGGCAGGGCTGGCCGGCTGTGGCGGCGCGTCGTCGCCGCCGCTGCGGTAGCGGGCGAAGCGGCGGCGCATCACCTCCGACATCGCGGAGAGGTCGTCCGTGGCCCCGCGGATGATGAAGCGGCGGTACTCGCTCTTGCGCGGCAGCCCGTCCTCGAAGACCACCATGCTGGCGACCACGTCAGTGCCCTGGTTCTGCGAGATGTCGTAGCACTCGATGCGCAGCGGCGCGGTGGGCATGCCGAGCGCGTCGGCGATCTCGTCGAGGGCCTGGCTGCGGGTGGTGAGGTCACCGGCCCGGCGTAGCTTGTGCCGGTTGAGCGCCTCGGCGGCGTTGCGTCCCACCGTCTCCATCAGGGACTTCTTGTCGCCACGCTGCGGCACCCGCAGGTGCACCCGGCTGCCCCGCCGCGCGGAGAGCCAGTCGGTGAGCGCCTCGGCGTCGGCCGGCAGCGCCGGCACCAGCAGCTCACGGGGGACGTGCTGTTCGCCGCTCTCGTCGCCGTAGACCTGGGTGCAGAAGTGGTGCACCAGGTCGCCGGTCTCCAGCTCCTCGGTCTTCTCGACCACCCAGCCGCGCTGGCCCCGGACCCGTCCACCACGAACGTGGAACACCTGCACCGCGGCCTCGAGGGGGTCCTCGGCGAAGGCGACCACGTCGGCGTCGGTGCCGTCGCCGAGAACGACCGTCTGCTTCTCCATCGCGCGGCGCAGGGCGGCGATGTCGTCGCGCAGCCGGGCCGCCCGCTCGAACTCCAGCGCCTCGCTGGCCTCGGCCATCTCCCGCTCCATCCGCCGCACCAGCGTGTCGGTGCGGCCGGCCATGAAGTCGCAGAACGCCTCGACGATCTCCCGGTGCTCGGCGGCGGATACCTGCCCCACGCAGGGCGCGGAGCACTTGCCGATGTAGCCGAGCAGGCACGGCCGGCCGATCTGGCCGGCCCGTTTGAAGACGCCGGCCGAGCAGGTTCGCGCCGGGAAGACCCGCAGCAGCAGGTCCAGCGTCTCGCGGATCGCCCAGGCGTGCGAGTACGGCCCGAAGTAGCGCACCCCCTTGCGCTTCGCGCCCCGCATCACCTGAAGCCGCGGGTACTCCTCGTCCAGAGTCACCGCCAGATACGGGTACGACTTGTCGTCGCGGTAGCGGACGTTGAAGCGCGGGTCGTACTGCTTGATCCAGTTGTATTCGAGCTGGAGCGCCTCGACCTCGGTGCGGACGGTCACCCAGTCGACGGCGGTGGCGGTGGTGACCATCTGCTGGGTGCGCTGGTGCAGCCCCCAGAGGTCACCGAAGTAGGAGTTGAGCCGGCTGCGCAGGTTTTTGGCCTTGCCGACGTAGATGACCCGGCCGCTGCCGTCGCGGAACCGGTAGACCCCGGGGGACTCCGGGATCGTGCCGGGCGCGGGACGGTAGGTGGAGGGATCAGCCACGGTGGCAAGCGTAGCCGCCACCCCCGTCAAGATCCGATCACGCCACCGCCCGGCGGGACGGGCCGCATCTCAGGCCAGCGAGATGCGGCCGCCCTCGACGATGATCTCCTTGGCTGCCAGGGGCCGGGTCGCCGGCCCGGAGAGCGGCGAACCGTCGGAGATCGAGAAGGCGCTGTTGTGGCAGGTGCAGAGGATCTTGCCGTCGGCGATCCGCGAGACCGGGCAGCGCTGGTGGGTGCAGGTGAAGTCGAATGCCTTGAACTCTCCCGGTTGCGGCTGGGTGATCACCACGGCGGCGTCGGCGATGATCCGGCCGCCCCCTTCGGGAATCTCGGCGGTGCCGACGATTCCCCCGGCGCCGGGGGCGGCGTCGCCGCCCGGGGCAGCGCTGCCGGCGGGGTTGCCGGTGCCGGTACCGGCGGGGTTGCCGCTGCCGGTGCCGGTGCCGGCGGGGCTGTCGGGGGCAGCGCCGTCGCTATCGTTGCCGCCGCAGGCGGAGAGCACGACAGCCGCGCCGACGGCTCCAGCCCCGGCCAGTAGCGTTCTTCTGCTCTGTGTGCCGGCAGGTGCGCCGCGGCGCTCGCCCGCGGGCAGCGCCGAGTGCGCCGGCCGCGGTCCGGGCTCTTCTTCCGGCGTCAGTGCCGGCCGATTCCGTTCACTCATCTCGCACCCTTCTCGCCGAACAGGGTCGTGGCTCTGCTGCGGGTGCCACCGCCGGCCACCGCCGCACCGCGCGACGGTAGCCGCCCCGGCTGAAAGCGACCTGAATTCACCGGGTGCCCGCCGCCGCCTTGCCGCCGCCGGCCGCCTTGCGCGCGCCGGGCGTCTTGGCGCCGGCCGCCGCCTTCGCGGTACCAGCCGCCTTCGTGCCGGCCGTTTCCTTGGCGTCGGCCGCCTTCGTGCCGGTTGCCTTTGTGCTGGTCGCCTTCGTGCCGGTCGCCTTGGCGCCGGCCGTTCCCTTGGCGCCGGTCGCCTTCGCGGTGCCGGCGGCCTTGCGGGCTGCGCCCGCTTTGCCGGTCGTGGCGTTGGCCTTGGCCGCCCGGTCGGTCGCGGCGGGGCTGCCGGCCGCGTCACCGTCGATGCCGAGCACCCGGCGCAGGTACTGGCCGGTGTGGCTCTCCGGCACCTCGGCGATCTCCTCGGGGGTGCCGGTGGCGATGACGGTGCCACCCCGGTGACCGCCCTCGGGGCCCATGTCGATCAGCCAGTCGGCGGTCTTGATGACGTCGAGGTTGTGCTCGATGGTGATCACCGTGTTGCCCCGGTCCACCAGTCCTTCGAGCACCCCCAGCAGCTTGCGGATGTCCTCGAAGTGCAGGCCGGTGGTCGGCTCGTCGAGGACGTAGACGGTGCGGCCGGTGGAGCGCTTCTGCAGCTCGCTGGCGAGCTTGACCCGCTGCGCCTCGCCGCCGGAGAGGGTCGGCGCGGGCTGCCCCAGCCGGACGTAGCCCAGGCCGACGTCGACCAGGGTCTTCAGGTGCCGGTGGATCGCCGGCAGCGGCTCGAAGAACTCCGCCGCCTCCTCGATCGGCATCTCCAGCACCTCGGCGACGGTCTTGCCCTTGTAGTGGACCTCCAGCGTCTCCCGGTTGTACCGCGCGCCCTTGCAGACCTCGCAGGGCACGTAGACGTCGGGCAGGAAGTTCATCTCGATCTTGAGCGTGCCGTCGCCACTGCACGCCTCGCAACGGCCGCCCTTGACGTTGAAGGAGAACCGGCCCGGCCCGTAGCCGCGCACCTTCGCCTCCGTCGTCTCGGCGAAGAGCTTGCGGACGTTGTCCCAGACCCCGGTGTAGGTCGCCGGGTTCGACCGTGGGGTACGCCCGATCGGCGACTGGTCGACGCCGACGACCTTGTCCACGTGCTCCAGCCCGGTGACCCGGGTGTGCCGACCGGGGACCAGCCGGGCCCGGTTGATCTGGTTTGCCAGCACCGCGTGCAGGATGTCGTTGACCAGCGTGGACTTGCCCGAGCCGCTGACGCCGGTGACGGCGATGAGCTGCCCCAGCGGAAACGCCACGGTCAGGTTGCGCAGGTTGTTCTCCCGCGCGCCGTACACCACCAGTTCCCGGCCCGGTGTCGACGGCCGGCGCTGCGCCGGGGTCGGGATCGACCGCCGCCCGGACAGGTACGCCCCGGTGATCGACTCCGGGTTCTCCAGCAGTTCCTTCGCCGAGCCGCTGTGCACGATCCGGCCACCGTGCTCGCCGGCTCCCGGACCGATGTCGACGATCCAGTCGGCGGTGCGGATGGTGTCCTCGTCGTGCTCGACGACGATCAGCGTGTTGCCGAGCCGCTTGAGCCGCTGCAGCGTCTCGATCAACCGGTGGTTGTCCCGCTGGTGCAGCCCGATCGACGGCTCGTCGAGGACGTAGAGGACACCGACCAGCCCCGACCCGATCTGGGTGGCGAGCCGGATGCGCTGCGCCTCGCCACCGGAGAGGGTGGCGGCGGGCCGGTCCAGGGAGAGGTAGTCAAGGCCGACGTCGACCAGGAAGCGCAGCCGGGCGTTGATCTCCTTGAGCACCCGCTCCGCGATCAGCTTCTGCCGGCCGGTCAGCGTCAGCTGCGCCAGCAGCTCGGCGCACTCGCCCACCGAGAGGTTGCAGACCTCGGCGATGCTGCGCCCGGCGATGGTGACGGCGAGTACCTCGGGCTTGAGCCGGGTGCCACCGCAGACCCCGCAGGGGACCTCGCGCATGTAGCCCTCGTACTTTTCCCTGGACCACTCCGACTCGGTGTCCGAGTGCCGGCGCTCGATCCACTGCACCACGCCCTCGAAACCGGTGTAGTAGGAGCGCTCGCGGCCGTACTTGTTGCGGTAGCGCACGTGCACCTGGTCGTCGGAGCCGTGCAGGATCGTCTTCTGCGCCCGGGAGGGAAGCGCGCGCCAGGGCGTGTCGAGGTCGAAGTGCTGGGCCTGGCCGAGCGCCTCCAGCAGTCGCAGGAAGTAGTCCAGGCTGTGCCCGCCGGTCCAGGGCTGGATCGCCCCTTCCCGCAGGCTCTTCTCCGGATCCGGGATGATCAGCTCCGGGTCGACCTCCTTCTTGAATCCGAGGCCGGTGCACTCCGGGCAGGCGCCGTACGGGGCGTTGAAGGAGAAGACCCGCGGCTCGAGGTCCTCGATCGCCAGGGGGTGGTCGTTGGGGCAGGCCAGGTGCTCGGAGAAGCGCCGCTCGCGCTGCGGATCGTCCTCGGGCAGATCGATGAAGTCGAGCAGGACCAAGCCGCCGGAGAGGCCCAGCGCCGCCTCCACCGAGTCGGTCAGCCGCTGCTTGGCGCTCGCCTTGACGGTGAGCCGGTCGACCACCACCTCGATGGTGTGCTTCTCCTGCTTCTTGAGCTTCGGCGGCTCGGTCAGCGGGTGCACCACGCCGTCGACCCGGGCTCGCGCGTAACCCTTGGACTGCAGTTCGGCGAAGAGGTCGACGTACTCGCCCTTACGGCCGCGCACCACCGGCGCGAGGACCATGAAGCGGGTGCCCTCGGCCATGGCCAGCACCCGGTCGACGATCTGCTGGGGTGTCTGCCGGGAGATCGGCTCGCCGCAGACCGGGCAGTGCGGCTCCCCGACGCGGGCGTAGAGCAGCCGCAGGTAGTCGTAGACCTCGGTGATGGTGCCCACCGTCGAGCGGGGGTTGCGTGAGGTGGACTTCTGGTCGATCGAGACCGCCGGGCTCAGGCCCTCGATGAAGTCGACGTCGGGCTTGTCCATCTGCCCGAGGAACTGCCGGGCGTAGGAGGAGAGCGACTCGACGTAGCGCCGCTGCCCTTCGGCGAAGATCGTGTCGAAGGCGAGGCTCGACTTTCCCGATCCGGACAGGCCGGTGAAGACGATCATCGCGTCCCGGGGCAGGTCGAGGCTGACGTCGCGCAGGTTGTGCTCACGCGCGCCGCGGATGATCAGACGATCCAACACTGGCGATGTACCCCCGGATGACGAGTGGGCGGCGCCTGTCCGGCAACCGGCTGGGACTGTGCTGGCCCCCGGCTGGGCCCGCGCTGGCCCCCGGCTGGGGACTGCGCTGGCCCCGGCGAGGACTGCACTGGCCCGGCGAGGACTGCACTGGCCCGGCGGGGACGGGACCGGCGGGGACCCGCGACGGCGGGCGTGGTCCGGCACGGACCGGACCACGGAAGACGCCTCGGCAACTCTAGCTCCAGGGTCCGACACTTGCCCGCGCCGACACCGCCGACCCGGCCACCCCGCGGCGCCGGCGATCAGCCGCTGCGGCGGTTGCGGGGCCGCACCGGACGGCCGAACTGCCGCCCGCCGCGAGGGCGGCTCCGCTGCCGGCCCGTCTCGTAGGCGACCTCGCGCTGCAGCTTCTCCCAGCTCTCCCACCGCCGCAGGCTCAGCTCCCCGTCGGCCAGCGCGGCGCGCACCGCGCAACCCGCTTCCAGCCGGTGTGCGCAGTCGGCGAAGCGGCAGCAGTCGATCAGCTCGGTGACATCGGCGAAGGCCTGGTCCAGCCCGTCGGCGGCATCGAGCAGGCCAACTCCCCGTACCCCCGGGGTGTCGATCACGGCGCCGCCGCCCGGCACCGGCACGAGCGTCCGGTACGTGGTGGTGTGCCGCCCCTTGCCGTCGGCCCGACGGATCGCCTGGGTGGCGAGCACCTCGGCGTCGACCAGGGCGTTCACCAGCGACGACTTGCCCGCCCCGGAGCGCCCGAGCAGGGCCAGGGTGCGCCCCGCCGCGACGTACGGGCGCAGCCGGTCGATCCCGGTGCCGTGCTCGGCGCTGACCGGCAGCACCGGCACGCCCGGCGCGACCCGGGCCAGATCGCGGATGATCATCTCCGCGTCAGCGGCGAGGTCGGCCTTGCTGAGCACCACCAGTGGCTGCGCTCCCGACTCGAAGGCCAGCGCCAGCAGGCGCTCGATGCGGGGCAGGTCCGGCTCCGGATGCACCGGCTCCACCACCGCCACCGCGTCCATGTTCGCGGCGAGCACCTGGGCGCTGGCGTCCTTGCCGGCGGTACGGCGGCTCAGCAGGCTCCGGCGGGGCAGCACCTCCTCGACGGTGGTGCGCTCGTCGGGCCACAGCCCGATCCGCACCCAGTCCCCCACCGCGGGCAGCCGGGAGAGGTCGCCGGCGGCGGTGGCGAGCATCCGGCCGGCCAGGCTCGCGCGCACCGGCCCTTCGGCGCAGAGCACGGTGCAGACACCGCGGTCCACCCGGGTGACGCGACCGGGGCGCAGCGACCCGGCGCCGTTGCCGCCGGTCCAGCCGAGCGCCGTCAGATCGATGTTCATGCCCACCGCTTTCCCTGGCGACGATTGTCCGGGCTCACGGTAGGAGCCGTCCTCGCTGGTGAAAAGCGATTTCCGGACCCGGACACGGCGACGCGGGTTTAGGGTCGGAGCGTGACGGCCGACCCGCTCCTGCTTCTCGGCGAGGTCGACCGCGCCACCGCCCGCCTGCTGCGCAACGCCGCCGGGCTGACCGCGGCGGATCTGGCGCAGCCGTCCCTCCTGCCGGGCTGGACCCGGGGCCACGTGCTCACGCATGTCGCGCGCAACGCCGACGCGATGGTCAACCTGCTCTCGGCCGCCCGCACCGGTGAGGACCGGCCGGCCTACGCGAGCTCCGAGGCCCGTGCCGCCGACATCGACGCCGGAGCCGGCCGCGACCCGGGTCGGCAGCTGGCGGATCTGGAGGCGAGCGCGCAACGCTTCGCCGAGGCCGCCGAGGGGATGCCCGCCGACGCCTGGGCGGCCCCGGTCGAGACCCGCCAGGGCCTGTTGGCCGCGGCCGTGCTGGTCTGGAGCCGGCTGCGCGAGGTCGAGGTGCACCACGTCGACCTGTCGGCCGGCTACCGAGCCGCGGACTGGTCGGCGGCGTACTCTCAACGTCTCTTGTACGAGGTGGTGAGCGACTTCAACGCCCGCACCGGCGTACCGGCGATGGTGCTGCGCTGTGACGGCGAAGCCCGCGAGCTGGTGGTCGGCGAGCGGGACGGGGCGCCGATGGTCAGCGGGCCGGCCGGCGAGCTGGCGGGCTGGCTGATCGGCCGGACTCCGGGTGAGGGGCTCACCGTCTCCCCCGGGTCGTTGCCGACCCCGCCGAATTGGAGATAGCCCCACCATGACCTACAGCGGAAACGTCTCCACCGGGGGCGCTCCCGACGTCCGCGCGCTCGACGGGCTGACCATCACCAAGGTGTCGGTCGGTCCGATGGACAACAACGCGTACCTGTTGCGCTGCGCCTCCACGGGCGAGCAGCTGCTGATCGACGCCGCGAACGAGGCCCCGCGGCTGCTGGAGCTGATTGGCGAGTCCGGTCTGGGCACGGTTGTCACCACCCACCAGCACATGGACCACTGGGTCGCCCTGGAGGAGATCGTCGCCGCCACCGGGGCCCGGGCGCTGGTGCACGCCGCCGACGCCGACGGGCTGCCGATCAGCGCGCAGACCGTTGCCGACGGGGAGACGATCCGATTCGGCGACTGCGAGCTGGAGGTGATCCACATCGTGGGTCACACACCCGGTTCGATCGCCCTGCTCTACCGGGACCCGGCCGGCTTCCCGCACCTGTTCACCGGGGACAGCCTCTTCCCGGGCGGGGTTGGCAACACCGAGTCCGACCCGGAGCGGTTCACCTCGCTCATCGACGACGTCGAGCACAAGCTCTTCGACCGGCTGCCCGACGAGACCTGGTTCTACCCCGGCCACGGCGCGGACAGCACGCTCGGCGCGGAGCGCGCGGCGCTGCCGCAGTGGCGCGCACGCGGCTGGTGAGCCTCGCCGCGGGGGCCGCCGGTGTGAGCATCAACACCCTTTTGAGGCCCCGACACGGCGCACACAACGAATTGCCGCGACTGGCCGGGCGCTTCGCGCCTCATGATGGCCCTCGGGGCGCTACTCTCAGGGCGTACGGGGCGATCACCGTCAGGTCGTCGGTGATCACCCGCCTTGAACAGGGAGAGATGCATGGCAACCGGCACGGTCAAGTGGTTCAACTCGGAAAAGGGCTTCGGATTCATCGAGCAGGACGGCGGCGGCCCGGACGTCTTCGTTCACTACTCGGCGATCGCCTCCAGCGGATACCGTGAGCTCAACGAGGGCCAGAAGGTCGAGTTCGAGGTGACCCAGGGTCAGAAGGGTCCGCAGGCGGACAACGTTCGCCCGATCTGACTTGAAGTGGAGGGGGCCCGCCTCCGCGGGGGGCGCCCACCTGGGGTTTCCCAAGGATAGGCCCGGTGCCCCAGAACCAGTCGAGGATAAAAAAAAACGAGG
>NZ_JBLLDT010000002.1:571794-953552 GCF_049523535.1 Melissospora conviva
AGGCGGGCCAGAAGGTCGAGTTCGTGGTGCCCCCGGTTAAGATGGGTCCGCTGGCGGACACCGTGCGCCCGATCTGACTTGATGTGTAGGCGACCGGCATCGCCGGTCGCCTCCACCTTCTGTTTCCCCATGGATCGGCCGGTTCCCCAGGAACCGGCCGATTCTCTGTCTCGGCCGGCCGTCCTCGGAGCCGACGCCGCGGCACCGCCGACCGGGGTGGGGATCAGCGCGCCGCCAGCTTCTCGGCGACTTCGTCGGCCAGGTGCGGCGGGATCGCGGCGGCGATCTGGTCGGAGTCCATCTCCGCCAGCATCTGCACCCCCGTGATCTCCAGGGCCAGCTGCAGGATCAGCCGAGCCGGTGAACCCTGCTCCGGCACGTTGACCAGTCCGGCGGCGCCGACCGGCTCGTGCCACCAGTTGCGCAGGTTCTGCCAGTCGGTGAGAAAGTTGCCGACGTTCCTACCGGCCAGGCCGGTGTTTCCCTGAATCGGATCTGACTGTTGCATGTCGGGCTCCTCGTTCGTTGGTTGCACGGGTACCGGGCGGGTCAGGACCGGCGCAGCTTCTCCGCGACCTCGTGCGCCCGCTGCGCCGGGATGGCCGCGACGATCTCGTCGGCGGTCAGCGGCGAACGTCCCTGCGCCTCGGCCGTCACGCTGTACTCCTGGGCGGCGCGCAGCATCCAGTACAGCGGCGAGAACTGCTTGGGCGGGTTGACGACCCCGGAGGCGCCGACGGGGCGGTGCCACCAGGTGCGCAGGTTCTGCATGTCGGTGAGGAAGTTGGCGACCGTGCGTCCGGGCAGGCCGGTGTTCCCCTGGATGGGTTCGTTCTGTTCGATGGCCATGACGGCTTCCTTTCGTCGAGCGTCAGCCACTTTCGATGATCTGGGTACGCGACCTCGAGGCCGCATGCATTGCGCGCCGGCGCGCACGGAAAGTCAGACCGCAGGGGCCTGTCCCTAATGCCGGACGGTGCACCATTGGGCGGAGCGCGGGCAGGACGAAAGACATCGCACGGGAAAGACATTCTTCCTCCAGCAGAAGATTCGGAGGCAATACCCACAGTGGCCCAGCGAGGGCTGGATATTGAATTCACGATCAACCATTGCGGATCGCTTTGTCGAAGGTGACGCTACGCGCGAGACATGGATAAGTCCAGGTCAGAGGGGCCAAAGAGGCCTGACAGAGATTGCAGATGGTGAATTCGGCGACATCCCGACGACGGCGTGAGATGACATTGGACAGGCGCCGGAGATCAGGCCACCGGCGCATCAGAAAGCCCTGACTCATCGACAATTCAGAACACTGGATCACGTCGCGTCACGCCGATGGATGCGGTACCGCAAACGACCCTGGCGCCCACCATTACGCGCACCATGTCAAGGTGTTTAAGCGCTGAATGAATTGTTCGCCACGCAACTGTCGCGTGGCGCCGGCGTCATTGCCTGCGGGCGCGGCCGTTCTCGGGTCGGGCGGCCCGGACCTCGTCACGGTGGTGACTCATGGAACGCACCATCGCGGCGAGGAACCGGTGGACCACCTCGAGCTCGGCGTCGCTGAACTGGTCGAGAACCTCGTCCGTGCGCACGCCCAGGGGGCGGAAGAACGTCACCGCGAGCGCGGCGCCCTGCTCGGCGTAGCGGAGGTAGACCTTGCGCCGGTCGACGGTGTCGCGTTCACGACGCAGGTGCCCGGCCCGCTCAAGCCGGTCGACCAGCGCGGTGACCGACCCGGAGGAGAGGTTCAGGTGCTCGCCGAGGCGTCCGGCGGTGAGCGGCTCGCCGATGCGCTCGGCGTCCATCACCGCGACCAGGGCCTGCAGGTCCGTGCCGTGCAGTCCGTGCAGCGCCGCGAAGGCGTGCGCGATGTGCTGGGCGTCGATGGAGTACTGCCGCAGGTCTGTCGCGATCTCCGCGGAGACCTTCTCCCGGGGTGTGTGCCGGGGACGGTACATGCCCTCGAGTGCCATCTCGTGTCCCCTCCCGGCCAGTCGCGTTGCAGCATAGCCACCTGCCCTATACTCTCGACAATCAAGATACTCGAAAATCGGGAGTTTGCGATGCGAGGAATTCGCGCCGTCGGGCCACGGCTGGCCGGCGTCATCACCGGCAAGTGGAGTGCCTGGTTGGTCCTGGTCCTCACGGCCATCGCCTCAGCCGGTGCGCTCATGTTCGGCGGCGAAGCCCGCAGCAGCACCGACAGCACCGCCGCGCTCCCCTCGGACGCGCAGTCGGCGCAGGTGGCCGAGCTGCAGCGCCGCCTGCCCTCCGGACAGCAGAATCCGGCCCTGGTCGTCTATTCCCGCGACGAGGCACCCCTGAACCCGGCCGACCGGGAGGCGATCGCCGCCGTCGGGGAGACCTTCACCCAGTGGGCCGTCAACGGTCAGGTCTCGCCGCCGGTCTTCGCCGATGACGGCAGCGCCGCGCTGATCGCCGTGCCGCTGCCCAGTGACAGCGGCTACGAGCGCAACGGCGAAGTGATCGACCAGCTGCGCGCCGCGAGCCGCAACGACCTGCCCGACGGGCTCATCGCCCAGGTCACCGGTGGCGCCGGGTTCAGCGCCGACGTCGCCGGCTCCTTCGCCGGCGCGAACACCCGGCTGCTGCTGGTCACCGTCGCCGTCGTGGCCGTGCTGCTGATCGTCACCTACCGCAGCCCGTGGCTCTGGCTCGTGCCGCTGACCGTCGTCGGCACCGCCGACCTGGTCAGCAACTCGATGATCGCCGTGGTCAGCCGCGCCATCGACATGAACATCGACGCCTCCACGACCGGCATCGTCGACGTCCTCGTCTTCGGCGCCGGCACCAACTACGCGCTGCTGCTCATCGCCCGCTACCGCGAAGAACTGCGCCGCAACGCCGACCGCCGCCAGGCGATGCGCCGCGCCCTCGGTTCGGCCGGACCGGCCATCGCCGCCAGCGCCGCCACCGTCGCACTGAGCCTGCTGACCCTCGTCGCGGCCGTACTCGCCAACGAGCGGGCCATCGGCGTCGCCGGCGCCGTCGGCATCACCGTCGCCGCCCTGTACGGCCTGGTGGTGCTCCCCGCCGCCCTGACCGTCTGCGGACGCGGGCTCTTCTGGCCGTTCGTGCCGCGCCCCGGGCAGCCGGAACCGACCCGTACCGGCGTCTGGGCCCGGGTCGGCACCTTCGTCTCCCGCCGCCCGGTCGCCATCCTCACCGGCACCCTGGTCCTGCTCGCCCTGCTCGCCAGCGGCCTGCACGACGCCCGGCTCGGGCTCAGCCGCACCGAACAGTTCCGGGTCCAGGCCGAGTCGATCGACGGCCTGCAGACCCTCAGCCGGCACTTCCCCGCCGGCCAGGCCGATCCCACCGTGGTACTGGCCGACGAGACCGCCGCCGACACGGTCCTCACGGTCGCCGCCGACACCCCCGGCGTCGTCACCATCCGCCCCGCCGACCGCGGCGAAGGGCTGGTCCTGTTCGACGTGGTGCTCGCCGCCGAGCCGGACAGCGCCGACAGCTACCAGACCATCCGCGACCTGCGCGAGCGGCTGGCCGAGGTGCCCGAGGCCGACGCGCTGGTCGGCGGATCGGTGGCGGCCAACCTCGACAGCCGCGACGCCGCCATCCGGGACCTGAAGGTGGTGGTGCCACTGATCCTCGCCGTGGTGCTGCTGGTGCTGATACTCCTGCTGCGCTCACTGCTGGCGCCGCTGATCCTGGTCACCAGCGTGGTCGCGACCTTCTTCGCCGCCCTCGGCGCCGGCAACTTCCTCTTCACCGGATGGCTCGGCTACGGCGGCCTGGACACCAGCGTGCCGCTGCTGTCGTTCCTCTTCCTGGTGGCGCTCGGGGTCGACTACAACATCTTCCTGACCACCCGGGCCAGGGAGGAGTCGCGCGACGGCGACACCCGGCAGGGCATCCGCACCGCGCTCGCCGTGACCGGCGGCGTGATCACCAGCGCGGGCATCCTGCTCGCGGCGGTCTTCGCGGTCCTCGGCGTCCTGCCCCTGGTCACCCTCACCGAGATCGGCGTCATCGTCGGCATCGGCGTGCTGCTGGACACCCTGCTGGTGCGGACCCTGCTGGTCCCCTCGATCGTGATGCTGCTCGGGCGCCACTTCTGGTGGCCGAGCCGGCTCGCGCGGCACCCGGCCGGCCCCGCTCCGGCCCCGGTGGCCACCGCCCCGGCGGTCGCCGTCACGCCGGCCGGCCGCGCCACCCGGGACCGGACCGCACCCCGGAGCTGACCGTCACCGCGCCGCCCGCCTCCGCCCCCTCCCCGGCGCGCGAAGGCGGGCGGCGCCGTCCGCGTGAAGGCGGCGGAGGGCACCGTCAGCACCCACTCGCCGGCGCGGGTCAGTAGCCCAGGCAGACGCACTCGTTCATCAACGCGCGGACGTTGTTGACGTACCGCGAGTTGGGGATTACCAGGCCGTTGTCGGTGGCGACCGCGGCGTGGCCGTAGTTGTACGCCGCGATGACCGCGTTGAGCAGGCAGGAGTTCAGCGCGGCCGAGCAGTTCCCCGGGTCGAGGCTGTAGCTGCCGGCGAAGTACATGTCCCCGATGTACTTCGTCAGCCACGCCAGGTACGTCGCACCCAGGTAGGCGTTGTCCCGATGGTCGCCGATGTCGTACGACTCGCCGAACCGCTGATTCATCCACTGGGCCGTGCCGGGCATCACCTGCATCAGCCCGACGCCGCCGTCGCAGGCGATGATGTTCGACTGCCAGCCGCTCTCCTGCCAGGCTGTCGCCTTGACCAGGTTCGCCGGAATACTGATCTCCGGCGCGGACGTCGGCCAGTACGTGCGGGCAGCAGCAGCCTCCAGCGCCTGTTTCACCTGCGCGGTGCCCGCCTTGGTGCCGGAGTAGCGGGGCGTGCAGCCCCCGGAGGGCGCGGGCGCCGGCACCGGCGGCGGAAGGCTGGTCTCCTTCGGCTTGGCCGGCACGGCCGCCGGTCTCGGCGCCTTCGTGGCCGGCTTCGGCGCGGCCGGGGCGTCCTGCTTCGCCGACGGCGACGGCGACGGGCGGCGCGACGCCGACCTGCTCGGCGTGGGACGCGCGCTCGCCGCCGACGATGTCATCAGCGGCTCCGGGGAGGGCCCGCTCGGCAGGACGAAGATCGGCCCGTCGTCGGGCGGGGTGTCGCCGCCGGCGCAGCCGGCCGCCGTTGTCACCAGCAGCAGCGCCATCCCCAACGCCACGACGGTACGAGCCGGTCTGAAGCCCATCGAATACGTCTCCCTCGATCGGTCTGCCCTGGGCGGACCCTAGCAACCGGCACCGGTTCGGGGCTGCCCTGTTTCCGTGCGCCCGGCTCGCCGCGGCCGCCGGACCCGCGCCCGGCGTCCGCCGTCGCCACACCGGGCCGGGAAAGGTTGCGGCGCCTCCCGCCGGAAGCCGGCGGTGATTCTCGCCACCGTCATCGACGACTGCGACCCGGCGGGCGCGGCCGGGCCCGGCAAACCCGGCAGGCAGCGCCGGGAGCGCTGATGACGCCCTGCGTGGTGCTGCTCACCGCGCTCCGATGCCCCGGCGCGTCTGTTTCAGGCAGGTAACGTCGCCCCCCGACGTGGCCGCGCGCGGAAGTACGCGGGAGAATAGAGGCATGCAGCTTCGCACCGACCTCCGCAACGTCGCCATCATCGCCCACGTAGACCACGGCAAGACGACTCTGGTCGACGCCATGTTGCGGCAGGCCGGCGCCTTCAGCGCCCGCGCGGAGATGACCGACCGGGTAATGGACTCCATGGACCTGGAGCGGGAAAAAGGCATCACCATCCTGGCCAAGAACACCGGCGTGCGCTACCACCCGGCCGACGGCTCCGACCCGGTCACCATCAACATCATCGACACCCCCGGCCACGCCGACTTCGGCGGCGAGGTCGAGCGCGGCCTGACCATGGTCGACGGCGTGGTGCTGCTGGTCGACTCGAGTGAGGGACCGCTGCCGCAGACCCGATTCGTGCTGCGCAAGGCGCTGAACGCCCGGATGCCGATCATCCTCGTCATCAACAAGGTCGACCGCCCCGACGCGCGCATCAAGGAGGTCGTCGACGAGACGTACGAGCTCTTCCTCGACCTGGACGCCGACGCCGAGCAGATCGACTTCCCGATCGTGTACGCCTGCGCCCGCGACGGCATCGCCTCGCTGACCCAGCCGGCCGACGGCACGATCCCGCCGGACAGCGACTCCCTCGAGCCGCTCTTCCGCACCCTGCTGGAGACCATCCCGGCCCCCTCCTACGAGGAGGGCGCGCCGCTGCAGGCGCACGTCACCAACCTCGACGCCTCGCCGTTCCTCGGCCGGCTGGCGCTGTGCCGCGTGCGGCAGGGCACCATCCGCAAGGGCCACACGGTCGCCTGGTGCAAGACCGACGGCACCACCGAGCGCGTACGCATCTCCGAGTTGCTGATGACCGACGGTCTGGAGCGCAAGCCCGCCGATTCCGCCGGGCCGGGCGACATCATCGCCGTCGCCGGCATCCCGGAGATCATGATCGGTGAGACCCTCGCCGACGCCGAGGACCCGCGCCCGCTGCCGCTGATCACCGTCGACGAGCCGGCCATCTCGATGACCATCGGCACCAACACCTCGCCGCTGGTCGGCCGGGTCAAGGGTGCCAAGGTCACCGCGCGGATGGTCAAGGACCGCCTCGACAAGGAACTGATCGGCAACGTGTCGCTGCGGGTGCTGCCGACCGAGCGCCCCGACGCCTGGGAGGTGCAGGGCCGCGGCGAGCTGGCGCTGGCCATCCTGGTCGAGCAGATGCGCCGTGAGTCGTACGAGCTGACCGTCGGCAAGCCGCAGGTGGTCACCCGGGAGATCAACGGCAAGACCTGCGAGCCGGTGGAGCGCCTCACCATCGACGCCCCCGCCGAGTACCTCGGCGCGATCACCCAGCTGCTGGCCACCCGCAAGGGCCGGATGGAGCAGCTGGTCAACCACGGCACCGGCTGGATCCGGATGGAGTGGCTCGTTCCGGCCCGCGGCCTGATCGGCTTCCGGACCGAGTTCCTGACCGACACCCGCGGCACCGGAATCCTGAACCACGTCTTCGAGTCCTACGAGCCGTGGTTCGGCGAGCTGAAGACCCGCAACAACGGCTCGCTGGTGGCCGACCGTTCCGGCGTGGTGACCGCGTTCGCGATGACCAACCTCCAGGAGCGCGGCACCCTCTTCGTGGAGCCGACCACCGAGGTCTACGAGGGCATGATCGTCGGCGAGAACTCCCGCGCCGACGACATGGACGTCAACATCACCAAGGAGAAGAAGCTCACCAACATGCGGGCCTCGACCTCCGACGAGACCGAGAAGCTGATCCCGCCGCGCAAGCTCTCCCTGGAGCAGGCGCTGGAGTTCTGCCGCGAGGACGAGTGCGTCGAGGTCACCCCGGCCGCGGTGCGCATCCGCAAGGTGATCCTCGACCAGCAGGTCCGGGGCCGCGCCACCGCCCGGCGCAAGCACAACAACTGACGCTCCCCGAACGCCCCCGCCGCACCCCGGCGGGGGCGTTCGGCGCGTTAGCATGCCCGCCATGACCTGGGACGAACTGGACATCCGGCTCGAGGCCGTGCCGGGCTGCGTCTCCGTCCACGTCGGCCGGCTCGGCGCGCCGGCGGCCTACCGGCGGCTGGCGGACACCACCCATTACGCGGCCAGCACCATGAAGACAGCGGTCCTGGTCGCGCTCCACCGGGCCGCCGAGGCCGGCCGGCTCGACCTCGACGCGCCGGTGCCGGTGGTCGCCGAGTTCGCCTCGGCGCAGCCCGGCGCGCCGCGCTTCGCCTGCGCCCCCCGCGACGACAACGACCCCGAGGTCTGGGGGCGTCTCGGCGGCAACGCCTCGCTGCGCCGGCTGGCCCACCGGATGATCGTGCGGTCGAGCAACCTCGCCACCTGCCTCGTCATGTCCCACGTCGGCCTGCCCGCGGTGGCCGAGGTCTGGGCACTGGCCGGCGCCCGGCACAGCGTCACCACCCGGGCCGTCGGCGACCTCGCCGCCCGCGATGCCGGCCTGACCAACCTCGTCACCGCCGCCGACCTCGCCGCGCTGCACGCCGCGATCGTGCAGGGCGCCGAACAACCGGGGCCGCTCGCCTCCCCCGCCGCCTGCGCGCAGATGCGCGACGTGCTGCTGGCCCAGGAGATCCGTGACGACCTGCCCGCCGGGCTGCCCGCCGGCACCCGCATCGCCCACAAGAACGGCTGGGTCCACGGCATCCGGCACGGTGCGGGCGTGGTCCTGCCCGATGACGCCCCGCCGTACGCGATAGCCGTCTGCACCACCGCGGCGACGGCCGACGGCGGGCCGGCCTACGACGACGCCACCGCACGACGACTGATCGCCACCGTCTCCGCGACGGCCTGGGCCGCCCGGCACCGGCTCTGAGCCGGGCTCGGGCGGCAGCAGTGCACGCGGCGACGGATGCCGTGACCGGCGGCTGCGGCTAGGCTGCCGGACACCACCCGACCCACCACCCCCGGGGGAACGATGTCCCGCAGCCGCGTCGCCCTGCTCGTCTTCGCCGTAGCCGTCGCCGTCAACCTGACCGCCAACGCCGTCGACGCCACCGTCGCCGTGCAGATCAGCAAGCCGCTGCTGATGCCGGCCCTGGCGGCGTACCTCTGGTTCGCCGCCCGCGAGAAGCGGGCCGCCGTCCCGGTCGTCGTCCTCGTGGCGCTGGCCGCCTCGACCGCCGGGGACGTCGCCCTGCTCGGTGACGGCACCGGCTGGTTCCTCGCCGGCATGGTCTTCTTCCTCGGCGCCCACATCGCCTATCTCGTCGCCTTCGCCCGCGGCGGCGCGCTCGGCCGGCTGCGCCGTCCGCCGCTGGTCGCCGTGCCGATCGGGTACGCGGTGGCGACCGCCGCCGCGCTCACCTGGATGTGGCCGGGGCTCAGTGCGGCCGGGCTGGCCGTGCCGGTCGCCGGGTACGCCTGCGCGCTGGCGGCGATGGCGGCCTGCGCCGCCGCGTACGGCCCGCGGGTGGCCGTCGGCGGCGGGCTCTTCCTCGTCTCCGATCTGCTCATCGCCGTCGGTGTCGCCGACGTCGCCACCCTGCCCGGGCCGCCGATCTGGGTGATGGCCACCTACACCGCCGGGCAGTTCCTGCTGGTGACCGGCTGGGCTGCGCGGCTCTCCGCGGCCGGCCCGCCCTCGATCACTCCAGCAGTTTCGCCCGCAGCGACGCGATGACCTCGTCCCCGCAGCCCAGCCCGTCCCGCAGGTACGCGTCGAAGGTGCCGTAGCTGCGGGCGACCTGCTCGTAGCCGGCGTCCAGGTAGGACTCGCGGACCTCCAGCAAGGGTCGCACCGACTCCTCCCGCAGCTGCGGGTAGCGCCGCCGCATCGCCGAGAGGATCACCTCGTTGACGCCGGCGCTGCGCTCGTTGGTCAGCAGGTAGTCGGCGCGGATCGCGGCCGGCTCCACCCCGAGCGCGGTGAGCAGCACCACCGCCAGCCAGCCGGTGCGGTCCTTGCCGGCACTGCAGTGGAACAGCAGCGGCAGGTCGTCGGCGTCGGCCGCGAGTCGTACCGCCGCACCGAACTGCCGCCGGGCCGCCTCGCCACTGACGAACCACCGGTAGATGTCGGCCATCGCCCCCGGGGTGCCCTGCTGGGCCAGCCCGACGTACGCGGCCGGCTCGTGGCCGAGCAGCACCGCCGAGACGTACCCGAAGAGTGGGTGTGCCGGGTCGTGCACCGGCAGGTGCGCCACCCGGGCGCCGGCGGGGATCCGGTCGGCCGGCGCGGCATCGATCTCCCCCTGGTAGCGCAGATCCACCACGCAGCGCACCCCGAACGTCTCGATCAGCCGCGTGTCCTCATCGGTCAGCCGTCCCAGGGCGCCGCTGCGCAGCAGCAGTCCCGGCCGGATCCGGCGCGCGTCCGCGCCGATCAGCCCACCCAGGTCCCGTGCGTTCGGCGCGCCCGTCAGGCGCCAGTCCTGCTCGATCATCAGCCCTCCCCGATGTCTGCTCCTGCGCTATAGGGTGCCGCACATGACGATCGCCGCCGTACGCACCCACCGGGTCACCGCGCCACTGCACACGCCGTTCGTGACTGCGTTGCGGTCGGCCACGACGGTGGAGTCGCTCGTCGTGGAAGTCGTCGACACCGACGGCCGCTGCGGTTTCGGCGAGGCCCCGCAGGTCTGGCAGGTTACCGGCGCCTCGGTCGAGGGTTCCCGGGCCTGTGTGGAGCAGGTGCTCAAGCCGCTGCTGACCGGCCGCGATCCCGACGACCTGAATGCGCGCTGCGCCGAGGTGCACCGGGCGGTTGCCGGCAACGAGGCGGCCCGGGGCGCGGTGGACACCGCCCTGCACGACCTGGCGGCACGCCGGCTCGGCGTGCCGCTGGTGCGGCTGCTGGGTGGCACGTCGCTGCGCGTACCGACCGATGTGACCCTCGCCGCCGGTGACGCCGTGGCGATGGCCGACGCGGCACGGCGGCGGGGCGCGGAGGGGTTCACCGTGCTGAAGCTCAAGGTCGGCACCGACGCCGCCGGCGATCTCGACCGGGTCCGCGCGGTGCGGGCGGCGGCCGGGCCCGGGGTGCGGATCCGGCTCGACGCCAACCAGGGCTGGACGCCCCGGGAGGCCGTCCGGACGATCCGCGCCATGGAGGATGCGGGGCTCGACCTCGAACTGGTCGAGCAGCCGGTGCCGGCCTGGGACCTGGAGGGCCTGGCCTGGGTCAGTGACCGGGTGCAGGTGCCCATCCTCGCCGACGAGGCGGTCTTCGGCGTCCGCGACCTGGTCAAGGTGATCAGCCGGCGGGCGGCGGATCTGGTCAATGTGAAGACCGCCAAGTGCGGCGGGTTGTCCGCTGCCCGCACGCTGCTGGAACTCGCCGCCGCGAACGGGGTGGGCACGGTTGTCGGTTCCATGATGGAGACCCAGGTCGGGGTCGGCGCCGCCGCGGCGCTGGCAGCCGCGCACGGCACGAGCGTTGTCTCCGATCTGGACGCCGCCTGGTGGCTGGCCTGGTCCCCGGTACGCGGTGGCGCGCGGTACGAGGGCGCCACGGTGGTCCTGCCGGACGTGCCGGGATCCGGTGTCCACGCGGTGGAGGAAGGTTTCCGCCAACGGGTTGAAGATCGTAAGTAGTTTTCCCTAGGCTCGGTGCGACGGCAGGAGGCGGCGATGGGCATGGGTGCGGGACCTGCGGACGAGGCCCGGGTACGGGTCCCCGTCGCGACGCTCTGGCGCGATCCCGCCCTCCTGCGGCCGGTCGACTGCGCGGCGGTCGCGCCCGGCGCGGACATCACCGAATGGGTCGCCGGGCTGCGCCCGGACGAATTCCTCTGCGATGCCGTCCTGACCCAGCTGCTGCTCGGCGAGCGGGTCCGGGTGACCGAGGTCCGGCCCGACGGCTGGGTCCGCGTCGTGGCGCTGGAGCAGCCCGCCGGCCGGCTGGACCCGGGCGGGTATCCCGGGTGGCTGCCCGCCCGGCAGCTGACCCTCGGCGGGGAAGACCCGGCCGGCGATCCGCTGGTCGTCGGCGCCCTCCGGACCGATCTGCACGACGCGCCCGACGGTCTGCCCGTCCTGGCCGGGGTCGTCCTCGGCACCCGGCTGACCGCCGCCGGTCCCGCCCGGCGCGGCTGGCTCCCGGTCCACGTGCCCGGCCGCGCGCAGCCGCTCTGGGCGGCCCCGGGGCAGCTGGCGCCGGTCGACCCGGCTCCCCCGCCGGCGGCCCGCGTGCTGGACGTGGCGCGGCGCCTGCGCGACACCGTCTACCTCTGGGGCGGCGTCTCACCGGCGGGCATCGACTGCTCGGGCCTGGTGCAGGTGGTGTGGCGCCGATTCGGGGTCCGCCTCCCCCGCGACGCCGACGATCAGGCCGCCGCGACCCGCGCGGTGCCGCTGGGCACCGAACGCCCCGGGGACCTCTACCTCTTCGCCCGGCCGGGTCGCCCGATCCACCACATCGGCATCGTCTCCGCCGAGCCGGGTCCCGGTGACTACCGGCGGATGCTGCACGCCTGCTACGTACGGCGGCGCGTGCTGGAGGAGCCGCTCCCCGCCGACCGCACTGCCACCCTCGTCGGCGTGCACCGCGTCTGACGCATTCCGCTCCGCTTGCCCCGACCTGTCCAGTTCTGCGCCGGGCGGAGGTGACGGACAGCACCGCCTCCAGGGCATCCTAGGAGACTAGCCGTCTTTCTCGACCCGTCGCCCGGTAAAGGGTGGGACGGCCTGGTCGTGCAGCGGACCGGCGACCGGCCGGAGACCGAGTGGTACATCAGCACCGGCAGGCGTTCCGGGACCGCCCGGCGCCCCGCCCCCGGCCGCTGCGGTGCCGCGTCACCAGCCATGCACCTCACCCTAGGCGAGCAGGGCGTGGCGGCACCGGCGTACGGACCAGCAGCGCCCGGCGGCCGCGGAGGGGGCAGGGGCGCGCGTCACGCCCCACGGGTCCGGGTGGTCACTTCACCCCGGCGACGTCCATTCCGCGCAGCTCCTTCTTCAGCTCGGAGATCTCGTCGCGGATACGGCCGGCCAGCTCGAACTGCAGCTCCCGGGCGGCGGCGAGCATCTGGTCGTTGAGCTCCTGGATGAGCCGGGCCAGGTCGGCCCGGGCCATACCCTCACGCGACGGCGCGGCGGCGGCCTTGCCCCGGCTGCGGGTCTCCTTGACCGGCGCCTTGCCGCGCGACATCTGCCGCACCGCTCCCCCGACCTGGGTGGCCTCGTTCTCCTCCGCCTCCCGGTAGATGTCGTCGAGGATGTCGTGGATCTTCTTGCGGAGCGGTTCGGGCTTGATGCCGTGCGCCTCGTTGTGCGCGACCTGCTTGGCCCGGCGCCGGCTGGTCTCGTCGATCGCGGCGGCCATCGACGGCGTGATCTTGTCGGCGTACATGTGGACCTGGCCGGAGACGTTACGGGCTGCACGGCCGATGGTCTGGATCAGCGACCGGCCGCTGCGCAGGAAGCCCTCCTTGTCGGCGTCGAGGATCGCCACCAGCGACACCTCCGGCAGGTCGAGGCCCTCGCGGAGCAGGTTGATGCCGACCAGGACGTCGTAGTCGCCCTTGCGCAGCTCACGCAGGAGCTCCACCCGGCGCAGCGTGTCGACCTCGGAGTGCAGGTAGCGCACCCGTACGCCGTGCTCGAGCAGGTAGTCCGAGAGGTCCTCGGCCATCTTCTTGGTCAGCGTGGTGACCAGGACGCGCTCGTCGCGCTCGGTGCGGAGCCGGATCTCGTGCATCAGGTCGTCGATCTGCCCCTTGGTCGGTTTGACGATCACCCCGGGGTCGACCAGACCGGTGGGGCGGATGACCTGCTCGACGAACTCGCCCTCGGCGCGTTCCATCTCCCACGTGCCGGGGGTGGCGGAGAGGAAGACCATCTGCCCGACCCGTTCGAGGAACTCGTCGAAGCGCAGCGGCCGGTTGTCGGCGGCACTGGGGAGCCGGAACCCGTGGTCGATCAGCATCCGCTTGCGGGAGGCGTCGCCTTCGAACATGCCGCCGATCTGCGGGATCGTCACGTGCGACTCGTCGATGACGGTGAGGAAGTCGTCCGGGAAGTAGTCGAGCAGGCAGTGCGGCGGGCTGCCGGGCAGCCGGCCGTCGATGTGCATCGAGTAGTTCTCGATGCCGGAGCAGAAGCCGACCTGACGCATCATCTCGATGTCGTAGGTGGTGCGCATCCGCAGCCGCTGGGCCTCCAGCAGCTTGCCCTGCCGCTCGAACTCGGCCAGCCGCTGCGCCAGCTCCGCCTCGATGCCGGCGATGGCGCGCTCCATCCGCTCCGGGCCGGCCGCGTAGTGCGTCGCCGGGAAGATCAGCAGGTGATCGACCTCGCGGACCACCTCGCCGGTGAGCGGGTGCAGGTAGTAGAGCTTCTCCACCTCGTCGCCGAAGAACTCGACCCGCACCGCCAGCTCCTCGTACGCCGGGATGATCTCCAGCGTGTCGCCGCGGACCCGGAAGGTGCCACGGTTGAAGGCGAGGTCGTTGCGGGTGTACTGCACCTCCACCAGCCGCCGCAGCAGCTTGTCGCGCTCGATCTCCTGCCCGACCTGCACCCGCACCGCCCGGTCGAGGTACTCCTCGGGGGTGCCGAGGCCGTAGATCGCCGAGACGGTCGCCACCACCACCACGTCGCGGCGGGTCAGCAGCGACATCGTCGCCGAGTGCCGCAGCCGCTCGACCTCCTCGTTGATCGAGGAGTCCTTCTCGATGTAGGTGTCGGTCTGCGGGATGTACGCCTCGGGCTGGTAGTAGTCGTAGTACGAGACGAAGTACTCCACCGCGTTGTGCGGCAGCAGCTCACCGAGCTCCTTGGCCAGCTGCGCGCAGAGGGTCTTGTTGGGGGCCATCACCAGGGTGGGGCGCTGCACGCGCTCGATCAGCCAGGCCGCGGTGGCGCTCTTGCCGGTGCCGGTCGCGCCGAGCAGCACCGAGTGGCGGTCGCCGCGCCGGACCCGGCGCTCCAGTTCGTCGATGGCAGCCGGCTGGTCACCGGCCGGCTGGAAGTCGCTGACGACCTGGAAACGACCCTCCAGCCGGGGAATGTCAAGAGCCATGTGACCACCGTACGCCGACGGTCCGACATACGTACTGAGCAGCAACGCAGGGTGTGCGACCCGCTTCGATATCCGCATTGTGCGGCCCCCGCCGGAGGGCTACCGTGGACGGCGTAGGCCGCTCGCGGCGGCCGCCCGGGCAGGTGTCCGGCCGCCACCCGGCCGGACGTCCCCGGCACACCGGTCGCAGCCCCGGCTCACGCTGATGTGGCGCACCGTCGTTGGTCGCGAGAGCGACCGGCCGCCGCGAGCGCCGCCAGCCCCCACCGGCTGCCGGCGCGCCGTCGCCACACCCAGGCGGCCACCGGGGCGAGACGGCGCCGATCTCTCAGGGCCGCCAGCCGGTACGCGCCGCCCACTCCTGCTCCAGCCGGCGCTCCTGCTCCCACCACGGGCCCTTGCCGTCGAGGTAGCCCGTCATGTCCGGTGCGGCGGCCGCCAGGTGGCGCTTGAGCGCCAGGTAGCTCGCCGCCCGCTCCGGATCGGCCCGCAGGTGGTCGCGCATCAGCAGCGCGAAGCGCCAGCCGGGGCTGCCGGCGACGCGTACGTGCAGGTGCACCGGGCGTCCCGGGTCGGCGCTGCCGTGCAGCCGCTTCTCGCCGGCGCCGGCCGGATCGCCCTCGGCGAGGTCGTCGGACCAGTCGCCGGGCAGGCGCGGGAAGCCGGCGGCGGCGAGCCGGCCGGCGATCTCGTCGGCCTCGGCCAGGGAACCGACGGCCAACTGCAGGTCGATGACGTCCTTGGCGTCCAGCCCCGGCACCGCGGTGGAGCCGATGTGGTCCAGCCGTACGTCGGCGGGGCGCAGCGCATACCGGATGCGGGCCGCGATCCGCGCGTACTCGGCCGGCCAGCCGGGGTCGGCCGGCACCAGCACCGGACCGGAGTGCCGGACGGCACGCTCTTCCCGCAGGTTGCGCTCGTAGGGCACCAGCCGGTCGCGCCAGAGCCGGTCGACGGCGGCGTGCAGGTCCGCCAGGGTGCCGTCGTTGCGCAGCAGCACGTCGGCGGCCGCCCGGCGCCGCGCGTCGTCGGCCTGGGCGCGGATCCGCCCGTTCGCTTCCTCGGCGGTCATCCCCCGGTCACGGATCAGCCGCTCGATCCGTACCGCCGGATCGGTCTGCACCACGATCACCAGGTGGTACGTCGCCGCCAGGCCGACCTCGACCAGCAGCGGCACGTCGTTGACGACGATCGCGTCCGCCGGCGCCGCCGCGACGAGTTCGGCGCTACGACGGCGCACCCGCGGATGGGTGATCGCCTCCAGCCGGGCCCGGGCCGTGTCGTCGGCGAAGACCACCGCACCGAGCGCGGCGCGGTCCAGAGCCCCGTCGGGGCCCAGCACCCCGGAGCCGAAGGTCTCGACGATCTCCGCCAGCCCGTCGGTGCCGACCGCCACCACCTCGCGGGCGATCCGGTCGGCGTCGACGATCACCGCCCCGAGTTCGGCGAGCCGGCGTGTGGTCGCGCTCTTGCCGGATCCGATTCCACCGGTCAGTCCCACCATCAGCACGACGACCAGTCAACCCGATCACCGGCGCCGGGCTGCCGCCACCCCCACCGGCGTATGCGGCGACGGCGGCGAACCGGGCTCCGCGGCCTCGCCGGTTCCGCCCGGCAGCGGACGGCCGCGGAGGGCAGCGGAGGGCAGCGGACGGCACAAAAGGCGAAGGGCCCCGGCCCGACGACCCGGTCACCCGGGTCGTCGGAGCCGAGGCCCCTCGTTGGTACGGCTTACTTACCGCCGGCGAGCTTCTCGCGCAGAGCCGCGAGCGCCTCGTCGGTGGCCAGGGTGCCGGCCGGCTCCTCCGCCTGCCGCGCCGGGGCGCTGGAGGACGAAGAAGTGGTGGTGGCACCGGCGGGGACGACCGGAGTCGGGTTCGCCGCGGCCTCGGCCTCGGCGGCCCGGGAGGTCTGCACCTGCTTGGTGTGGGCCTCCCAGCGGGTACGCGCCTCGGCGTACTGCTGCTCCCAGGTCTCGCGCTGCTTGTCGAAGCCCTCGAGCCACTCCCCGGTCTCCGGGTCGAAGCCCTCCGGGTAGATGTAGTTGCCCTCGGCGTCGTACGTGGCAGCCATGCCGTAGAGGGTCGGGTCGAAGTGCTCCTCGCCCTCGACGAAGCCCTCGTTGGCCTGCTTCAGGGAGAGCGAGATCCGGCGACGCTCGAGGTCGATGTCGATGACCTTGACCATGACGTCCGAGCCGACCTGCACAACCTGCTCCGGGATCTCCACGTGGCGCTCGGCCAGCTCGGAGATGTGGACCAGGCCCTCGATGCCGTCGTCGACGCGGACGAACGCACCGAACGGGACGAGCTTGGTGACCTTACCCGGCACGATCTGCTGGATCGCGTGGGTGCGGGCGAACTGACGCCACGGGTCCTCCTGGGTCGCCTTCAGCGACAGCGAGACCCGCTCGCGGTCCAGGTCGACGTCCAGGACCTCGACCTCGACCTCCTGGCCGACCTCGACAACCTCGGAGGGGTGGTCGATGTGCTTCCAGGAGAGCTCGGAGACGTGCACGAGGCCGTCCACGCCGCCAAGGTCGACGAAGGCGCCGAAGTTGACGATCGAGGAGACGACGCCCTTGCGGACCTGCCCCTTCTGCAGCTTGTTGAGGAACTCGGTGCGCACCTCGGACTGCGTCTGCTCGAGCCAGGCCCGGCGGGACAGGACCACGTTGTTGCGGTTCTTGTCCAGCTCGATGATCTTGGCTTCGAGCTCGCGGCCGACGTACGGCTGCAGGTCGCGCACCCGGCGCATCTCGACCAGGGAGGCCGGCAGGAAGCCGCGCAGCCCGATGTCGAGGATGAGGCCACCCTTGACCACCTCGATGACGGAGCCGCGAACGACGCCGTCCTCTTCCTTGATCTTCTCGATGGTGCCCCAGGCGCGCTCGTACTGCGCCCGCTTCTTCGAGAGGATCAGGCGACCCTCCTTGTCCTCCTTCTGGAGAACGAGGGCCTCGATGTGGTCACCGACCGACACCACTTCGGCGGGGTCAACGTCGTGCTTGATCGACAACTCGCGCGAGGGGATGACACCCTCGGTCTTGTAGCCGATGTCGAGCAGGACCTCGTCCCGATCGACCTTTACGACGGTCCCTTCGACAATGTCGCCGTCGTTGAAGTACTTGATGGTCTCGTCGATCGCGGCGAGGAAGGCTTCCTCGGAACCGAGATCGTCGTGGGTGACCCGGGTGGCGCTCGAGGGGGCCTCGATGCTGCTCGTCATGTGGGCGGTTGCTCCGGTCGGATGGTTTGTCACTGCAGGCTGTGTCGCGGTGACCTGTCTGCTCCTGCGGATCCGACGACCGAAAGACCCGTACGTCTCCTCGGCGACGGGGTTCCCGTCGCGGGATGATGTCCGGAGTCGTTCCGCCGTCCGCGGGCCTGCTCCCTGCCGAGGCGCGCGATCCGCAAGCGCATCGAACAGCCTACCGCGTGCATTACCACAGCGTGCAAGGCCTCCCACCGATCGCGACTGACGGCTGCTGCCAAACCCGGAAAAACGCCTGGTGTGAGCGCGGATGTCCGCCCTGTCACATTTCTGCGACTCGCCGGTACATCGACACCGGAGGGGCGCCGGGCGGGCGGGCGGCCTAGCGTGTGGGCGTGACCGACGACCCCGCAGTGACCCGCCGTACCGTCGACGACGCCGATGCCCGCCGGGCCAGCCGGCGGTGGTGGGACGGCGACGCCGACGACTACCAGGCCGAACACGGCCGGTTCCTCGGCGAGGTGGACTTCGTCTGGTGCCCGGAGGGACTCCGGGAGGCCCAGGCGGGGCTGCTCGGCGACCTCACCGGCCGCCGGGTGCTGGAGCTGGGCTGCGGCGCTGCCTCCGCCGCCCGCTGGCTCGCCACCCGGCACGCGCGGCCGGTCGCCATGGACCTCTCCGCCGGAATGCTGCGCCACGCCCGGGCCGCCGCCGACTCCAGCGGCGTCCGGGTGCCGCTGGTGCAGGCCGACGCGCTGGCGCTGCCCTTCGCCGACCAGTCGTTCGACATCGTCTGCACCGCCTTCGGCGCGATCCCCTTCGTCGCCGACTCCGCCGCGGTGATGCGCGAGGTGCACCGGGTGCTGCGCCCCGGTGGGCGCTGGGTCTTCTCGGTCACCCACCCGATGCGCTGGATCTTCCTCGACGACCCCGGTGAGGGCGGGCTGCACGCGGTGCACTCGTACTTCGACCGGCGGCCCTACATCGAGCAGGACGCCGACGGGGTGCCCACCTACGTCGAACAGCACCGCACCCTCGGCGACCGGATCCGGGAACTCGTCGCCGCCGGTTTCACGCTGCGGGACCTGGTGGAGCCGGAGTGGCCGCAAGGGCACGACGGGATCTGGGGGCAGTGGAGCCCGCTGCGGGGCCGGCTCTTCCCGGGCACGGCGATCTTCGTCAGCGACAAGTCCCCCGGCTGACCCGCCGGCGCCGCCGCCTTGCCCGGGCCGACGGCCGGGTCGACGGCGGCGATTGAGTCGGTGACACCCGGGTACGCGGCCCGCATGTCCAGGCAGAGGAAGCTGCGACGGCACGACCGGGTGGTCTGGAACAGCCACGGCAGCCAGGCGCACGGCACGGTGCAGCGGGAGATCAGCGGCCGGACCCGGGCCGCCGGGCGGGTGGTGGCGGCCTCGCCGGAGCACCCGCAGTACCTGGTGCGCACCTATGCCGGCGCGGAGGCGGTCCACCGGCCGGAGGCGCTGCACGATGAGCGGCGCTGACCGGCGCCGGGACGTGCCGCGCGAGTTCGCCGAGGCGGTCAACATGAGCCCGGCACAGCTGCGGGGCTGGCTGGAGACGCCCGAGTCGAAGGCCGTCGGCGCGCACCGGGGTGGCGGCGAGTCGGTCGGGCACGAGTCCGGCCGGCGCATCGTGGGGCTGCTGCGCGCCGACCGCGCCGCGCTCTCCGAGCGCGACGTCGCCCACATGCGCAAGGTCGTCGGCTACATCCGCCGGCACCTGGCGCAGCGACCGCACGGCGACGTACGACACACCCGCTGGCGCTACTCGCTGATGAACTGGGGCCATGATCCACTGAAGTGATCAGCGCCACGACCAGGGAACGAGCAGACGCGACCCCTGGTTACCCGCTGGTAACCAGGGCCACTTAGCCTGTCCCGATGAGCACGGACCCGCAGTACACCCAGAGCTTCATCGAACGCGGCGGCGACCGCATCGGCATCCGCGTCTACGCCGAGCCCGAGGGTGTCGCCGACGCCCCCGTCGTGGTCATCTGCCCCGCGATGGGCGTACCCGCCGGCTACTACCGGCCCTTCGCCGCGCAGCTGCGCGCCGCCGGTCTGGCCGTGGTCGTCTGGGACCTGCGCGGCACCGGCGACAGCACGCCCGCCCCGAGCCGGGCCTCGGCGTACGGCTTCGCCGAGGTCCTCGCCGATCTCGACGCCGTGCTGGCCGAGGTCAAGCCTCAGCTCGACGGACGCAAGCGGATCCTGCTCGGGCACTCCCTCGGCGGCCAGATGGCCACCATGCACGTGGCACTCAGCGGCGCCGACGACATCGACGGGCTGGCCCTGATCGCCTCGTCGCTGCCCTACTGGCGCGCCTACCCGCCACCCCGCCGCAACGCCCTGCTGCCCTTCTCGTACGCGGTGAGCGGGACGGTCAAGCTGCTCGGTGTCTGGCCCGGCTGGGGCTTCGGCGGCCGCCAGGCGCGCGGGGTCATCCGCGACTGGGCCCACACCGCCCGCACCGGCCGGTTTCCGATGATCGACGGACAGGACACCGAAGCCGCCGTACGCCGCATCGGCCTGCCGGTGCTCGCCATCAGCGTGGACAACGACAGCTTCACGCCGCACTCGGCCGTCGACCACCTCTGCGCCAAGTTCACCTCCACGACCGTGCAGCGCGAGCGGTACGGCCCGGCCCGGCTCGGCCGGCGGGTCGACCACTTCAACTGGACCCGGGCCGCCGGACCGCTGGTCGAGCGGATCGCGGCCTTCGTGGCAGACCTCCCCGCCTGGTGTCCGCGACGAGGTGGCGGTGGGTCAGTGGCCGGCGGTCTGCCAGTCGGCGCCCTCGCCGACCGAGACCTCCAGCGGCACCGAGAGCGGATAGGCGGCGCCCATCTGCTCCCGGACCAGTTCGCGCAGCGCGTCGCGCTCGCCGGCGGCGACCTCGAAGACGAGTTCGTCGTGGACCTGCAGCAGCATCCGGGAGCGCAGCCCTGAGGCGGCCAGCGCCGCGTCCACGTGCAGCATGGCGAGCTTGATGATGTCGGCCGCCGAACCCTGGATCGGGGCGTTGAGCGCCATCCGCTCGGCCATGTCCCGGCGCTGCCGGTTGTCGCTGACCAGGTCGGGAAGGTAACGACGCCGGCCCAGGATCGTCTCGGTGTAGCCGTCGGAACGCGCCCGGTTGACCACCTCCTGCAGGTAGTCGCGCACCCCACCGAAGCGCTCGAAGTACTCGGCCATCAGCCCGCGCGCCTCCTCGGCGGTGATACCGAGCTGCTGGGAGAGCCCGAAGGCGCTCAGGCCGTACGCAAGGCCGTAGTTCATCGCCTTGATCTTGCGGCGCTGCTCGGCGGTGACGTCGGCAAGGTCCACGGAGAAGACCGAGGAGGCGGTGGCGGCGTGGAAGTCGGCGCCGGAGTTGAACGCCTCGATCAGCGCGTCGTCCGAGGAGAGGTGCGCCATGATCCGCATCTCGATCTGGCTGTAGTCGGCGGTCAGCAGGCAGTCGTAGTCGCCGCCGACGACGAAGGCCCGGCGAATGCGCCGGCCCTCCTCGGTACGGATCGGGATGTTCTGCAGGTTGGGGTCGGTGGAGGAGAGCCGGCCGGTGGCCGCCACCGTCTGGTTGAACGTGGTGTGGATTCGCCCGTCGTCGGAGATCGACTTCAGCAGCCCGTCGACGGTGCTCTTGAGCCGGGCGACGTCGCGGTGGCGCAGCAGGTGGGCCAGGACGGGGTGCTCGGTCTGGGCGTAGAGCCACTGCAGGGCGTCCGCGTCGGTGGTGTACCCGGTCTTGATCTTCTTGGTCTTGGGGAGCCCGAGCTCGGTGAAGAGGATCTCCTGGAGCTGCTTCGGTGAGCCCAGGTTGAATTCCCGGCCGATCACGCCGTACGCGGCCTGGGCCGCCGCCTTAACCTCCGCGGCAAACTGCGCCTCCAGGTCGGTGAGGTACTCGGTGTCGGCGGCGATGCCGAGGCGCTCCATGCCCGCCAGCACCCGCACCAGCGGCAGCTCCAGCGCGGCCAGCAGCCGCCCCGACTGCTCCCCGCGCCCCGCAAGCTCCGCGCCGATGGCGTCGGAGAGATCCAGGGTTGCCCGGGCGCGCAGCATCAGGTTCTGCTCGGCCACACCTTCGTCGCCGAGCCCGTCGAGGGTGAGCTGGCCGGTCTGCGGGGTGTCGACCCGCAGCTCGCGGTGCAGGTAGCGCAGAGCGAGGTCAGTCAGGTCGTAGGAGCGCTGATCGGGGCGGGCCAGGTAGGCGGCGAGCGCCGTGTCATCGGTCAGCCCGGCCAGGGGCCAGCCGTGGCCGGTGAAGGCGAGCAGCGCGGGCTTGCTGTCGTGCAGCACCTTGGGCCGGTCCGCGGCGGCGAGCCAGGCGCCGAAGGCGGCGTCGTCGGCGGGTGTGAGCCGGGCCGGGTCGAACCAGGCGGCGGCTCCGGTGGCGGTGGCCAGGGCCACGCCGGTGAGGGTGCCGGTGCCGCGGCCGAAACTGCCGGCCACCGCGACCCCGGTCGGCACACCCGGTCCGGCCTGGGCGGCGAGCCACGGCGCCAGCGCATCGGGGGCCAGGATCTCGCCGGTCAGGTCGAAGCCCGCCTCGGCCTCCGGCTCCACCGCCTCCAGGTACTGGTAGAGGCGGTCGCGCAGGATGCGGAACTCGAGGGCGTCGAAGACCTGGTGCACCGCCTCACGGTCCCAGCCGTGCCACTGGGCGTCCTCCGGCCGCAGCGGCAGCTCGAGGTCGGTGACGAGCCTGTTGATCTCGTAGTTGCGCAGCACGTCGGCGAGGCGCTCGCGCAGGCTCTCACCGGCCTTGCCCTTGATCGCGTCGGCCCCGGCCACGATCCCGTCGACCCCGCCGTAGAGATTGATCCACTTGGCGGCGGTCTTGGGGCCCACACCGGGCACGCCCGGGAGGTTGTCGCTGGTCTCGCCCACCAGGGCGGCGAGATCGCGGTAACGATCCGGTGCGACGCCGTACTTGGCCAGGATGGCCGCCGGATCCATCCGGGCGAGGTCGGAGACGCCCTTGCGCGGATAGAGCACGGTGATCCGGTCGTCGACGAGCTGGAACGCGTCCCGGTCGCCGCTGGAGATCAGCACCTCCATGCCGAGGTCCCGGGCCTGGCAGGCCAGCGTGCCGATCACGTCGTCGGCCTCGTAGCCCTCCTTCTCCACCACCGGGATGCGCAGCGCCTCGAGCACCTCCTTGACCAGGCTCACCTGGCCGGCGAAGTCGGCCGGGGACTCGGAGCGGCCGGCCTTGTACTCGGCGTACCTGTCCGTGCGGAAGGAGTGGCGGGAGACGTCGAAGGCCACCACGATGTGCGTGGGCCGCTCGTCGCGGAGCACGTTGATCAGCATCGAGGTGAAGCCGTAGACCGCGTTGGTCGCCTGCCCGGTCGTGGTGGAGAAGTTCTCCACCGGCAGGGCGAAGAACGCCCGGTAGGCCATGGAGTGACCGTCGACGAGGAGCAGGCGGGGCGCAGTGGCTGTCACGCCCACCGACTCTAGTCGCCGCCGGTGACGTTCCCCGCGACCGCCTCGGCGGGGCCGGCGGCGGCCGCGGGGACCTCGCGGAGCTTCCTAGAGCACGTTGGCCAGGAAGGCCTGGGTGCGCGCGTGCTGCGGCGCCGCGATCATCTCGCGGGGCACGCCCGACTCGACCACCACGCCGCCGTCCATGAAGACCATGGAGTCGCCGACCTCGCGGGCGAAGCCGATCTCGTGGGTGACCACGATCATCGTCATGCCCTCACGGGCGAGGTCCTTCATCACGTCCAGCACCTCCCCCACCAGTTCGGGGTCCAGGGCGCTGGTCGGCTCGTCGAAGAGCATCAGCTTCGGGCTCATCGCCAGGGCCCGGGCGATCGCCACCCGCTGCTGCTGGCCGCCGGAGAGTTGCGAGGGGTAGTTGCGCATCTTGTCGGCGAGCCCGACCCGGTCCAGCAGCGCCTCGGCCCGGTCCCGCGCCTGCGCGCGCTTGACCCCCGCGACGTGCACGGGCGCCTCCATGACGTTCTCCAGCGCCGTCATGTGCGGAAAGAGATTGAAGCGCTGGAAGACCATACCGATGGACCGACGCTGGGCGGCGACCTCGGCGTCGCGCATCTCGTAGAGCTTGCCGTTGCGCTCCCGGTAGCCGATCAGCTCGCCGTCGACCCGGATCCGGCCGGCGTTGATCTTTTCCAGGTGGTTGATGCAGCGCAGGAAGGTCGACTTGCCCGAACCGGAAGGGCCGAGCAGACAGCAGACCTCACCGGAGCGGACCGTGAGGTCCACCCCGCGCAGCACCTCCAGCGAACCGAAGGACTTGTGCACGTCCTGCGCGTCGACCATCACGGCGGCGTCGGCGTCCCGTCCCGGCTGCTGCGCCGGGATCAACTGGCCGGTCATACGTCCCCCGCCCCGCCGGCGCTGCTGCTGCCGGTCTCCGCCGTGATGGTGCGCAGCCGGGTACGGGCCCGCGCCGAACGCCCGACGCCCTTGGAGAAGTGCTTCTCCAGGTAGTGCTGCCCCACCAGCAGGACGCTGGTCAGCGCCAGGTACCACAGGCAGGCGGCGACGTACATCGGGAAGACCTGGAAGGTCCGCGAGCCCACCGCCTTGAGTTGGAAGAAGAGCTCGGCGGAGACCGGCACGAAGGCCACCAGCGAGGTGTCCTTGAGCATCGCGATTGTCTCGTTGCCGGTCGGCGGGATGATCACCCGCATCGCCTGCGGCAGCACGATCCGCCGCATGATCTGGGTCCGGCTCATGCCCAGCGCCGCCGCCGCTTCGGTCTGTCCCTCGTCCACCGACTGGATCCCGGCCCGGACGATCTCGGCCATGTAGGCCGCCTCGGAGAGCCCCAGGGCGAGCATGCCGGCCACGAATCCGGTCAGGATCTCCAGAGCGCTGAAGCCGAAGAGCCGGGCCTCGAAGTTCTCGATGCCGAAGAGCGCACCGAGCTGCCGGTCGAAGGGCAGGCCGAACTCGACCCGCGCCCAGAGGATGCCCAGGTTGCCGAAGAGGATGGCCAGCACCAGCCGGGGCACGCCCCGGAAGAACCAGACGTAGAGCCAGGCCACGCCGCGCAGGACCGGGTTCTCCGAGAGCCGCATGACCGCGAGCACGATGCCGAGCACGATGCCGATCAGCATCGACAGCACTGTCAGGGCCAGGGTGCCGCGCAGCCCTTCCATGATCGGCGGGCGGAACATCTCGTCGACGATCATGGGCCAGTTGAAGGCCTTGTTGGTGACGAGCAGGTTGACGAACATCGCCGCCAGCACCGCCAGCACGGCGATGGCGACCCAGCGTCCGGGGTGCCGGACGGGCACGGCCTTGATTGGTTCAGGCCGTGCCCGCTCCGGTGTTTCCACGGTCATGGTTACGGGTTGACCGCGGACTCTGCGATGCCGCCGGCCTCGACGCCCCACTCGGCCAGCACCTTCTCGTACGTGCCGTCGGCGACGATCGCGGCCAGGGCCTCCTGCACGACCGCGGCGAACTCGGCCTGGTCCTTGGCGACGGCGTAGCCGTACGGCGCCGACTCGTAGATGTCGCCGAGCAGCTCGAGCTGGTTGTTGGACTGCTTCACCGCGTACGCGCCGACCGGCGAGTCGGCCAGCATGGCGTCGTCCTTGCCGCTGATCACCGCGGCGGTGGCGTCGCTCTGGGCCTGGTACTGGTCGATGGTGATCTCCGGCTTGCCGGCGTCGGTGCACGCCTTCGACCGGGCGGTGACGTCGTCGAGCTGCACCGTGCCGACCTGCACCGCGACCTTCTTGCCGCAGGCGTCGTCGGGGTTGATCCCGCTCGGGTTGCCCGCCTTGGTGGCCCACTGGGTGCCGGCGGAGAAGTAGCTGACCATGTTGACGGTCTTCTTGCGGTCCTCGTTGATGGTGAACGAGGAGACGCCGATCTCGTACTTGCCCGACTCGATTCCGGGCAGGATCGCGTCGAACGGCGCCGACTCGTACTGCGCCTCGAGACCGAGCTTCGCGGCGACCGCGTTGAACAGGTCGATGTCGAAGCCGACCACGGTCTTGCCGTCGGTGTCGAGGAACTCGGCCGGGGCGTAGGTCGCGTCGGTGCCGACCTTGATGACGCCGTCGGCCTTGATGGCGTCGGGCACCTTGGCGGCGAGCGCCGCGTCGGCCGTGGCCTTGGGGGCGTCCGGGGCGTCGTCGTCGGCGGCCTTGTCACCGCAGGCGGCGAGGCTCAGCGCCAGCAGGGCTGCGCCGGCGGCGCCGACGAGGGCCCGGCGACGGTGGTTTTCGATGAACATCTCTATTACTCCTTAGATCTCGCCGCGGCCGTCAGGCCACACCGAGGTAGGCGTCCTTGACTGCCGGGTCGTGCAGCAGTTCGGCGCCGGTGCCGGTCTTGACGATGTGCCCGGTCTCCAGCACGTACGCCCGGTGGGCGCGCGCCAGCGCCTGCTGGGCGTTCTGCTCGACGAGCAGGACGGTGGTCCCCTGCTGGTTGATCTCGGTGATGATCGAGAAGATCTGCTGGATCAGCATCGGCGCCAGCCCCATCGAGGGCTCGTCGAGCAGGAGCAGCTTGGGGCGGCTCATCAGGGCCCGGCCGACGGCGAGCATCTGCTGCTCGCCACCGGAGAGGGTGCCGCCGAGCTGCTTGCGCCGCTCCGCCAGACGCGGAAAGAGGTCCAGCACCCGGGCCAGGTCACTGGCGATCCCGGCCCGGTCACGGCGGGTGTACGCCCCCATGTCCAGGTTCTCCATCACCGTCATGCCGGGGAAGATGCCCCGGCCCTCGGGTGCCTGGCAGAGCCCGCGGCGCACGCGCAGATCTGCCCGGAGCTTGGAGATGTCCTCGCCCTCGAACCGGATGGCACCCGAGGCGATCGGCCGGATGCCGGAGATGGCGCGCATGGTGGTGGACTTGCCGGCGCCGTTGGCGCCGATCAGGGCCACGATCTCACCCTCGTTGACCGTCAGGCTGATGCCGTGCAGGGCCTTGATCCGGCCGTAGAGCAGGCTGACGTCTTCGATCTCAAGCAGCATCGTCCGGTACCCCCAGGTAGGCCGCGACCACCCGCTGGTCCTCCCGCACATCGGCGGGGAGTCCGTCGGCGATCTTCTTTCCGAACTCCAGCACCACGATGCGGTCGGTGACACCCATGACCAGCCGCATGTCGTGCTCGATGAGCAGCACCGTCACACCCTGGTCCCGGATCTTGCGGATGAGCTGGAGCAGCTCCTCCTTCTCGGCCGGGTTGAACCCGGCCGCCGGCTCGTCCAGGCAGAGCAGCACCGGATCGGTGGCGAGCGCCCGGGCGATCTCCAGCCGGCGCTGCTCGCCGTAGGAGAGGTTGCGCGCCGCCTCGTGGGCCCGGCCGGGGATGCCGACGAACTCGAGCAGGCGGTGCGCCTTCTCCAGCCCGTCGCGCTCCTCGCGGCGGTGCCGGGGCAGCCGGAACAGCGCCGACATCACGCTGGTCTTGTGGTGCGCGTCGGCGCCGACCTGGATGTTCTCCAGCGCCGTCATCTCCGGGAAGAGCCGGATGTTCTGGAACGTCCGGGCCATGCCCATCTTGGTGATCTGGTGCTTCTTCTTGCCGGTGATCCGCTGCCCGCGGAACCGGATCTCGCCCTCGGAGGGCTGGTAGATGCCGGTCATCGCGTTGAAGCAGGTGGTCTTGCCGGCGCCGTTGGGGCCGATCAGGCCGAGGATCTCCCCCTTGTAGAGGGTGAAGTCGACGTCGTTGAGCGCCACCACCCCGCCGAAGCGGAGCGTGACGTGGTCGACCTCGAGCAGCGGCTCACGCTCGGCCGGCGTGCTCTCCGCGGCCGGGGCCGCGGCCTGCTCGGGAACGGACGGCTTCTGCACGGTCTCATCCACCGACGATCACCTCCTTGCGACGGTCCTTGAACTCCGCCGCGCGCTGTCGGTTGGGTATCAGCCCCTGCGGCCGGAAGATCATCATGATGATCAGGATGAGGCCGAAGAAGAGGAACCGGAACTCGTAGAGCTCGATGCCGAAGACCTCGATGCCGCGGAACCGCTCGATCAGGTACGCCGCCAGGCTCCCACCGACGAGCGCGCCGGTGATGTTGCCGGAGCCGCCGAGGATCACCGCCGCCAGAATGATGATCGAGTTCAGCAGTTCCAGATTCTGGGAGCTGACGAAGTTCTGCTTGCCGGCGAAGAGGGCGCCGGCCAGGCCACCGATGAAGGCGCCTGCGGCGAAGGCCCAGAGCTTGAACTTGAAGGTCGGCACACCCATCAACTGGGCGGCGTCCTCGTCCTCGCGGATGGAGACCCAGGCCCGGCCGACGCGGCTGCGGTTGAGGTTCCGCACCCCGATGACCACCAGGATGATGATCGTCAGCACCAGCCAGTAGTACGGCCTCGGGTCGAGCACACCGAAGATCGGGGTGCCGTCGCCGTAGGTGCCCGGGGGGTGCGGGATCTGGTTGAAGCCGCGCTGTCCCCGCAGGAACTCCGAACTCTGTGCGGCGATGCGGATCATCTCGGCGAAGCCGAGGGTGACGATGGCGAGATAGTCGCCACGCAGTCGCAGTGTCGGCGTACCCAGCATGACACCGGAGATCATGGTGAACCCGAGCGCCAGCGGCAGGGCGACCAGCCACGGCCAGAGCGTCGAGAGGTCACTGCTGGGCGAGGTGAGCACCGCGACCGTGTACGCGCCGACGGCGAAGAAGCCGAAGTAGCCCAGGTCGAGCAGGCCGGCGAAGCCGACCACGATGTTCAGTCCGACCGCGAGCAGCGCGTAGATGGAGACGGTGAAGAGCACGTGGCCGAAGTTGGAGCCGGTGGTGGGGATCGGCCCCAGCCACTGGTAGAACTCCCGGTTCGGCAGGGCGTAGAAGAAGACGATGAGCGCCGCGATACCGACCCAGCGCACCCAGCGGGGAGCGTGGTGCCAGCGCTCGGCGATGCCGTGACGGCCGGCGCGGAACTTCTCTGCGACGCTTGTCATGCGCGTGCCCTTCCCAGTGACTCGCCGAGCAGACCGGTGGGCCGGAACATCAGCAGGACGATCAGAACGACGAACGCCGAGAGGTCCTTCCACTCGCCACCGAACAGGCCGGACGCGTAGTTCTCGACCAGACCCAGCAGCAGGCCGCCGAGGAGCGCGCCCCGCAGGTTGCCGATACCGCCGAGGACCGCGGCGGTGAACGCCTTGAGTCCGAGCAGGAAGCCGACGCTGTAGGTCAGCGTGCCGATCCGGACGTTGTAGAGCAGACCGGCGACGCCGGCCATCGCGCCACCGATGATGAAGACCACCAGGATGATGCGGTCCTTGTTGATGCCCATCAGGGCGGCGGTATTGGCGTCCTGGGCCACGGCCCGGATGCCCCGGCCGATACGGCTGCGGTTGATGAAGTAGTCGAGGCCGACCATCATCCCGAGCGCGGCCGCGACGATCAGTACCTGGACCGCGGTGATCTCCACGCCGTTGATGGTGAAGAGCGGCTCGGTGGAGATGAGCTTCGGCATGCCCTCCGGGCGCCGGCGGGTGTAGATGCCGAAGGCCTCGGAGATGGCGATGGAGGCGCCGATCGCGGTGATCAGGAAGGCCAGCGGCGGGGCGTTGCGCTTGCGCAGCGGCCGGTAGGCCACCCGCTCCAGCACCACGGCGGTACCCGCCGAGGCGAGCGCACCCGCGGCCATCGCGACGAGCAGGAAGAACAGAATCGAGCCCAGCCCGGTGACGACCGAGTCTCCGTCGAGACCGAAGGCTGCCAGGATCCAGATCGAGGCGAAGGCGCCGGCGATGAAGACCTCGGAGTGGGCGAAGTTGATGAGTCTCAGCACGCCGTAGACCAGCGTGTATCCGAGCGCGACGAGGGCGTAGATCGCGCCGATCGTCAGGCCCGTCGTGGTGAGTTCCCCGAAGTTGGAGAACAAGCCGTCGAAGTTCAAGGCAGGACGCTCCGTAAAGGATGGCGAAAGAAACGGGGTGCGGCCGGGAGCGTGCTCCCGGCCGCACCCGCGATCACTGCGAAACCGTCAGGTCGGGGACCAGAACCCTTACTTGATTTCCTGGTCCGGAACGACCTCACCGTTGACGACCTTGTACGCCCAGACCTTGACCTGGTCGGCCTCGAGCTCGCCGTTGGCGGCGAACTTGTAGCTGGCGGCAACGCCGTCGCCCTCGTAGCCCTTCACGAACTCGAGCATCTTGGCGCGGGTGCCGGCGCCGTCCTTGATGCCGGCGAGCAGGATGTTGGCGGCGTCGAAGGCGGTGTCGCTGTAGGTGCCCGGGTCCTCGCCGAAGGTGGCCTTGTAGTCGTCCTTGAACGAACCGCGGGCCTCGGTGGCCGGCTGGCACGGGCAGGTGAGGATGGTGCCCTCGGCGGCGGCAGCGCCGGCGCCGGTGATGTAGGACTTGTCGTTGACGCCGTCGCCGGCGACCAGGGTGACCTTGACGTTGGCGGCGCTGAGCTGCTTGCGGATCAGGCCGGCCTCCTGGTAGTAGCCACCGTAGAAGACCACGTCGGCACCGGAGTTCTTGACCTTGGTGACCACGGCCGAGAAGTCGGCCTGCTTGCCGTCACCCTGGACCTTGTCCTCACCGACCACGCTGGCGCCGAGGACCTTCTTGACCTCGCTGGACAGACCCGCGCCGTAGGCGGACTGGTCGTCGATGACGTAGACCTTCTCGGACTTCAGCACGTCCTTGATGTACTTGCCGGCCGCGGGGCCCTGGCTGAGGTCGTTGCCGACCACCCGGAAGAAGGTCGGCCAGCTCTGGTCGGCCAGCGTCGGGTTGGTCGCGGACGCGGTGATGTGCACCAGCCCAGCCTCGGAGAAGAGCGGGTTGGCGGCCTCGGACTCACCGGAGTACGCCGGGCCGACGATGCCGAGAAGCTTCTCGTCGTCGATCGCCTTCTGGGCCAGACCGGGGGCCTGGGCCGGGTCGCCCTGCGAGTCCAGCGGAACCAGCTCGACCTTGCAGTCGGGGTTCGCCTTGTTGTACTGGTCCACGGCGAGCTTGACGCCGTTGTTCTCGTTGATGCCGAGGGCCGCCGAGGGCCCGGTCAGCGCACCGAAGAACGCGATCTTGCTGCCGCAGCCGTCGGCGGCGTCGCTGCCACTGTCCGACTTGCAGGCGGCCGTGCCACCAATGGCGAGCGCAGCGATGGCCACACCGCCGAACAACCGTACGAGCTTCTGCCTCAAGGCCCGAACCCTCCTCCGTCACGTGGCTCGAACCACACGCCGCCAATTGGCTATTGCGCTGACAGGCCGAGCCAGACCGATGTCGCGGTCTGGGGCGGGACGTTATCCCACCAGCGCGGCACGGCGGAAGGACCCGGAGAAGTGGTTGACCTAACCGTTACAACACCCGGCCGGTCGATGCGACGTATGTAAGATCCTAGCTCTGGAGTTCCTGGCCCAGCCCGTCCGTGGACGTTTCGGTCAGAATCCGCTCGGATACCTCGCGCATGCTCATGCGATGGTCCATCGCGGTGCGCTGGATCCACTTGAACGCCTGGGACTCCGTCATGCCATAGGCCGCCATCAAGGTCCCCTTGGCGCGCTCCACGCTCTTGCGGACCTCGAGCCGGTCGGTGAGACCGGCGACCTCCGCCTCCAGGGCGCCGATCTCGGAGTAACGGCTCAGCGCGACCTCGATCGCCGGTACCAGGTCGCTCTTCTGGAAGGGCTTGACCAGGTACGCCATCGCGCCGGCGGCGCGGGCACGTTCGACAAGGTCACGCTGGCTGAAGGCGGTCAGGATGATCACCGGTGCGATCCGGGCGCCGGCGATCCGCTCCGCCGCGGCCAGCCCGTCCATGATCGGCATCTTGATGTCGAGGATCACCAGGTCCGGCCGGAGCTCCTCGGCCAGCCGCACCGCGGTCTCGCCGTCGGCCGCCTCGCCGACCACCTCGTAGCCCTCCTCGCCGAGCATCTCGGCGAGATCCAACCGGATCAGCGCCTCGTCCTCGGCGATCAACACCCGCCTGCGCGGCGCATCCTGCGGCGTCTCGGCCACGAGCCCTACCCCCACCACGTCCGACCCGGCAACCGCCAGCCGGGTGTCACCGGGCTTAGCCTAGTGGGTAACCTGTGCGGTACCGGCAGGCGTCACCCCGTACGGCGGGAGGCTCCGGCCGGACGGTCCCCGTATTCCAACTGGCAGAGAAGCGGAGCTCAAACCTCCGACAGTGTGGGTTCGAATCCCACCGGGGGCACCTCTCGATCGGCGGCGTGTTCTCTGTGCACTCCGCGCACGGCCCCGACCGAATCGATGATCGGTTTCAGCTCACCGCGGTCAGCGCCCGGGCCAGGTCGGCCCGCAGGTCCTCCGGATCCTCCAGCCCGACCGAGAGCCGCAGCAGTCCCGCCGCCGGCTTCGCCGCGCCCTCGACGGGCCGGTGGGTCAGCGACGCCGGGTGCTGGATGAGCGTGTCGACCCCGCCGAGGGAGACCGCGTGGGTGATCAGTGCGCACCCGTCGGCGACCGCCGCGGCCGCCGCCGCACCGCCGTCGACCTCGAACGCGAGCAGGCTGCCGGTCCCGGTCATCTGCCGGCCGATCAGGTGCTGCCCGCCGGCCGTGCCCGGGTAGTGCACGGCGGTCACGCCGGGGTGCCCGCCGAGCCAGGCGGCGAGCTTCTGCGCGCCGGCCTGCTGGGCCCGCACCCGCAGCGGCAGCGTCTGCAGGCCGCGGTGCAGCAGGTACGCCCCGAGCGGGTGCAGCACCGCTCCGGTGACCGCGCGCACCTGGCGCAGGCGGGCCGCCCACTGCTCGTCGCAGGCCACCACGCCGGCCAGCACGTCGCCGTGCCCGCCGATGGACTTGGTGGCGCTGTGCAGGACCAGCGCCGCGCCGTGCCGCAGCGGCTGCTGCAGCACCGGGGTGGCGACGGTGTTGTCGATCAGCAACGGGACGTCGCCCGCGGCGGCGGCGAGGGCCGCGATGTCGACCAGGTCCAGGCTCGGATTGGCCGGGGTCTCGGCGATCACCAGCGCGGTGTCGGCCCGGATCGCCGCGGCGACCTCGTCGGGGGTGGCCCAGGTGACGGTGGTGCCGAGCAGCCCGGTGGCGAGGACGTGGTCGGTGCCGCCGTAGAGCGGACGGACCGCCACCACGTGCCGGCGCCCGTCACGGGTGGCGGCCAGCAGCGCGGCGGTCAGCGCCGCCATGCCGCTTGCGAAGGCGACCGAGGCCGCCGCGGACTCCAGCTCGGCCAGCGCCTGCTCGAAGCGGCCCACGGTGGGGTTCCAGAGCCGCTGGTAGACCGCGCTGGTGCTCTCGCCCGGGGTGCCGCCGCCGGCGAGCAGCTCGTACGCGTCGCCGCCGGCGGTGACCGACGGCAGGGGGTTGGTGGTGGAGAAGTCGATCGGTGGCACGTGCACGCCCAGGGCGGCGAGGTCCTCGCGACCGGCGTGCACGGCCCGGGTGTCAAGTGCGCTCATGCGGTAAGCGTCGAATATCAGCGTGCTTCAGCGCAATAGAAAGGAATATGCTTCTGCAATCCCGCGTACTGCGAAATATTCTTCGGAGGGCCCTGCCGATATGTCCACTTCAGCGAATGATGTGCGGCGCTTCTCCGCGCTCGACGAGATCGACCACGCCATCCTCACCGAGTTGTCCGCCGACGGCCGGATCCCGAACAACGCCCTCGCCGAACGGGTGGGCGTCGCCGCCTCGACCTGCCTGACCCGGGTCCGGGCGCTGCGGGAGGCCGGCGCCATCCGGGGCTTCCACGCCGACATCGACCCCGCCGCCCTCGGTCTGCCGCTGCAGGCGCTCATCTCCGTCCGGCTCGCCAAGCACGCCCGCGCCGCCGTCGACGCCTTCCGGGCCCGATCGGTCCGGCTGCCCGGGGTGATCTCCGTCTTCCACGTGGCCGGCGCCGAGGACTACGTGCTGCACGTACGGGCCGCCTCCGCCGACGCGCTGCGCGACTTCGTCCTCGACCATCTGGCGGTCGACCCGGCCGTGCTGCACAGCCAGACCAGCCTCATCTTCGAGCAGGCCCGCGGCCTGGGCTGAGCCGCCCGCCGGGCCGCCGTGCGGTCGCGCACCCACCGGAGCCGACGAAACCTGATCTTCACAATGCCGTCATCTGACCGCCTCGGACCCTGCGTAACTTGGGTGCCGGTGGTGGTTCGGTATCCACGATCGGGACGGGTCACGGATACCGCGGTGCGGTATGCCGGATCGGCGCGGGCGGTTCGCCCAAGCCGGTCCGGCGACTGCCCATCGCCGCCGGGTGCTCTCCGCTTCGACCGCCGACCGGGTCGTGGGCGCGGACTCGACGCCCTCCCACGCGTGTGGTGCCCCCCGGATCAGCCGTCGACCGCGGTGAGGGGCCGCTCCTGCTCCGAGACCGCCGCGTCGGCTCGGGTGCGGCGCAGGGCGCGCAGCGCGTAGGCGACGGCGACCACCCAGCCGAGCACGACCAGTCCGTAGACCGCGGCGCGCAGGTTGCCGCCGACCTCGGCCGCGCGCATCAGGGTGCGGGCGTTGGTCAGCACGATCACCCCGCCGACGGCCGCACCGAGCAGCTGCGCGGGCACCACCCGGACCAGCCAGGCGGCGATCGGGGCGGCGATCACGCCACCGACGAGCAGCGCCGCGACCACCGGCAGCATGAAGCCCGCCGAGCCGAGTCCGATGAAGAAGCCGACGCTGGCGGCGACCGCCACCACGAACTCGGAGGTGTCGACCGAGCCGACGACCTTGCGGGGGGCGAGCCGCCCGGAGGCCAGCAGTGCGGGCGTGGCGACCGGCCCCCAGCCGCCGCCTCCGGTGGCGTCGACGAAGCCGGCGACCAGCCCCAGCGGACCGAGGAAACGCCGGCGCAGCGGACCGGCCTGGCGCACGGTCCGCATCGGCCGGGAGAAGCGGATCAGCAGGTAGATGCCGAGCACGAGGAGGATGCCCGCCATCCAGGGCGCGGCGACCTCGGTGGAGAGACCACTGAGCAGCGTGGCGCCGAGAAAGGCACCGACCGCGCCGGGCAGCGCGATGCGCCCGACGGTGCGCCAGTCGACGTTGCCGAACCGCCAGTGGGAGGCGCCGGAGGCGAGGGTGGTGCCGATCTCGGCCAGATGCACCGAGGCCGAGGCCGTCGCCGGCGCGATGCCGACCAGCAGGAGCAACGTCGAGGACGTCACCCCGTACGCCATGCCGAGGGAGCCGTCGACGAGCTGTGCGGCGAACCCGACCAGTGCGAGAACCAGCAGCTTGCGCACGGCGTCCTCCGAATATTCGGCATTCCCTATCGACTTGGTCGACAATGCGCCGCGGGGTCGGCCCGGTCAACCCGGCACGCACCATCTGCGAAAAGGACCGTGCCACCGCAGGAGGGTCCCGTGCCGGCCAGGGAGCATGCGACGCGTACGGAAAGGACCCACCTGAATGGAGCATGCGGCGCGCGCGGCAGGACCGTGAAAGGGCGCGGGGCGCCTACGGGAAGGACCCGTGCCCGCGGGGGCGGCTACGTGGCGCCGACGGCGTGGATCGGGCCGGTCAGGTCCAGGCGCGGGGGTCGGCGGCGAGTGAGGTGATCCGCTCCGGGAGGGCACCCGACGCGACGTCGGCGACGGTCACCATTTCGAGAATCTCGCGCTCGCTGGCGCGCAGGGCGATCCAGACCTCCTGCAGCGCCTGGGCCGCGCCGGTGTACTCCAACTCCTCCGGGCGGCGGCCACGCACATGGGCCAGCGGACCGTCGATCACCCGGATCACCTCGGCCAGCGTGATCTCCGCGGCCGGGCGGGCCAGCCAGTAGCCGCCCTCCGGGCCACGCTGGGCGTACACGACACCGCCCTGGCGCAGCTGCAGCAGGATGCTCTCCAGGAACTTCGGCGGAATCTGCTGGGCCCGCGCGATCTGCTCGGCGGTCACCGGACGCACCTTGACGTTCGGATCGTCACCGACGGCCGCGGCGAGTTCGGCGGTTGCCCGCAGGGCGTAGTCGACGCGGGCGGAGAGGCGCATGGCAGCAAGATTAGTCGGCCGGGCCGGACTCCCCGGCGTCCGCCCCGGAAAAGCGTTTCACTCGCCGACGCGGCGCAGCAGCCCTTCCTGCACGGCGGTGGCGATGTGCCGGCCGTCCTCGGCGAAGATCCGCCCGGTGGCCAGCCCGCGGGAACCGGAGGCCGACGGGCTCCAGCAGTCGTAGAGGAACCACTGGTCGGCCCGGAGCGGACGGTGGAACCACAGGGCGTGGTCGAGGCTGGCCCCGATCACTCCCCCGGGGCCCCAGACCTCGCCGTGTACCGACAGGACCGAGTCGAGCAGGGTCAGGTCCGAGGCGTAGGTCAGGGCGCAGGCGTGCAGCAGCGGGTCGTCGGGCAGCTTGCCGTCGATGCGCATCCAGACTCGCTGGTGCGGCTCCGCCGGGCGGTCACCGGGGCGGACCCAGCCGGGCTCACCGACATAGCGCACGTCGATCGGCCGGGGCGTCAGCGACCAGACGCCCAGCCGCTCCGGGTACGGCGTGAGGCGCTCGGTCATGGTCGGCACCTCGTCGGGCCCCGGCAGGTTCAGCGGGGCGGGAGCGTGGTGGTCGAGGCCGTCCTCGGCGCGCTGGAACGAGGCGGACATGAAGAAGATCGGCTTGCCGTGCTGGTAGGCAGCCGAGCGGCGCACCGAGAAGGAGCGGCCGTCGCGGACGTTCTCCACCCGGTACTCGATCGGCTCGCTCGGATCTCCCGGGCGGACGAAGTAGCCGTGCAGGGAGTGCACGAAGCGGTCCGCGACAACGGTACGACCGGCGGCGACCAGCGCCTGGCCGGCGACCTGCCCGCCGAAGACGCGCTGCGGCCCCACCGGCGGGCTCATCCCGCGGAAGGTCATCTCGTCGCGCTGCTCCAGGTCCAGCACCTCGAGGAGCTGGTCGACGGCGGCCTGACCCACGATGGTCTCCCCGCTCACTGCAGCGCTCGGGCGGTGGCGGCGTCGACGAGCGAGCCGAGCTCGTGCACCCGCAGGGTGTTGGTGGAGCCGGGCACGCCCGGCGGGCTGCCCGCCACGATGACGATGTGTTCGCCCGGCTCGGCGAGGTTCAACCCGAGCAGTGCCTGATCGACCTGGCGGAACATTTCGTCGGTGTGCGCCACGAACGGCATCAGGAACGTCTGCACCCCCCAGGAGAGGGCGAGCTGGTTGCGGACCTCCGCCATCGGCGTGAACGCCAGCAGCGGCAGGTCGCAGTGCAGCCGGGACAGCCGCCGTACGGTGTCGCCGGTCTGGGAGAAGGCCACCAGCGCCTTGGCGTCGATGGCGCGGGCGATGGAGGAGGCGGCCCGGGTCAGCGCACCGCCGTGGGTACGCGGGTCGTGCTGCAGGCGCGGCACGCCGAGCGACCCACTCTCCGTGGTGGTGATGATCTTCGCCATCGTGCTGACGGTGAGCACCGGGTAGCGCCCGACACTGGTCTCACCGGAGAGCATCACCGCGTCGGCGCCGTCGAGGACGGCGTTGGCCACGTCGGAGGCCTCGGCCCGGGTAGGGCGGGCGTTCTCGATCATCGAGTCGAGCATCTGGGTGGCGACGATGACCGGCTTGGCGTTCTCCCGGCAGAGCTGCACGGCCCGCTTCTGCACCAGCGGCACCTGGTCCAGGGGCAGCTCGACACCGAGGTCGCCGCGGGCGACCATCACCCCGTCGAAGGCGTCGACGATCGCTTCCAGGTGCTCGACCGCCTCCGGCTTCTCCACCTTCGCCAGCACCGGCCGGTGCACCCCGGCCTCGGCCATCACCGCATGCACCAGCTTGATGTCCTCGGCCGAGCGGACGAAGGAGAGCGCCACCCAGTCGACGCCGAGCTCCAGGGCGAACCGCAGGTCAGCGGCGTCCTTGTCGGAGAGCGCCGGGACGCTCACCGCCACGTTCGGCAGCGAGACGCCCTTGTTGTTGGAGACCGGGCCGCCCTCGATCACCAGACAGCGGATGTCGTCGCCGGTGACCTCGCTGACCTCGACCACGACCCGGCCGTCGTCGATGAGCAGCCGGTCGCCGGGGTGCACCTCCTGCGGCAGGCGCCGATAGGTGCAGGAGACCCGCTCCTTGGTGCCGAGCACGTCCTCGCCGGTGATGACCACCCAGTCGCCGGTACGCCACTCGTGCGGGCCGTCGGCGAACCGCCCGAGACGGATCTTCGGGCCCTGCAGGTCGGCCAGGACCGCCACCGCCCGCCCGGTGGTCTCCGCCGCCTCGCGTACCAGGTGATAGACCTGCTCGTGGTCGGCGTGGCTGCCGTGGCTGAAGTTCAGCCGGGCCACGTTCATCCCGGCCTCCACCAGACCGCGGATGCGCTCCGGTGAAGAGGTGGCTGGTCCAAGAGTGCAGACAATCTTCGCGCGCCGAGTCACCCCCTGAGGCTAGTCTCTCCTGCCCATCGAGGGGACGGCCGACCCCTTAACGGCTGCCGAACACCCACCGGAGGTGGCCACGGTGCGGCGTGCGCCCTCGGCCGGCGGCCCCACCCCGCCGGGCGCGCTCATCGGACAATCCACCCCGGGTCGGCACGACCCGGACGATCGGCTGAGCTGGGTTGGCCCGGATCCTCGTTAGCCTGCTGGCCATGACCACGCACGAGCCCGAGATCACCGAACCGGTCGACCTCTGCCTGCCCGACGGGCGGCTCAACCCGGCCGCCGTCGGCTGGACCCGCCGGCCCCTGCACCGGGCCAACCTGCGCGGCTGGGGGCGCAGCAAACGCTGGGAGTACTGGGGGGTGGTCACACCCCGGCACATCATCGGCGTGGTCGCCTCGTCGCTGGACTACGCCGGCCTGCAGAGCGTGTACGTGCTGGACCGCACGACCGGCGCCGAGCACAACCGCGAAGGGCTCACCCCGTTCGCCCGGGGCGCGATCCTGCCGCCGTCGGGGGGCGCGGGCACGGTCTCGGCCAGCGGCGGCGGCGTCACCGTCGACATCGACCAGCGCGCCGACGGCAGCTGGATCCGGGCGACCGCCCCCGGAGTGGAGGTGGAGCTGACGGTGCCGCTGCCGGCCGGGCACGAGTCGCTCGGTGTGGTGGTGCCGTGGAGCGACCGGCTCTTCCAGTACACGCTCAAGGATCTGGGGCGGCCGGCGAGCGGGCGGCTGCGTCTGGGTGCGGCCACGTACGAGATCTCCGCCGCTGATTCCTTCGCGGTGCTCGACCACGGCCGGGGCCGGTGGCCCTACTCGGCGCGTTGGAACTGGGCTGCGGGGTGCGCCCCGGGCCGGGCCGTCCAGCTCGGCGGTGTCTGGACCGACGGCACCGGGATGACCGAGAACGCCGTCTTCGTCGACGGCCGGCTGCACAAGATCGGCGAGGAGCTGCGGTGGAGCTACGACCGGGCGGACTGGCTGCGCCCGTGGCGGATCACCGGCGAGCGCCTCGACGCACGCTTCACGCCCTTCCACGAGCGGGTCTCCCGTACCAATCTCGGGGTGCTCGCCGGCGAGACGCACCAGTGTTTCGGTCATTTCTCGGGGTGGGCCGAGATCGGCGACGGTGAGCGGGTGGAGCTCGACGGTCTGGTCGGCTGGGCCGAGGAGGCCCGCAACCGCTGGTGACACGCCGCGCCGCGACAGCGCCCGCTGGCCGGTCTAGGATCCTTCAAGATCGTGAAGGTCGGCCACCGGGATCGGCCGGGGAGGGGTTCGGATGGGAACGAACTACCAGACCGTACTGCTGGCCGCGGAGTACCCGGCGGTCGAGCGGGCCGTGGCCGAGCTGCGTGCGGAGGTGCTCGTGGCGCCGGTGGGCGAGCAGCGCTGGGCGGTGATCCCGCGCGACCGCGGTGACGACGCCTCCCGCGCCGAGGTACTGGGCCGGCAGCTGAGCTGGCGGGCCCGCTGCCCGGCGCTCGCGTTCCAGGTCGACTCCGAGGTGATGCTGGCCCAGGTCTTCCGCAACGGCCGGCAGAACCACGAGTACGTCTCGGACGTCGCCAAGCTGGTCGAATGGTCCCAGGACGCCGACGGACAGTTCGTCCGCCGTATCGACGGGGTGGTGATCGCCCCGGAGGCGCCGACGCCGGCCGGCCCGTCGGGCGCGGACCCGGAGCCTTTCGTGCCCTTCGGCGCCGGACGGGTCGATCCCGAACTGCTGGCGGGGGTGCTGCGCGGTCCGGCCCCGCACGGCTCGGCGCCCGAGCAGCACGTGGCGATCCTGCGTGCGCTGCACCTGGAGCCCTATCCGCTGACCCGCGGCTTCCACGACCCCGGACTGAACCAGGTCCCGGGCGTGCGCTACCTGACGGGTCAGCCCGGCTGAACAGTTCCCGCACCGGGGCGCGGACACGGGTCCCGCCGACGGCCGGGTGCGGACCGCCGGCGGGAACGGTGTCTGACGTGGGTCAGCCCGTGGCATCGGTCAGACGTGACGGAGCCCTCGGGGCTCAGCCGGTGGCAGGGCTCAGCCCGTGACGGAGTTCAGTGCGGGCAGGAAGCCGTACCGGTAGCCGTTGGCGTTGGGGTGGTATGCCTCGATGACGCCGGAGACGTCGAGGATCCACGGGGTCGCGCCGCAGACGCCGTGCCCGGCGAAGAAGCTGCGGGTGTCGACGAAGGTGGCCCCGGCGGCCCGGGCCCGGGCCGAGGTGACCGAGGCGAGGGTGTCCGCGGCCTCGTTGAGCAGCGCCCGCTTCGTCGTGCTCATCGCAAGCAGCCCGCAGGAGCCGGTCTCGAACAGCCGCGGGTAGCCGAGCACGATCAGCCGGGCGTTCGGCGCGCGGTCACGGATCGCCGCGTACGTCTGGTCCAGCCGGGCCGGCAGCGTCGAGGTGGCGAAGGTCTTGGCACCGTTGACCGCGTTGGTGCAGGTGGAGAGGCTGCCGAACCGGCAACTGATCATGACGTCGGCGAACCCGGCGTCGTTGCCGCCGATGGTGATGGTCACCAGGGTCGTGGTGCTGCTCAGCGACGAGAGCTGCTTGCCGAGCACGTCGGAGGTGACAGCTCCCCCGCAGGCGGGGAAGGCGAAGCTGGCAACCGAGTGACTGGCCGCCCAGAGCGGGGCGTACGACTTCTGGCTGCGCAGGCAGGTGGAGAGGTCGTACGGGCCGGCGCCGACGCCGGAGGAGTAGGAGTCGCCGAGGGCGACGTAGTGCACGGGGGCGGCGGCGTGTGCGGCGCTCGGAGCGAGCGCGGCGGCCAGCACGGTGGCGGCGGCGGCGAGGAACCCGGCGAGGGCGCGGGTCAGCGGTCGAGGTGTCATGGAACGACCTCCACGAGGCAGGGGTGGGGGAAGCCTCAGACCGCGCGCGTGGCCGGGGGATGTAACGTGCTCGCAATGGTATAGAAACATTTCGATTAATGGAACGCTCCGCGGCCTCGGCCTGCCCCGGCCCCCGTTCCGTTGGCCCGCCGTCGACGCCGGCCGGACCCGCCGTGGCCGGATTCCCGCACCCCGCACGGCACCGTGCGCCCGGCACGCTCCGGCGGCGGTGACTAGATTCGAGGTGAGACATCCGACGAGGAATGGGAGATCCACTCATGGCAGACGCCGACGCACGACCCGCGAAGGCATCGGGCACCTACCGCATCGGCGGGGACCTGACCGTCGACCGGCTCGGCTACGGCGCGATGCAGATCACCGGACCCGGTGTCTGGGGCGACCCGAAAGACCCGGGCGAGGCGGTCCGGGTGCTGCGCCGCGCCGTCGAGCTCGGCGTGACCTTCATCGACACCGCCGACTCGTACGGGCCGTTCGTCAGCGAGCAGCTGATCCGCGAGGCGCTGCACCCGTACGCCGACGACCTGGTCATCGCCACCAAGGCCGGGCTGACCCGCTCCGGCCCGCACGACTGGCGGCCGGTCGGGCGGCCGGAATACCTGCGCCAGCAGTGCGAGCTGAGCCTGCGCCACCTCGGCCTGGAGCAGATCCCGCTGTACCAGCTGCACCGCATCGACCCGAAGGTGCCGCTCGCCGACCAGCTCGGCGAACTGGTCCTGCTCAAGCAGGAGGGCAAGATCGGCCACATCGGACTCTCCGAGGTGAGCGTCGCCGAGATCGAAGCGGCGCAGGCGATCACGCCGATCATCTCGGTACAGAACCTCTACAACGTGGCCAACCGCCAGTCCGAAGAGGTGCTGGAGTACTGCGAGCGCAACGACCTGGCGTTCATCCCGTGGTTCCCGATCGCCACCGGTGAGCTCGCCAAGCCCGGCGGGCCGCTGGACGCCATCGCCCGCGAGCACGGCGCCACCCCGGCGCAGCTCGCACTCGCCTGGCTGCTGCGCCGCTCCCCCGTCATGCTCCCGATCCCCGGCACCTCATCGGTGGCGCACCTGGAGGAGAACGTCGCCGCCGCGCAGGTGCAGCTCACCGACGACGAGTACGCCGCCCTCACCAAGGCGGTCTGAGCAACGCGGTTTGAGCCCGACCCGCTCCGCCTGACGCAACATCGCCGGCTGGCACCTGAGGTACCGACAGATCGCTCTGCCGGTAGCTCAGGTGCCGGATGCTCAGGCGGGTTCGGCGGTCTCCACCCTCAGAGCGGTGCCCTGCTGGCAGCCGGAATGGTCTCCGGATTCCACACGTCCCGTGACTGTGACACGGGCGCCCTCGTGGATTACGTCCGAGGGACCGTCCAGAAGCCAGTAACCGTTCAACAGGAGACAGCCTCCGCTCGCGGAACGAGTGACCGTACCGGTCACGTGTGCGGGCATGTCGACCGTCATCCAGATGGGCATATGGTCGGAGGACTCAACCGGCCCACCACCTACCCGACCGCAAGTGTGCGGCAGGGGCGGGTCGGCGAAAAGGTAGTCGAACTTGACCATGTGCGAGTTGTCGTGCGGCTTGGTCGTATAGAAGGTGCCCGGTCCTGTACGCGGCGAACTCTGGTCAGCCTGCGCACACTCCACAAATTCATCATAGATCGGGGTCATGCCTCCGCCCGCGTAGCCGACCACAGCAGGCGGTTGGAGGTTGAAGTCCCCACCGAAGATCACCCGGAAGCGCGACGGGCTCACGAACGACTTGTAGGCCGCCACCTGCTGCGTGCGGAAGCCGTAATCCGGGTCGTCACCGTTGTAGCTGAGATGGGCGTTGCAGATCTTCACCCACCACGAGTCGACCGTGGCGCACATGGCTACCCGCCACTCGGCATTGGTCGGCGAGGGCAGGTAGCGCGGCTCCCACCAGGTGTTCTCATCCGGCACCGCGATGGCGATGCCGTAGTCACCCCGCCCCTGCACACACTGCTTGTTCGGGGAAGTCTCCGGGGTGTCGGTCTTTTTTACCTTGATGGGCGCGAACCGCACGTCCCAGCCATAGCCGTACGCGGCCTCCAGCCTGGCCTCCAGCGTCACGGCCTGCGAGCGGCAGAACTCCTGAATTATTGCCGCATCGGCGTAGGCGCCGTGGTTTTGCATGTGCCACACCACGGTGCCGACCAGCCCCGTCGGATTGTCATAGAACTTGCAGCCCGGATTGTTGCCACAGGCGTTCCAGGTCATCACCCTGATGGTCTTCTCCGGGGCTGTGTGCGTCTCCATGGCGAACGCAGCTCCCGACAGCACGGCGGCCCCCGCCACCATGCCCAGCACCGCTGACACCGCCGCCGCGATCATTCTCCGTAGCATCCCTGCGTGACTCCCTAATCAAGATCCGTTAGGGATGACAGGCTAACGACCAGAACAGCAGCGCGCTGTCCTATGTGGCCTTCGCCTACGCGGCACAACGCCGCTCGCGCTCACCTGGGCGCCGCCCTGCCGCACGGCGACCCAGGAGCCGCTCCGTCAGGCTGCGTACGGGGTGTGGGCCGGCGGTACGACCTCGTCGGCGCGCGGCGGCCCCGGCGGGGTGCCGTCGCCGAACGGGCGGCCACCGAGTGCCTCACGGCCGTGCGGGCTCAGCCAGCCTTCCAGCTCCGGACCACAGGGGACGATGCCGGTCGGGTTGATGTCGGTGTGCACCTGGTAGTAGTGCCGCTTGATGTGGTCGAAGTCGACGGTGTCGCCGAAGCCCGGAGTCTGGAAGAGATCCCGGGCGTACGCCCAGAGCACCGGCATCTCGGTCAGCTTGGTGCGGTTGCACTTGAAGTGGCCGTGGTAGACCGCGTCGAAGCGCACCAGCGTGGTGAAGAGCCGGATGTCGGACTCGGTGATGGTGTCGCCGATCAGGTAGCGCTGCTGCTCCAGCCGCGCCGACAACCAGTCGAGCCGGCCGAAGAGCTGCGCGTACGCCTTCTCGTACGCCTCCTGCGAGCCGGCGAAGCCGCACCGGTAGACGCCGTTGTTGACGTCTTTGAAGACGACCTTGTCCAGCTCGGTCATCTCCTCCCGGTGCGCCTCGGGGAAGAGGTCGGGGGCGCCGGGGCGCTGGTGGGCGCGCCACTCGTGCGCCAGGTCCCACTCGATCTGCGGGTAGTTGTTGGTCACCACCTGTCCGGTGGTGGTGTCAACGATCGCCGGCACGGTGATGCCCCGCTCGTACCCGGGGAAGCGGGCGAAGTACGCCTCCTGGAGTCGCTCGATGCCGAGCACCGGGTCCCGGCCGTCGGGGTCGAGGTCGAAGGTCCAGCTCCGCGCGTCGTGGGTCGGCCCGGCGACCGCCATCGGCAGCGCCTCCTCCAGCCCGAGCAGCCGGCGCTGGATGATCACCCGGCTCGCCCAGGGGCACGCCCGGCTGACCACCAGCCGGTAGCGGCCGGGTTCGACCGGGTAACCGTCGCGCCCGTCGGCGGTGATCCGGGTGGCGATGTAGCGCTGGTCGCGGGTGAACTCCCCGCCCGCGATGACGTACCTGCCCTGCTCGGTTCCGGCCTGCTCCGGCCGGTTCTCTGCTGCTGTGTCCGCTGCCTTCGACATGCTCGGACGTTACCCGTCCGGGCCCCGGGTACGCAGCCGCCCCCGCCGCGACCACGTGCGGGTCCCGACGGGGGCGTGCGAACAACTGCGGACTGCCCGGGAGCTGCGGGCTCCGGTCAGCCGGCCGCCAACGCCTGGGCGGCCGGGTCGACCGGCGCGGGCAGCTCGCCCGCGCCGTCGAGATAGCGGTGGATGCCGGCTGCGGCCGCGCGCCCCTCGGCGATCGCCCAGACGATCAGCGACGCGCCGCGGTGCATGTCACCGGCGACGAAGACGCCGTCGGCGTCGGTCTGCCAGTCCGGCCGGGCGTCGACCGCGCCGCGCCGGTTGCGCGTCACCCCGAACTGCGCCAGCAGCGGCTGCTGCTCGGTGCCCTCGAAGCCGATCGCCAGCAGCACCAGGTCGGCAGCCAGTTCCCGCTCGCTGCCCGGCACGACGTGCAGGATGCGGCGGCCGTCGCGCTTCTCGACTGTCACCTCGGCGACGCGTACCGCCCGGACCTGCCCGGTGCCGTCGTCGACGAACTCCTGTACGGCGACGGCGAAGAGCCGCTCGCCACCCTCCTCGTGGGCGGCGTACTCGCGCAGGATCCACGGCCAGGTCGGCCACGGGTCGCGCTCCTCGTCCCGCTCGTGCGGGGCCGCCGGGTAGAGGTCGAGCTGGTGTACGCCGGCCGCGCCCTGCCGGTGGGCAACCCCGAGGCAGTCCGCGGCGGTGTCACCACCACCGATGATCACCACGTGCTTGCCGGCGGCGTCGATGGCGGCCGCGTCAACCGGGCCGTCTCCGGCGGCGGCAACCGCCCGGTTGGCAGCGACCAGGTGCTCCATCGCCTGGTGCACGCCGCGCAGCGCGCGTCCCGGCGTCTCCGGGGTGTCCCGGCCGACCAGCGCGCCACAGGCCAGCAGCACGGCGTCGTACTCGGCGCGCAACTGCTCGGCGGTGACGTCCACGCCGACGTTCACGCCGGTGCGGAACTGGACCCCCTCGGCCTGCATCTGCGCCAGCCGGCGGGCGATGTGCCGCTTCTCCAGCTTGAAGTCGGGGATGCCGAAGCGCATCAGCCCGCCGATCGCCTCGTCGCGTTCGAAGACGGTGACGTCGTGCCCGGCCCGGGCCAGCTGCTGCGCGGCAGCGAGCCCGGCCGGACCGGAGCCGACCACCGCCACCCGCCGGCCGGAACGCACCGAGGCCGGCTGCGGCGCGACCAGGTCCCGGTCGAACGCCTGGTCGATGATCTCGACCTCGACCTGCTTGATCGTCACCGGCGCGCCGCCGTTGATGCCGAGTACGCACGCGGCCTCACAGGGGGCGGGGCAGAGCCGGCCGGTGAATTCCGGGAAGTTGTTGGTGGCGTGCAGCGACTCGATCGCCGTACCCCAGTCGCCGGTGCGGACCAGGTCGTTCCAGTCCGGGATCCGGTTGCCCAGCGGGCAGCCGTTGTGGCAGAAGGGGATGCCGCAGTCCATGCAGCGGGTCGCCTGCTCCCGGGTGAGCTCCTCGCCGGCTTGCGGGTAGACCTCACGCCAGTCGCTGATGCGCACCGGCACCGGACGCCGGGCCGGCAGCCGCCGGTCGTAGCGCAGAAAGCCAGACGGGTCAGGCACGAGCCACCTCCTCGGAGGACCGCGGCGCGGGCAGGGCCGGCCGGGCCGGCGGTGCCGCGGGTGCGGCGAGCGCCCCCATCACCGCCTCGTCTACATCGAGGCCGGCAGCTTCGGCGGCCCGCATGATCTCCCGCACCCGCCGGTAGTCGCGAGGCACCACGGCGGTGAACTCCTCGACCGCCTCCGGCCACCGCTTGAGCAGCGCCTCGGCCACCGCCGAGTCGGTCTCGGCGAAGTGCCGCTGCACCAGGGCGTGCAGCGTCTGCCGCTCCTCGTCGCCGAGCGGCGCGAGGTCCACCAGCTCACCGTTGACCCGGCGCGCGTCCAGCCGCCAGACGAAGGCGCTGCCACCGGACATGCCGGCGGCGAAGTTGCGTCCGGTCGGGCCGAGCACCACGACGGTGCCGCCCGTCATGTACTCGCAGCCGTGGTCGCCGATGCCTTCGACGACGGCGGTGGCGCCGGAGTTGCGCACCGCGAACCGCTCCCCCGCCCGGCCCCGCAGGAACACCTCGCCGGCGGTCGCACCGTAGAGGATGGTGTTGCCCGCGATGATCTGGTCCTCGGCGCCCGCGGCGGCGCCGGCGCGGACGAAGGGCGCGTCCGAATCCGGTCGCACGACGATCCGGCCACCGGAGAGGCCCTTGGCGACGTAGTCGTTGGCGTCGCCCTCCAGCCGCAGGGTGACCCCCGGCGGCAGGAACGCCCCGAAGGACTGCCCGGCAGTGCCCCGCAGCGCGAACTGGATGGTGTCGGCCGGCAGGCCCGCGCCGCCGTGGCGGCGGGCGACCTCGCCGCCGAGCATCGCGCCGACACTGCGGTGGTCGTTGCGCACCGCCACCTCGGCCCGCACCGGGCGGCCCTGCGTCAGCGCCGGCTGCGCAAGCCGGATCAGCTCGTTGTCCAGCGCCAGCTCCAGGCCGTGGTCCTGGGCGCGGATACCGCGCCGGGCCGCGCCCTCGGGCAGCGCCGGCACCGCCAGCACCGGGTTGAGGTCCAGCCCGTGGGCCTTCCAGTGGTCGACAGCCGGGGTGAAGTCCAGCAGCTCGGCCTGGCCGATCGCCTCCTCGATGGAGCGGAAGCCCAGCTCGGCGAGGTAGCCGCGGACCTCCTCGGCGAGGAAGAGGAAGAAGTTCTCCACGAACTCGGGCTTGCCGGTGAAACGCTCCCGCAGCACCGGGTTCTGGGTGGCGATGCCGACCGGACAGGTGTCCAGGTGGCAGACGCGCATCATCACGCAGCCGGAGACGATCAGCGGCGCGGTGGCGAAGCCGAACTCCTCGGCACCGAGCAGCGCGGCGATCACCACGTCGCGGCCGGTCTTGAGCTGGCCGTCGACCTGCACGGTGACCCGGTCGCGCAGCTTGTTGAGCAGCAGCGTCTGCTGCGCCTCGGCCAGGCCCAGCTCCCAGGGGGTGCCGGCGTGCTTGAGCGAGTTCATCGGCGAGGCGCCGGTGCCGCCGTCGTGGCCGGAGATCAGGATGACGTCGGCCTTGAGCTTGGCCACCCCGGCGGCGACGGTGCCGACGCCGACCTCGCTGACCAGCTTGACGTGCACCCGGGCCGCCGGGTTGACGCACTTGAGGTCGTGGACCAGCTGCGCGAGGTCCTCGATGGAGTAGATGTCGTGGTGCGGCGGCGGCGAGATCAGGCCGACGCCGGGGGTGGCGTGCCGGGTCCGGGCCACCCAGGGCCAGACCTTGTTGCCCGGCAGCTGCCCGCCCTCACCGGGCTTCGCGCCCTGGGCCATCTTGATCTGCAGGTCGTCGGCGTTGACGAGGTACTCGGTCGTCACCCCGAAACGGCCGCTGGCGATCTGCTTGATCGCCGAACGCCGCGCCGGGTCGTGCAGCCGCTCGACGTCCTCACCGCCCTCGCCGGTGTTGGACTTGCCGCCGAGGCGGTTCATCGCGATGGCGAGGGTTTCGTGCGACTCCGCCGAGATCGAACCGTAGGACATCGCGCCGGTGGAGAAGCGCTTGACGATCTCACTGACCGGCTCGACCTCGTCGATCGGCACCGCCGGGCGCACACCGGTACGCAGCTGGAACAGCCCGCGCAGCGAACCCGCCTGCGCCGCCAACTCGTCGACCTTGGCGGTGTAGCGGCGGAAGACGTCGTACTGGCGGCTACGGGTGGCGTGCTGGAGCAGGAAGACCGTCTCCGGGTTGAACAGGTGCAGTTCGCCCTCGCGGCGCCACTGGTACTCGCCGCCGACCTCCAGGGTGCGCCGGGTGTCGGCCGGGGCCTGGGACCAGGCGCGGGAGTGGCGGGCGGCCACCTCGGCGTGGATCTCCGCCAGCCCGATGCCGCTGATCTTGCCGGCGGTGCCGGCGAAGTAGCGCGCCAGCAGCTCGTCGCTGAGCCCGACGGCCTCGAAGACCTGGGCGCCGCAGTACGACGAGACGGTGCTGATGCCCATCTTGGACATGACCTTCAGGACGCCCTTGCCGAGGCCCTTGACGTAGTTGCGCACCGCGGTGCGCGCGTCGAGGCCCGGCAGCGCGCCGGTGGTGATCAGGTCCTCCACCGACTCGAAGGCCAGGTACGGGTTGATCGCCGCCGCGCCGTAGCCGATCAGCACCGCCGCGTGGTGCACCTCGCGGCAGTCGCCGGACTCCACGATCAGCGCCGTCTGGGTGCGGGTCTGCTCGCGCACCAGGTGCTGGTGCACCGCGGCGGTCAGCAGCAGCGACGGAATCGGGGCCAGGTCGGCGGTGGAGTCCCGGTCCGACAGGACCAGGATCCGCACCCCGTCCTCGATCGCCTCGGAGACGTGCCGGCAGATCTCGGTCAGCCGGGCCTTGATGCCGGCCGCGCCGTCGCGTACCCGGTAGAGCCCGGAGACCCGGACGGCCTTGAAGCCGGGCAGATCCCCGTCCGCGTCGATGGAGAGGATCTTCGCCAGCTCGTCGTTGTCGATCACCGGGTACGGCAGCACGATCTGCCGGCAGCTGACCGGTCCCGGGTCCAGCAGGTTGCCCTCCGGGCCGATGGTCGACTGCAGGCTGGTGACCAGTTCCTCGCGGATGGCGTCCAGCGGCGGGTTGGTGACCTGGGCGAAGAGCTGGTGGAAGTAGTCGTAGAGCAGTCGCGGCCGGGTCGACAGCGGCGCGATCGGCGTGTCGGTGCCCATCGAGGCGAGCGGTTCGGCCCCGGTACGCGCCATCGGCGCGAGCAGGATCTTCAGCTCCTCCTCGGTGTAGCCGAAGGTCTGCTGGCGGCGGCGTACCGACTCGTGGCTGTAGGCGATGTGCTTGCGTGCCGGCAGGTCGCCCAGCTCGATCAGCCCGGCGTGCAGCCAGTCGGCGTACGGCTGCTCGGCGGCGAGCGCGTCCTTGATCTCGTCGTCGTGGACGATGCGCCCGGCGGCGGTGTCGACCAGGAACATCCGGCCCGGCTGCAGCCGGCCCTTCTCGATGACCGTGGCCGGGTCGAGGTCGATCACGCCGGCCTCGCTGCCGAGCACGACCAGCCCGTCGGTGGTCCGCCACCAGCGCCCCGGCCGCAGGCCGTTGCGGTCGAGCACCGCGCCGACGATCTCGCCGTCGGTGAAGGCGACCGAGGCCGGGCCGTCCCAGGGCTCCATCAGGCTGGCGTGGAAGCGGTAGAAGTCCCGCTTCGCCGCCGCCATGTCCGGGTCGTTCTCCCACGCCTCCGGGATCATCATCAGCACCGCGTGCGGCAGGCTGCGCCCGGCCAGGTGCAGCAGTTCGAGCACCTCGTCGAAGTTCGCCGAGTCGGAGGCGGCCGGGGTGCAGACCGGGAAGAGCCGGCGGATGTTGCCCGGCAGGTTCGGGCTGGCCAGCAGCGCCTCACGGGCCTGCATCCAGTTCTTGTTGCCGCGGATCGTGTTGATCTCGCCGTTGTGGGCGATGAAGCGGAACGGGTGCGCCAGCGGCCAGGACGGGAAGGTGTTGGTGGAGAAGCGCGAGTGCACCAGGGCGATGGCGCTGCTGACCCGGGAGTCGGTCAGGTCCGGGAAGAAAGCCGGCAACTGGTCCGGGGTGAGCATCCCCTTGTAGACGAAGGTCCGCGCCGACAGCGACGGGAAGTACGCCGGCACGCCCCGCTCGGCGGTCTCCCGCTCGGTCTGCTTGCGCACGCAGTAGGCGACCCGCTCCAGCTCCAGCCCGTCCAGGCGCTCCCCGGCCGGGCCGGCGGGCGCGTCGGTGAGCCGGTGCGCGGCGAGGAATACCTGCCGCACCCGGGGCAGCGCGGCAAGCGCCGTGGCCCCGAGGTCGCTCGCGTCGACCGGCACGTCGCGCCAGCCGAGCAGGTCGGCCCCCTCGACCAGGGCGTACTTCTCCAGCACCTGGCGGGCGCGCGCCTCGCCGGCGTCGTCGTCGGGGAGGAAGACCAGGCCGGTGGCGTACTGCCCGGCCGGCGGCAGCGCGAAGCCGACGGCCGCCCGGAGGAACTCGTCCGGAATCTGGATCATGATCCCGGCGCCGTCGCCGGTGTTGGTCTCCGCGCCCCGGGCGCCCCGGTGATCCAGCCGGCAGAGCGCGGCCAGCCCCTTGGCGACAACGTCGTGGGAGCGGCGGCCGTGCAGATCGGCGACGAAGGCGACGCCACAGGCGTCGTGCTCGCGACTGGGGTCGTAGAGCCCCTGGTCGGCGCGGGGAGCGGTCTGCGGCTGATGGGGATGCGAAAGAGCCACCAGGCCTCCTGTCGTCGGGGAGGAATGGAACATGTTCGGGACGACGTCGGCCCTTGCGCTTCAATTCAGTCTACGGGAGACCCTTTCGCGCAAGCTCCAGGCGGATTGATCACACTTCCGGCTCGCGACGAAGACCAGCGCCACCGCCGGGTGGATACCGCACCGGATGCAACGGTTTCGGCAGGTGCGACTCGTCCGCGGCGGGGCACCCCGTGACACAGCTCACTACGAGGAGTTCGGTGCCCCGGTGCGCTTTCGGCACGGGGTGGTCACCGCACACCCGGCCCCGCCCGGGGGCGGGGGTGCCGGTCAGAGTGGTGGGCGCCAGCGCCCCGCGGTGCTGCCGGCCTGTTGCACGAGCCGGGGGCTGATGGTGCTCAGGGCCGCGTCGCGGGCACGCAGCGCCAGCCGCCCCCGGCTGCGCAGCACCGCCGACATCCGCCGGGTCTGGCGCACCACCTCCGCCACCCGAGGGCGGCGCAGCCGCTGGTACGCCTCGACCGCCGCCCGCAGCGGCTCACCGGGCGCGGTCTCCCGGACCAGGCCGGTGAGCGTGGCGGCGTCCTCCAACGCCAGACAGGCGCCCTGGCCGAGATGGTGCGGCATGGCGTGGGCGGCGTCGCCGAGGAGCACCAGCCCGCCCGGGCCGGCGGTGCGGCCGTAGTACTGCGGCAGCGGCCGCAGCTCGCGTACCTCCTGCTGCACCAGGTCGGCGGGTTCGGTGGCGGCGAGCAGCTCCCCGATGGGGGCGGGCCAGTCGGCGTACCAGCGTTGCAGCAGGGCCAGCTGGGTCTGCGCCGGCTCCGGGCGGGGCGCGCCCGCGGCGGTGGCGACCCAGTAGATGCCGCCGCGGCTGGAGCCGCCCGAGGAGCCACGCTCGCCCAGCGAGACGGAGACGAAGCGGTAACCGGCGCCGAGCACCTCGCCGTTGACCGGCTGATCCGCGGGCAGCTTGGGGGCGCGGTACCAGGGAAGGACCGCCCGCCAGGCGACGCAGCCGGCGCTGACGGCGACCGCGTCCGGTGCCAGCCGGGACCGCACGACGCTGTCGATGCCGTCGGCGCCGACGACCAGGTCCGCCTCGATCAGGTCGTGGCCGTCCCCCACCGCCGGCCGCTGCCCGTCCTCGGAGCGCACCGTCCGGACGGTGAATCCGGTGCGCAGCTCCACCCGGTCGCCGAGGCCGGCGATCATGGCGTCGTGCAGGTCCTCACGGTGCACCACCACCGGGGTGGCGGCGGCCGGCTCGGGCCGGGGCCGGACCAGCCAGCGGCCGTCCGGACGGCGTACCCCGGCGTCGGGCAGCGGGGTGGCGATGGCGTCCAGCCCGGCGCTGAGGCCGAGCGCCCGCAGGGCCCGGATGGCGTTGGGCCAGAGCAGCAGCGCGGTCGGCTCGACCCGGATGCGGTCGGCGCGCTCCAGCACGGTGACCTGCCAGCCGGAGCGGGACAGCGCGCCGGCGGTCGCGAGACCACCGATGCCCCCACCCACGACCAGGGCCCTGCGCATGGTTGCCGTCATCGCGCTCAGCCGTCCCGCTCGGCCTTCTGGCCGGGCTTGCGCGCCGGTTCACCGGCCGCCTCACCCGTCGCCGGGGAGGCCGGCGTAGCGGAGGCGACGTCGGCGGGCTGGGCGGTGCGCGGTCCGTCGGATGCCGCGCTGTCCGGTCCCGCGGAACCGGTCGCGTCCGGTCCGGCGGCATCCGTCGCGTCCGGAGCCGAATCGTTCCCGTCCCGGCCTGCCGGGTCGGCCGCTTCCGTGTCGGCAGGCTCGGTCTCCGCCTCGGGCGGCACCTCGCCGGTGTCCTGGTAGCGCTGGAACTGCTCCTCGGTCACCACCCGGTAGCCGGCCGGGACGGCCTCCTCGCGCCGGGCCCGCTCGGCTGCCTGCACGTCGACCCGGGAGACGTCGCCGGTGTCGGCCGGGGCCGGGCCGGTCGCCTCGATCGGGATCAGGTACTGGCGGGAACCACGCACCAGCAGGAAGTAGAGCAGGGCGCCGAGGAAGACGACCGCGGCCGTCCAGACGTTCAGCCGTACGCCGAGGATCTCGTTGGCGGTGTCGGTGCGCATCATCTCGATCCAGAAGCGCCCCGCGGTGTAACCCATCACGTAGAGCGCGAAGGCGCGGCCACGGCCGAGCTTGAAGCGCCGGTCGACGGCGAAGATCAGCAGCGCCACGCCGACGTTCCAGAGCGCCTCATAGGCGAAGGTCGGGTGGTAGAGGCCGGGCAGCAGCTCCGGGTTGCCGTTGACATCCCGCAGCGCCTGGCCCGGGTTCGCCGGGTCCATCCGGTGCACCTCGAGACCCCACGGCAGCGTCGTCACGGCGCCGTGCAGCTCGTTGTTGAACCAGTTGCCGAAGCGCCCGACGGCCTGCGCCAGGGGCAGCCCCGGAGCGACGGCATCGGCGATCACCGACAGCGGGATGCCGAGCTGCCGGCCGGCCAGCCAGGCCCCCACCGCGCCACCGGCGACCGCGCCCCAGATGCCGAGCCCGCCCTGCCAGATCTTCAGGGCGTCGAGCGGGTCCTGCCCGGGGCCGAAGTAGTTCTGGTACGAGGTGGCCACGTGGTAGATCCGTGCCCCGACGATGCCGAAGGGCACCGCCCACATGGCGATGTCGAAGACCGCGCCGGGCGCCACGCCACGACGGCGCAGCCGCATCTCGGTCACCACCGAGGCGATCACGATCCCGGCGACGATGCAGAGGGCGTACGCGCGCAGCGGCACCGGCCCGAGCTGCCAGACGGCGGTGTCGGGGCTCGGGATGGCGGCCAGGGGACTCAGCGAAGCGAGGGTCACCCGGACACGCTACCGCCGACGCGGGGCGACCGGACACCCCGGTGTGACCGCCACGGCGCGGCGCTGCGGCGCGGCCGAGGCGACCTCGACCGCGCCGGGATCAGCGTGCGGGGCGGGGGGTGGCCGGGTGGTTGCCGGCGTTGACCAGTTCGGCGACCGCGTCGCGCGGGGTCTTCTTGGTGACCAGGCCCTCGCCCACCAGCACCGCGTCGGCGCCGGCGGAGGCGTACCGGATCAGGTCGTGCGGGCCGCGCACCCCCGACTCGGCGATCTTGACGACGTCGCTGGGCAGCCCGGGGGCGACCCGCTCGAATACGGTGCGGTCGACCTCCAGGGTGCGCAGGTTACGGGCGTTGACCCCGATCACCCGGGCCCCGGCGGCCAGCGCCCGGTCGGCCTCTTCCTCGTCGTGCACCTCGACCAGGGCGGTCATGCCGAGGGACTCGATGCGCTCCAGAAGCCCCATCAGCGCGTTCTGCTCCAGAGCGGAAACGATCAGCAGGACGAGGTCCGCGCCGTACGCCCGGGCCTCGTGCACCTGATAGCTGGAGACGACGAAGTCCTTGCGCAGCACCGGCACCGAGACCGCGGCCCGCACCGCGGCGAGGTCGGCCAGCGAGCCGCCGAACCAGCGCCCCTCGGTGAGCACACTGATCGCCCGGGCACCACCGGCGGCGTACTCCCCGGCGAGCTCCGCCGGGTCGGCGATGTCGGCCAGCCGTCCCTTCGACGGCGACGCCCGCTTGACCTCGGCGATCACGGCGACACCGGAACGGCGCAGTGCGGCGTACGCGTCGAGCGCCGGCGGCGCCTCGGCAGCGAGCTGCCGGATCTGCTCCAGGGGCACCTCCTGCTGGCGCCGCTGCACATCCTCACGGACTCCGGCCAGGATCTCGTCGAGCACGCTCGGTCCGGACGCCACCACGGCACCGTCATCCCCGGCGTGCACATGCTCAGCAGTCACCAACGGACTCCCCTCTCCGGGTGTCATGGGCCGATGCTAGGTGGCAGGGCAAACGCCAGGCAGCCGGGGGTATGGCGCTCCTCACCAAATGGGCTACGGCATAATGGCCGACTTCCCGTGAGCGACCTGTCACAGATTGCCACCGCCACCGCCCGGCGTGGCGGCATCGACGACAACCACTGTGATCACACCACGGATCCCCGCCCGCCGCATCAGCCGGCGACCGGAGGCAGGCCACAGAGCTCAGCCGGCTGTCGGATCCTCGCCGCGGTCCAGGGCGTCCCAGGCGTCGCGGGTGCCCGCCGCCTCGACCCGTTCGGGCCGCGACGACACCGCCGGTGGCGGCGTGCCGGCTGCGCGTTCGTAACGGGCGCCCATCGCCGGCCAGCGGTGCCCCCGGGCGGCCGTGGCCGCGCCGGCGGCCGCCACCGCCAGCCCGCCGAGCACACAGAGCAGCGGCCAGAGCCGGTCGACGTCGGGATTGGTGGCGGCCACGGAGCCTCCGGCGACCAGCGCGGTACCGATCACCAGCAGCAGACCGCCCAGCAGCCGCCGCAGCAGGCCCCGGGTGGCGAGCATCGCGCCGCCGCCGGCGAGGGCGACGACCGCCAGCGCCGGCAACCAGGGCATCAGCGAGCCGCCGCTGCGCTCCTGCTCGATCGGGGGCAACGGCGCCGGACGTACGGTCACCTCCAGCTGCCAGACGCGGGTGGCCGCGAAGAGCACCAGCGCCGCCCCGGCCAGACAGAGCAGGACGGCGTACGTCAACGGTCGTCGTGGTGCCACGCTCATGCCCTCACCCGTTCCCTCGGCCCGGTCCGCGGACGCCCCGGCGCTCACCGGGCGGCGCGCAGGGTCTCCGCGGCGGCGATGGCGCCGAGCACCGCCGCCGCCTTGTTCCGTGTCTCCTGCTCCTCGGCCACCGGATCGGAGTCCGCCACCACCCCGGCGCCGGCCTGCACGTACGCGCGCCGGCCGCGCATCAGCGCGGTGCGGATGGCGATCGCCATGTCCAGGTCGCCACCGAAGCCGAAGTAGCCGACGGTGCCGCCGTAGAGGCCACGGCGTACCGGCTCCAGCTCCTCGATGATCTCCATGGCCCGCACCTTCGGCGCGCCGGAGAGCGTGCCCGCCGGGAACGTGGCGGCCAGCGCGTCGAAGGCCGTCCGGTCTGCGCGCAGCGTGCCGACCACCGTCGAGACGATGTGCATGACGTGGCTGTAGCGCTCGATCGAGGCGAACTGCGGCACCTCGACGGTGCCGGCCCGGCAGACCCGGCCCAGGTCGTTGCGGCCCAGGTCGACGAGCATGACGTGCTCGGCGCGCTCCTTCGGGTCGGCGAGCAGCTCGGCCGCCAGGCGGGCGTCGTCACCGGTGGTGGCGCCCCGCGGCCGCGTCCCGGCGATCGGGTGCAGCATCGCGCGCAGCTGACCGTCCGACCCGGCGCTCACCTTCAGGTGCGCCTCCGGCGAGGAGCCGACGATGTCGAAGTCGTCGAAGTGCAGCAGGTACATGTACGGGCTCGGGTTGGTCGTGCGCAGCACCCGGTAGACATCCAGCGCGTCGGCGTCGGTCTCCCGCTCGAAACGCTGCGAGAGCACGATCTGGAAGCACTCACCGGCCCGGATCGCCTCCTTGGCGGCCTCGACGGCTTTGAGGTAACCACCGTCGGGCGTACGGCTGGCCGCCGGCACGACCGGCTGCCGCTCCACCGTCGAGATCATCGGCGGGATCGGCCGGGACAGTGCGGTGGTCATCGCGTCGAGCCGGCCGATCGCCTGGTGGTAGGCGGCGTCGACCTCCCGCTGCCGGTCCGGGGCGTCCAGCGGCGGCAGCACCGCGTTGGCGACCAGGATCGCCGAGCCGTCGAAGTGGTCCAGCACCACCAGGTCGGTGGCGAGCATCATGCCCAGCTCCGGCACACCGAGGTCGTCCTCGGTGTGGGCGGGCAGCTGCTCGAAACGGCGGACCAGGTCGTAGCCGAGGTAGCCGACCATCCCGCCGGTCAGCGGCGGGGTGCCGGCCTCCCCGAGCGGGCCGGCCAGCGCCCCGACGGTGGCGCGCAGCACCTCGACCGGGTCGCCGCCGGTCGGCACCCCGGCCGGTGGGACGCCCAGCCAGTGCGCCGCGCCGTCGCGCTCCACCAGGGTGGCGCTGCTGCGGACGCCGATGAAGGAGTAACGCGACCAGGCGACACCGGCGCCGGCGCCCTGCTCGGCGGACTCCAGCAGGAAGGTCCCCGGCCCGCCCGCGAGCTTGCGGTAGACACCGACCGGCGTCTCGCCGTCGGCGAGCAGCCGCCGGGTCACCGGCACCACCCGCCAGCGGGCGGCGGCGGCGCGGAAGTCGGCCTCGCCGGGCTGCACCACACCGCTGGTCATGAGCGTCCTCCCTGGGCGCCGGTGACCGGCAGGTGGTCGGAGAAGCAGGTGGGTTTGCCGGTGTGACAGGCGGCGCCGACCTGGTCGACGTCGACCAGCAGCGCGTCACCGTCGCAGTCCAGGGCGACGGCACGGACGTACTGGTGGTGCCCGGAGGTCGCCCCCTTGACCCAGTACTCTCCCCGGCTGCGCGACCAGTAGGTGGCCCGCCCGGTGGTGAGGGTGCGGTGCAGCGCCTCGTCGTCCATCCAGGCGAGCATCAGCACCTCCCCGGTGGAGTGCTCCCGGACCACCGCGGCGACCAGGCCGTCGGCGTTGCGCCGCAGCCGCGCGGCGATCTCCGGGTCGAGGGCGGCGGGCCGCCGCTCGGCGGGCGGGTTCTCGAAGGCACCGGTCACCGGCGCGTCAGGTACGGGCACAGTGTGCAATTCTCCCGCACGCGTCACGGGCCCGGTAGGGCGCTCCCACCGATGGGGCCCCACCCGCCGCGGCACCCCCTGCCGGGCTGTGCGGCGGGGCCGGGTGAATACGGGGCGAACCGGGTGCGATCAGCGGGTCTGCTCCAGCCAGGAGGCGTAGAGCAGGGCGTAGACCGAGCCGGTGTCGCGGACGAGTTCGGCGTGCGGACCGCGCTGCACGATCCGGCCCCGGTCCATCACGATCACCTCGTCGGCGGACTGGGCGGTGGAGAGCCGGTGCGCGATCGCCACCGTGGTCCGGCCGCGGGTGACCGCGTCCAGCGCCCGCTGCAGCCGCACCTCGGTCGCCGGGTCGACCGCGCTGGTCGCCTCGTCGAGCACCAGCAGATCCGGATCGGCGACGTAGGCGCGCACCAGCGCGAGCAGCTGCCGCTCCCCCACGCTCAACGACTCGCCGCGTTCGCCGACCTGGGTCGCCAGCCCCGCCGGCAGGCCGGCCAGCCAGTCGGTCAGCCCGAGCTCGGCGAAGGCGGTGGTGAGCTCCTCGTCGGTCACCTGCGGCGCCGCGAAGCGGATGTTCTCGGCGACGGTGGCGTCGAAGAGGAAGCCGTCCTGCGGCACCATCACCACCCGGGAGCGCAGCGAGTCGAACCGCACCCGGGGCAGCGGCACCCCGGAGAGGAGCACCTCGCCGCTGGTGGGATCCATCAGCCGGGTCAGCAACTTGGCGAAGGTGGTCTTGCCGCTGCCGGTCTCGCCCACCACCGCCACCCGCGTCTTGGCCACGATGTCGACGTTGACGTCGGTCAGCACCGGCGGACCGCCCGGGTAACGGAAACCGACCTCGGCGAAGCGCACGTCCAGCGGTCCCGGCGGCAGCTCCACGCCCTGCGCGCCCGGATCGGCGACGTCCGGGGCGATGTCGAGCACGTCCAGCACCCGGCGCCAGCCGGCGATGGCGTTCTGGGCCTCGTTGAGCACCTCGGTGGCGACCTGCACCGGCTGGATGAAGAGCGTCACCAGGAACAGGAACGCGGTCAGCTGCCCGACGGTGAGACTGTCGTCGGCGCCGAGGTAGACGCCGAGCAGGGCCACGCAGGCGAGCGCCAGACCGGCGGCGAGCTCCCCGACGGAGGAGCCGACAACGCTGGTGCGGATCGCCTTCTGCTGGGCCTGCCGCTGGGATTCGATCGCCTCGTCGAGCCGGGCCGCCGTGCGCCCCGCCACCCCGTAGGAGCGGATCACCGGGGCGCCGACGACGCTCTCGGCGACCGCGCCGAGCATCGTCCCGGTGCGCTGGCGCACCACCCGGTACGCCTGGCCGAGCCGGCCCTGCAGCCAGCGGATGATCAGCGCGGCCGGGAGGAACGCGGCGAAGACCACCAGCGCCAGCTGCCAGGAGTAGTAGACCATCACGCCGGCGGTGATCAGGAGCTGGCCGACGTTGACCACCAGCAGGACGCCGCCCCACTGCACGAACTGGGTGATCTGGTCGACGTCGCTGGTGACCCGGGAGACGAGCGAGCCGCGCCGCTCGGTCTGCTGGTGCAGCATCGACAGGTCGTGCACGTGCCGGAAGGCGCGCACCCGCACCCCGGCCAGCGCGGTCTCGCTGACGATGAACAGCCGGCGGGTCATCAGATATCCGCAGGTGGTGGTGACAACGAGCACCGCGGCGGTGACCGCGACGATATTGATCACCACCGCGATGTCCGGCCCGCCGGCGACGGCCAGCCCCCGGTCGATGCCCTGCTGGATGGCGACCGGCACCACGACCCGGCCGACCATGTAGATCAGCGCCAGGCCCAGGGTGGCGCCCAGCCCGACCCGCAGTTCCGGCGAGAGCGCCAGCCCTCGCTTGAGGGTCTGCCACGCACCGCCCGCCGGCAGGGTTTCGGCCGGTGCCGCATCGACCGCGCTCACGTCGTCGCCTCTCCACCCGGTGCCAGCGAGGGCACCTGCTCGTCGTCGCTGTCGGTCTCCCGCTGCTGCGCCAGCTCACGCTCGCGCTGCGCCTCGGCCTGCTCGTAGGCGGTCACCAGGTCGGTGTAGCCCGGCACCGTGGCGAGCAGCTCCTCGTGGGTGCCCCGGGCCCGGACCCGGCCCCGCTCCAGATAGATGACCTCGTCGGCCAGGGCGATCGTGGCCCGGCGGTACGCCACCACCAGGATCGACGTGCCGGCCCCGGCGCCGGAGCGCAGCCCGGCGAGGATGGAGGCCTCCACCCGCGGGTCGACCGCGCTGGTGGCGTCGTCGAGCACCAGCATCCGGGGCTTGCCGGCCAGGGCACGGGCCAGGGTCAGCCGCTGCCGCTGCCCGCCGGAGAGGGAGGTGCCCCGCTCGCCGACCATCGTGTCGAGTCCGTCGGGCAGCGCGGCGACGAAGCCGTCCGCCTCGGCCAGCCGCAGCGCCGCCCAGACCTCGTCGTCGCCGATCCCCGCCCGGTCGAGGGTGATGTTGGCCCGTACGGTGTCGTCGAAGACGAAGGGCACCTGCGCCACCAGCGCGACGTTGGCGGCCAGCGAGGCAGCGGTGAGCCGGCGCAGCTCCACCCCGTCGAGCGCGACCTCCCCGGAGCCGGGGTCGACCAGGCGCAGCGCCAGCGCGGCGATCGTCGACTTGCCGCTGCCGGTCGGGCCGACCAGGGCGACGGTACGTCCCGGCTCGACGGTGAAACCGACGTCGGTGAGGACCTGTCCGGGGCTCTCCCCCTCGGCCGGTTCGTAGCCGAAGCCCACGTCGCGGAACGTCAGCTCGGCCGGGCCGCGGCCGACCGGGTCGATGGTCACGTCGCCGTAGCGCATCTCGCCGGTCGCCTCGACGACCTTGCGGACCCGTTCCCAGCCGGCGACGCTGCGCGGCAGCTCGGCGAGCACCCAGCCGATCGCCCGGACCGGGAAGGCCAGCACGGTGAACAGGTAGGCGACGCTGACCAATTCGGTGACGCTGATCGCCCCGTGCCGCAGCCGCACCATCCCGACCAGCAGCACGGCGAGGGTGCCGAGGTTGGGCAGCGACTCCAGCAGCGGGTCGAAGATGCTGCGCAGCTTGCCGACCGAGATCAGCGAATCGCGCAGCTCGTTGGCGCGGGCGCGGAAGCGGTCGGTCTCCTCCGCCTCCCGCCCCATGGTCTTGACCACCAGCGCGCCGTCGAAGCTCTCGTGGGCGATGTCGCTGACCTCGGCGCGCATCTGCTGGGCCCGCGCCTGCCGGGGCGCCATCGCGCGGGAGTAGACGACGTTGAGCGCGAAGAGCGACGGGAAGATCGCCAGCCCGACCAGCGCCAGCGCCCAGTCGGTGGCGAAGAGGGCGCTGACCGCGCTGACCAGCATCACCACCGTGCCGACGGCGAACGGCAGCGGCGCGATCGGGTGGAACATCGACTCCACGTCGGAGTTGGCGTTCGACAGCAGCGTGCCGGTGGAGTGCCGCTGGTGCCAGGAGACCGGCAGCTCCAGGTAGCGGCGGGTGACCCGGCGCCGCCAGGCGGCCTGCAGCCGGTACTGCATGTAGCCGGCGCCGAGGCGGCGGCCGAGGATGCCGACCACCCGCAGCACGCTGACGGCGAAGAGCGCCACCGCCGCCAGGACGACAAGCCCCCACTCGAGCCGGCCGTCGGCGATCGAGGGGACGACGACATCGCCGACGACCCAGCCGACCACGTACGAGTTGGCGATGATCAGCAGGGAGAAGAGGACGCTGCCGCCGACAGCGAGCGCGAAGATACGGGGTTGTTCCCGAATCGCCCGCCCGAGTACCCGCATCCCCTGCCGGAGCACGTCCCCGCTCGTCCTGCTCGCCACGTCGCTCCCCCGCCTCGAATCGTTCCAGTCTCCCCTATCCTCACCGACGGGCCGACATCGCGTCGCCTGCCCTGATCAGGGGCCCGGGCAGCAGTCCGGGCAGGCTGCGTACCGCCGCCGGTGGCGTCGTCGGCGGTCATGGCGCCGGCGCCGGGTAGCCGCGCAGATCGGCCCGGTTGCGCCTACGCTGACCCACATGTCCCGTCATGCGCGCACCGAGCGCGCGGCCCTGGCCGATCTGCTGCTGGCGCTCGGCCCGGACGCGCCGACGATCAACGAGGGCTGGGCCGCCCGCGACCTCGCCGCCCATCTGGTGGTCCGCGAGCGCCGCCCGGACGCGGCCGCCGGGGCGCTGCTGCCACCGCTGCGCGGGCACCACGCCCGGGTCCAGCGGTCGGTGGCCGAGCAGCCCTTTCCGGAGCTGATCGCGCAGCTGCGCCGGCCGCCCTGGTGGAGCCCGGTGAGCAACCCGCTGGCCGACGAGACGGCGAACACCATCGAATTCGTCGTCCACCACGAGGACCTGCGGCGGGCGCAGCCGGACTGGCAGCCCCGGGACCTGCCGGCCGACCTGAACGCCGCGCTCTGGGCCCGGCTGCCCCTGTTCGCCCGGCTCACCCTCCGCGGCTTCGGCGCGCGGGTGCGGCTGCGGGCGCCGGGGTACGGCGAGACCGCCGTCGGCTCCGGAGACGAGACCGTACGCGTGATCGGCGCCCCGGCGGAGCTGCTGCTGTTCTTCTTCGGCCGGCAACGGGTCGCCCGGGTGCAGGTCGACGGCGACGAGGCGCTCGTCGCGCGGCTGCAGAGCGTCTCGCCGGGCATCTGACTCCGCGCACGACACGGCGAACGGACCTTGAGCCCGCTCCGCACACGCGAAAGCCCGCTCCGCACACGCGAACGGGGAGCGGGCCGCGAGCCCACTCCCCGTTGCTTGCCGGGGCGTGTCAGTTGACGACGAAGAGCAGCCGGTTGGGGGAGCCGCTCCCGGGACTGGTCACGACGCCGGTGGTGGCGTTGCCGGTCAGGTAACTGGTCACCTGGGCCGGGGTGTAGGACGGGTTCGCCGAGAGGACCAGCGCGGCGGCGCCGGCGACGTGCGGTGCGGCCATCGAGGTGCCGCTGATGCTGTTGCTCGCCGTCGTGCTGGTGTGCCAGGCGGAGGTGATCGAGCTCCCCGGGGCGAAGATGTCCAGGCAGCTGCCGTAGTTGGAGTAGGACGCCCGCGCGTCGGTGCTGGTGGTGGCGCCGACGGTGATCGCCGCCGGGACCCGGGCCGGGGAGTAGTTGCAGGCGTTGGCGTTGGAGTTGCCGGCCGCGATCGCGTAGCTGATGCCAGAGTTGATGGAGTTGGCGACCGCGTTGTCGATCGTGGTGCTGGCGCCGCCGCCGAGGCTCATGTTCGCCACGGCCGGCTTGACGGCGTTGGCGGTCACCCAGTTGATGCCGGCGATGACGCCCGCGTTGGTGCCGCTGCCGGAGCAGTTGAGCACGCGCACGGCGACCAGTCGCACGTTCTTGGCGACGCCGTACCGGGTGCCGCCGACCGTGCCGGCGACGTGGGTGCCGTGCCCGTTGCAGTCGTTGGCCGCGCCACCGGAGGTGACGGCGTCGTAGCCGGTGACGGCCCGGCCGCCGAAGTCGGTGTGGCTGCGGCTGATGCCGGTGTCGATGATGTACGCCCGCACGTTGCTCGCCGTGTTCGGGTAGGTGTACGAACTGTTCAGCGGCCGGTTGCGCTGGTCGATGCGGTCCAGGCCCCAGGAGGGCGGGTTGGTCTGGGTGGCCGCGAGCGAGACGACCTGGTCCTGCTCGACGTAGGCAACCGCCGGGTTGGCCGCCATCCGCTTGGCCTGGGTGGCGGTCATCTTCGCCTCGAAGCCGTTGATGGCCGCGTCGAAGGTACGGGCGACGTTGCCGCCGTAGCGGCCGGCGAGCTCGCGGGCCTGGGCCGGGACCTCGGCGCGGGCGCGCTGGGTGCCGGCGGCGCCCACGGCGTCGTCGGAGAGTACGACGATGTAGCTGCCGGCGACCGCGTCCGGGCTGCCCGCGTAGCGCACCTCGCCGGTCGGCGCCGCCAGGGCCGGTCCGGCCATCGCAGCGACACCGGTGACCGTTGCGGCGAAGGCGCCGAATACGAGTCGGCCAACCCGCCGCCTGTCCGGAAGTGTCATCACCTGCTCCTCACTGATTCACCCCGGGATAGGTGAATCGACAGAAGTCTATGATTGTTCGTCCGGGTTCCCGATATATCGAACGACTCATACCACCGCCGGCGCCGCGCGGGGCGCCGGGGGCGGCGCATCGCCGTCGCCGAAAACGGTCAGTGTGGCGGGTTTGCGAAGAACTGACGACCTTCGCGGGTCTAGCCGATAACGCGCTGTAGGCAATAGTCTGCGGAGACCGCAAGACGTGATGCCCATCACGCACCACCCCCGAAGGCGGCTATCCGAATGAGTCTCAACATTCCGTACCGGTCAATTCCGGACATGCTCTTCACCCGTGTGGCGACGAGCCCGGACGCACAGGCCTTCGCGCACCCCGCGCCGGACGACTCCGGCCCGGTATGGCTCACCTGGCGACAGGTCGGTGATCGCGCCCGGGCCCTCGCCGCGGGGCTGCGGGAGCTCGGCGTCGACCACGAGGACCGCGCGGCGATCCTGGCGAACACCCGGTTGGAGTGGGTGCTGGCCGACTTCGGGATCATGTGCGCCGGCGGAGCGACCACCACCGTCTACCCCACCACTGAGCCCGAGGACACCGCCTTCATCCTGCGCGACTCGTCGAGCAAGGTGCTGATCGCGGAGAACCCGACCCAGGCGTCCAAAATCGCCGGCGCGGACCTGCCGGAGCTGACCCACGTCATCCTGATCGACGGCGAGGCGGACCCGGCGGCGGCGGTGCCGCAGCTGACCATGGCCGAGCTGGAGCGGCGGGGTGAAGCGGCACTGGCCGGCACCCCCGATCTGATCGACAAGGTCATCGAGCGGATCCAGCCCGAGCACCTGGCGACCCTGATGTACACCTCCGGCACCACCGGACAGCCCAAGGGCGTGGAGCTGCTGCACTCCGGCTGGTGCTGGGAGGCCGTCGCCCAGGCCGAGCTCGGCCTGCTCGTCGCCGACGACCTGCAGTACCTCTGGCTGCCGCTGTCGCACTCGTTCGGCAAGACCCTGATCTGCGGCGTGATCCACGTCGGCCTGCCGACCTACGTCGACGGCCGGATCGACAAGCTGGTCGAGCTGCTCGCGGTGGTGCGCCCGACGCTGATGTGCGGCGCGCCGCGCATCTTCGAGAAGGTCTACAACAAGGCGGTGACCGGCGTACAGGCCGAGGGAGGCGCCAAGGCCAAGATCTTCAGCTGGGCGGTGAAGACCGGCAAGCAGAAGGTCGCGCTGGAGCAGGCGGGCAAGCCGGTCCCGGCCGGGCTCAAGGTGCGGTACGGGCTGGCCGAGAAGCTGGTCTTCAGCAAGCTGCAGGCCAAGCTCGGCGGGCGGATGCGGGTGATGGTCTCCGGCGCGGCGCCGCTGAGCAAGGAGATCTCCGAGTTCTTCGCCGCCGCCAACCTGCCGATCTCCGAGGGGTACGGGCTCACCGAGACCAGCGCCGGCGCCTTCGTCAACCCGCCCGGCGGACTGCGCATCGGCACCGTCGGCCGGCCGATGGGTGACCTCGAGTGCAAGCTCGACACCGACGGCGAGGTGCTGCTGCGCGGCGTACCCGTGATGCGCGGCTACCACCACCTGCCGGAGGAGACCGCCGCCGCCTTCACCGAGGACGGCTTCTTCCGTACCGGCGACATCGGCGAACTCGACGCCGACGGCTACCTGCGCATCACCGACCGCAAGAAGGACCTGGTCAAGACCTCCGGCGGCAAGTACATCGCCCCGTCGCACATCGAGGGCATGTTCAAGGCCATCTGCCCGTACACCTCCCAGGCGATCGTGGTCGGCCAGGCGCGCAACTACTGCACGATGCTGATCACGCTGGACCCCGAGGCGATCGACGCCTGGGCCGCCAACGGGCCGCTGGCCGGGCGCCACTACACCGACCTGGTCACCTCGCCCGAGGTCAAGGAGCTCGTCGACGGCTACGTCGCGCAGCTCAACCAGAAGCTCAACCGGTGGGAGACCATCAAGAAGGTGACGATCCTGCCGCGCGACCTGACCATCGAGGACGGCGAGATGACCCCCTCGATGAAGATCAAGCGCCGCGCGGTGGAGGCCAACTTCGCCGACGAAATCGAGCAGATGTACCAGGGCAGCCTGGCCAACATCTGACAGCGGCCGGAGGTGGCACAGCGCGGGTGAGGCGCCCGCGAGGTGCCACCTCCGTCGCACGCTCAGGCGATGACGGCGGGCTCCGGCCAGCGCATCCGGTTGCCCCGGTCGAGGTCGTAGCGCACCGACGCGATGCGGCCCACCGCCTCCACCAGCTCCGCTGCCGGCAGGGTGAACGGCAACCGCAGGAAGCGCTCGAGCGTGCCGTCGAGTCCGAACCGGGGCCCGGGGGCCAGCCGTACGCCGATCGCCTCGGCCGCACGGGAGAGCGCGCTGGAGATCGGGCCGTCCAGCTCGGCCCAGAGGCAGACCCCACCGCTGGGCGCGACGACCCGCCACTGCGGCAGCAGTCGCGCCAGCTCGCCGACGAGCACGTCGCGCTGCTCAGCCAGCTGCGCCCGGCGTTCGCCGACGATCGTTTCCGCCTCGGCGAGCAACCGCACCGCCACGAGTTGCTCCAGTACGGGGCTGGCCATGTCCACCCCGACCCGGGCCGCAGCCAGCCGCTGCACCTGCGGCGCCGAGGCGCGCACCCAGCCGATCCGCAGCCCGCCCCAGTACGGCTTGCTCATCCCGCCGATCGACACCACCCGGGAGCTGCGGTCGAAGAGCGCCACCGGCGGGGGCATCGTCGTGCCGTCCAGTGCCAGCTCCACGAAGGACTCGTCCACCACCAGGTCGGTGCCGGTCTGCGCGGCGGTGGCGGCGAGCCGCTCCCGCAGTGCCGTGGGCATGAGCCGGCCGGTCGGGTTGTGGAACTCCGGGATCAGGTACGCCAGCCGGGGCCGGGTCTGGCGCAGGGTGGCGAGCAGCAGCTCGTCGTCCCAGCCCGGGTCGTCGGGACTCACCCCGTGCGTGATGATGCGCGCCCGGCGGGCGGTGAGCGCGGCCAGCGCGTTCGGATAGGTGGGCGACTCCACCAGGGCCGGGCCGCCGGGGGGCAGGACCAGCCGGATCACCAGGTCCAGCGCGTGCTGCGTCCCGTTGGTGACCATGATCTGTTCGGCGCTGGTGGGCAGGCCCCGGGCGGTGTAGAGCGCGGCGATCGCGTCCCGCAGCTCGCCGATGCCGGTGGGGTGGTAGCCGGCGCCGGTGAGGTGGCGCGGCAGGTCCTCGGCGGCGTCGCGGGCGGCGTGCACCAGCTGCGGCGGGGCGGCGAGCGCGGCGCAACCGAGGTCGATGACGTCCAGGTCGTCGGCCGGTGTCCAGAGACCGAAGTTCGCCATCTTGTGGCCGGCCGGCAGCGCCGTCCAGGTCCCGGAGCCGCGCCGGCTGCGGGCGTGCCCGGTGTCGCGCAGCTGCCGGTACGCCGCGCTGACGGTGGTGCGGCTGATACCCAGGGTCTCGGCGAGTTCCCGCTCGGCCGGCAGCCGGACCCCGAGCGCGAGGCGGCCGTCGGCGAGCAGGCCGCGCACCGCATCGGCCAGCGCGGAGTAGTCGGGGCTGCGCCGCCGACCCGGCAGGGCATGCCAATGACCCAGAATTCGGGCCAATTGAGCGCCGCGAATCTGCGGTGTCATGGCCACCTCCGCGACATTGGCTACTGGCCTCCGAAAATTGGCCCCTAGGGTGGCATGCATGGCCCTTTTCCGCAAGTCCCGCCTGCCCCGGCGGCTGGTGCAGCTCTACACCGGACTCGCCCTCTACGGGATCAGCATGGCGCTGATGATCGAATCCGCGCTGGGGCTGAACCCCTGGGACGTCCTGCACCAGGGACTCGCCACGCGTACCGGGCTCAGCTTCGGGACCGTGACCATCGGCGTGGGCATCGGTGTCCTGCTGCTGTGGCTGCCCCTGCGGCAGCGGCCCGGTCTCGGCACGGCGAGCAATGTGCTGGTCATCGGCGTCGTGGTCGACGCGGCGCTGGCACTGCTGCCGACGGTGGCCCCGATCGCGGCGCGGATCGCCCTGCTGCTCGCCGGCATTGTGCTCAACGGGGTCGCCACCGGCCTCTACCTCGGTGCCCGGCTCGGCCCGGGGCCGCGCGACGGACTGATGACCGGCTTCGTCGCCCGGCACCCCCGCTACACGGTGCGCCGCGTCCGGACGGTGATCGAGGTGGCGGTGCTGGCCCTCGGCTGGCTGCTCGGCGGCACGGCCGGCGTGGGCACCGTCGCCTACGCGCTGGCCATCGGCCCGCTGGCGAACCTCTTCATCCCGCTCTTCACCGTGCCGGCCACGCCCTCCACGACGGCGTTCCCCACCGCGGCGGCCGGGCCCATTCCGCTTCCCGGCACCGCGCCGCCCGGCCCGGCCTGAGGCGGTCCCCGTCACCTTCAGCGCCATCGAAACAGTGACGGATCCGTCCCTCCCCTGCTGTTCCGCCGCGCGGTGTCACCCGGCAGAATCCACCCATGGGGGCTGAGGGATGGCGCTGGCAGGATTCGTGGATATTCGTGTCACTGGTGATCGCCGGCGGTGCCGGCCGGCATCGCCGCTCGGCGGCCACCCGACGCCCGGAGGGCATCCGGCTGACCGACGTGCTCGCCACCGCCGACCACCTCAACCGCAGCATCCCCGAACGGGATGACGTCCTCGGTGCGGTGCGACGCCTCGCCGGCGCCGGCCTGGTGACGGTGACCGACGGCTGGTTCCGGGTCACCACGGCCGGCGAGCAGCTCTGGCGCAGCCGCCCCAGCTCCGGCATGGGCACGACGGTGGACACCGTGCAGAAGCTGCTCAACCGCCGCTGCCAACCCGGCGACACGGACTGGACCCTGGACGAGGACGAGTACGGAATCGCCGTACAGGAGTACATCGTGCGCCTGCTGCCCCGGCCCCGGCGCTCACCGGAGACGGCGCAGGAGCGGGCCGAGCCGAGTTAGCGGACCGGCTGCCCCGCCACGCGCAGCGCCTCCTTGACCTCGGCGACGCTGAGTTCACCGAAGTGGAAGACGCTGGCGGCGAGCACCGCGTCGGCACCGGCCGCCACCGCTGGCGGGAAGTGCGCCACCGCCCCGGCGCCACCGCTGGCGATCAGCGGCACGTCCACCACCTGCCGGACCGCGGTGATCAGCTCCAGGTCGAAGCCGGCCTTGGTTCCGTCGGCGTCCATCGAGTTGAGCAGGATCTCCCCCGCCCCGAGCTCCGCCACCCGCCGCGCCCAGCCGACCGCGTCCAGGCCGGTGCCGCGGCGTCCGCCGTGCGTTGTCACCTCGAAGCCGCTGTCGGTGGTGCCCACGGGTGCCCGCCGCACGTCCAGCGAGAGCACCAGCACCTGGCTGCCGAACCGGTCGGCGATCTCGGCGATCAGCTCCGGCCGGACGATCGCCGCGGTGTTGACGCCCACCTTGTCCGCCCCGGCCCGCAGCAGCGTGTCGACGTCGGCGACGGCGCGGACCCCACCGCCGACGGTGAGCGGGATGAAGACCGACTCGGCCGTACGGCGCACCACGTCGAGCATTGTCGACCGGCCCTCGGAGGAGGCGGTCACGTCGAGGAAGGTCAACTCGTCCGCGCCGGCCCGGTCGTACGCCGCCGCCAGCTCGACCGGATCACCGGCGTCGCGGAGATCGACGAAGTTGACGCCCTTGACAACCCGTCCGCCGTCCACGTCCAGGCACGGAATCACGCGCACCGCCACCGTCATGACATGAACCCTAGCGCCGGGTTTTCGCAGCGCCGCCGGGCCCCGGCCCGCCGACCAGGCTGCGGGACGCCGTCCGGTGCGCGGCGGTGTCCCGGCCGGCGGCCGACGGGGGCGGCGGCGTGCCCGGGCAGTGGGCTCGGCAGCGTCCCTGGCGGTGGGCCCGGCGGCCGCCGGGCTCAGAGCCGGACGAGCATCTTGCCCAGGTTCTCCCCGCGCAGCAGACCGAGGAACGCCGCCGGGGCCGCGTCGATCCCCTCGACGACCGTCTCGTCGTAGCGCAGCTCGCCGGAGCGGACCCACCCGGAGACCTCGGTCACGAACTGCTCCCGCAGCCCCTCGTGGGAGGAGACGAGGAAGCCCCGCAGCATCAGCTGCTTGCCGATCAGCAGGGCGAGGTTGCGCGGCGCGGCGGCCGGCTCCTCGGCGTTGTACTGGGAGATCATGCCGCAGATCGCCGCCCGGCCGTGCGGGCGCAGCGCGGAGATCGCCGCCTCGAGGTGGTCACCGCCGACGTTGTCGAAGTAGACGTCGATACCGTCGGGCGCGGCCTCGCGCAACGACTCGCGGACCGGGCGGTCGTGGTAGTCGAAGGCGGCGTCGAAACCGAGTGCGCGCAGGTGCGCGACCTTCGCCGGGGAGCCGGCACTGCCGATCACCCGCGCCGCACCCTTGAGGCGGGCGAGCTGCCCGACGAGGCTCCCCACCGCACCGGCGGCCGCGGAGACGAAGACGGTGTCGCCAGGTCGCATCCCGGCCACCTCCAGCAGCCCGGCGTACGCGGTCAGTCCCGGCATGCCCAGCACACCGAGGTACGCCGAAACCGGCGCGAGTGCCGGATCGATCACCCGCGCCGAGCCTGCGTCGACCAGGGCGTACTCGCGCCAGCCGAGGCCGTGCAGGACCAGGTCGCCGGGGCGCAGCCCGTCCGCGGCCGAGACGACGACCTCACCGACCGCGCCGCCGTCGAGCGGCGCACCGAGCCGGAACGGCGGCACGTAGGACTTCACGTCGTTCATCCGGCCGCGCATGTACGGGTCGACCGACATGAGCAGGTTCCGCACCAGTACCTGGCCGGCGGCGGGCTCGGGCACCGGCGCCTCGACCACGGCGAAGTTCTCCGGGGCCGGCCAGCCCCGGGGCCGGGAGGCGAGGTGCACCTGCCGGGCGACCGACGGGACGGATTGCTGCCGGGACGGTTCAGCCATGCTCGGCACCCTTCGTGGATTCGACCCGGGACGTCTGCGGCGGCGGCGCTTCCGGGCCGGGCGGGGAGGCGTTGGCCCGCCGGTTCTCCTCGATCTCCTGAGAGATCTCGGTGTTGGAGGGCCACCGGAACGCTACCGCGAGGGTCAGCAGGACGCCCCCGATGCTCCAGGCGCCGACGACAACCGGGAGAGAAAACCGCTCCGCCATCACCCCGGTGGCGAGCACCGCCGCTCCCTGGGAGACCTGCACGCCGGTCTGCATGACGCCGAACGCCCGTGCCCGGTAGCCGGCGGGCAGCACCTCCACGAAGAGGCCGTTGGCCGCCGGGAACATGCCTGCTCCCATGAAGCCGCAGGCGAAGGCCATCAGCGAGACCAGGTAGACCGGCGGGGCGAAGATCGCGGGTACCAGCGCCAACGGGGTGAGGACGGCGAAGACCGGGATCGAGCGCCGACGTTGTTCGGCGCTGAGCAGCCGGCCGACGACGAGTCCACCGAGGATGATCCCGACCGGACTGGCGATCATGATCATGGCCTGCATCCAGCCTGCCTCGGCGCGGTCGTCGGCCAGTGTCTGCGCCCAGCCGGCCGCCAGCCCCTCGGGTACCACCCCGAAGAACATGGTGGCGAAAACCAGAACCGCGATTCCGCGCATGACCCGGGAATGCCAGATGATCCGGAAGCCGTCGCCCGTTTCCCGCAGCAGCGGCCGGCGGGTCTGGGAAATGCCGACCGGACGCCGGTCGTGCACCCCGAGCCTGATCAACAACGCCGAAATTCCGAAGGTCACCGAGTTGACCATGAGCGCGGTACGCGGATCGATCCCGGCCAACGTCGATCCGGCTGCGAAACCGACGATCTGCGCCGCCTGTCCGGTGCTCTGCTGCAGCGCCAGCCCGATCACCAGCCGGTCGCCGACCAGCACCTGCGGCAGGAGCGCCGAGCGGGCCGCCTGGAACGGCGGATTCGCCATCGCGGTGCCGAAGAGCAGCGCGAACATGCCCCAGATGGGCATGCCGGGAAGCGCGATGAGACCGATGAGCAGCATTCGGATCAGATCGCAGGCAACCATGGTCGAACGGAACGGCATCCGTTCGGCAATGGCGGCAAGCACCGGTCCGCCGACCAGCCAGGGCAGGTAACTCAGCGCGAAGGAGGCCGCGGAGAGTGCCACCGATCCGCTGTGGTGCAGCACCAGCACGGTGACGGCGGCGCGGGCGAGATAGTCGCCGATCCAGGAGAATACGTTGGCCGACAGCAAATAGCGGTATTCGCGATGGGCGAGAACGGATCGAAATGTAGCCGGACCCTCATCAGCGGACACCCCAGCCGTCACCTCGTGCTCCCCCGCGATTCGACAATGCGACGCTAGGCGATTCTGCCCGACCGGAGGACATCGCGCTAGACCGATCGGACGGGACGGTCTGCGCCGTCGTCGCCGATTTGCCGCCGACCGGCCGGGCATCGACCCTCGGCGAGCATCCACATCGGCCGGCCGGCACGAGAAAGCCGGACCGCCTCCGGGGAGGCGATCCGGCTGACGACCACGTGCGGATGGCCGATCAGGCGCTGCGCAGCACCTGCAGCGCCTCGGCCACGGTGAACGCGCCCGCATAGAGCGCCTTGCCGGCGATGACACCCTCCACGCCCAGCGGCTCCAGCTCCGCCAGCGCGCGCAGGTCATCCAGAGTGGAGACACCACCGGAGGCGACCACCGGGGCGGCGGTACGGGCGCAGACCTCGCGCAGCAGCTCCAGGTTCGGCCCGCGCATCGTGCCGTCCTTGGTGATGTCGGTGACCACGTAACGCGACGCGCCGGCCTTGTCCAGCCGGTCGAGCACCTCGAAGAGGTCACCGCCGTCGCGGGTCCAGCCGCGCGCCGAGAGCGTACGGCCGCGCACGTCCAGCCCGATCGCCACCCGGTCGCCGAACTCACCGACGATCCGGTCGCACCAGCGCGGGTTCTCCAGCGCCGCCGTGCCGACGTTGACCCGCGCCGCGCCGGTGCCGAGCGCGGCGAGCAGCGACTCGTCATCGCGGATGCCACCGGAGAGTTCGACCTTCACGTCGATACGGCGGACCAGGTCGGCCAGCAGGTCGGCGTTGGAGCCGCGGCCGAACGCCGCGTCGAGGTCGACCAGGTGGATCCACTCGGCGCCGTCGCGCTGCCAGGCCAGCGCCGCCTCCAGCGGATCTCCGTAGGTGGTCTCGCTGCCGGCGGCGCCCTGGACCAGGCGGACGGCCTGACCGTCCGCGACGTCGACGGCAGGAAGCAGGGTGAGGCTCAACTTGATCTCCTCGATCAGATCCGACGGTCCAGGGTGACCACGATGATCACCGGCAGTCCGAGCAGTAGTAACAGTGTCAGCAACAGACGCAGCGCCGGATCGGGTACGAGGTACCAGATCGCGCCGATCGCCACGACCACCGAAGCGGCGATGGCGGCCCGCTGGCGGGGGCTGCGGCGGGCGTAGAGCCGGCCGGTACGCCCGAAGGGCCAGGCCGGGGTGAGCCGCCGCAGCAGCGCACGCCGGCGTTCCCGGCGACGTACCACCCGCCGGCGTGCGGCCCGCTCCCGCTCGGCAACGGCCTCGCGTTCGGCCCTGCGGCGGGCGCGCTCCTTGCTCATGCCGCCGCGCCGACCGTGGCGTGGCGCCGGGCGGTCACAGCGTCGCCATCCAGTTGCGCAGCAGCGCCGCGCCGGTCTCGGCCGACTTCTCCGGGTGGAACTGGGCCGCCGACAGCGATCCCCGCTCCACCCCGGCGACGAAGTCCGCCTCGTGCCGCGCGGTGGTCACCCGCGCACCCTCGGCCCGCAGGGTCTCGGCGTCGAGCACGGCGTAGGAGTGCACGAAGTAGAAGCGGCTGGCCGGGCCGAGACCGGCGAAGAGCGTCGAGTCCGGCGCCGGCCGCACGGTGTTCCAGCCCATGTGCGGCACCCGGGTGGCGGGCAGCCGGGTCACCGCTCCGGGCAGCAGCCCGATGCCCTTGGTGACGACACCGTGCTCCTGGCCGGACTCGAAGAGGATCTGCATGCCGACGCAGATGCCCAGCACCGGCCGGTTCGCCGCGACCCGTTCGGCGATCACCGGGGCAGCGCCGAGCTCGGCGATGCCCGCCATGCAGGCGGCGAAGGCACCGACGCCCGGCACCACCAGCCCGTCGGCCTCGGCGGCGGCGTCCAGGTCGGCCGTCACCGTCACGTCCGCGCCGGCGCGGGCCAGCGCCCGCTCGGCCGAGCGCAGGTTGCCCGACCCGTAGTCGAGCACCACCACGCGGGCCATCAGCCCTCCCCTGGCAGCAGCCAGAGGATCCCGCCGGCCGTGGCGAGGACCGCGAGCACCGCGACGACCACCACGGTGCCCCGGGCCGCGCCCTGCCGGTGCAGCGAGAAGGCGCCACCGACGAGCATCCCGCCCAGAACGAGCAGCAGCACCGCCAGGATGTTGTCCATCAGAGGGCGCCCTTCGTGCTCGGGATCACGCCGGCCGCCCGCGGGTCGATCGCGGTCGCCTCGCGCAGCGCACGGGAGACCGCCTTGAACTGCGCCTCCACGACGTGGTGGGCGTCCGGGTGCCCGCCGGGACGCGCCGCACGCAGCACGTCGACGTGCAGAGTGATCCGGGCCGCGTGGCCGAAGGACTCCCAGATGTGACGGGTCATGCTGGTGGCGTAGACACCTCCGATGTACGGCACCAGCAGCGGCTCGTCGTGCACCACGTACGGCCGGCCGGAGAGATCGACGGCGGCGCGGACCAGCACCTCGTCCATCGGCACCGTCGCCGAGCCGTACCGGCGGATGCCCGCCTTGTCCCCCAGCGCCTGGTCGAAGGCGGCGCCGAGCGCGAGGGCGGTGTCCTCCATCGTGTGGTGCGCGTCGATCTCCAGATCGCCCTCGGTACGCACGGTCAGGTCGAAGCCGCCGTGCCGGGCGATCTGGTGCAGCATGTGGTCGTAGAAGCCGACCCCGGTGCTGATCTCGGCCCGGCCGGTCCCGTCGAGATCGAGCTCGATGAGGACCTTGGTCTCCTTGGTGTTGCGCTCCACCCGGGCGGTCCTGCTCATGATCGTGCCTCTCGTTGCTGGTCGGAGATGCGGTGTGCGGTGGTCACAGGGACTCCACTGCGGCCAGGAAGGCGTCGGTCTCGGCCGGGGTGCCGGCGGTGACCCGCAGCCATCCGGGCAGTCCGACGTCGCGGACCAGCACACCGTGGTCGAGCAGGGTTCGCCAGGCCGACGCCTGATCGCCGCCGACCGAGAAGAGGACGAAGTTCGCGTCGCTGTCGGCGACCCGGTGGCCCCGTTCGCGCAACCGGGTGACGATCCGGTCCCGCTGCTCTTTGATCGCGTCGACGGTGGCCAGCAGCAGACCGGCGTGGGCCAGCACCGCGCGCGCCGCCGCCTGGGTCAGCGCCGAGAGGTGGTAGGGCAGCCGGACCAGCTGCACCGCGTCGACCACGGCCGGGGCGGCGGCCAGATAGCCGAGCCGCCCGCCGGCGAAGCCGAAGGCCTTGCTCATCGTGCGGGTCACCACCAGCCGCGGGTGCGCCGGCAGCAGCGACAGCGCGCTGACGGTGCCGGGCCGGGCGAACTCCGCGTACGCCTCGTCGACCACGACCATGCCCGGCGCCACGGCCAGCACGGCGGTCACCACCGCGGGGTCGAGGGCGGTGCCGGTGGGGTTGTTCGGCGAGCAGAGGAAGACCAGGTCGGGGGCGTGTTCACGCACCGCGGCGACCGCCTCGTCGGCGGTCAGCCCGAAGCCGTCGCCACGCGGCACGCCGACCCAACGGGTGCCGGTGCCCAGCGCCAGCAGCGGGTGCATCGAGTAGCCCGGGGTGAAGCCGAGCGCCACCCGGCCGGGGCCACCGAAAGCCTGCAGCAGCTGCTGCTGGACCTCGTTGGAACCGTTGGCCGCCCAGACCCCGTCGGCGCCCAGTCCGTGGCCGAGGTAGGCGGCCAGGTCCGCGCGCAGCGCCACCGCCTCGCGATCCGGATACCGGTTGAGGTCCCGCAGCTGCGCGGCGACCGCGTCGGCGATCGCCGCCACCACCGGCTCGGGCACCGGATAGGAGTTCTCGTTGGTGTTCAGCCGCACCGCCACGTCCAGCTGCGGCGCCCCGTACGGGCTGCGGCCGACAAGGTCCGCGCGCAGCGGGAGGTCCGACAGCGCGCTCATCGGCCGAACCTCGCCTGCACCGCCTGCCCGTGCGCGGGCAGGTCCTCCACATTGGCCAGGGTCACCACGTGCCCGGCCACCTCGCGCAGCGCCTGCTCGGTGTACTCGATCAGGTGCACGCCGCGCAGGAACGACTGCACCGACAGGCCGGAGGAGTGCCGGGCGCAGCCACCGGTGGGCAGCACGTGATTGGAGCCGGCGCAGTAGTCGCCGAGCGAGACCGGCGCGTACGCCCCGACGAAGATGGCACCGGCGCTGCGGACCCGCATCGCCCACTGCCGTGCGTCGCGGGTCTGGATCTCCAGGTGCTCCGCGGCGTACGCGTCGACCACCCGCAGCCCGGCTTCCAGGTCGTCGACGAGCACGGCGCCGCTCTGCCGGCCGCTGAGGGCGGTGGTGACCCGCTCGGTGTGCTTGGTCGCCGCGACCTGCCGGGTCAGCTCCGCCTCGACCGCCTCGACCAGCGCCACCGACGGGGTGACCAGGACGCTGGCGGCCAGCGGGTCGTGCTCGGCCTGGCTGATCAGGTCCGCCGCGACGTGCACCGGGTCGGCGGTGTCGTCGGCGAGGATGGCGATCTCGGTCGGTCCGGCCTCGGCATCGATGCCGACGACGCCGCGCAGCAGCCGCTTGGCCGCCGTCACCCAGATGTTGCCCGGCCCGGTGATCATGTCGACCGGGGCGCAGTGACCGCGTCCCTGGGCGTCGGTGCCGGCGCCGTAGGCGAGCATCGCCACCGCCTGGGCCCCGCCGACGGCGTAGACCTCCTCGACCCCGAGCAGCCCGCAGGCGGCCAGCACCCGCGCGTCGGGCAGTCCGCCGTTCTCCTGCTGGGGCGGGCTCACCACGACCAGCGAGCGGACCCCGGCCACCTGCGCGGGGACGACGTTCATGACCACGGTCGAGGGGTACATGGCCAGACCGCCGGGCACGTAGAGCCCGACCCGGTCGACCGGGATCCAGCGCTCGGTCACCGTGCCGCCGTGCACCACCTGGGTGGTGTGGTCGGCGCGGCGCTGGTCGCCATGCACCTTCCTGGCCCGGGTGATGGACTCGGTCAGCGCGGCGCGTACGTCGGGGTCGAGTTCCCGCTCGGCGGCGGCGATCGCCTCGGCGGGCACCCGCAGCTCGGCCAGGCGCACGCCGTCGAAGCGCTCGGTCGCCTCCCGGATCGCGGCGAAGCCATGCTCCCGCACCGCCTCGACGACGGGAGCGATCTTCTCGACCGCCACGGAGACGTCGAGCTGGGCGCGGGGCAGCAGTCGGCGGACGTCGGAGACGCCGCCGCGCAGGTCGATCCGGTTCAACACTCCTGCGAGTCTAGGCGGCGCGGCGTGTCCGGACGGCGCGCGGCCACGGTGCGGGACGGTGACCCCAGCCACGCCGCCCACCGGACACCTGCGGGCCTGCCGACCGCGCGGACGCCGGATACCCTCGCAGGGTGAGTGCCCGGTTGCCGCTCTTCCCGCTCGGGACCGTCCTCTTCCCCGGTCTGGTCCTGCCCCTGCACGTCTTCGAGGAGCGTTACCGCGCCCTCACCCGCGACCTGATGGCGCTCCCCGGCGACCCGCCGCGGGAGTTCGGTGTGGTCGCCCTGCGGCAGGGCTGGGAGGTCGCGCCGCCGGGCGCGGCCGACCACGGCGGGGTGAGCCTCTACGAGATCGGATGCAGCGCCGAACTGCGCCAGGTGACAGAGCTGACCGACGGCGGCTTCGACCTGGTGACCGTCGGCCGCCGCCGGTTCCGCATCGAAGAGCTGCTCGACGCCGGTACGCCGTACCTGACCGCTCGGGTGCAGTGGCTGCCCGAGGGCGACGGGACCGACGAGCAGGCCGACCGTCTCGCCCCGCGGGTCCTGGCGGTCTTCCGGCAGTACCTCGCGCTGATCCGCCCCGGCGAGGCCGAGGAGATCTCCGAGCAGCTTCCCGACGACCCGACGGTGCTGTCGCACCTGGTGGCGGCCACGGCCGCGCTGACCCTGCCGGAGCGGCAGCGGCTGCTCGCGCTCACCGGCACCGCCGCCCGGCTCCGCGCCGAGCTGCGGCTGCTCAACCGGGAGACGGCCCTGCTGCGTCAGGTCCGGGCCGTTCCGGTGCCGTTGGCGGAGCTGGGCGTGACGTCGAGTCCGAACTGAGACCGGGGCCTTCGCCGGGTCCGTCGGAGGACGCCGGCCCGGCGCTCGGCTGCGCGGACGACGGCGCGCCGCCCTCCGGCGCTCCCGGTGACCCCGGCCCGGCACCCCACTGCGAGCCCGTGTCCCACTGCGGACCGGCACCCCACTGCGGTTCCGCGGTCCAGCCGGAGCCGGCGCCCCACTCCGGCTCGGGCGTCAACGACGGCCAGCGCGACCAGCCGGCGAGCAGGGTGTACATCACCGCGGCCCCGAACGCCGGCAGCAGCACCACCCCGGTGAAGACCGGGATACCGCTGCGCAGACCAGGGATCTCACCCGCGTAGAGCCAGGTCAGCCCGCCGGCGCGCAGGTCGGCGGGCTTGGTGAAGGTGTCCCCCGGCCTGCTCGCGGCCAGCAGCTGCCCGAACTCCTCCAGCCCGACCTGCCGACCGACCCGCCAGGCGAGCAGTGCCGCGCCGAGACAGCCGAGCACCACCACGAGCAGGGTCACCGGGCCCCGGTGCCGGCGCAGCAGCAGCCAGCCGGCGATCGCGGCCAGCACCCCGAAGACGAGCCCGAGCAGCCCGAACCAGCCGTCGGCCGCGATGAACTGCTCCGGCTGGGCGCTCGGCACCACGACGCACTCACTCGGCGAAGCCGTACCGCAGTCGGTGGTCTTGAGGACCGGAATCTCGGGGGCGACGACCGCCCAGAGCAGACCCAGCGGCACGCCGAGCGCGATCACGCCGGCCAGCAGGGCCCCCCTGGACAGCAGCGCGGCACGCCGCGACGGGGGCGCCGCGGGTGCGTCCGCGCCGGGCAGGCCGCGATCGGCGAAACGGTCGGGTACGGAGTGGGGCTCGGTCACCCGCCGATCCTCTCAGGCTGCCGCCGGGGCCGTGGGGGCACCTGGTGAACCCGGCGCCTCAGCTGGTGTAGGGCTCCAGCATGGTGGCAGCGGCCTTGAGCCAGGCGTCCCGGGTGCCCGGCTGAAGGTTCTGGTACTCGATGGAGGAACCGGCCTCCAGCGCCGGGTCGTACGGCACCACCGCCACGGCCCGGGTCCGGCCGGCAAAGTGCCGCTCGAGGTCGTCCTGCAACGGCGACCGCCCCGGTGTCGGACAGGAGATGAGGGTGACCGCGTTGTCGGCGAGGTCGCCGAGCCCGACCTCGTGCAGCACCTCCAGCATCCAGTCGCCGCTGAAAGCGGCGTCCTCGCGCGGCACGGTGGTGAGCACGAGCTGGTCGGCCGCCTGCATCACCGCCCGCCAGTTGGCACTCTCCACGTTGTTGCCGGTGTCGACGCAGATCACCTCGTGGGTGCGGCGCAGCAGCTCGATCACGCGGCCGACCGTGTGCTGGTCGAGGCGTTCGGCGAAGCGCGGGCTCTCCTCGCCGGCGAGGACGTCGTAGGAGCCGTCCGCGGCATGCCGCAGGTACTGGTCGAGGCAGTCGTTGAGGTCGGCGCCGTTGCGGATCTCCACGGTGGCCAGGTCACTGACGAGGTGGCGGATGGTCCGGGCGTGCCGGGCGCTACCGGCCCGCAGTCCCAGGGTGCCGCGCAGTTCGTTGTCGTCCCAGGCCAGCACACCACGTCCGCGCACACTGCCGATGGTGGCCGCGGCCAGCACCGTCGCGGTGGTCTTGTGCACCCCGCCCTTGGGATTGGCGAAGGCCAGCACCTGCGGCCTGCCGAGGTCCCGGCGCAGCGTCTCGGTCGCCTGCTGCACCTCCCCGCTCTGCTTCGGCTCGGGTTCCGGCTCCGGGCGGCGGGCCCGGGTGCGCACCGGATAGGCGGCGGCGACCGGCGCCGGCGCCGGGGCCGGCGGCAACCCCGGCGGCTGCTGCGGCGCGGTCGGATAGGCGGCGCGGTAGGCGGGTTCGGGCTGATAGCCGGTGTCGAGCAGGGCGTAGCGCGACGGCAGGGGCGGCTCCTGTGGCGGGTAGCCGCGATCCAGTAGCGAGTACCGGGACTCGGCGGGGTCCGGCTCGGAGCGGGGCGCGGGTGCCGGCGGCCGGGCGTAGCGGTCATCGGGGATGCCCGGCGGCTGTGGTGCAGCCACCGCCGGCCGGGTGTGACGATTCACGGCTGCGCCCGGCGGCTCCGGCGTCAAAGGCCGGGCGAAGCGGTCGACGGAGAGGTCCGCCGGCTCCGGCGCCGCCGACCGGGAGTAGCGGTCGACGGAGACGCCCGGTGGCTCCGGCTCCGGGTCGCGGTAGCCGTCGGAGAGGCTGCCGAGTTCGGCGTAGCGGGACGAACCGTAGCCGCGCGACGAGAACTCCGCGCCACTGTCGTACTCGTCGACGCCCGCGCGGTCGTAACCGGAGGCCGGCTCGGTGCCGTAACCACCGCGCGGCGCGGAAAGGTCCCCGTAGCCCGCCGCCGGATCGGCGCCGTAGCCCATGGACGGATCGGCGCCGTAGCCCATGGACGGATCGGCGCCGTAGCCCACGGACGGATCGGCGCCGTAGCCGCCGCGTGCCGTCCGATCCGGACTGTAGCCCGATGCCGGGTCGGCGCCGGGGACCGCTCGCGACGCCCGCGTCTGCCCGCCGTAGGGCGGCCGGGGGGCGGGGTCGGCGCCGTGGCCCTCCTCGGGCCGGTAGCCGTAGCCGGCGCCGTACTCCCGTCCGGAGCGGGGCCACCGGTCCGGCTCCTGGTCCGCCTCGGCGGGGTAGCCGATGGAGGCCCGCCCGGAGTAGCCGATGGCCCGGGGCGCGGGCGCCTCGTCGGCGGGCTCCGGAGCCCCGCGGTGCTGGTCGTCGCCCCGGTCCTGGCCGCGCGAGCCGAGGCGCGCCCGGTCCAGCAGCGTGCGCCACCGCGGGGCCGGTTCCGCGCTCCGGTCCCAGCCGGTCTCGCTGCCGTCCACAGCTCGCCCTCCCAGCGCCGTCGGTGTCGCCCTGACAGGCTACGAAAGCAACCCTATTTGGGCCACCTTCCGTGGTGCACACCGCTATCCCCACCGATCGATACCCGGGTGATATCACCGGGAATCGGATGATCTTCAAGGGATCGGGGTCCGCTCCGGTCCGATGGCCGAGGCCTGCGGAAACATCCGAGCGGCACCGGACCCGCCCGAGGGCAGCGCCGGCAGTGGGTCGCCGACCCGGCCGACGGCACAAAATATTTCGCTCTGGACAGCAATCGCGGCACGGGCCGGGGAGCGAGCGCCGGCCCGGTCACCCCGGCTGCGCGGATTCCTGCGCGGCGGTGGGCAGCGGTTGCGGTGTGTCGTCGACGCCGTCCGGTGTGGCAGGTGGAACCTCCGGCGTGACCGGTCCACCGGGGCTGACGGATTCGTTCGGCACGGCGGAGCGCGTCGGTGCAGTGGGCGGGGAGTGCGCGGGGCCCGGAGTGCCGGCCGACGACGACGGGATCGGGTCAGGCCTGCGCCCGGGCTCTCCCGCCGGGGCGCCCAACCGCTTGCCCGCCCGCGGTTCGCGCCCGCGTTGCGCGGCCGCCCGGTCGGTCTGCTCGGGCAACGGCGGGGAGAAGACCGCCCGGTCCAGATTCCACACCTCCGGCGCAGGGTCGACGGCCCGGACCGCGGCGCGTCCCGCGATGTCCTGCAGCAGTCGCGGGGTCGCGCGGATCACCACTGCGTAGACGCAGGAGCATCCCGACCGGTAGGCGAGCGCCTCCGCCTCCGCGGCGACCGCCTGCTGCTCGTACGTCCGGCGCTGCCCAGCCGCGCGCTCGGTGCCGGCCCGTGCGCGGTACCCGGCCGCCTCCCGCTGTCTGCGCTCGGCGGCCTCCCGCATCGCCGGAGTCAGGTCCCCGGCGTCCCGTAACGCCCGCAGGCGCAGATTGGCGGCCTCCCGGCCGGGCAGATTGACCCGGGCGAACGCCTCGGCCACCGGCACCTCGCCGAGCACCGACCGCAGCCGGTCCGCGCCGAGGTAGGCCGAGAACGTGACCAGGGCGTACGTCGGCTCGTCGGAGCCGGGCCCGGTGTCGGCGGCGAGCCGGGCGAGCTCAGCGTCGGCGGCAGCCAGGTAGCCGGCCACCGGCTCCCCTTCCAGGACGCCGACCACGGCCATCTGCGGCAGCGTCAGCTCACCGGTGGCGGGGCGGTCGACGGCCCAGGCGGCGGTCACCGCCCCGACCACGGCGCAGAAGAGCGCGACCGTGCTCAGCGCGCGCAGGCGCACCGGACCGTGGCCGACACGGAGCAGGGCCCGGGCGATCGGCGGCAGCAACCATCGGTCGAGCCGCCTCAGGGAATCGCCCAGCGCCAAGGCGGCCCCTCCTCGTCAGTAGTCGCGCAGCACTCTCAGTGCCCGCTCCAGATCGTCAGGGTAATCGCTGACGAAGCTGACCTCGTCCCCCGTTCGGGGGTGGACGAAACTCAACGAGTGCGCGTGCAGCCACTGACGGGCGAGGCCGACCCGCGCGGAGAGGGTGGGATCGGCGCCGTAGGTCAGATCACCGACACAGGGGTGCCGCAGGGTGGAGAAGTGCACCCGGATCTGGTGGGTGCGTCCGGTCTCCAGCCGTACGTCGACCAGGCTCGCCGCCGGGAACGCCTCCATCGTGTCGTAGTGGGTGATGCTCGGCTTGCCGCCGGAGACCACCGCCCAGCGGTAGTCGTGGTGCGGGTGCCGGTCGATCGGCGCGTCGATGGTGCCGCGCAGCGGATCGAGGTGGCCCTGCACCACGGCGTGATACCGCTTCTCCACCTCACGGAACTTGAAGGCCCGCTTGAGCGCGCTGTAGGCGGTCTCGCTCTTGGCCACCACCATGATGCCCGTGGTGCCGACGTCGAGGCGGTGCACGACGCCCTGCCGTTCGGCCGCACCACTGGTGGCGATGGTGTGCCCTACGGCGGCGAGCCCGCCGATCACCGTCGGCCCGGTCCAGCCGGGGCTGGGGTGCGCGGCGACGCCGACGGGCTTGTCCACCACCACGATGTCGTCGTCGGCGTAGACGACCCGCAGTCCGGGCACGGCCTGCGGCACCACGGTGACCGGCGCCGGCGGGGCGGGCAGGGTCACCTCCAGCCAGGAGCCGCCGCTGACCTTGTCGGACTTGCCGCGTGGGACGCCGTCGACAAGCGCGTCCCCGGCCTCGACCAGGGCGGCGGCGACGGTACGCGAGAGCCCGAACAGCCGCGAGACGGCCTGGTCCAGGCGCATCCCGTCGAGGCCGTCGGGAACCGGAAGGCTCCGGGTGTCGCCGGTCAGCGAGCTCATGCGGACTCCTCCGTGGGGGCGTGGTCGGTCTTCGCGACCGCGTCGGTCGAACGGGTGCCGTCGTGCCGGCGGCCGGTGAATTCCAGCAGCACCGCCAGCAGCACACCCGCCACGAGGGAGCTGTCGGCGAGATTGAAGATCGGCCAGACCTGCCCGTACGGGTCGAAGAGGCTGATCATGTCCACGACGTGCCCGACGAAGGGTCCGGGGTCACGGAAGAGACGGTCGGTCAGGTTGCCCAGCGCGCCGCCGAGGACCAGACCGAGCGAGACAGCCCACGGCACCGAACGCAGCCGCAGGGCCATCCAGCCGATCCAGCCGATCACGGCGATGGTGATGACCGAGAAGATCCAGGTGTAGTCCGCGCCGAGGCCGAACGCTGCCCCGCTGTTGAAGGTCAGGGTCAGATGGACCGCCCCGCCGAGCAACCGGATCGGCTCCCGGCCCTCGAGGTTGGTCAGGGCGAGCTGCTTGGTCCCCAGGTCGGCGAGGTAGGACACCAACGCGACGAGGCCGAGCACGATGACCGCCCTGCGTACGCGGCGCGGGCCTGCGCCTCTGCCGATCGTCTCCTCCACGGGCCGTGCTGCGGTCATCTGCTCCCCATCGACGTCGTGCGGTGCAACCTGTGGTCACCGCGGGCGCCGGAGGAGTCACCTCAGCGCCGCTCCTCCAGCTGCTTGCAGGTCACGCAGAGAGTGGCCGACGGGAAGGCGGCAAGCCGCTCGACGGGGATCGGCGTGCTGCACCGTTCGCACCAGCCGTAGCCACCCTCGTCCAGCCGCTCCAGCGCCCGTTCCACCTGCGTGATCCGTTCCAGGATGCTGTTGGCGAGAGAGATCTCCTGCTCGCGCTCGAAGGTCTTGGTGCCGGTGTCCGCCTGGTCGTCCCCGGCGGAGTCGGTCAACCGGTCGCGCTGCAGCTCGGTGATCTCGCTCAGCGTCTGATCGTACTCGGCCCGCAGTTCGTCGTACCGGGCCGCCAGCGCTGCGCGGATCTTCTCGGTCTCGGCAGCGCTGCGGGTGACCTTCGCGGCGGCCGGCTTGCGGCCGGCGGTCCTGGTCTCGACTGGCTTGGCCATGGTCGCTCCCTCGCACCGCGCCTGCGGCGATCGTTGACATCCGACGACGGCCGCCGGATCCTGGCGACCTGGTACAAAAGGGGCGCGCAGCCGGTCGGCTGCGCACTCCAGAGATTGGCAAGAATACGGAACGTAGAGGTCCGCGACAACACACCGTGCCGACGTACCGTAGCCGACCCTCTACACATGCCCCGATTTCGGGCAAAAGCCACGCTAGCAGAGGAATGCCGGACAGGACCCGCCCTTGACCGGGCAGAAACGGATTCAGTCGTCGGCACCTCGGCCAAGGACCCACACCGCCGCGGCAGGACGCTCAGTCGTCGGCTCCCGCACGGAGCCGAGCCAGCCGGGCGGGCAGATCCGGCGGCGCCGGCTCGACCAGGAAGAGCTTGTCGCGACTGGTGGCGCCGCGGCGCAACGACACCGCAGCGGGCCGCAGACCCAACGCCTCGGCCAGCGCCCGCCGGGCGGCCTCCGTCGCCCGGCCGTCCACCGCCGGGGCCTGCACCGCGATCACCAGCGCCGGGCCGTGACCGCCCTCGAAGCCGCCTCCGACCCGGGTACGGGACGCACCGGGCTTGACCCGGACGGCGACGGTCACACCTGCGCCCGGCCCGGGCGCGCCCTTCCTGGCCACCCCTCAGACCGGCCGTTGCTCGGCGAGGAGCGCCGTCACGGGGCGGCACCAGCCACAGGGCGAGAAACCCAACCCGACGGCCTCGGCGACCGTCAGCGTCTCGGCTGGCCGGTCCCGCAGATGACGGCAGTCGGCCAGGTGGTAGCGGGGACGACCGTCCATGACGTGGACCGCGGTCTCCAGGCCGGCCAGCCGGCGCAGGTCCGTCGGCTGCACCGGCTGGGCCGGCGGCTCGTCGGCGAAGAGGCCGCCAACGCCGGAAGCCGGCGAGCCGGGCGGTTGCCGCCACCCGTTCTCACCGGCTTCGGTTGTGCTTCTTTCGGGGTCACGCCGCGCCGAGGCGGTGGCCGTGTCCCGGTGGGTTGCGCCAGTGCCCCGCCCGTCGCGTCCGGCGCGGGTCTTCCTCCCGCCGGCCCGGGCCGCGGATGCCTGGCGGGCACCCACCATCAGGGCCACCGCGGCGAGCAGACTCGCCGCGATCGAACTGGTCAGCAGCAGGCTGGAGCCGGCCGTGAGACCGAGCACCAGCAGGGCGACCGCGACAAGGATGAGCAGCAGACTTACCACTATCACTGCTCACCCCCGCCGCGTCGCTTCGGTTCAGGCGCTCACGAACCCAGGATCAGCGATTCGCTTCCAGGGCGCTGGAGCGGCTGCCCCCGCCGTAGGAACCGGCCAGACCGGCAGCGGCGAGGCCACTGCCCGCGCCCGCGCCGGTGACCGGGCGGTTGCTCTCGCCGCGGTTGAGCTCCGCCTCGACGCCCTGTCCACGACCATCGAGGTCGCGCAGCTGCGACTCCAGGTAGGACTTGAGCCGGGTGCGGTACTCACGCTCGAACTGCTTGAGCTCCTCGATGTGCTTCTGCAGCGCCGTACGCTTGGCGTCCAGGCCGCCCATCGCCTCCTGGTGCCGCTGGCGGGCGTCCCGGTCCAGCGCGTCGGCCTTGGCGCGCGCCTCGCGGGTGACCTCCTCCGCCTTGGCACGAGCCTCATCGAGCAGCTGGTCGGCCTCACGCCGGGCGTCGGAGAGGTGGTCGTCGGCGGTGCGCTGGGCCATCATGAGCACCCGCAGCGCCTGCTGCTCACCGTCGGCGCCGCCGGCGGCGGGACCCTGCGAACGCGACTGCTCCAGCTCCGCCTGCATCGCGCGCGCTGCCTGCTCGGCCTGCGCCTTCTCGCGCTGCACCCGGTCCAGCTGGGCCTTGACGTCGTTCAGCTCCGCCGCCAGGCGCGGGTCGGCGCCGGGACCGGCAGGAGCGCCGCCCCGTCCGCCCCGCTCCACCTGGGCGCGCAGCTCGTTGTTCTCCTCGATCAGACGGGCGAGCTCGCGCTCTACCTCGTCCAGGAAGGCGTCGACCTCCTCCTCGTCGTACCCCCGCTTGCCGATCGGCGGTTTCTTGAAGGCGACGTTATGCACGTCAGCCGGTGTCAGCGGCATCGAAACTCCTCGGGTCAGTTGCGGCCGCGTATCGAGCTGGACCACCGGATCATCATCCCGTGATCAACCGCTGTAACACGAACTGCATCAGCACGAACAGGATAACCAGGAGCACAAGGGAAGCCAGGTCGATGCTCACGGTACCAATTCGCAACGGTGGGATCACTCGCCTCAACGCCTTGAGAGGGGGATCAGTGACGCTCCACACGACTTCCAATCCCGCCGCCGCGGCGCGCCCCGGCTCCCAGCGCCGACCGTACTGAAGAACGGCTCCCAGGACGAATCGGGAGAGCAGGACCAGCAAGAACACATAGACGACCAGATACAGGACCTGTAGCACGATCGACAACACGGTAGGCGCGTTCCCTTGCTCGGGGCGGTCAACTCAGGCTGAAGAACCCGCCCTCGGCGATCTTGGCCTTGTCCTCAGCGGTGACCTGGACATTGGCCGGCGAGAGCAGGAACACCCGGTTGGTCACCCGCTCGATCGTACCCCGAAGTCCGAAGGCCAGCCCGGCGGCGAAGTCGACCAGGCGCCGGGCGTCCGCCTCCTCCATCTCGGTGAGGTTGATGATCACGGGGGTGCCGTCGCGGAAGTGCTCGCCGATCGTGCGCGCCTCCCGGTACGTCGTGGGGTGCAGCGTGGTGATCTGGTACCGCTGCTCCTCCTCGACGGTGGCGACCCGCTCGCGGACCTGGACCTGCGGGGCCAGGGCCAGACTGTCGCGGGTGGGGTAGCTCAGCCCAGCGGAGCTCTCCGAACCGGAGGTGCGGGTGATGGAGCGCACACTCGAGCGGTGCTCGCGCTCCACGTGCTCCGGCCGCTCGTCGTCGCCGTCGTCGTCGAGGGCGGCGGCCCGGGAGACTCCGCGATCGGTCAGCCGGCCCCGGTCACCGGAGCGCAGCCGTCGAGCCGGCGGCTCCTCGGCGTCGTCCTCGTCCTCATCGGCGAACTCGTCGCGGTATCGGCTCTGGCGGTACCGCGACTCGCGGTAGCCACCCTTCTCGTACCCACCGTCGTCGTAGCCCCGGTCTTCCTCGTCCTCGACCAGGCCGAGCCAGACACCGGCCTTGCGCAGTGCACCCATCCGCGCCCCTCCGTCCACCTGCGGCATACGCCCCCGTACCCGCGCCGGCGAGCACGGGGATCGGCACTGCCTCTACCCATCGGCCGGTCCAGTCACTCCTGAAGATCGAACGACTGTTCGTCACGACCAACCGGTGGTCGCCATCGGGACGACCGTCCGAACAACACCGATGTAGTTTGCTGATACGCGATGAGGCTACCGCAGCGAGTGACGCTTTCCGAGTAACGCGCTGCCGACACGGACGTGTGTCGCGCCGTGGGCGATCGCGACCTCGAGATCCCCGCTCATCCCCGCCGAGATCGCCGTGGCCTCCGGATAGTCGGCGCGCAACGCCGCGGCGAGCGCGGCCAGCCGGGCGAAGGCTCGCGCCGGCTCCCAGTCCAGCGGCGCCACCGCCATCAGGCCGGCCAGCCGCAGCGGCCCGGCCCCGGCCACCTCGGCAGCCACCCGGTCCAGGCTCTGCTCCGGGGACGCGTCCCCGTCGGCCACCGCGCCGCCGCGTTCGACGTCACCGTCCAGACTCACCTGCACCAGCACGTCGAGTGGACGCTCCCGCTCCCGCTCTGCGGCGGCGGCGAGCGCGCGGGTCAGCCGCACGCTGTCGACCGAATGCACCGCGTCGGCGTACCGGACCACCGAACGGCACTTGTTGCGCTGCAACCGGCCGATGAAGTGCCAGCGCGGCGTCGCTCCGGCCGCCGCCACCTCCGCGGCCTTGGGCGCCGCCTCCTGGTCGCGGTTCTCCCCCACGTCGGTCACCCCGAGCCCGGTCAGCAGGAGCACGTCCGCCGCCGGGTACGTCTTGGTCACCGCGATCATCGACACCTCGGTGCGGTCCCGCCCCGCCGCCGCGCAGGCGTCGGCGATGCGGGCCCGCACCTGGGCCAGCCCGGCAGCCAGTTCGGCCCGGCGGTCGTGCCGGGCCGTCGTCGCGTCGTCCATGGCTCGTCGCTCAGGAGCCATTCTTGAGGAAGTCGGGAATGTCCACATCGTCGAAGGGCACCCGCGAGCTGGGCTGGTTCGGCGGGTAGGCGGTCGCCTGCGCCGGGGCTGTCGCCGCGGAACCCGAACCGCCGGACCCGCTCACCGACGTGGCCTTGCGCGACGGTTCGGCGGCCTTGTAGGACGGCGTGCCGCCGTCGAAGCCGGCGGCGATCACGGTAACCCGGACCTCGTCGCCGAGCGCGTCGTCGATGACCGCGCCGAAGATGATGTTCGCGTCCGGGTGCGCCGCATCGGTGACCAGCTGCGCGGCGTCGTTGATCTCGAACAGACCGAGGTCGGATCCACCCGCGATGGAGAGCAGCACGCCGCGGGCACCGTCCATGCTCTGCTCCAGCAGAGGGCTGGAGATCGCCGCTTCGGCCGCCTCGACCGCACGGTTCTCGCCGCGGGCGCTGCCGATGCCCATCAGGGCGCTGCCGGCCCCGCTCATCACGCTCTTGACGTCGGCGAAGTCGAGGTTGATCAGACCCGGGGTGGTGATCAGGTCGGTGATGCCCTGCACACCGGAGAGAAGCACCTGGTCGGCCTGACGGAACGCGTCCATCATGCTGATACCCCGGTCACCGAGGGCCAGCAGCCGGTCGTTCGGGATCACGATGAGGGTGTCGCACTGATTGCGCAGCTCCTCTATTCCCGCCTCGGCCTGCACCTGACGCCGCTTGCCCTCGAAGGAGAACGGGCGGGTGACCACACCGATGGTGAGCGCGCCGAGCTTACGGGCGATGTTCGCCACCACCGGCGCGCCACCGGTGCCGGTGCCGCCGCCCTCGCCACAGGTGACGAAGACCATGTCGGCGCCCTTGAGCACCTCCTCGATCTCGTCGCGGTGGTCCTCGGCGGCGTTCTTGCCGACATCGGGATTGGCGCCGGCGCCAAGCCCTCGGGTCAGCTCCCGCCCGACATCGAGTTTCACGTCGGCGTCGCTCATCAGCAACGCCTGCGCATCGGTGTTGATCGCGATGAACTCGACGCCCTTGAGTCCAACCTCGATCATCCGGTTGACGGCATTGACGCCGCCGCCACCGATGCCGACGACCTTGATGACCGCCAGGTAGTTGTGCGGAGGTGTCATCGCCAGTCCTTTCCCTTCGAGATTGGCGCCGCCGATCGCGCCGGCTCGGCCAGTTGACAACGCTTCGGCCGGAAGAGCGAAGGGGTAAACCCTCACCCTCTACTAGAGGCTTTGACTTATGTCAACTACTGATCCTCTTCGGGCAACGTATGCGCCGCCACGGCGAGAGCCAAGGACCGCCGTCGGCGTGTCGCCGCGCTGAACCCAATCCGGACCGGACCGGCCGGATCAGGCACTGATGGTCTCAACGGATCGTAACGACATCGGGGACGCTCACGTCGATCATGGTCCCCTCCCGCTTCAGCAGTTCCGTGGCGACCGCCGCCTTGACCGGACTCGAGGTTGCGTCTCCCCACACGACAGTGCGCTCCCCGGCCAGCCGCAACCTGATCCCGGCCAGCCCCGTCACCGTGATCTCGACCAGCTCGGCGCGCAGCTCGGGAGTGAGCGCGGTCAGCACCTCCACCGCGGCATCGGTCTCAGGATCGTCCGGGCCGGGTTCCGCCAGCCGGACGACGGGCAACCCCTCCGGAGCCTGCGCCACGGTGCGGAACACGACACCGGCGGCGTCGATCACCCGGAAGCCGTCCTCGCCGGGGACCACCGCCAGCGGAGTGCGCTCGATCACCCGTACCGTCAGGGTGTCCGGCCAGTCACGACCGACCTCGGCCCGCTCCACCTCGGGAAGCGTCCCGATCCGCGCCGCGACGTCGGTGAGATCGACCCGGGCCAGCGGCGTACCGGCCGGCACCGCCGCGGCCTCGCGCACCCGGGCCGGGGTCACCAGCTCGGCGCCCGTCACCTGGACCCGCGTCACCGCGAAGACCCCGGTGCCGAGCAGCACCCAGGCCAGCACGCCCGCGAGGGCCACCACCCCGGCGCCGACCGCCCACGGCAGCGCGGCACGCATCCGCCGCCGCCGTGCCCGCTGCATGAAGCGGCGCACCGACGGCGGCACGGCGTCGTTGCCGGCCCGGACCAGTTTCCAGCGCCCGGCGCCGGTCCGGTCGGCCCGCCCACCGGGCGCGGCGCCGCCCTCACCGGCACGGGTGCGGCCGCGCGGGCGCCCCGGCGTCATCGCGACGGGGAGTCGGTACCGCCGGCCGCGGCGGCACGCGTAGCGGCCTCCCGGGCCAGCGCCTCCAGCAGCTCGTCGCCGAGCAGCGAGATCGGCGGGGCGCCCATCGTCAGCACCACGTCACCGGGGCGGGCCCTGCGCACCACCTCGGCGGCGACGTCGTCGAAGGACGGCAGGAAGACCTTGCAGCCCGCGGGGAGGTCGACCGAGTCGAGCAGGGCAGCGCCGCCCTCGCCCGGCCCGCGCTCCTCCCCCGGCCCGAAGACCTCCAGCATCAGCACCTCGTCGGCGAGACCGAGCGCGGCGGCGAGTTCGGCGTGCAGATCCCGGGTGCGGTAGACCCGGTACGGCTGGAAGACCACCAGCAGCCGGCCGTCGCCGGCCACCTCGCGCATGGTTCGCAGCGCAGCGGTCATCGAGGTCGGATGGTAGGCGTACTCGTCGTAGACGGTGATGTCCTCGACACTGCCCTTGCGCTCGAAGCGGCGCCGCACGCCGGGGAAGGCGGCCAGCGCGCTGCGGGCCGCCTCCACCGGCAACCCCAGGTGGTACGCGGTCAGCACCGCCGCCGCGCTGTTGAGGCCGAGGTGACGCCCGGGAACCGGCAGTCGCATCTCTCCCAGCGACGTGCCGTCGACCGTGGCCAGGTAGTGCACGCCCCGGGCGGAGGAGGCGACATCGGTCAGCCGCAGGTCGGCGTCGGCGGCCTCGCCGTAGGTGTAGACCCGCCGTCCTTCGCTGCGCAGCTGCACCGCCAGCTCCCGGGTCCCGGGGTTGTCGGCGCAGACGACCACGAACCCCTCCGGGTCGGTCAGCCGGGCGAAGTCGGCGAAGGTCGCCGCCAGGTTTGCGTAGTCGCCGTAGGTGTTGAGGTGATCCTCGTCGATGTTGGTGATGATCGAGACGTACGGCCGGTAGAGCAGGAAGGAACGGTCGCTCTCATCGGCCTCGGCGACGAAGTACTCGCCGCTGCCGTGGTGGGCGTTCGACCCGGCCTCGGAGATCTCCCCGCCGATGACGAAGGAGGGGTCCACCCCGGCCTGCTGGAAGATCAGCGTGACCATCGAGGTCGTGGTGGTCTTGCCGTGCGTGCCGGAGATCGCGATGGTCTTGCGGCCGGTCATCGTCGCGGCCAGCGCCTCCGAGCGGTGCAGCACCCGCAGCCCACGCCGGCGCGCCTCGGCCAGCTCGACGTGGTCCGCGGGGATCGCCGTGGAGTAGACGACGGTGTCCACGCCGTCGAGGTTCGCCACGTCGTGGGCCATGTGGATCGTGCCGCCCAGCGCCCGCAGCCCGGCCAGCGACGGCCAGTTGCGCAGCTCGCTGCCGGAGACCCGGATCCCCCGGGTCAGCAGCAGCCGGGCCAGGCCACTCATGCCGACCCCGCCGATGCCGATCAGGTGCACGGCACCCAGGTCCTCGGCGGTCAGCGTGCCGGCCGGGGTGAACTGTGCGGTGTTCATAGGTTGTACCTTCCATTCGCGGCACGGCCGGTCACCGGCGCACCGCCTCGTATACGAAGTCGAGCAACGCCTCGTCGCCGTCACGGCGGCCGTATGCGGCTGCGGCCGAGGCCATCGCGGCGAGCCGCCGCGGGTCCCGGACGAGCCCGATGACGTTCTCCTCGATCCAGTCCGACGTCAGCTCGGCGTCGTCGACCAGCAGCCCGCCACCGGCCTGCACGACCGGCAGGGCGTTGCGCTTCTGCTCCTGGTTGCTGTGCGGATAGGGCACGTAGATCGCCGGCAGCCCGACCGCGGCCACCTCCGCGCAGGTCATCGCCCCGCCGCGGGCGAGCATCAGGTCCGCCGCCGCGTAGCCCAGTTCCATCTGCGACAGGTACGGCAGCGTGACGTAGGGCACCGGCAGGTCGACCGGGACCGGCACCGGCTCGTTGCGGGCCCCGATGACGTGCAGCACCTGGATGCCGGCGGCGGCCAGGGCCTTGGCCGCGCCGGCGACGGCCAGGTTGATCGACCGGGCACCCTGCGAGCCGCCGGCGACGAAGAGGGTGGGCAGCTCCGGGCGCAGGCCGAAGTGCCGGCGGGCGGCCTCCCGCGCGGCGTCGCGGTCCAGGCCGGCGATCGCCCGGCGCAGTGGCACCCCGACGACCCGGGCGTCGCGCAGCAGTTCGGACTGCTCCGGTTGGTGCGGGAAGCCGACCGCCACCTTCCCGGACATCTTCATGCCGAGCCGGTTGGCCACCCCAGGTGGCACGTTCACCTCGTGGATGACGATCGGCAGACCGCGCCGCCACGCGGCGAGGTAGGCCGGGACCGAGACGTAGCCACCGAAGCCGACCACCACCTCGGCGCGGACCTCGTCGAGGACCCGGCCGGCAGCGCGGGCGGCGGTCCACATCCGGTCCGGGGTGCGCAGCAGGTTCATGTTGACCGACCGGGGCAGCTGGTACGCCGGGATCGGCCGCAGATCGTAGCCCTGTGGCGGGATCAGCTCGTTCTCCAGCCCGCGTGGGGTGCCGAGGCAGGTGATCCGGACATCGGGGTCGTGCCGACGCAGACAGTCGGCGAAGGCGAGCAGCGGGTAGATGTGCCCTCCGGTGCCGCCGCCGGCGAGTACCACCGAGCGCAACGGGGCCATCAGCGTCTCCTCTCCTTCGCCGAACCGGAGCCGATCCTGGTGACGCGGTCGCCGCGGGTGGCAGAAGCCTCGTCGCTGCGCCGCATTCCCGATCGGGGCCCGACCTTTCCCCCTTCCGGCTGCCCTTTCCGGCGCCGGGCCGGCGGCAACGGCGGCAACGGGGCCCAGAGTAGTCGGACCCACCGGGCCGGCGGACGGGCGTGCAGGGCCCGGGCCGCGTCGGGCTCGGCGCGGGCGAAGGAGGCGAGCATGCCCACCGCGGCGAGCGTGACGACCAGGGCGCTGCCACCGTCGGAGATGAAGGGCAACGGGACGCCGGTGATCGGCAGCAGACCGACGACACCACCGATGTTGATCACCGCCTGGCTGACCAGCCAGGTCGTCACACCGGCCGCGGCGAGCCGGCGGAACGGGTCGTGCACCCGACGGGCGATACGCAGCCCGGTGTAGGTCAGCACCGCGAAGAGGGTCAGCACCACCACCGAGCCGACAACGCCGAGTTCCTCGGCGATGACGGCGAAGATGAAGTCGTTGTGCGCCTCGGGCAGCCAGTTCCACTTGGCGCCGCCCTTGCCGAGGCCGGCCCCGAACCACCCGCCGTTGTCGATCGCGTCGCGGGCCTGGCAGAGCTGGAGGCTGTCACCCCAGCACTCCTCCTGGCTGGGCGTGGTGAGAAAGGAGGTGAGGCGCTTGAACCGGTAGTTCTCCGCGCCCTTCGCACCCGAACCGGCGCCCAGGGAGGCGGCGGCGATCAGCAGGCCGACCCCGAGCAGGGCGGCCATCGACAGGCCGGCGAAGACCCGCAGCCGCACCCCGGCCGCCCAGAGCAGCCCCACCACCACCGCCAGCAGGCAGAGCATCGTGCCGAGGTCGTTGTAGCCGACCAGGACGCAGAGCAGCACCACCCCCGGGAAGAGCGGCGTCGCCAGCTCGCGCCACCAGCCGAGCTTGGCGCCCTTGCGAGCCAGCAGGTCCGCGCCCCAGAGCACCAGGGCGAACTTGGCCAGCTCGGCGGGCTGCAGCTGGATGGGGCCCAGATGCAGCCAGTTCAGGTTCGCCCGGATCGGCCCGATGCTGACGTCGCCGTCACTGAAGCTCTCCAGCACCACCATGGCGTTGAGGAGCCCCAGCAGCGCCAGCGAGACCAGCAGCAGCGGCTGTCCCAGTGCCCGGTACGTCCGGGCGGGCAGCCGCTGACAGGCCCAGAAGGCGACCAGGCCGATCGCGGCGAAGATCGCCTGCTTGGTCAGGGCGGCGAAGGCGTTGCCGCCGGTGGCGAACTCCCGCAGGCTGGTGGCGGAGAAGACCATCGTCAGGCCGATGATCAGCAGTAGCGCGGAGCTGGAGATCAGCAGGTAGTACGAGGCGAGCGGGCGGGCGAGCAGGCCCCGCAGCAGCGCCAGGCCCGCCGCCGGATCACGCAGCCGGCGGCTCGGCGCCGCCGGCTCGGCGGCGCGCGGCGGCTCGTCGGGCACCCGTGCCTTCCCGCCACGAACATCACGCCGCTGTGCCGTCATGCCCTGGTCGTCCCGTTCCTCCCCCATCCGGCCATCATTCCCTGCCCGGCGCCCGCCGACGCCGCGAGGTTCGCGGCGTGTCGGCCGGGCCGCCAGACGGGCCGGGCCACCGCCGCCGTGATCACCGGCGGCGGCGGCAGGGCCGGTGATCAGCCGATGGCCGCAAGATAGTCGCTGTAGAAGAGACCGAGGGCGATCGCCACCCCGATGCCGGCGATGATCCAGAAGCGGACCACGATGTTGACCTCGCTCCAGCCCGCCAGCTCGAAGTGGTGCTGCAGGGGCGACATCCGGAACACCCGCTTGCCGGTGGTGCGGAAGGAGATGACCTGGATGACCACCGACATCGTGATGATCACGAAGAGCAGACCGATGATCGGCAGCAGCAGCACCGTACGGGTCGCCATCGCCATACCGGCGATCAGACCACCCAGGCCGAGCGCACCGGTGTCGCCCATGAAGATCCGCGCCGGCGAGGTGTTCCACCAGAGGAATCCGACACAGGCACCGGCGCCGGCCGCCGCGATCAGGGCGATCTCCAGCGGGTCACGGACCGTGTAGCAGTAGTCCCGGGTGTACGCCGGGTCGGCGCACCAGTGCCGGTACTGCCAGAAGGCGATCAGGGCGTACGCGGCGAGCACCATCACCGAGGCCCCGGTGGCGAGACCGTCCAGGCCGTCGGTGAGGTTCACCCCGTTGGTCGTGGCCATCACCACGAAGATGAAGATGATCACCGAGGCGATCTTGCCCACGTCCAGGACGTCGATGTCCCGGATGAACGACAGGGTCGTGCTGCCGACCGTCTCGGTGTTGGTCGTCACGCCATCGGCGTCGACCATGCTGCTCGGGAAGTAGAGCGCGACGACGCCGAAGACCGCGCCGACCATGATCTGCCCGAAGAGCTTGCCGCGCTTGTTGAGACCGGCGCTGTTCTTGCGGCGCACCTTGAGGAAGTCGTCGATGAAGCCGACCGCTCCGGAGAAGACCATCAGGCCGAGCAGCACCAGGGCGGTGACGGTCGGCTCGACCTGGGCGATCTGCTGGTCCGGCAGGGTGGTCAGCGCCAGGTGACCGGCGACGTAGGCGATCACCGTGGCGACGATGAAGACCACACCGCCCATCGTGGGCGTGCCCCTCTTGCCCTGGTGCATCGCCGGGCCGTCGGAGCGGATCGGCTGCCCGGCCTTGAGCCGGGTGAAGACCTTGATCGCGATGGGGGTGAAGAAGAGGGAGATCAGGAAGGCCACTCCCATGGCCACGACTACCGCTCTCACGCCACACCCGTTCCCGTCGCGCCGGCGTCGGCGTCGGCGCGCAGTGCGTCGGCCACCTCCCAGGTGCGGTACCGCGAGCCCTTCACCAGGACGACGTCACCCGCCCGTAGCTCCGCGCGCAGCGCCTGCACCGCCGCCGCCTGATCGGTAACCAGCACCGACTTGCCTCCCCAGTTCCGCACCGCCGACGCACCGTGGTGGATCGGCGCGGCCGCCTCCCCCACCACGATCAGCCGGTCGACATCCAAATCCGCGACGAGCCGGCCCACCTCGGTGTGGCCGTCCCGCTCGTACTCGCCCAGCTCTGCCATGTATCCCAGCACCGCGAAGGTGCGCCCTGCGCCGCCCATCCCGGCGAGCGCCCGCAGCGCGGCCGCCATCGACGCGGGATTGGCGTTGTAGGAGTCGTCGACGACCGTCACCCCGTCGGGGCGGTCGAAGACGTCCATCCGCCGGCTGGAGACCAGCCCCAGCTCGTTCAATGCCAGTGCCAGGTCGTCCAGCGGCATGCCCAGCTCGCGGGCGACCGCCGCGGCCGCGAGGGTGTTGCCGACCTGGTGGCGTCCGGTCAGCCCGAGCCGCACCGGCCGGCTCCCCTCGGGGGTCACCAGGGTGTACGAGGGCCGGCCCCGCTCGTCGAGCGTCACGTCCACGGCCCGTACGTCCGCGGCGGCCGCCTCCCCGTAGCGCACCACCCGGGCGGCGGTGCGCCCGGCCATCGCGTCGACCCGCGGGTCGTCGGCGTTGAGCACCGCGAGCCCGGCGGCCGGCAGCTGCTCGACGAGTTCCCCCTTGGCCGCGGCGATCGCGTCCACCGAGCCGAATTCGCCGATGTGCGCCACGCCGACGTTGAGCACCACGGCGATGCGCGGCGGCGCGATGTCGCAGAGGTAACGCACGTGCCCCGGCCCCCGGGCACCCTTCTCCAGCACCAGGAAGCGGGTCCGCTCGTCGGCCTGCAGCGCGGTGTACGGATGACCCAGCTCGTTGTTGAACGATCCCGGCGGCGCCACTGTCGGGCCGAGCCGGGCGGTGAGCTGTGCGATCAGGTCCTTGGTCGTGGTCTTGCCGGAGGAGCCGGTGATCCCGATGACGGTGAGCTGGTCGAGGCGGTCGACCACAGCGCGGGCCAGCGCCCCCATCGCCGCCAGCGCGTCGTCGACGAGCACCATCGGCACCCCGGGCACCTCGCGGGTGCCCAGGACCGCCGCGGCGCCGTCGTCGCGGGCAGCCGGGGCGAAGTCGTGCCCGTCGGCCTGCTCTCCGGCGAAGGCGACGAAGAGCCCGCCCGGTGAGACCTTGCGCGAGTCGAACTCCACCGAGCCGGTGACCACCGCCTGTGGGTCGGCTCCGGCGAGCCGGCCGTCGACCGCGGCGGCCACCTCGGCGAGCGTCAACGCAATCACATTGCCTCCCCTGCCGTGCCGAACCGGGCGCTGAGCGCCTGCGCCAGCTCGGTCCGGTCGTCGAATGGCAGCACCTCGCCGGCCACCTCCTGGCCTCGTTCGTGTCCCTTGCCGAGGACCGCGACGATGTCGCCGGGGCGGGCCAGCGCCACCGCCTCGTCGATGGCGGCGCGGCGCCCCGCGATCTCCAGCACCTCGGCGCCGGGAACGCGCCGGGCGCCGGAGAGCACCTCGGAGCGGATCAGGGCGGCGTCCTCGGTGCGGGGGTTGTCGTCGGTGACAAGCACCAGCTGGGCGCCCTCGGCGGCGGCGGCTCCCATCACCGGCCGCTTGCCGCGGTCACGGTCGCCGCCGGCGCCGATCACACAGAGCACCCGGCCGCCGCCGGCGGTGAGCTCCCGCAGCGCGGCGAGGGCGGCCACGATCGCGTCCGGCTTGTGGGCGTAGTCGACGACGCCCCGCACCGGACCCGGCGCGTCGATCAACTCCAGCCGGCCGGGAACCCCGGGGCAGTCGGCGACCCCGGCGGCGGCGGTCGCGGCGTCGACGCCGACCGCGACGAGCATGGCGATGGCCAGCAGCGCGTTGGCGACGTTGTGCCGCCCGGGCAGCCGGACCCCGGCGGGCACCGCCTGCCCGCCCGGCCCGTTGGCGGTGAAGCGCTGGGTGTAGCCGGATCCGGTGATCTCCGCCGCCCACCAGGTCGCCCGGCGGTCCCCGGCTGCGGAGTAGCTGATCGTCGCGGGAGTGAAGAGCGGCGCCAGCGCGGGGTCGTCGAGGTTGAGCACCTCGGCGCCGCAGCGGCCGTCGAAGAGCCGGGCCTTGGCGGCGAAGTAGTCCGCCGAGTCGGCGTGGAAGTCCAGATGGTCGGAGCCGAAGTTGGTGTAGCCACCCACGGCGAAGCGGACCCCGCCGACGCGTCCCATCGCCAGCGCGTGGCTGGAGACCTCCATCACCACGGCGGTGACACCGGCCTCGCGGGCCGCGGCGAGCATGGCGTGCAGGTCGGTCGCCTCCGGGGTGGTCCGCACGCTCTCCACGACGGTGCCGCCCAGGCGCGTCTCCACGGTGCCGATCAGCCCGGTGCGGTGGCCGGCGGCGCGCAGGCCGGACTCGACCAGGTACGCGGTGGAGGTCTTACCGGCGGTGCCGGTCACGCCGATGACCAGCAGGTCGGCGGTGGGGTCGCCGTAGACGGCCGAGGCGAGGGGGCCGAGTGCCTCCCGGGGGTCGGCGACGACCAGCACGGGCAGCCCGCTGCCGGCGGCGAGTTCGGCGCCGGCGGGATCGGTGAGCACCGCGACCGCGCCTGCGGCGGCGGCGTCGGCCGCGAACTCGGCACCGTGCCGGCGGGCGCCGGGCAGGGCGGCGAAGAGGTCACCGGGGCGGACCTCGTGGCCGGCATGGGTGACTCCGGTGACCGTCACCTCCGCGGCGCCGGCAGGCGGCTCCACAGCGAGCCGCGCGGCGAGATCGCCGAGCCGGGTGGACATCACGGTACGGGGACGCGGATTGCCGGGCACGGCGTCAGACCCTACCCTTTCGTCCGGCCCCGACCACACTGCCGTCCCGGTGGTTCGTCGGCACTCACCGATGATGTCGCGATATCCCTGCTCAGCGCGGGAAGACCTCGAACTTGGGCGGTGCGGCGCTGCTCGGGGGCACCCGGTAGTGGGCCAGGGTGAAAGCCATCATGTCGGAGAAGATCGGTGCGGAGACGTCCCCGCCGCCGCCGGACGGGGTGTGTACGAAGACGGCGATGACGTACCTGGGGTTCTCGGCCGGGGCCATGCCGATGAAGGAGGCGACGTCGCCGGCGACCTTCTTGCCGTTGACCAGGCGCCAGCCGGTGCCGGTCTTGCCGGCGACCCGGTAGCCCTTGACCGCGGCCCGCCCGCCGGTGGCGTCCGGAACAGTCGTGACCGCCTCCAGCATCCGGCGCAGCGCGGCGGCGTTCTCGGTGCCGAGCACCCGCCTGCTGTCGAGCTCGACGTGCTGCTCGGTCCCGTCGGCGCCGACGATCTTTTTGATCAGCCGGGGCCGGACGTAGACGCCGTCGTTGGCGATGGCCGCGTAGGCGGCGGCCATCTGCAGCGGAGTGGCGTCGACGCTGTGCCCGATCGGGACCGAGCCGTACGACGAGTCGCTCCAGTTCTCCGGCGCGAGCAGCGCGCCGGAGGCCTCGCCGGGCAGGCCGACCCCGGTCGCTTCGCCCAGGCCGAACCGGCGCTGGTAGTCGTGGAGCTTCGCCGGCCCCAGCCGGTCGGCGACCATGATCGTGCCGACGTTCGAGGAGTGGGCGAGCATGCCGTCGAGGCTCATCCGCCGGCCGTTGGCGGGATAGGTGTCGGCGAAGGTCGTGTCGCCCTTGCGGATGGCGTTGGGAACCGCGAGCACGGTGTCGGGTTCGACGGCTCCCTCCTCGAGGGCTGCGCCGAAGGTGATCGCCTTGTGCACCGAGCCCGGGTCGACAATGAAGCTGGTCGCGGCGTCGGACCGGTCGGCCGGGTCGCTGCTCTCCCAGTTCGCCGCGTCGTAGGTGGGGTGGCTGGCCTGGGCGAGGATCTCGCCGGTGCCGACCTCCAGGACGACGGCGCTGGCGGTCGCGCCGGCCACCCGGGGCATGCTCTCGCTGAGCAGCTTCTGGACCTGGAACTGCAGGTCGGCGTCGATGGTCAGGTACAGGTTGCTGCCCGGCTCGGCCTCGTCCCGGTGGCTGTAGCCGCCGGGGATCGGCGCGTCGAGACCACTGTTGCCGGCCTCGTAGGTCCAGCTGCCGGGCCGGCCCCGCAGCACCTCGTCGTAGCGGGCCTCCAGCCCTTCCAGGCCGACCATGTCCCGGCCGGTGAAGCCGAGCAGGTTCGCGGCGAGGTCGCCGCCGGGCACTTCGCGGCGTTCGTCGCGTCCGCTGTAGATGCCCTCGAGCTTCAACTGCTCGATCTTGCGGGCGGTGTCGACGGAGACGCCCCGGGCGACGTAGCGGAAGCGCAGCGGGGTGCCGAGCTCGGTGGTGCCGGGGGCCATCCGCTCGAGCAGCGTCGTGCGGGCGATTCCCAGCAGCGGCGAGAGCGCCGTCGCGGTTGCCTGCGGGTCGGTGATCTCGGTGGGGTCGGCGGAGATCGCCCGGGCCTCGACGCTCTGGGCCAGAACGACCGCGTCCCGGTCGTAGATGGCGCCGCGCGGGGCGGCGAGCTGCACGGTCCGCTGCCGCCCGGTCAGCTCGGCGTACGGGCTCTCACCGACCTGCAGTGCCACCAGCCGGATGCCGATGGTGGCGAACACCACCAGGGTGAGCAGTCCGGCCAGGCGCAGCCGCCGCGCGGGATCGGCGAGCCGGGGCGGGCGGCGGGGTTTGCGGCTGGGACGGCGCGGCGCCGTCCGGCCGTCACGGCGCTGCCTGGCCGGCGGGGTCTCCCGGCGCCGGGGCACGGGCTCGGCGACCCGGCCACCGCCGCGGGTGCGCTGCGCCGGCGGCCGGTCCCCCTCCGCCGGTGCCGGACGGCGGCCGGCTCGGCGTGCGGTGTCGGATCCGCCCTCGGCGCGCCCGCCTTCGACGACCTGCAGGGCCGGCCGGAACGGGTCGCCGGAGCGGCTGGTGCGGGGGGTGCGGCGCTGTTCGGCGGCCTCCCGGAGGCTGCGCCCACGCGGGGTGTAGGCGCGGGCGTCGGAGATGCCCCGGCCCGGTTCACCGCTGGGCTGCTGACCGGTGCGGTTGCCCCCACGCCCGGAACCGCGCCGGGACCCTGGGGGGTCCCGGCGCGGCTCGTCGGATCGTGGTGCCACCGATCAGTCTCCTGCGGACCCGGCGGCGCCGGCCTGGCCGTTGCCCGGCTGCGGCACACCGATGACCCGGCCGTCGGAGAGGCGGATGTAGGTCGGCGGGCCCGACTCGACCAGGCCGAGCTGCCGCGCCTTGGCGGTCAGGTTGCCCGGCGCCTGGGCGTCGGTGATCGCCTGCTGAAGCTGCTGCTGGTCCAGGTCGAGGGCGGCCTGCTGCTTCTCCAGCTGGGCGAGGCGCAGCGCGTTCTCGTTGATCTTGGTGTTGACCACCACGACACCGAGGACACCGGCGACGACCAGCACCAGGATCAGCGCCACGAACGACGTGCCGGGCACCCGCACCGGCGGCGGCGGCGCCACCTGCAGCCGGGGTGCGGCTGCGGCGTCGCGCTGCGGCCGGGCGCGCTCCACGCGCAGCGCGGCGGTCCCCTGCGTACGGAACTGTGCCGCCGCGGCGATGCCGGCGTCGCGCGAGCCGGCGGCGCGATCTGCTGCCACTCGCTTTCCGGCGTGTGCGCGCGACTCCACCGTGGTCCGGCCCCCCGACCGCGGTGCGCGCTGCGCAGCGCCGCGCGAACCGCCGGGCTGCACCCGGCTGTCGCGCCTGTTGACGTTCATGATCCCTCCCCCTGGCTCGCCGCGTCCCTGCCTTCTGCCGGCACCCGCCGCCGCCCCTTGCGGGATCCGGCGGGCAGGTGCATCCCCTGTGCTGACCGTCGGGACCGTTCGCGGTCGGTCCCTGACGTACGCCCTGGCGCGTCGGGGTCGATGCGCTCCGCCGCCCGCAGCCGCACGGATGCGGCACGCGGGTTGGCGGCCACCTCGGCCTCGGTCGGCGGCTCCGCCCCCCGGCTGAGCAACCGCAGCGTCGGCCCGGTTCCCGGCAACTCCACCGGGAGGTCCACCGGACCACTGCTACGCGCCCGGGCAGCGAAGGCCTGCTTGGTGAGGCGGTCCTCCAGCGAGTGGTAGGACAGCACCACCATGCGGCCTCCGATCTCGAGCGCGTCCAGAGCTGCTGGTAGCGCCGTCTCCAACGCGACCAGTTCTCGGTTTACCTCGATCCGTAAAGCCTGAAACGTTCTCTTTGCCGGGTGTCCCCCGGTTCGTCGTGCTGCGGCCGGAATCGACTCCCGGACCAGCTCCGCCAGACGGGCCGAGGAAGTGATCTTGTTGCGCTCGCGCTCCCGCAGGATCGCCGAGGCGACCCGGCCGGCGAACTTCTCCTCGCCGTAGACCCGCAGCACCCGGGCGAGGTCGCCGTGCGAGTAGGTGTTGACCACCTCCTCGGCGGTGACGCCCCGGGTCTGGTCCATCCGCATGTCCAGCGGCGCGTCCTGCGCGTAGGCGAACCCGCGGTCGGCCGCGTCGAGCTGCAGCGACGACACCCCCAGGTCGAAGAGCGCACCGTCGATGCCATCGATGCCCAGCTCGGCCAGGACCTCCGGCAGCTCGTCGTAGATCGCGTGCACCAGGTGGATCCGGTCGGCGTACGGCGCCAGTCGGGCGCGGGCGTGCGCCAGCGCCTCGGTGTCGCGGTCGAGCCCCACGAGCACCGTCTCCGGGAAGGCCGCCAGCACCGCCTCGGCGTGACCGCCGAGCCCCAGCGTGGCGTCCACGTGCACCGTCGGGCCACCGCGTCCGAGCGCGGGGGCCAGCAGCTCGAGGCAGCGCTCGAGCAGCACCGGCACATGCCTGCCGCGTAGCTCCGCCATGTCGACCCCCACTGGTTTACGTTTTTCGATTCGTTGTCACTGCTGCCGATCGCGTTCCCACGCGCTCGTACCGTCAGATCCCCATCCGCTCTCGCCAGCCGGTTTCGCGTCTCCGGCGTCCGGCGTGCCCTGGCACCGGGGAAGGGGCGCCAGGAGCAACGAGCGGCTGGAGATCTGGCGGTACGTGTCGTGCCGCGGCCCTACAGCCCGCCCGGCAGCACCCCCTGTTCGATGTCGGCGAAGTCGTCTTCACTCTCAGCGAGGTAGGTCTCCCAGGCTTGGCGATCCCAGATCTCCACCCGGGTGCTCGCCCCGATGACCACCAGCTCCCGGTGCAGGGCCGCATACGCCCGCAGGTGCACCGGGATGGTCACCCGCCCCTGCTTGTCCGGAACCTCGTCGTGCGCGCTCGCGAAGAAGACCCGGCTGTAGGCGCGGGCTGCCTTGTGCGTCATCGGTTGCGCGTGCAACTGCTCGGCGATACGTGCGAACTCGGCGGTCGGGAAGACGTAGAGGCAGCGCTCCTGCCCTTTTGTGATCACGACACCTCCCGCCAGCTCGTCCCGGAACTTCGCCGGAAGGATCAGCCGGCCCTTGTCGTCGAGGCGCGGAGTGTGGGTGCCGAGAAACATTCGGCCCAACCCCCCTTGCCCTCGCGCGGCGTTCGCGGCGCCGCTGACCCCTCGGGCCGGTGTGACCCTCCCGGCCCCACCATCGCGCCCCACTCTACTCCACTTCCCTCCACCTGCAACCGGATTTCGCCCCGATCAGTACCGGATTCGGCGACAAAAGACCACGTCATAGGTGGTGGAGTGGAGTGGAGCGCGGCGGCGTGCCGTCGACACGTCGGGTCTCCGACAGTTGATCAGAAAGTGACGCACACCACATGTGGTGTCACGTTTGGCAGCGGGATGCCTATTTGGCGATCACAGCCGGTGGCCGGGCGAGGAGGGCAGGGAGGAAAGTGGAGGGACGACCGCCAGGGGTGGAGGGGACCGCTCGGGGTAACCTGCCTCGCGTGACGGACGGGACGATGCCCCTGCGGGCGAAAGTGGCCACCTCGGTATCGCGTACCGCTGCCGCGCTGTCGCGGGCGGCGGGCCGCGGCGACGGATCGGTGATCGGCGGCTGGATCGGTCTGAAGATCGACCCGGATCTGCTGGCGCACCTCGCCAACGGACGCGCCATCGCGCTGGTCTCCGGCACCAACGGCAAGACCACGACCACCCGGCTGACCACCGCCGCCGTCGGGGTCCTCGGGCCGGTCGCCACCAACTCCTTCGGCGCCAACATGCCCACCGGGCACACCTCGGCGCTGGCCAAGGCCGGCGACACGCCGTACGCGGTGCTGGAGGTCGACGAGCACTACCTGCCGCAGGTGATCGACGCGACCAACCCCCGCGTGGTGGCGCTGCTGAACCTCTCCCGCGACCAGCTGGACCGGGCCAAGGAGGTCGCGATGATGGCCCAGCTGTGGCGGTCCACCCTCGTGCAGCACCCGGACATCCGCATCGTCGCCAACGCCGACGACCCGATGGTGGTCTGGGCGGTCACCCCGCCCTCGGCCCGCGAACGGCCGCCGCTGGTCACCTGGTTCAGCGCCGGGCAGCGCTGGCACGACGACTCCTGGGTCTGCCCCGAGTGCGGTTCCTCCATCGAACGCTCCGGCGATCAGTGGTGGTGTGTCGGCTGCCCGCTGCGCCGGCCGCAGCCGCACTGGCTCGTCGAGGACGACGGCGTGCTCGACCCGACCGGCGCCTGGCACAAGATCAGCCTTCAGCTCCCCGGCCGGGTCAACCTCGGCAACGCCGCGACCGCCCTCGCCGTGGCCGCGCAGTTCGGCGTCCGCCCGGTCGACGCGGTCTCCCGCCTCGGCAGCGTGACCTCGGTGGCCGGCCGCTACGCCCAGGTGATCCGCGACGGGCGCAACATCCGGCTGCTGCTGGCGAAGAACCCCGCCAGCTGGCTGGAGGCCTTCGACATGGCCGACGACGCCCCGACCCTGCTCTCCATCAACGCCCGGGACCCCGACGGCGCGGACACCTCCTGGCTCTACGACGTCGACTTCGCGCCGCTGCGCGGCCGGCAGGTGCTCATCACCGGCGACCGCGCGTACGACCTGGCGGTGCGACTGGAGATCAACCAGGTGCCCTTCCAGCACGTACGGCGCTTCCTCGACGCCGTGACCGCCGTGCCTGCGGGACGGCTGGAGGTCATCGCGAACTACACCGCCTTCCAGGACATCCGAGCGGAGTTGGACCGTGTCAACTGAGAGCCTGCGAATCGTCTGGATCTACCCGGACCTGCTGTCCACCTACGGCGACCGCGGCAATCTGCTGATCCTGGCCCACCGGGCGCGGATGCGCGGCATGCCGGTCGAGACCCTCGAGGTCCGCTCGGACCAACGGCTGCCCACCACCGCCGACATCTACCTCGTCGGCGGCGGCGAGGACGGCCCGCAGGCGCTCGGCGCCCAGCGGCTGATGGCCGACGGCGGACTGCACCGGGCAGCGGCGCAGGGCTCGGTCGTCTTCGGCGTCTGCGCCGGTTACCAGCTGCTGGGCCGCTCCTTCTTCGCCAAGGGCACCCAGTGCGCCGGACTCGACCTGCTGGACCTGCACTCCGACCGGGGCGCCTCACGGGCCGTCGGCGAACTGGCCGGCGACGTGGACCCGCGGCTGGCTGTTCCCGCGCTGACCGGCTTCGAGAACCACGGCGGGCGTACCCATCTCGGACCGGAGGTCTCGCCGCTGGCCCGGGTCACCGCCGGGGTCGGCAACGACGGCGTCACCGAAGGGGCCTGGCGCGGCAAGCTGCTCGGCACCTACTCCCACGGACCGGCGCTGGCCCGCAACCCCGCCCTGGCCGACCTGCTGCTGCGCTGGGCCACCGGCGCCGGTCAGCTCCCGCCGCTGGACGACAGCTGGCCGGAGAAGCTGCGGGCGGAGCGCCGGGCGGCGGTCGCCGCCCGGCAATGACCGTCCCGGGCCCAGCGGCGCCGCACCCCACGGCTGCGGGCGTCACGGCGTCCCGGGGTTCCGGCGCCCCGGCGTCGCGGCAGCGTCACCGGGACCGGCTGCGGACGCAGCTGCGGCGCGGCTCCACCCGGCGGTTCCTACTGCTGCTGACGATCCTCGCCGGCCTGGGACTGATCACCGCCGTGGCGCCGGTGCCCGCGGCCGACGAGTTGCCGGCCCTGGTCGACCGGCTCGGCGGCTACGCGCCGGTGGCGGCGATCGGCGTCGCCGCGCTGCTGATGGTGGCGCTGGTGCCGCGGACGGTGCTCACCGTCGCCTGGGGAGCGCTCTTCGGCTTCTGGCAGGGCGCGCTCTACACCCTGGCCGCGGCGCTGATCGCCGCCATCGTGGCATTCACGGCCGGCCGGCTGCTGGGGCGCGCCTTCATGACCGAGCGGTCCGCGGGCCGGCTGGCCCGCCTGGATCGCTGGTTCACCCGGCAGAGCCTGGCCGGCGTGCTCACCGTACGGCTGCTGCCGCTCGGCGGCTTCGGTCTGATCAGCTACGGCTACGGCACCACCGGGGTGCGACCGGGTCCGTTCCTGCTCGGCAGCATCGTGGCGATCATGCCGAGCGCCTTCGGCTACGCCGCTGTCGGCGCCGCCGTGACCGCCCCCGGCGGCATCGACTGGTTCGCCGCCGCGCCGGCCGCCCTGGGGCTGCTGCTGGGCGCGGTGCTGGTGCACCGCGCGTGGCGTGCCCGGCGGCCCGGGGCCGGCCCGGAACAGGACGGGGCTACTCCGGCTGTGGCGGACGGTTGTAGCCCGGCGCCCGCTCCTGCCCCGACAGTTCACCGATCGCCTGCATGATCTCGTCGGTCACCCGGCGCCGGGCGGCGGCCGAACCGGCGTCGCCGTACTCGGGACCGAAACGCAGCGGCTCGCCGAAGCGCACCCGGACCGGGCTGCGCCGGGGCAGCCTGGCACCCACCGGCTGGATCCCCTCGGTGCCGACCAGCCCGACCGGCACCACCGGCGCGCGGGTCGTCAGCGCCAGCCACGCCACCCCGGTACGCCCCCGGTAGAGCCGTCCGTCCAGCGAACGGGTCCCTTCCGGGTAGATGCCGAAGCCGGCGCCGGCCCGCAGGACCTCCAGCGCGGTGTCCAGGGCGGCCTGGGCGTCGCGGTGCATGCCGCGGCGCACCGGGATCGCGCCGGTGGCGGTGAAGAACCAGCGGGTGAGGCGCCCCTTGAGCCCGTGCCCCTCGAAGTACTCCGCCTTGGCCAGGAAGTACACCGGCCGCGGCGCCGCCAGCGGGATGGCGATGCTGTCGACGAAGGAGAGATGGTTGGCGGCGAAGACGACCGGACCGGTGGCCGGGATCCGCTCACGCCCCTCGATGACCGGCCGGAAGATCAACCGCACCAGCGGTGCGGCGATCCGGCGGGTCATCCGGTTCAGCGGGCTGCCGCCGGCGAGGGCGGCCGGCCGCGGACCTGTCCCGGGCATGGGCACGGCGACCACTCCTCGGTCTCGGCTGATGATCTCGCGAACTATAGAGGAGCGCAGGTGAGCGCCGCGGAGACGACGGCCGCGGGTCCATCTCGCGGACCCGCGGCCGGGTCCTGCCGTGGCGCTCAGGCCACGACGCTGACCATCCGCCCCGGGATCACGATCACCTTGCGCGGCGCCTTGCCCCCCAGCTGACCGGCGACCGCCTCCAGCGCGGCGGCACGGACGGTCTCCTCGGCGGCGTCGGCGGCCACCTCGACACGACCGCGGACCTTGCCGTTGACCTGCACCGGGTACGTCACCATCTCGGCCACCAGCAGCGTCTGGTCGGCGACCGGGAATGCCTCGTACGCCAGCGACCGCTCGTGCCCCAGCTTCGCCCACAGCTCCTCGGCGATGTGCGGGGCGAACGGGGCCAGCATCAGCACCAGCGGCTCGGCCACCTCGCGCGGGGTCGCCGCCAGCTTCGTCAGCCCGTTGGTCAGCTCGATCAGCTTCGAGATGGCGGTGTTGAACCGGATCGCCGCCATGTCGGCCCCGACCCCGTCGATGGTCTTGTGCAGCAGCCGGCGGGTCGCCTCGTCGGCCGGGGCGTCGGTCACCCGCAGTTCGCCGCTGCCCTCGTCAACCACCGAGCGCCAGACCCGCTGCAGGAACCGGTACGACCCCACCACCGCGCGGGTCTCCCAGGGGCGGGAGACCTCCAGCGGCCCCATCGACATCTCGTAGACGCGGAAGGTGTCGGCGCCGTACGTGGCGCACATGTCGTCGGGGGTCACCACGTTCTTCAGCGACTTGCCCATCTTGCCGTACTCCCGGCGCACCTGCGCCTCGCCCAGGAAGTACGTGCCGTCGCGCTCGACGACCTCCTCGGCCGGCACGTAGGTGCCGCGCTCGTCGGTGTAGGCGTACGCCTGGATCATGCCCTGGTTGAACAGCCGGCGGAACGGCTCGAAGGACGAGACGTGCCCCAGGTCGTAGAGGACCTTGTGCCAGAAGCGGGCGTACAGCAGGTGCAGCACGGCGTGCTCCTGGCCGCCGACGTAGAGGTCGGTGCCGCCGCAGTCACCGGGGAACTGCGGGCCCATCCAGTACCGCTCGTTGGCCGGGTCGACGAACTGCGCGGAGTTGGTCGGGTCCAGGTAGCGCAGCTCGTACCAGCAGGAGCCGGCCCACTGCGGCATCACGTTGGTCTCGCGGGTGTAGCGCTTGGGCCCGTCGCCCAGGTCCAGCTCGACCTCGACCCAGTCCTTGCGCCGCGACAGCGGGGTCTCCGGCTCCGAGTTCGCGTCCAGCGGGTCGTAGGTCTTGGGCGAGAAGTCGTCGACCTCCGGCAGTTCGACCGGCAGCATCTCCTCCGGCAGGGCGATGGCGTTGCCGGCCTCGTCGTAGACGATCGGGAAGGGCTCGCCCCAGTAGCGCTGACGGCTGAACAGCCAGTCGCGCAGCCGGTACGTGACCGCGCCCGCGCCGTGCTCGTTCGCCTCCAGCCAGTCGATGATCTTCGCCTTGGCCTCGGCGACGTCCAGGCCGTTCAGGTCGATCCCGCGCTCCGGCGCGGCGCTGTTGATCGCCGGGCCGTCGCCGGTGTACGCCTTGCCGTCGAAACCCTCCGACGGCGCCACCGTCCGCACGATGGGCAGGTCGAATACCTCGGCGAAGGCCCAGTCCCGCTCGTCCTGGCCGGGCACGGCCATGATCGCGCCGGTGCCGTAACCGGCCAGCACGTAGTCGGCGATGAAGATCGGGATCTGCCCGCCGGTGACCGGGTTGGTCGCGTACGCACCGATGAAGACGCCGGTCTTCTCCTTGGCGTCGGCGGTCCGCTCCAGCTCCGACTTCGCCGCCGCGGCCGCGCGGTACGCCGCCACGGCCGCCCGCGGGTCGGCGTGCCCGCCGGTCCACGCCGGCTTCGTCTGCTCCGGCCAGGCCGCCGGGACCAGCGTGTCGACCAGCGCGTGCTCCGGCGCCAGCACCATGTAGGTGGCGCCGAAGACGGTGTCCGGGCGGGTGGTGAAGACCCGGATCGGCTCCTGCGCGGTCGGGAAGTCGATGTGCGCGCCGGTGGAGCGGCCGATCCAGTTGCGCTGCATCATCTTGATCGGTTCGGGCCAGTCCAGGGCGTCCAGGTCCTCGATCAGCCGGTCACCGTAGGCGGTGATCCGCATCATCCACTGCTTCAGGTTGCGTTTGAAGACCGGGAAGTTGCCCCGCTCGGAGCGGCCCTCGGCGGTGACCTCCTCATTGGCCAGCACGGTGCCCAGGCCGGGACACCAGTTCACCGGCGCCTCGGAGACGTACGCCAGCCGGTGGTCGTCGACGATGCGGCGCCGCTGGTCGGCGTCGAGTGCGGCCCAGCTCTGGCCGTCGGGGGTCGGGCGCGTACCCGCCTCGAACTCGGCGATCAGCTCGGTGATCGGACGGGCCTTGCGGGCATCCGGGTCGTACCAGGAGTTGTAGACCTGCAGGAAGATCCACTGGGTCCAGCGGTAGAAGTCGGTGTCGATGGTGGCGACCGAGCGCCGGTCGTCGTGTCCCAGCCCCAGCCGGCGCAGCTGCGCGCGGTACCGCTCGATGTTCGCCTCGGTGGTGGTCCGCGGGTGGGTGCCGGTCTGCACGGCGTACTGCTCGGCGGGCAGGCCGAACGCGTCGAAGCCCATCGCGTGCAGCACGTTGCGGCCGCTCATCCGCTGGAAGCGGGCGTAGCAGTCGGTGCCGATGTAGCCCAGCGGGTGCCCGACGTGCAGCCCGGCGCCCGACGGGTAGGGGAACATGTCCAGTACGAAGAGCTTCTCCGCCCCGGCCCGGGGGTGCTCGGGGTCGGCCAGCGGCCCGGTCGGGTTCGGGGCGCGGAAGGTGCCGCGCTCCTGCCAGATGTCCTGCCACCGGTGCTCGATCTCACCGGCCAGGGCGGCGGTGTACCGGAACGGTGGGGTGTCGGTCGCCGCTGCGGCTACCTCGGTCATGGCGCTCCTCGCTTCGGTTGTCACCGCCGGGGCCACCGGGCGGCTGGTTATCCCGCCGGTGGCCTCGGTTCGCTCGCTCGGGCTGGCTGTTCCAGGGCACAAAAAAGCCCCTCGCGCAGGAGGGGATGCCGTGCTGTGGCGCGCTCAGCGCATCAGCACGGCCGGATAAGGAGCAGAACTACTCCAGCCATGAGCGCATTCTAGCGCCTGCCCCGGTCCGGGCGCGCACACTCCTGGCCGCTACCTGCCGGCGACGCTCCTTCGGGGGGTTCCTCCCGGAATTTCACCCGGGTCCCCGCAGTGGGTCGGCGTCACCGAAGATTGCGGATAGCCTGGGTTGTACGTGAGTGCACCGCGCGGTCGTTCTGCTCCGCACGACGCCCCGAATCGCATTCAACCGCCTGGCGGAATCCGGCCGGGCAACGGCGCAAGCATGACAAGGAGACCGGGTGACTCAGCAGATCTTCCAGGAGCTGGACGGCACACTGCCGCAGGACGAGTTCCGCGAGGTCACCTCGGCGGTGGTCGCCAACATCGAACAGGTCATCGAGGGCAAGACCCCGACCGTGCGGCTGGCACTGGCCGTCCTGCTCGCCGAGGGGCACCTGCTGATCGAGGACGTACCCGGGGTCGGCAAGACCAAGCTCGCCAAGGCGCTGGCCCGCTCGATCGACTGCACGGTGCGGCGCATCCAGTTCACCCCCGACCTGCTGCCCAGCGACGTCACCGGGGTCAGCGTCTACCACCAGGAGAACCACGACTTCGAGTTCAAGCCCGGCGCGGTCTTCGCCAACCTGGTCGTCGGTGACGAGATCAACCGGGCCTCCCCCAAGACCCAGTCGGCGCTACTGGAGTGCATGGAGGAGCGGCAGGTCACCGTGGACGGGGTGACCTACCAGCTGGAGGCGCCCTTCATGGTGATCGCCACCCAGAACCCGATCGAGATGGAGGGGACGTACCCGCTGCCGGAGGCGCAGCGCGACCGGTTCACCGCCCGGATCGCGATGGGTTACCCCGACGTCGGCGCGGAACTGGCGATGCTCGACGGCCACGGCGGCGGGGACCCGCTGCAGGCGCTGCTCCCGGTCACCGACGCCGAGACGGTACGCCGGCTGATCGCCACGGCGCGTGCCATCCACGTCTCCGACGCGGTCAAGCAGTACGCGGTGGCGCTGGTCACCGCGACCCGCGACTGCCCCGAGCTGCGCCTGGGCGCCTCGCCCCGGGCGACGCTGCAGCTGCTGCGCACCGCCCGCGCGATCGCCGCGCTGGACGAGCGCGACTACGTCCTCCCCGACGATCTGCAACAGCTGGCCGTGCCGGTGCTGGCCCACCGGGTCATCCCCACCGCCGACGCCCAGCTCGCCGGGCGCGACACCGACACAATCGTCGGCGAACTGGTCCGGCGGGTCCCGGTCGTGGAGCACCACGGCCTTCCCCCCGCCGGCCGGCCCGCCGAGAGCAACGGACACCGCCCGGCCGCCCCCCGGAGGGGATGAGGCGATGTTGGAGGGACTGCGAGGGCTGACCACCCGCGGGCGGTCCTTCCTGGCCGCCGCGCTGGCAGCGGCCGTCTCCGCGGTGCTGCTCGGCGAGCAGGACCTGCTGCGGGTCGCGGTGCTGCTCGCCGTCCTGCCGCTGCTGGCGGCCTTCTACGTGGGACGGACCCGAGCCCGGCTGGAATGCGACCGGGAGGTGGGCCCGCACCGGATCCCGGTCGGCGCCAGCGCGCGGGTACTGCTACGGCTGCGCAACGTGTCCCGGCTGCCGACCGGGACGCTGCTGCTGGAGGACATGCTGCCGTACGCGTTGGGCAGCCGGCCCCGGGTGGTGCTCGACCGGCTCGGGGTGCACCAGGCCAACTCGATCGCGTACACGGTCCGCCCTGAGCTGCGCGGCCGTTACCCGGTCGGCCCGCTGCACATCCGGGTCACCGATCCGTTCGGGCTCTGCGAGCTGACCCACTCCTTCGCCCCCGGCGACCGGTTGACCGTCGTGCCGCGCATCGTCGCGCTGCAGGCGGTGGCGTTGCCCGGCAACCGGGCCGGCGCCGGACGCAGCCGGATCCGCTCGGTCGCCGTGCACGGCGAGGACGACACCGCCACCCGCGAGTACCGCCGCGGCGACGACCTGCGGCGGGTGCACTGGAAGTCGACCGCCCGTACGGGTGAGCTAATGGTGCGCCGCGAGGAGCAACCCGGCGAGAACCGGGCCACGATCGTGCTCGACACCCGGGCCGGCAGCCACTGCGGCGAGGGCCCGACGGCGAGTTTCGAGTGGATGGTCAGCGCGGCCGCGAGCATCGCCGTGCACCTGCGCCAGGCAGGCTTCCAGGTCCGGCTGGTCGCCGGCGACAACATCGACGTGGCGAGCGAACAGGGCGAGGGACACCTCCTCGACCAGCTCGCCGACATCCGGCCCGAACACCGCCACGACCTGACCCGGCTGGTCGAGCGGGTACGCCGGCGCACCGACGGCGGCCTCGTCGTCGCGCTGCTCGGTCCGCTCACACCCGCCGACACCGAACTGGTGACCGGGCTCGGCAGCGCCGGCGCCGGCGTCGCCTTCCTGATCGACAGCTTCAGCTGGCTGGACCTGCCCGACCATGCCCGCGCCGAGAGCGCCCAGTCACTGGCCGCCGGCACCCGGGTGCTGGCCCGGCGGGGCTGGCGGGTCGTGCCGGTACGCCACGGTGACGACCTCGCCACCATCTGGCCGCGGGTGGCGCAGCATCCGGCCGGCGGTGCCGGACGGGCGGTCACCGCCGAGACCGTCGGGAGCCGACGATGAACCAGGTGCAGCGGCTCGGACTGATCGCCGCGGCCGCTACCCTGCTCGCCGCGACCCCGCTCTCGTCGATCTTCGAACGCTGGACCTGGTTCGGCATGTGCCTGATCGCGGTACTCGCCGTGGCCGGGTCGGCCGCCCTCTCGCGTGCACTGCGGGCACCGGTCTGGGCCCAGCTGCTCGCCATGGCCGGCGGGCTGCTGATCGGGCTCGCCTGGCTCTTCCCCAGCGGCGCGGAGCTGCTCGCCCTGGTGCCGACCCCCGGCACCTTCGCCCACTTCGCCGACCTCCTCGCCACCACGGGCACAGAGATCAACCGGCACCGGGCGCCGGTGCCGGACAGCGACCCGTTGCTCTTCGTCACGGTGCTCGGCGTCGCCGGGGTGGCCGTCGTGGTGGATCTGCTCGCCGTGACGCTGCGCCGGCCCGCCCTCGCCGGCCTGCCGATGCTCGCCATCTACTCGGTGCCGGTCGCGGTCGCCACCGAGGGGGTGCCGCCGGCGCCCTTCGTGATCGGCGCGGCCGGTTACCTCTGGCTGATCTGCGCCGACAACGTCGACCGGGTACGCCGCTTCGGGCGCCGGTTCACCGAGGACGGCCGTGACGTGGACACCTGGCAGCCCTCGCCGCTGTCGTCGGCGGGTCGCCGGCTCAGCGTGCTGGGGGTGCTGGTCGCGGTGCTGCTGCCGGCGGCCGTGCCCGGGATGACCGGCGGGGTGCTGGACCGCTTCGGCGACGGCGACGGCGGTGACGGCCCCGGGCTCAACGGCAGCTCCGGACGGGTGGATCTCTTCGCCGCGCTCAGCGGCCAGCTCAACCAGGGTGAACGCGTCGACATGGTGCGGGTGCGCACCTCCGAGAAGAGCCCGTTCTATCTGCGCTTCGGCGTCGCCGACGAGCTCTTCGGCGGGGGTTTCCGGGTCCGCACCCCGCAGGGGCGGCCGCTGCAGTCGGACGGTCTCCCCCTCCCGGACTCCTTCAACCTCGACCTCGACGGCGTTCGACAGGAACGGCACCAGGCGACGGTGGAGATCACGGAGAACTTCCGGATGCCGCTGCTGCCCGTCTACGCCACGCCGGTGGGCACGCGCGACATCGGCTCCCGGTGGCTCTACGACTCCGAGCGCCAACTGATCTTTTCCCGCCGGGAGGACTCCCGGGACATGACGTACTCCTTCGACTACCTGCGCAGCACCTACACCCCGCGGGCGCTGCGCGGCGCCGCCGCCGTCAGTCGCGACGACCCGGCCTGGCAGCAGACCGTCGTCCCGCCGGTGCCGGAGGTCGACGCTCTGGTCGCCGAGCTGACCGAGGACGAGCGCACCGACTACGACAAGGTGCGCGCCATCTACGACCACTTCTCCTCCGACAACGGCTTCCGGTACCGCCTCAGCACGGCGAACGGCACCAGCGGAGAGGAGATCGTCGACTTCCTCACCAACAAGGTCGGCTACTGCCAGCAGTACGCCGCGGCGATGGCGTGGCTGGTGCGCGCCGCCGGCATTCCGGCCCGCGTCGCCTTCGGCTTCACCCGGGGCAGCGCCGACGGCGACGGTACGTACACCCTGACCAACCGCAATCTGCACGCCTGGACCGAGGTCTACTTCAGCGGCGTCGGCTGGGTCCCGTTCGACGCCACCCCGGCGTACGCGGTGAGCGGCTCGGCCCGCTCCGACTGGGCCCCGGACGCCGACGCCCCGGAGCAGCCCACCCCCTCGGCGAGTGCGACGGCGCCGTCGGACGACGACACCGAGGCCGGTCCGCAGGGCCCGGACCGGCGCGACGGCGGCGTGGATCCGGGCAGCGAGGGCGCACTCGTCGCCGACCCGACCCCCGACCGTGTGGTCTCGCCCTGGTGGTTGCTGATCGTCGTGCTGGTGGCGGTCGTGCTGCTGGCACCCGGGGTGGCCCGCGCGCTGCGGCGTCGCCGCCGTTACGCGACCCTGCCGGCCCCATCGGTCACTGATACCGCGGCGCAGGGCGGGACCGATCTGGTGCGGGCGCGTACCCACCGTGCCTGGGACGAACTGCAGGACCTGCTGATCGACTTCGGCGTGCCGGTGTCACCGGCCCAGACGCCCCGCGGCACGGCGGAAGCGGTGGTGCGCTCCGGCGCGGGCCTGCCCGACGACGCGGCCGCCGCGGCGCGGCTGCTCGGACGGGCCGAGGAGCAGGCACGGTACGCGCGCCGGCCGCAGGTGCCGGTCGACGACCTCGTGCCGGCGCTGACGCGGGTGCGGCGGGCCCTGGCCGCCGGCGCCGACCGCCGGACCCGGCTGTCGGCGGCGGTGCTGCCCGCTTCGGTGCTGCGCCGCTGGCAGCGGGGTGTCGCCGAGGCCGTCTTCCGCACCGTCGCCGCCGCCGCCCGGGTACGGGCGGCGTTCGAGCGCCGATCCCCGCGGCGCTTCCTGCGCCGAGCCGGCTGAGCCGCTTCCTGCGCCGAACCGGCTGAGACATGACGAACGCGGTCAGGCCGTGGGCCTGACCGCGTTCACTGTCTTCTCAGTCGGTGCCGGCGCTTTCCGGTGTGGGTCAGCGGTGCCCCTCGGGACGCTCCCGCCAGCGCTCCTCCAGCCGGTCGATGAACGACCGGCGGCCCCGGCTGCGGGACCGGCCACGACCAGCCGTGGCGCGGGTGCTGGTGCCGCCGACGACGTGCAGGTCCGGGGTCCGGCCACGGCGCTGGGACTGCAGCGCGAACCCGACCGCGCCGAGCATCAGCACGAAGCCCGCCACCGACAGGAGCGGGGTCTTGATCACTGTGCCGTAGACGACGAGGGCGAGGCCGACGGCGATGATCCCGGCAGCCACGAGCAGCCGACGCCGCGTATGCACACGCGGGTCACTGGCGCGAACGGCCGAGGCGAATTTGGGGTCCTCGGCAAGCGACCGCTCGATCTGCTCGAACAGCCGCTGCTCGTGCTCCGAGAGCGGCACGGCACTCCTCCCCGGTCACTCTGGTCGTCCGCGCGGTCCTGGGACCGTTGTCAGCCGACCGGCTGGCTATCCCACAAGTCTACGAGGGGCGCCGCTCCTCGGAAAGCTGGACGACCCATCACCGGGAGGGATTTTCCCGCTGATCGTCGCCGGCGCGGGCCAAAAGACTCGCCGGGCGCACCGCAGAACGCCCGAAACGGGCAACCACGGCATCTGCCGCTGTCTCCGCCTCCCGCCACCCGTGTTCCGGCTCACCGAACACCAGCTGTCTCGGCGCGTCGGTCGTCGCCGCCAGCCGCTCGACGCGGATGCCCACCAGCCGCACCGGGGCACCCGGGTCCAGGACGGTGAGCAGCTGCCAGCCGGTGGTCAGGATCTCCCGGGCGACGTCGGTCGGATTCTCCAGGGTGCGGGAGCGGCTGACGGTCCGGAAGTCGTCGTAGCGGACCTTGATGGAGACGACCCGCCCCACCTGACCCGCCGCCCGCAGCCGGGCGCCGACCTTCTCGGCCAGCCCCAGCAGGGTACGGCGCAGCACCGCCCGGTCGCTGACGTCGGTGTCGAAGGTCGTCTCCGCGCCGATGGACTTCTCCACCCGGTCGGGGCTGACCCGCCGCGGGTCACGCCCGTGCGCCAGCTCCGTCAGGTGCGCCGAGGCCGCCTCGCCGAGCGCGTTGCGCAGCATCCGGGGCGGCGCGGCGGCCACCTCCCCCACCGTTGTCAGCCCGAGCCGGCGCAGCGTCTGGTCGGCGCGCTCCCCCACCCCCCAGAGCGCCCCCACCGGCAGGGGATGCAGGAACTCCAGCGTCCGGTCGGCCGGGATGACGAGCATCCCGTCCGGCTTGGCGCGGGTGGAGCCGAGCTTGGCCACGAACTTCGTCGCGGCCACCCCCACCGAGCAGGTGAGCCGCTCCTGCTCGGTGACGCGGGCGCGGATCCGCCGGGCGATCTCCACCGGGCGGCCGAAGAGCCGGCGCGCCCCCGCCACATCCAGGAACGCCTCGTCCGACGAGATCGGCTCCACCAGCGGGGTGACCTCCCGGAAAATCGCCATCACCGCGCGGGACGCCTCCGAGTAGGCCGCGAAGTCCGGCGCCAGGAAGACCGCGCGCGGGCAGAGGGAGCGGGCGCGCATGGTCGGCATCGCGCTGCGCACGCCGTAGCGGCGGGCCTCGTAGCTGGCGGAGCTGACAACGCCGCGCGGTCCGGTCCCGCCGACGATCACCGGGCGGCCGCGCAGCTCCGGGCGCCGGCGCACCTCCACCGAGGCGAAGAAGGCATCCATGTCGACGTGCAGGATGGTGCAGCCCCGATCGTCGCCGTCGGCGCCGAAGTGCGGATCACCGCCGCGCGGCAGTGACTGGCTGCGTCCCATGCCCGCAGGCTAGCCCGCACCTGCGACAACCAGCGAACAACGCCTCAGCTGGCAGGTCGGCAGGTCGGCAGGTCGGCAGGTCGGCAGCGAGAGCTCAGCCGCGGACCACCAGCAGCGGAATGGTCATCTCGGCCGCGGTGTACGAGCCGTGGAAACCGACCAGCCGGGCCTCGCCCGGATCGACGACGGAGGCGACGACGGCGTACGTGCCGTGACAGGCCACCACGACGTCACCGATGCGGCCCAGATGCTCCGGCGGCACCGGCCCGAACCAGCCGGCCGCGACGGCCTCCGCCCGGGTCGCCACCCAGGCGGCCTCACCGAGCAGCTCCGACCAGGCCGCCACCACGTCGGCGGTGGCTCCCGGCTCGGTGTGCAGGTACCGCACCCGCGCCTCGCCGGCGACCAGCCGCACCCCGGCGCGCAGCCGCGGATCGGCGTCGAGGTCGAAGCGGTGCTCCACCGGCACGTTGAGCTGGCCGTGGTCGGCGGTCACCAGCAGTGCCGCGTCCCGCGGCAGGCCGGCACGCAGCCGCTCCAGCAGCACGTCGAGCTCCGCCGCCGCCACCCGCCACAGCTGCGAGTCGACCCCGCCCAGGTGCCCGTACAGGTCGAGGTCGCGGTGGTAGCCGGAGACCAGTGCCGGGCCGGGGCCGGCGGTCAGCGCCGCGAGCATCTCCCGGGCCAGCTCCTCCGGCTCGGCCGCACCCCGGAAGTCGCCGCCGCGGTTGGCCGCCACGGTCAGGCCGCTGCCTTCGAACTCCGGCCGGCTCACCACCGTCACCGCCACCCCGGCCGCGCGGGCCCGCTCCAGCTGCGTCGGCACCGGCTGCCAGCGGTGCGGATCCGGCTCGTCGGTCCAGAAGACGTGAGTGAGGATCTCCTCGGTGGCCGGCACCCGGACCCGGAAGCCGAGCACCCCGTGCGCGCCGGGCGCGGCGCCACTGCCCAGGCTCACCAGGCTGGTCGGGGTGGTGGAGGGGAAACCCGTGGTCAGCGGCCGCCCCCCGGTCGCGGCCATTTCGGCCAGCACCGGCGCGTACGGCGCGGCCGTGGGGATCTGGTGCCAGCCGAGCCCGTCGACCAGCAGGACCGCGATCCGGCGTACGCCGTCCAGCTCGGCGGCGAGGCCCAGCGGGTCGGGGCTGCCCGGCACGCCGAGCACCGCCAGGGCGCTGGGCAGGATGTCGGCGAGGCTCGCCTCGCCGTAGCGGGGACGGACCGGTTGCAGTAGGTCGCTCATGCCGGCCGGCGCGCGAAGAGGTGCAGCTGGGCGGCGAGATCGCGGTAGGGAATGCGGGAGGCCAGCGCGAGTTCCAGCTCCAGCAGGGCGCCCGGGTCACCGTCGGCGACCACCGCCGGCACCAGATCGGCGAGCACCCGTACGCCGTGGATCTCCTCCACCGTCAGGCCGGCCGCGGTCAGCAGCGTGGCGGCGGTGTCGGCGTCGTAGCGGCGGCGCAGCGTGTCCCGGGCGCCGGTGCTCCCCTCGGGCGCTGCCGCCAGCGACGCCGCGGTGCTCAGGTGCCCGTTCATCGCCCGGGTCAGTACCGCCGCGGCCCGGCCGGCGACCAGCACGCTCGCCGCGCCGCCCGGCCGCAGCGCGGTGGCAATGGCCGCCAGCACCGTCGCCGGGTCGTCGACCACCTCCAGCACGGCGTGGCAGAGCACCAGGTCGACGCTGCCCGGCTCGACCAGCCCGGCGAGCGCATCCCCGTCGCCCTGCACGGCGCGGATCCGGTCGCCCACTGCGGCCTCGGCTGCCCGGCGGGTCAGCGCGGCCAGCGCGTCGGGGCTGGCGTCGACGACGGTGACCCGGTGCCCGGCGGCTGCCAGCGGCACGGCGAAGCCGCCGGTGCCGCCGCCGATGTCGAGCACGGTCAGCGGCCGGCCGCCGTGCCGGTCGAGTTCGGCGCGCAGCACCGTCCAGACGACAGCGGTACGGGGGGTCAACTCGGGTCCGGCGAGCGCTCGGGTCTGCTCCACGCGATCGAGACTAGTGCCGCCGGGCGACAGCGGCGACGGGTGCCCGCCTCCCGCGCCGCCGCCGGCGCTCAGCGGAAGTCGCGGGCGGCGACGCGGGTCGGCACGACGATCGGGTCGAGCCGGTCGGCGACCAGGTTGGTCACCCCCTCGACCCGCTCCAGCCGCCCCCGGATCAGCAGCGCGGCACTGCTGCGGGCCACCCGGCGGTAGCGCTGCCACAACCCGGGTGAGCAGATGACGTTGAGCATTCCGGTCTCGTCCTCGAGGTTCAGGAATGTCACCCCGCCCGCGGTGGCCGGCCGCTGCCGGTGGGTGACGATCCCGCCCACCCGGATCCGGCTGCGGTGCGCCACCCGCCCCAGCTCGCCGATCGGCACCGCGCCGAGCGCCGCCAGCCGGGGCCGGATCACCCGTACCGGATGGTCGGTCGGCGACAGCCCGGTGGCCCAGACGTCGGCCCGCAGGGTGTCCACCTCGTCCATCCCGGGCAGGGTCGGCGCGGTCAGCCCGCCGGTCGCGCCGGGCAGCCGGCCGGGCCGTTCCTGCGCCGCCGCCCCGGCCGCCCAGAGCGCCTCACGCCGGGTCAGCCCGAAGCAGGCGAAGGCGTCCGCGGTGGCCAGCGCCTCCAGCTGGGCGGCGCTCAGCCCGGTGCGCCGGGCCAGATCCGCCATGTCCCGGTACGGCCCACCGGCCGCCCGTTCGGCCTCGATCCGCTCGGCCGGTTCGGTGCCGATGGTGCGCACCGAGGCGAGCCCGAGCCGGACCGCCGGACCGCCCAGCCCCCACCGCTGCGGCGGCTCCCCCGCTGCGCTGCCCCACCGGGTCTGCGGGGTGGACTCCAGGACGGCGTCGGCGCCGCTGGCGTTGATGTCCGGGCGGCGTACCTCCACGCCGTGCCGGCGGGCGTCGTCGACCAGCGTCTGCGGTGCGTAGAAACCCATCGGCTGGGCGTTGAGCAGCGCGGCCAGGAACGGCGCCGGGTGGTAGCGCTTGAGCCAGGCACTGGCGTAGACCAGGTAGGCGAAGCTCATCGCGTGGCTCTCCGGGAAGCCGTAGCTGGCGAAGGAGGAGAGCTTCAGGTAGACGTCGTCGGCGACCTCCCCGGTGATGCCGTTGCGGGCCATCCCCGCATAGAGGCGCTGCGAGATCGCCGCCATCCGCTCGGTGGAGCGTTTGGAGCCCATCGCCCGGCGCAGCTGGTCGGCCTCGGCGGCGTCGAAACCGGCCAGGTCGATGGCGAGCTGCATCAACTGCTCCTGGAACAGCGGCACCCCCAGCGTCTTCTCCAGCGCGTTGCGCATCAGCGGATGGGCGTAGGTGACCGGCTCCAGGCCGTTGCGACGACGGATGTACGGGTGCACCGAGCCGCCCTGGATCGGCCCGGGACGGATCAGCGCCACCTCGACCACCAGGTCGTAGAACTCCCGCGGCTTGAGCCGGGGCAGGGTCGCCATCTGCGCGCGGCTCTCCACCTGGAACACCCCGACCGAGTCGGCCCGGCAGAGCATCGCGTAGACCTCCGGATCGTCCAGCGACATGCTCCCCAGGTCCAGGGTCGACTCGATCAGGTCGTGCGCCAGGTGCAGGGCGGTGAGCATGCCGAGGCCGAGCAGGTCGAACTTGACCAGCCCGACGGCGGCGCAGTCGTCCTTGTCCCATTGCAGCACGGTGCGGCCGGGCATCCGCGCCCACTCCACCGGGCAGACCTCGATCACCGGGCGGTCGCAGATCACCATCCCGCCGGAGTGGATGCCCAGGTGCCGCGGGAAGGTCTGCAGCTCGTTGGCGTACGCGACCACCTGCTCGGGGATCCCCTCCGCCTCGGAGCCGGCAACCGTGCCCCAGCGGTCGATCTGTTTGCTCCAGGCGTCCTGCTGCCCGGACGGGAAGCCGAACGCGCGGGCGATGTCGCGCACCGCCGACCGGGGGCGGTAGGAGATGACGTTGGCGACCTGGGCGGTGTGCTCCCGGCCGTAGCGGGCGTAGACGTGCTGGATCACCTCTTCCCGGCGACCGGATTCGATGTCGACGTCGATGTCGGGCGGTCCGTCCCGTTCGGGGGCGAGGAAACGTTCGAAGAGCAGCCGGTGCCGGACGGCGTCCACGTTGGTGATCCGCAGCGCGTAGCAGACCGCCGAGTTCGCCGCCGACCCCCGCCCCTGGCAGTAGATGTCCTGCTCCCGGCAGAACTTCACGATCTCGTAGACCACCAGGAAGTAGCCGGGGAACCCCAATTTGTCGATCATGTCGAGTTCGTGGTCGAGCTGCCGGTACGCCTGCGGGTGTGCCGCGCGCGGGCCGTACCGGTCCAGCGCGCCGTCCATGGTCAGCTGCCGCAGCCAGCTCATCTCGGTGTGCCCGGGCGGCACCGGGTACGCCGGCAGCCGCGGGGCGACCACGTCCAGGTCGAAGGCGAGTTCGGCGCCGAACTCGGCGGCCCGCGCCACCGCCCCGGGGTAGGCGGCGAAGCGGGCGGCCATCTCCGCGCCGCTGCGCAGGTGGGCGGTGCCGGCGGCGGGCAGCCAGCCGTCGATCTCGTCGAGGCTGCGCCGGGCCCGGACCGCCGCCAGTGTGGTCGCGAGCCGGCGCCGGGCGGGGGTGGCGTAGTGGACGTTGCCGGTGGCCACGGTCGGCAGCCCGGCACCGGCGGCCAGCTCGGCGAGGGCGTCGTTGCGGTCGCCGTCGGCCGGGTCGCCGTGATCGGTCAGCTCCACCGCCACCGTCTCGGCGCCGAAGAGCGCGGTCAGGCGGTCCAGTTCCCGGGCAGCCGCCTCGACCCCTCCGGTCAGCAGCGCCGCCGGCACCGGTCCCTTGCGGCAGCCGGTGAGGACCAGAACGTGGTCGCGCAGCTCGGCGGCGACCTGCTCCAGCTCGCCGTAGTCCGGACGGCCCTTCTCCCCGCCGCGCAGCTGGGCGCGGGCGATGGCCGCCGACAGCCGGGCGTACCCCTCGGGGCCGTGGGCGAGGACCAGCAGGTGCCGGCCGGCCGGGTCCGGTTCGCCGCTGCGCGGTCCGGGGCGGCCCAGGGTCAGCTCCGCGCCGAAGACGGTGGGCAGCCCCACCTCCCGGGCCGCCTCGGCGAAGCGCACCACCCCGTAGAGCCCGTCGTGGTCGGTGACCGCCAGCGCGCCCAGCCCCAGCCGGGCCGCCTCGGCGGCCAGCTCCTGCGGGTGGCTGGCACCGTCGAGGAAGCTGAAGTTGGTGTGGGCGTGCAGCTCGGCGTAGGGCACCCGCCCCGCCTCCACCGGAGCCGGGGAAGGCATCGCCGGTGGCTGCCGGGGCGGCCGTTCACTGTCGTCGGCGGCGAGCGGGTCGACCACCCGCAGATGCCGGTGCGGGCCGGGACGGCCGGAGAGGATCCGTTCCAGCTCCCTCCAGGGCAGGTCCGGGTTGTGGAAACTCACCGGAGCACCTCCGCTCCGGGCACCCCGCGGCGGTCAGTCATAGATCGCCTCCACCACCCAGCGCCCCTCGGTCAGGCAGAGCAGCAGGGCGCCGCCGTCGGCGAGGCCGATCTGGAACCGGGCGCCCCGGCGGGCCTCGGCCGGCGCCCACCAGCGCTCGTCGACCGGCCACGGACCGGACCAGCCGGTGATCTCCATCGGTGCGGCGCCGTCGACGGCGAGCCGGGCCGGGGCGGCGCTGACCTCCAGCCGGGCGCTGACGCGTACCGGCGCTCCGGAGCTGTCGCGCACGTCGGCGGCGAGCGGCACCGGCAGCACCAGGGCGGGCGCCGGTGGCGGGATCCGGCCCGGCCAGGGCGCGGCCGGCGGCCGGGCCGGGGTGCGCTCGTCGCCCCAGGGCACCAGCCGGACCTGGTCGGCGGCGCCGCGTCCGCCGCCGAGCACGGCGGTGACCACCGCGTCCGGGCCGAGCAGGCCCTGCACCCGGCTGAGCACCCGGTGCGCGCGGTCGCGTTCCGGCCCCATCTCGCCCCAGAGCCCGGGCTGCAGCCCGGCCTGGGCGAGCACCCCGGCCGGGGTCAGGCGCAGCCGGATGATCCCGGCGGTCGGGCGCGCGGTCACCGCCGTGGCGCCGCGGCGGTGACCGCCGGAGAGCCAGCCGTCGAGCTGCCAGCGCAGCCGGTCGGCGATCGCCGCGGCGGTGAGCAGCCCGTCGTGCCGCCAGGTGCGGTGCAGTTCCTGCCCGTCGGCGGTGACCGCCTCGATCTCGAGCCGGGTGCAGCCCAGGCCGTGCCCGGTGAGCCGCTCGTGCAGCCGTTCGGCGAGGACGCGGGTGGCGAAGGCCGCCGCGTCGACCCGGTCCAGCGGTTCGTCGTACGTCTCGGTCACCGCCAGGTCGGGCGGGGGCCGGCGGACGGCGAGGGGCCGGTGGTCGCGGCCGACCGCGAGCCGGTGGGCCAGGGCCGCGTCGAAGCCGAACCGGGCCAGGACGTCCCCGGCGGGCAGCGCCGCGAAGTCGCCGAGCGTACGCAGGCCGAGCCGGCGCAGCAGATCGGTCAGGGCGGTCCGTGCCAGCGCCTCGATCGGCTGGCCGGCAAGAAACCCCCGGGTGGCGCCGGGGGCGATGATCTGTCCGCTGCGGGCGGCCAGCCCGGCGGCGAAGACGCCGTCGGCGATGCCGACCTGGCTCTCCACCTCGCAGCTCTGGGCGATCTGCTCCACGATCTGCTCGGCGGCCTGCTCCTCGCCGCCGAAGTAGCGGGCCGGTCCGCGCGCGGCGAGGGCTGCCACACCGGGGCGGATCACCTCGACGCCGGCGGCGACCTGCGCGATGGCGGTCAGCACCGGTTCGAAGGCGCGGGCGTCCCGGCCCGGATCGTGGTCGACGACGACCAGCTCCGGGCAGCGGCCCTGCGCCTCCCGTTTGCGCAGGCCCCGCCGGACGCCCTCGGCGCGGGCAGCCGTGGAGCAGGCCAGCACCCGGTTGGCGTGCAGCACCGCCACCGGGCCGGCGGCCGGCACCCCGTCGACGATTTCGGCGGCGGCCACCGGCCAGTCCGGGCACCAGACGACCAGGGTGCGCACCGCCGCCGCGTCGTCCGGCATCTGCGCACCTCCGTCCCGGCTGCCCTGCCCCTGGCCAGACTAGAACACCTGTTCGAAATACGGAGGACGCCGGCGCGATCGGCGGACCTGGGTCACATCCGTGCGGCGACGGCCGCCGGACTCACTTCACCAGGGCGAAGGGCACGCGGCGCGGCGACTGCCCGGCGGTGCCCGCCGCCACAGCACCCTGAGCCACAGCACCCTGAGCCACGGCTTCCGCCGCCGCGGTGCCCGCGCTGTCGCCGGCACCGGGGAGCCAGACCTTGACCTCCTTGGGGCGGGCCGCGGCGCCTCGCCCCCGGGCGGAGAGGACAACTTCCCGCCGGCGCAGCCGCCCTCGGCCGTGACCGAGCCCTTCCCAGGCGCCGCGTACCACCCGCAGGGTGACGTCGGCGCCTGTCCAGGGGCCGTAGGAGACCAGGACGCAGCCCCGCTGGCGGGCGCGCGCGGCGAGCCGGTCGGCCACGGCGGCGCCGACCGTCGCGGGCACGGCGGCGACGACGACGTCGAGTCCGTCGATCAGGGCGGCGACCGCCGCCGTCCAGTCCGGCCCCGGGGCCGGCACGAGGGCGAACCGGTCCAGGGCGATGCCGAGGTCGGCGGCGGCGGCCATCCCCAGCTCGGGCAGGCCCACCACCGCGCACCACGATCCGGCCCGGGACGCCTGGGCCAGCAGCGCCAGCAGCAGGGAAGTCCCGCCGTTGCTCACCGGACGGCCGGTGGCGACCGCGACGACGCTGCCCCGGCGCAGCACGCCGTGGGGCAGCAGCCCGGCCAGCTCGGGCAGGACCGGCAGGCTGCGCCCGGCCCCCAGGGGGGCCGGCTCACTGGCGGGCCGGACCAGACCGGCCAGCGCCGTGGCGCCCACCACCGTCCGGGCCGCCGTGACTGCTGCGCCGGTCTCCGTCCGGCCGTTCATCCTGGTCGGCACCTCAGGCCGCGGCCAGACCGTCCAGCGCCGGCTGGTGCACGGCGCCGAGCGCCTGCTCGACGAGGGTCACGAAATCTTCGGCGGCGCGCAGCAGGTCATCCGCCTCACGGGCGGTCACCACCCGCGGAATGCCCGCCTCGGCGGCGGCCCGCTTGACGGCGGCGGTGGCGAAGAAGGCGGCCCACTCCCCCAGCTCGGGAGCGACGAGCACGAGCAGGTCCCAGACGCTGGTGACCTTGCTGCGACGGGCGGGGACCGGACGGGCCCGGGCCGCTAGCAGTGCCGCCGCGGCACGCAGCGCGGCCAGGTGGGCGGCGGCGTAACGCAGCCCGTCCGGCTGTGTCCGGGCGGCCTCGGCCAGCCCGTTGCGGGCGATCACGAGAAGCTGCGCGGGAGTGCGGTGCGGCAGCACGTGCGCGGGCACCGTGGGCATCTGAGCCGGGTCGATCGACATGGGCTTCCTCCTCCGCATCGCCGTCGGCGCCACCGTGTCGATCGGTGGCCCTGCGCGTGAAGCGATCCGGCGCGGAGGAAGACGCACCGGGATCGCCGGCCGGATATGGGCGCTTCCCCACGTCCACATCCGGCCGGCGGTTTACCGGCGGGCCGTCGCACGCCGCCCGGGGGTCGGGGGCGGCGTGCGACGGTCTGCCTGTCGGCCTCGGACTCGCGAGCGTCCGGAGCCAGGCGGTCCGCGGAACCGCAGCGGGAGCCGGTGCCGCGAAACACCGCCCCGCAGGGGAACGAATGCTCGACTTCATCGAACACCGAATCAATCGAACACCCGTTCTAACCAGAGACAGTACACCTCGGCGCCGACGAAAACGCAACCAGAACTTTCCCAGTTCACCGGCGGGTCGGCCCCGGTGATCAAATCGCAGGTCACCGATGGATCATCGTGGCCGCCGACACACTCTGCGGTAATGGCCCAGATCCGCTTCGGCCCCTGACAACCCGAGCGCTACCCTCACCGCCGTGACCAAACCCGGGCCCCTGCTGGGCGTACTCATGGTGATCTCGTCGACCGCCCTGTTCGCGGTCAACGGCACCGTCTCCAAGCTCGTCATGCGGGCCGGCGTCGAGGCCCCCCAGCTCACCCTCATCCGGGCCGCGGGCGCGGTCACCGGCCTGCTGCTGCTGAGCGCGCTGCTCCGCCCCGGACTGCGGCGGCTGCGGATCACCCGCCGGGAACTGCCCATGCTGGTCGGCTACGGCCTGGCCGGTTTCTTCGGCGTGCCGATGCTCTACTTCGTGGCCATCTCCCGGATGCCGGTCGGCATCGCGCTGCTGTTCGAGTTCACCGCGCCGATCTTCATCGCGCTCTGGGCCCGTTTCGGCCAGCGGCACCCGGTCCGCTCCCGGCTCTGGCTGGGGCTGGCGCTGAGCCTGGCCGGGCTCGCCTGCGTCGCCGAGGTCTGGGGCGACCTGAAACTCGACGGCCTCGGCATCCTCGCCGCGCTCGCCTCCGCCGTGCTGCTCGCCGTCTACTACGTGCTCGGCGCGCAGGGCGTCCGCAACCGGGACACCCTCTCCCTGACCACCTGGGCGTTCGGCGTCTCCGCCGTGGCCGGACTGCTGCTGCGCGCGCTCACCCACGGCACCGCCGGCTGGGACGTGCTCACCGCACCCACCGACGCGGGCGTACCCGTGGTCGTGCTCTGCCTCTACGTCGTCGTCGGCGGCTCGATCGCGCCGTACCTGCTGGTCGCCGCCGCCCTGCGTCACCTCCCGGCCACCAGCGTCGGAATCCTCGGGATGATCGAGCCGGTGATCGCCACCGCGGTGGCCTGGCTGGCGCTGAGCGAGACGCTGAACCTGCCCCAGCTCGCCGGCGGGGCGCTGGTGCTCGCCGGCGTCGCGCTGGCCGAGACCGCCCGGGTGCGGTCGGCCGCCGCACCACCACCGGCCGCCGGGCCCACCCTCGCACCACCCGCGGGCATCGCTCCACGCTGACACCACCGGACGACGCCGCCGGCACCCGGGCCCGTCACCGCGCCCGCGCCCGCGCCCGTCACCGCACCCGCGCCCGTCACCCCCGCCCGGCGGGTGTCACCCCCGCCCGGCGGCCGGTGAAACGCCGACAAGGGCGTCCCACCGGGCGAACCTCGCTCGCCTGACCGCCGCCGGGTTGGGAAGATGAACGCATGCAGTCACATGCCAACGTCCAGGCGGTGCAGATCGCCCTGGACAACGCCGACGCCCGCGACGGCTCCGGCGCCCCGAGCCAGGTACGGGTGCTGCCCGACGCCGTGCACACGGCCGTCGCGGCGGCCGAGGCGCTCGGCGTGACGGTCGGCCAGATCGCCAACTCGCTCATCTTCGACGCCGACGGGCAGCCGCTGCTCGTGCTCACCTCCGGCACGCACCGGGTGGACACCGCCCGCGTCGCCGCCGACCTCGGCCTGAGCGCGCTCAAACGGGCCAGCCCGGAATTCGTCCGGCAGCACACCGGACAGCCGATCGGCGGGGTCGCCCCGCTCGGGCACCCGAAGCCGGTCCGCACCCTGGTCGACACGGCCCTGGCCGGCTACGACGAGATCTGGGCGGCCGGCGGCGTACCCCGGGCGGTCTTCCCCACCACCTACGCCGAACTGCTGCGGATCACCGCCGGCACCGCGGCCGAGGTGGCGTGAACAGCGTTCCCGGACTCGTCACGCTGCACGTCTGGCGGACCCCCCGCCGGGCGCTGCCCCGTGCCCTGATGCGGATGGCCCGCGACCCGCGACGGCTGCGGGCGCTGCCCGGCGTACGGTTCGGCAAGCTCCTCGGCACCGGGACCGGCACCGGCTTCGGGCCCGGCGACGCCGACCTGACCCGGTGGGCGGCGCTGGTCGCCTGGGACGACCCGCGGCACGCCGACGGCTTCGCGGCCGGCCCGGTCGGACAGGCGTGGGGGCGCATCGCCACCGGCGCCGCCCGGCTGGACCTGCGCCCGGTCAGCAGCCGCGGTCAGTGGTCGGGCGTGCACCCCTTCGGCGACCCGGCCGGCGGGCGTACGCAGGGGCCGGTGCTGGCCCTTACCCGGGCCCGGCTGCGACCGGCGCGGGCAGTGACGTTCTGGCGCGCGGTGCCGCCGGTGGCGGCGGCGCTGCGGACCGCGCCGGGACTGCTCGCCCGCTTCGGCGTCGGCGAGGCGCCGATCGGCTGGCAGGGCACGGTGAGCGTGTGGCGCGAGTCGGCGGACCTGATGGACTTCGCGTACCGTCGGCCCGAGCACCGGGACGCGATCATGCAGACCCCCGTCCGCCGCTGGTACGCCGAGGAACTCTTCGCGCGCTTCGAGATAGGCGAGGTCACCGGCGACCGGTCGGTGCTCGGCTGGCACCCGGACGAGAAGGACCCGACAGTGAAGGACAGCACGGCATGAGGCTCATCCCGTGGCAGCCGGACGACATGGTGCGGCGCCTCGACGACGTGCTGACCGTCTACGGCGAGGCGATGAACTACCGCCGGGACATGCTGGAGGCCCGCCGCGGCTACATCGCCACCCACGTCCGGCGGCCCGGTTTCCGGGCGGTGGCGACCCTCACCGACGAGGGCCGGCTGGCCGGCTTCGGGTACGGCTACCGCTCCGAGCCCGGCCAGTGGTGGCACGACCAGGTCTACGCCTCCCTCGACGAGGTCGCCCGCAAAACCTGGTTCGGCAACTGCTTCGAAGTGGTGGAGCTGCACGTGCGCCCCACCGCGCAGGGCCACGGCCTCGGCGCCGGGCAGCTGCGGGCGTTGCTGACCATGGCCGAGGGGAACACCACCCTGCTCTCCACTCCGGAGGCCGACGAGGAGCGCTCCCGGGCCTGGCGGCTCTACCGCCGCTTCGGCTTCGTCGACGTGCTGCGCCACTTCTGCTTCCCCGGCGACGAGCGGCCCTTCGCCGTGCTGGGCCACGAACTGCCCCTGCCGCCGGTCGGGTCATGACCGCCCGCCGGCTGCCCTGGCTGCTGCTGGGCGTGCTCGTCCTGGCGCAGATCGCGTACCCGCTGACCACCGGCACCACCCGCGCCCGGCTCACCGTGGCCGTGGTCCTGCTCGGCTGCCTGCTGTCGGTGGGCCACGCGTTGCTGACCCGGGGCCCGCGGGCCGCCGCCGCGCTGGCGCTGATCGCCGGTGGCGGCGGGCTGGCGATCGAGGCGCTCGGAGTCGCCACCGGCTTCCCGTTCGGCAGCTACGACTACTCCGGACAGCTCGGACCGCAGCTGGCCGGGGTGCCCCTGGTCATCCCGCTGGCCTGGACCTGGATGGCCTGGCCCGCCTGGCTGGCCGCCACCCGGCTGCTGCCGCCCGGCGTCGGGCGCATCGCGCTGGCCACGGCCGGACTGGTCACCTGGGACCTCTTCCTCGACCCGCAGATGGTCGCCGAGGGGTACTGGCGCTGGCTCGGCGACGGCCCCGCCCTGCCCGGCCTGGACGGCATCCCGATCAGCAACTACCTCGGCTGGCTGCTCTTCGCGGCGCTGGTGATGACCATGCTGCGCCCGCTGGGCGGGGCGGCGGTGGCCGTACCCGACGCCGGCGACGAGCCGATGTACGCCCTCTACCTCTGGACGTACGCCTCCAGCGTCCTGGCGCACGCGGTCTTCCTCGGTCTGCCCGCCTCCGCGCTCTGGGGCGCGGCGGGGATGGCCGTGGTGGCGGTGCCGCTGGCGGTGACCCTGCTGCGGCAGCGATCCCGGCGGCCGGTGGTCCCGGCGACGTGAGCTGGCTGCTCACGGCCGTCGTCGCCGTGCTCACCGCGCACACCCTGGTCAACGCCCGCTGGTGGCTGCGCCGCCCACCGGCACGGCCGGCCCCGGTCACCGAACCGGTGGTGGTGCTGCTGCCGCTGCGCGACGAAGCCGACCGGGTCGAGCCCTGCCTGCGGTCGCTGCTGGCCCAGCGCGACGTGCCCGGCCTGCGCATCGTGATCCTCGACGACGGCTCCACCGACGGCACCACCGACGTGGTCCGCGCGGTGACCGCCGCCGATCCCCGGGTCACCCTGCTCACCGGGGCGCCCCTGCCGCCGGGCTGGCTGGGCAAGCCGTACGCCTGCCGGCAGCTGGCCGAAGCCGGTGCCGGCGACGCGGAGGTGCTGGTCTTCGTCGACGCCGACGTGGTGCTCGCCCCGCACGCGGTGGCCGCCGCGGTGACGACGCTGCGGGCCTCCGGGGCGGGACTGCTCACGGCGTACCCGCGCATCGTCGCCGGCTCGGGCGGTGAGCGGCTGGTCCAGCCGCTGCTGCAGTGGCTCTGGCTGACCTTCCTGCCGCTGGCGGCGATGGAGCGCTCGGCCCGGCCGTCGCTGGCCGCCGCCGGCGGGCAGTTCCTGCTCCTCGACGCGGAGACCTACCGGCGCTGCGGCGGGCACGCCGCCGTCCGCGACCGGGTGCTGGAGGACATCGAGCTGGCCCGGGCGGTCAAGCGCGCCGGGGCGCGGATCGCCCTCGCCGACGGCTCGGCGATCGCGCGGTGCCGGATGTACAGCTCCTGGCCGGAGGTCCGCGACGGCTACAGCAAGTCGCTCTGGGCCACCTTCGGCTCCCCGCTCGCCGCCGGCGCGGTGCTGGCGCTGCTGCTGACGCTCTACACCGCACCGCCGCTGGTGGCGCTCGCCGCCGCCCTGGTGGGGCAGACGCAGCTGGCGCTGGCCGCCGCCGCGGCGTACCTGCTCGGGGTGGCCGGGCGGGTCGTGGCCGCGTCCGCGACCGGCGGCCGGGCCTGGCCCGACGCGCTGGCACACCCGTTGTCGGTCGGGATCCTCGGCTGGCTGACTCTGCGGTCGTACCATCTGCGGGCACGGCATCGCCTGCTCTGGCGGGGCCGGCCGGTCAACTAGGAGGCTCGCATGGCTCGCGTCGTGGTCGTCGGCGCCGGCATGGGTGGGCTGGCGGCCGCCGCCCGGCTCGCCGCGGCCGGGCACGAGGTCACCGTCTTCGAACGCGCCGACACCGTCGGCGGAAAGCTCGGCCGGCACACCGAGCAGACCCCGGCCGGGGCGTTCACCTTCGACACCGGGCCGAGCCTGCTGACCCTGCCGCAGGTCTTCACCGACCTCTTCACCGCCACCGGCGCCAAACTCGACGAGTACGTCGACCTGGTGCCGCTGGACCCGATCGTGCGGCACGTCTTCGCGGACGGCACCGTGCTCGACTCCTGTGCCGACCCGCAGGTCTTCACCGCCCGCATCGGCGCGGCCCTCGGCGCCGAGGCGGCCGCCGACTGGCAGCGGCTCTGGCAGCGGGCGGGCCGCATCTGGGAGGCGTCCTGGCGGGACATCCTGCGCCGCCCGGTCGACTCTCCGCTGGATGTGGCCCGGCTGGCCTGGCGGCTGGGCGACCTGGCAGCCATCGCGCCCGGCCGGACGCTGCGCGGCCTGGGCCGCGGCCTGCTGCGCGACCCGCGCCTGCGGATGCTGCTGGACCGGTACGCCACCTACACCGGCGCCGACCCGCGCCGGGCGCCCGCGGCGCTGGCGGCCGTGCCCTACGCGGAGCTGGCCTTCGGCGGCTGGTATCCGCGCGGCGGGCTGGCCACGCTCGGCGACGCCCTGCTCTCCCGCTGCCTGGACCTGGGCGTGGTGGTGGAGACCGGCACCGCCGTCGCCGGGATCGACGCCCCCGGTGGGCGGGTACGCGGGGTACGCCTCGCGGGCTCCGCAGCCCGGGTCCCCGCCGACGTGGTGGTCGCCAACGTCGACGCGGCGACGGTCCACCGCGAACTGCTGCCGGACCCCCGCCGCCTGGCCCGGCTCGCCGATCGCAGCCTCGCCGGTTTCGTGCTGCTGCTCGGGGTCACCGGCAGCTCCGGCCTGGCCCACCACAACGTGTTCTTCCCCGCCGACTACGACGCCGAGTTCGATGCGGTCTTCGGTGATCCGGGGCGGGGCGCACCGGCCCGGCCCGCGCCGGACCCGACGGTCTTCGTCACCGTCGCCGACGATCCGCTGGTCCGTCCCGAGGGGCACGAGGCATGGTTCGTGCTGGTCAACGCCGCCCGGCACGGCCGGTCACCGGGCAGTGTCGACTGGCACCGGCCCGGCCTGGCCGACGCGTACGCCGACCGGGTCCTGGCGGTGCTGGCCGCGCGGGGCGTCGAGGTGCGCGACCGGCTGTTGTTCCGCCAGGTCCGCACGCCGGCGGAGCTGGCGGAGGAGACGGCGGCGCCGGGCGGGAGCATCTACGGCACCGCGGGCGGACTGCTGCGCCCGGCCAACCGCACCGGCACACACGGCCTGTTCCTGGTCGGCGGCTCCACCCATCCCGGTGGCGGGCTGCCGATGGTCACCCTCTCGGCGCAGATCGTCGCCGACCGGATCGGCCCGGCCTGACGCGTCGCCGTGGCAGCGGCTCAGAGCGGCGGCGCAGGCGGCCGCCCCGGTGGCGGCGGCGGTGGCTGCTGTGGTGACGGCCGCATCGGTGGCGGCAGTGGCGGCGCCTGGGGCGGCGACTGCGGTGGCGGCGCAGGTTGCGACCGTGGTGGCGCCTGCGGTGACGGCGCCGGCTGCGGTTGTGGCGGTTGCGCCGGCCGGGTCTGCCCGGTGGGCAGCAGGGCACTACGGACAACGGTGAGGAGCTGTCCGAGACCGAAGCCGGCGGTCAGCACCCAGACCGCGGCGGCGAGGGTGACCGCGGCGGGGGCGAGCTCCGCATCGATCGCGGCGGCGAGGCCGGCGACGAGAAGCCCGACCAGCGCCACCGAGACCCGGGTCGGGCGTTCCCCGACGGTGACCACGCCGATCTCGCGCATCCCGGCGGCGATCGCCCGCGCCCGCAGGTACTCGTGCAGCCAGGAGAGGGCGCCGGCGGTGACCACCAGCGGGCCGGGCGCCCCGAGCAGCCAGAACGCGGCCAGCCAGGCCACCTCGCCGAGCCGGTCGGCGAGCGAGTCGTAGACGTAGCCGAGCCGGCTGGTCCGCCGGCTGATCACCGCCACCGCGCCGTCGACGCTGTCGGCGACCGCGGCGATCAGGATCAGCAGGGCGCCCAGAAAGGGGCCCTGCACGCCCTGCCGTGCGACGAGCGGCACCCCCGCGCAGATCACCACCCCGGCGACGGTGACCGCCGTCGGGGAGACCCGCATCCGGGCGAGCAGAAACCCGATCTGGTACGCCACCCGAAGCCAGCCCCGGACCACCGGCGTGGCCAGTCGCGGGTCGAACCCGCCGTGCAGCCGGGCCCAGGCGGCGGTGTACTCGTCCCACGTCAGTTCGGTACGGGCCGGCGGGACTGTCTTCTCTTCGCCGGTCACGCCGCCGATTGCTCCGGCAGGTCGCTGCGGAGTTGCTGCCACAGTTCCCGGGTCGCGGTGGAGCGGTTGAGGGTGATGAAGTGGATTCCGGGCACCCCTTCGTCCAGCAGTCGCCGGCACATCTGCCCGGCCTGCTCGATACCGAGGCGACGGACCGCCGCCGGGTCGTCGGCGACGCGGGCGAACCGTTCGGCCAGCCGGCGTGGGAACGGCGCGCCGGAGAGCTGCTCGGAACGCTCGATGGTGGCCATCCGGGTAACCGGCATGACCCCGGCCAGGATCGGGGTGTCGCAGCCGGCGGCGGCGACCCGGTCGCGCAGCCGCAGATAGTCATCGGCGTCGAAGAACATCTGGGTGATGGCGAAGTCGGCGCCGGCGCGGCACTTGCGCACGAACTGCGCGGTGTCGGTCTCGATGTCCGGCGACCGGGGGTGCTTGTACGGGAAGGCGGCGACCCCGACGCTGAAGTCGCCGGAGTCGCGGACCAGCCGGACCAGGTCCTCGGCGTAGCGCACGCCCTCGGGGTGGGCCACCCACTCCCCCATCGGGTTGCCGGGCGGATCGCCGCGCACCGCCAGCACGTTGCGCACCCCGGCACCGGCCAGCCGGCCGATGACGTTGCGCAGTTCGGCCACGGAGTGGTCGACCGCGGTGAGGTGGGCCATCGGCAGCAGCGTCGTCTCGGTCGCGACGCGTTCGGTCACCGCCACCGTGGTGTCCCGGGTGGTCCCGCCGGCGCCGTAGGTGATCGAGACGAACGAGGGCTGCAACGGCTCCAGCTCGCGGATCGCCTGCCAGAGCAGGCGTTCGCCCTCGGGCGTCTTGGGCGGGAAGAACTCGAAGGAGAAGGTCGGCCTGCGGGCACGGATCAGCTCCCCGATCGCCGGTGGTGAGTTGGGGAGGACCGAGGGAAGACCGAGCGCCACCCTGCGACCCTACCGGGCGGGCCCTGCCCGTTGCCGACTTTCCCAGGTCACGGAACGCGCGGCGGAAAACGTCGTACCGCGCGGCTAGAAAGATCCGGCACGGGCCCGGGGCCGACACCCCGGCGCACCGGCGGGGGTCGTGTCGGCCGGCGGCAGATCGGGTGCCGGCGGCCGGACGGGGGTCGGCACTGAGAAACGGCGGCACCGGAGCTACGCGAGGCTCCGGGCCGTCACCCCGCCTGTCCGCCGGAGGAGCCGATGAGACCGCTCGCCCCGCACACTCTCGGGCCGGTGCTGGCCCGGCTGCGTCGCGAACGCGGCTGGAGTCAGCTGCGTACCGCTCGTGAGCTCGCCGCCGTATCGGGCTGCGACACGGTGACCCGGCACGAGATATCCCGCTGGGAGCGTCAGGAGCGGACACCGGGTGATTTCTGGCTCGACCGCCTGGCCCTGCTCTTCGAGGTGCCGGCCGCCGAACTGCGGCGGGTGCGGGCCTGCTCGCCCCGCGGCGCAGCCGCCACCGGGGAGGTGTCCCGGCTGCGCGCCGAGCTCTGCGCGCTGGCCCGGCGGTGGCTCGCCGACCCCGGCGCTCCGCTGGCACCGGTCGGCCCGCCGTGGCCTGCCCTCGGCGCGTCCGGGGCGCCCCCGCCCGTCACCGGTGCCGATCTGGCGCAGCTACGGCGCCTCGACGACCTGCTCGGCGGGACGGACCTGGCCGGTCACGGCGCGCAGCGGCTGGAGTCGGCGCTGGTCGCACTCGGCCAGGGCGGACGCGGCGAGCGCCGTCCGCTGTTGCGGCTGGTTGCCGGGGCCGGCCAGCTGGCCGGCTGGCAGGCCGCGGACGCGGGTGACGCGGTGGCTGCCCTGCACGCCTACCGGCTGGCGCTGCTCGCCGCCGCTGCGGCCGGCGACCGGACCGCTGCCGGTCACGTACTGGCCTCGGCGAGCCACCTTTTCGCCACCGTCGAACCCGGCACCGCGCTGCTGCTGGCCCGCGCCGGGCAGGGCGGTGCCGGCCGTGGCGGGCCGCCGGCCCTGCGGGCGTTGCTGGCCCACCGGGTGGCCTTCGCCGCCGCCCTGCTCGGACGCCGCCCGGCCGCGGACACCGCGCTGACCGTGGCCGAGCAGGCCCTCGCCCGGCACCGGCCCGCTGCCGCGCCCGACTGGTCCTACTGGCTGGATCCGGCGGCCGCGGCGGGGATGACCGGACGGACCCTGGTGGCGCTGGGCCGGCCACTGCGGGCGGTGCCGCTGCTGCGCGCCGGCGCCCGCAGCGGACGGCTGCGCGAACGCGCCGTCTACGGCAGCTGGCTGGCGCGCGCCTACGCCGAGCTGGGCGAGGTCGAGCAGGCCGTCGAGGCCGGCGGGGCCGCCCTGGTCGCCGCGGTCGGCTCCGGCTCGGCCCGTGCCGCCGCGGAGGTGACCGGGGCCCGGCTACTGGGAACGCACCGTGACCGCGCCCCGGCTCGTCGGCACCTCCGCCTGGTCCGCGCGACGCGCCCCTGGCTGCCCGGCGCCGCTCCACCCGCCCAGGCCCGCCAGGCTGGGCCGATCTTCGTCACCTCCGGCCACGGTGCGGGGCGGCGCTGTGGCCCGCCCGACGGGGACCCCGGGGGTCAGCCGGGTGGCGCCCCGTGACCGACTACCGTCATGGCGGTGACTCCAGCTGCTCCCCTCTCTCCGGTCGACCGGGCCGATCTTCGCCGACGTGTCGACGCGGCCCTGACCAGCTTCATGGCCTCCCGCCGGGCCTGGATGGCCGGCATCGACGACGGACTGACCCCGGTCGCCGACGCCCTGGAGGCGTTTCTGCTGCGCGGCGGCAAGCGCCTGCGCCCTGCCTTCGCCTACTGGGGCTACCGGGGCGCCGGCGGGCCCGACTCCACCCAGGTCGTCGCCACCCTGGCCGCCCTGGAGCTGGTGCAGGCAAGCGCACTGATCCACGACGACCTGATGGACCGCTCCGACACCCGGCGCGGCGAGCCGGCGATCCACCGGCGCTTCGGCACCCACCACCGCCGGGCCGGCTGGACCGGAAGCGCGGACGCCTTCGGCGAGGCCTCGGCGATCCTGCTCGGCGACCTCTGCCTCGTCTGGTCCGACGAACTGCTGCACAGCAGCGGACTCGACTCGACCACCCTGGCCCGGGCCCGGCCGGTCTTCGACGAGATGCGTTCGGAGGTCACCGTCGGGCAGTACCTGGACGTGCTGACCCAGGCCACCGGCGACACCTCGCTGGAGCGGGCGGGCAAGGTCGCCCGGTTCAAGTCGGCCAAGTACACCGTCGAGCGTCCGCTGCTGGTGGGTGCCGCGCTGGCCGATGCCGGCCCCGAGGTCCAGGCTGCCTACTCGGCGTACGGGCTGCCGCTGGGCGAGGCCTTCCAGCTGCGCGACGACGTACTGGGGGTCTTCGGCGACCCGGAGCAGACCGGCAAGCCTGCCGGCGACGACCTGCGCGAGGGCAAGCGGACCTACCTCGTGGCCGCGGCGATGCAGACCCTCGACCCGGCCGGCCGCAAGCTGCTGGAGCAGCGCCTCGGTGACCCGGAGCTGGACACCGAGGGCGTCGCCGCACTGCGGGAGCTCATCGTCGGCAGCGGCGCCCTGGAACGCACCGAGACGCGCATCGCGCAGCTGACCGAGACGGCTGTCGCCGCGTTGCACCGGGTCGAACTGCTGCCCGAGGCCCGTGAGGTGCTGGTGGAGCTGGCGGCTGCGGCGACCCGGCGCCGGGACTGAAGCGCAGGCGGCGGGTCAGTAGCCGAGCGCCTGGGCCCGCCGCTTGACCTCCCGGGCGAGATCCCCGGCGAGCGCCCGCGCGGGCGTGCCCGGCAGCGAGTCGTCGGGCCGCAGCAGCCACTCCATAGCCTCGTCGTCGTCGTAGCCGGCGTCGCGCAACAGGTTGAGCACGCCGGGCAGGTGCTTGTGCACGTTGTCGTTGGCGATCAGCTCGGCCGGCATGCGGCGCACGCCGTCGCGGCGTACGGCGATCAGCTCACGGTCGCGGATCTTCTGGTGCACCTTGCTGATGGAGACGCCGAGCCGCTCGGCGACGTCCGGCAGGGTCAGCCATTCCTCGGCGTCGACGGCACCGGCGCTGGGGTCTGCGGGCACTGATTCAGTCACCCGACCACCCTGCCATGCCGGGTGCCGCCAGGGCCAACGGTCCAGGTCAACCACGTGCGCAAAGATCGATTACGGGTGGCTGCGACGGACGACTCGCCGTACGGCTGTAGCATCCTGTTCTGCCCCTGCCGCCTCGAGACATAGACTCCCTGCCGATGGACATACAGGTCGCCGACACGTTGCTTGGCTCGCTCATCGACGGGCGCTACCGCATTCGCGGTCGCGTGGCCCGTGGTGGCGTGGCGACCGTGTACACGGCAACGGACGAACGCCTCGAGCGGACAGTCGCGCTCAAGATCATTCACCCGACCCAGGCGCCGCAGACGCCCGAGGACGGCGGTCACTTCCTCACCCGCTTCACCGAGGAAGCCAAGACGATCGCCCGGCTGACGCACCCCAACGTGGTCGCGGTCTACGACCAGGGCACCCACAACGGCCTGCCGTACCTGGTGATGGAGTACGTCCGCGGCCGCACGCTGCGCGACGTGCTCATCGAGCGCAACCGGCTCAAACCGGACGAGGCGCTGGCGGTCACCGAGCAGATGCTCGCCGCACTGGCCGCCGCCCACCGCGCCGGCCTGGTGCACCGGGACGTCAAACCGGAGAACGTGCTGGTGGCCGAGGCGCCCAGCAGCGCCTCCGCCACACTCGTCGACAGCGTCGTCAAGGTCGCCGACTTCGGGCTGGCCCGCGCCGTGGAGGCCAGCGACGAAGCGGGCAACCAGCTGATGGCCACCGTCGCGTACGTGCCGCCGGAGCTGGTCAGCGACGGGCGGGCCGACCCCCGCTCCGACGTCTACTCCGCGGGCATCGTGCTGTTCGAGATGCTGACCGGCCGGGTGCCGTACGACCAGGGCCGCGCCGTCGACATCGCGTGGCAGCACGTCGACCGGGACGTGCCGCCGCCCTCGACGCTCGTGCCGGGACTGCCGCCGCTGGTGGACGAGCTGGTGCTGCGCGCCACCCGCCGCGACCCGCAGGCACGTCCGGGCGATGCCGCCGCCTTCCTCACCGAGGTGCAGGCCGCCCGGGAAGGGCTGACTTCGGCGCAGAGCAGCACCACGGTGCTGCCGAAGTTGCCGCCCTCCGCCGACCAGACCATGATCGTCGCCGCGGTCTCGCCGGCCGAGCGGCCGGCCTGGGCCCGGCTGCCGGAGACCAAGGCACGGCAGCAGCCGCACCGCCGGCGCGCCGTCGAGCCCGCCGTCCCGGCCGAGGTGACCGGGCCCGGCGACGGACCGCTGGGCGATCCCCGGCGCCGGACCGCGATCATCGCCGCCGCGGTGGTGCTGGGCCTGGTCGCCATGATCGGCGGCTGGTGGTTCGGGGTGGGCCGCTACACCTCGACTCCGCAGCTGGTGAACCTCACCAAGGCCGAGGCCCAGGAGCTGGCGGACCGGGGCGGCTTCACCCTCGCCTACGACACCCCCCGGTACGACCCGAACAGCTCCCGCGACACCGTGTTGTCACAGGACCCGTCCTCGACCGAACGCGTCGTCAAGGGCGGCACCATCACCCTGGTCCTCTCGCTCGGACCGGAGAGCGTGCGGGTGCCGGACGTGGTCGGCAAGACCTTCGAGCTGGCCCAGGCGGAGCTGCGCAACAGCCGGCTCAAGGCCGTCAAGGGCACCGCGCGCTACGACGACGACCTGCCCGAGGGTGTCGTGATCGATGTCGACCCGGCTGTCGGCGAGGAGGTCAAACCGGATCAGGAGATCACCCTTGTGCTGAGCAAGGGCCGGGCGCCGCTGAGCGTGCCGAACCTGGTGGGCAAGAACATCAACGAGGCCCGCGCCGCGCTGACGCAGCTGGGGCTCGTTCCGGTCGAGACGTACAAGGACTCCGACCGGCCCAAGGACGAGGTGCTCGCACAGAGCCCGAGCAACGGCTCCGGCGTGGAAGCGGGCGCCCAGGTCAAGCTGGAGGTCAGCAACGGCCCGGCGGCCGTGGCCGTGCCCAAGGTGATCGACATGCCCTGCCAGGAGGCCAAGGCGCTGCTGGAGAGCCAGCAGTTCGCGGTCTCGATCCAGCTCAATCCCAACGGGACCGTGCGGTTCCAGAACCCGGGCGAGAACGCCCAGGTGGCACCGGGCACCCAGATCACCATCGGATGCATCTGATGGCCGCCACCCGCCTGGTCGGTTCGCACACCCCCACCTCCGGTGGGCTGGCGCGGGCCGCCCTGCCCTACGTCGACGCCGCCGGCTCCGAGGTGGTGCAGGTCTACGTCTCCAACTCCCGTGGCTGGGCGTTGCCGGCGGGCGACCCGGAGCAGGACGCCGCCTTCCGGGACGGCTGTGAGCAGCGCGGGGTGCCGGTTTTCATCCACGCCTCACTGCTGGTGAACCTCGGTTCGCCGACCGCCGCGACGGTGGAGAAGTCGGCGGCGACCCTGGCGCATGCGCTGGAGCGCGGCCGGGCGATCGGCGCGGCCGGGGTGGTCTACCACGCCGGCAGCGCGGTCGACGCCGGCTACGGCGACACGGCCATGCGCCAGGTGCGCGAAACTCTCCTGCCGCTGCTGGACGCGGCGGCGCAGCAGGGCGGTCCGCTGCTGCTGGTGGAGCCGAGCGCCGGCGGCGGCCGTTCGCTCGCCTCCCGGGTGGAGGACCTGGGGCCGTACCTGGAGGCGGTGGAGCGTCACCCAGCGCTGGGGGTCTGCTTCGACACCTGCCACGCCTGGGCGGCCGGGCACGACCTGGCGGCCGAGGGCGGCATGACGGCGACCCTGGACGCGCTGGTGGCGACCGTGGGCGCGGACCGTCTGAAGCTGGTGCACGCCAACGACTCCCGTGACCTCTGCGGGTCGACGCGGGACCGGCACGAGTCGATCGGCAAGGGCAACATCGGCGAGGCGGCGTTCGTCGAACTGATGACCCATCCGGCGACCGCCGGGGTGCCGCTGGTGGTGGAGACGCCGACCGAGAAGCACCACGGCCACGCCGCCGACATCGCCCTGCTCAAGCGCCTGCGCCCCACCGGCTGACCTCGCGCTCCCGCAGACGCGCGAGGCTGCCGGCGGCGGGGGTGGGTCAGTCGCGCAGGATGCGGGTGAGGACGGCCACCGCCCGGTCGATTCCGGCGTCGTCCACGTCGAGATGGGTGACCAGCCGGCCGGTGCGCGGGCCGAGCACCGAGACGAGCACTCCCTCGGCGCGGGCGGCCGCGGCGAACGCCGGAGCGTCGATCGTCGCCTTGGTGAAGTCCAGCGGCACGATGTTGGTGCGGGCCGGGGCGGCCAGCACCCCGAACGGCTCCAGCGCCTCGGCCAGCCGGGCGGCCCGGGCGTGGTCCTCGGCGAGACGGTCGATGTTGGTACGCAGCGCGTACCGCCCGGCGGCGGCGAGGATGCCGGCCTGGCGCATGCCGCCGCCCATCCGCTTGCGGATGAACCGGGCACGTTCGATCTTGTCGGCGCTGCCGACGACCACTGAGCCGGCCGGCGCGCCGAGCCCCTTGGAGAGGCAGACCGACAGGGTGTCGAAGAGCGCGCCGTACTCGGCCAGCGGCACCCCGTCGGCGACGTGGGCGTGCCAGATCCGGGCCCCGTCGCAGTGCAGCGCGACCTGCGCGACGTCGGCGATGTCACGCAGTTGCCGCAGGGTGGCAAGCGGGATCACGCCACCGCCGCCGCGGTTGTGCGTCTGCTCGACGGCGATCGCCCGGGTCGGCACCGCCCAGTAACCGTCGGGGCGGATCATCGCGGCCACCACGTCCGGGTCGAGGTCGCCGCCGACGGCCGGCCAGGTCCGCGAGGAGATCCCCCCGTACGCGGCGGCGGCGCCGATCTCGTACGTCACCACGTGCGCGTCGGCATCGCAGAGCAGTTCGTGCGCGGGTGGCACCAGCAGCTGCAGGGCGATCTGGTTGGCCATCGAGCCGCTCGGGGCGAAGAGCGCCGCCTCGTGCCCGAAGAGGGCGGCGACCTCCGCCTCCAGCGCGTTGATCTCGGGGTCCTCGCCGTAGACGTCGTCGCCGACCTCGGCGCGCGCCATCGCCTCACGCATCGCCGCCGTGGGGCGGGTGACGGTGTCGGAACGGAGGTCGACAGTTCGCTCAGCCACGCAGCATCTCCGCCACCAGGAAGGCCAGCTCCAGCGACTGCTGGGTGTTCAGTCGCGGGTCGCAGGCGGTTTCGTAACGGTCGGGCAGGTGCACGTCCTCGATGGCCTGGGCGCCGCCGAGGCATTCGGTGACGTCCTCGCCGGTGAGTTCGACGTGCAGTCCGCCGGGGTGGGTGCCCAGGCCGCGGTGCACCTCGAAGTAGCCGAGCACCTCGTCGACGATGCGGTCGAAGTGGCGGGTCTTGTAACCGTTGGAGGACTCGTGGGTGTTGCCGTGCATCGGGTCGCACTGCCAGACGACCTTCGCGCCGGAGGCGCTGACCTTCTCCACGATCGGCGCGAGCGCGTCACGGACCTTGTGGTTGCCCATCCGGCTGATCAGGGTCAGCCGGCCCGGGATGTTCTCCGGGTTGAGCTTCTCGCAGAGCTCGATCGCCTCGTCCGGGGTGGTGGTCGGGCCGATCTTGACCCCGATCGGGTTGGCGATCCGGGAGATGAAGTCGAGGTGCGCGCCGTCGATCTGGCGGGTCCGCTCGCCGACCCAGAGGAAGTGCCCCGACAGCCCGTACGCCCGGCCGTCGGAGACCCGGGTCAGCGCGCGGTCGTACTCCAGGGCGAGGGTCTCGTGGGAGCAGTAGAGGGTGACGGTGCGCAGCGCGTCGTCGTCGCTCATGCCGCAGGCCTGCATGAATGCCAGCGCCCGGTCGATCTCCCGGGCGATGGCGTCGTAGCGCTCACCGGCCGGCGATGCCTTGACGAAGCCCATGTTCCAGTCGTGCACGGCGTGCAGGTCGGCCAGCCCGCCGGCCAGGTACGCCCGGAGCATGTTCATCGCCGCGGCCGAGTTGGCGTACGCGCGGATCATCCGCTGCGGGTCGGCGACGCGGGCCTCGAAGACCGGATCCAACGAGTTGATCATGTCGCCGCGGTACGACGGGAGTCCGAGCGCGTCCAGCGCCGCCGAACGGGGCTTGGTGTACTGGCCGGCGACCCGGGCGACCTTGACCACCGGCAGCGACGCGCCGTAGGTGAGCACGATCGACATCTGCAGCAGGGCGCGGGCGTTGGCGATCAGGTGGCTCTCGGTGTTGTCGGCGAAGGTCTCGGCGCAGTCGCCGCCCTGCAGCAGGAACGCCTTGCCCTCACAGACCAGCGCGAGCCGGCGGCGCAGGTCGTCAACCTCGTAGGGCGCGACGATCGACGGGACGTTCTCCAGGACCTTGCAGACGTCGGCCACGGCGGCGGCGTCCGGCCACGGCGGGGTCTGGGCTCGCGGCAGTTCCCGCCAGCGGTCGAGACCGAGCGCGGCGTCCTCCGCCGAGTCGTGGGTGGGCCGGCTGGTCTGCAGCGCCTGCACGCCGACCGCCGGGTAGCTCAATTGATGCCACTGATCGCGCATGACAGAAAGCCTACGGCGCGCAGCCGCACCGATTGCCGCCGAGGGCTGCCGTTCCGCCACTTGGAAGATTCATCTCACCCCGGCCGCCCGAAATCGGCGCCGCACCGCATCGGCGCAGGTCAAGACCGCGGGCGCCGCGAGTGACGTACGCCTCAGGCCGGCCGCCGGACGGTGAACCGGCACTCGCCGCGGTGACACCGGCCGAGCTCGCGCTCGCGCTCCGGCGGAAGCACCGGCCGGTCCCCATCGTCCGCGGCGCCGACCAGTGGTCGGACAGGTGAAACAGGACCAACGGCGGGAAAACAGCGGACGGGTAATCTCGCCGCCATGAGCATCTTCGACACGCAGATCAACACTCTCGACGGCGAGCCGTTCGACCTCGCGGCCCTGCGCGGGCAGGCCCTGCTGATCGTGAACGTCGCCTCCAAGTGCGGGCTCACGCCGCAGTACGCCGGGCTGCAGGCGCTCGCCACCGCGTACGCCGACCGGGGCCTGACCGTGCTCGGGGTGCCCTGCAACCAGTTCATGGGGCAGGAGCCGGGCACGCCGGAGGAGATCGCCGAGTTCTGCGACGTGAACTACGGGGTGAGCTTCCCGCTGACCGAGAAGGTCGACGTGAACAGCGAGCACCGGCACCCGCTCTACGCGCAGCTGGTGCCGACCGCAGACGCCGAGGGGCGCAGCGGCGACATCCAGTGGAACTTCGAGAAGTTCCTCGTCGCCCCCGACGGCACGGTGGCGGCCCGGTTCGGCCCCCGGGTGGAGCCGCAGTCCGCCGAGGTGGTAGCCGCCATCGAGGAGGTGCTGCCCCGCTGATCCCGGGGTGAGCGGCGGGGCGGCGGGCGTACCGGGGCCTGGATCAGATGATCTATCCTCGGGCGCCCGCTCCCCGCCGCACAGGAGACACCCCTCGTGATCAACAAGTTCCCCGGTTCCTGCGGAGAGTGCCACGACCGCGTCGCCGCCGGCGCCGGTCAGGCGGTCAACCAGGACGGCCGCTGGCGCACGTACCACAACGAGTGCGCGCCCAGGCGCGTCGCGCCGCCGCGCGGCGGGCACGGCGGCTGGCACGAGCTGCCGCTGGTCGGTTTCGACCTGGAGGGCACCTCCACGCAGCCGCTGCAGACCCGCATCGTCTCGGCGGCGCTGGTGCACTCCGACGGCCGCCGGTCCGACTGGCTCATCGACCCCGCGGTGCCGATCCCCGCCGACGCGACCGCCGTGCACGGCATCACCGACGAGCACGTACGCCGGCACGGCCGCCCTGCCGCCGTCGCGCTCGCCGAACTCGCCACCGCCATCTCGAAGCTGATCGCCGACGCCACTCCCCTGGTGGCCTTCTGCGCCCAGTACGACGTAACCGCGCTCGCCGCCGAACTCGCCCGCCACGGGCTGCCGCCGGTCGACTGGGACCGGGCGATCATCATCGACCCGTCGATCCTGCACCGCGAGGTGGAGCCCCGCTGGTCGGGCAGCCGCCAGCTCGGGGAGCTCTGCGGGTACTACGAGGTGACCCTCGCCAACGCCCACGACGCCGCCGCCGACGCGCAGGCCGCGCTGGAGCTGGCCCGGTCGATCGCCGCCCGGCACCCGCACATCGCCGGGTTGCCGCCCGCGCAGCTGCACGGCCGCCAGATCGAGTGGTTCGCCGCGCAGGGCCGCGACCTGCAGGCCTTCTTCGACCGCAAGGGCCGCCGGGAGACCGTCAGCCTGGAATGGCCGTTGGAGACCGCCCCCCGCCCCGAGCGCCCCCGCCCCACCACACCTCCCACCTGACCTGGCCTGGCGTGACCTGGCGTGACCTGACCTGACCTGACCTGACCTGGCCTGGCGTGACCTGGCGTGACCTGGCCTGGCCGCGACTTCGCCGATGACGCCGCCTCGGTTCGGCCGGCCGGCCGGCCGCAATATCTCCGAAGTTGCGGCAGGGGCCAGGCGGGATCGGTGCAGTTGCCGGGAATTAACGCAGCGGCCATTCCATACGTGATCTTGACTCGCTAACATCCGTCGGCATGAATACCAGACGCGCCGCCTGGCTGTGGCCGGGCCGGCTGACGATCGCGTTCGTCCTCACCCTCGTCGTCGGCCTCCCCACCTGGGCGGTCTCGGCCGGCGCGGCGGTCAACCTCACCGTCGCGCAGGCCATCGCCAACCAGTCCGGCACCGCGACGGTGACCGGGTACGTCGTCGGCCAGCCGACCGCGACCAACACCGTCATCCGCAGCGGGTTCACCGGCGACACGGCGATCGCCATCGCCGACACCGCCGGCGAGCAGAGCACCGCCAGGATGCTCTACGTCCAGGTCACCAGCGCCTACCGTGCCACCTTCGGCCTGCAGTCGAACCCGTCGCTGCTGGGCCGGGCGGTGACGGTGACGGGGACGCTGACGGCGTACTTCACGCACGCCGGGTTGAAGAACCCGACCGCGATGAGCCTCGGTGGCGGCGGCACCCCGGCCCCCAGTCCCACGCCGAGTGCCCCCGGCAGCCCGTACGACTCGACGTACTACGCGGGTGCGATCGGCAAGACCGGCCCGCAGTTGCGCGGCGCCCTGCACAACATCATCAAGGTCCAGACCAGGATCTCGTACGCGACGGTCTGGGACGCGCTCAAGCAGACCGACCAGGACCCGGCCAACTCCGCCAACGTGATCCTGTTCTACACCGGGCGCTCCCAGAGCAAGACCAGCAACGGCGGCGGCGTCAACGACTGGAACCGCGAGCACGTCTGGGCCCAGTCGCACGGCGACTTCGGCACCGCGGCCGGCCCCGGCACCGACCTGCACCACCTGCGCCCCACCGACGTCTCGGTCAACAGCACCCGCGGCAACAAGGACTTCGACAACGGCGGCAGCCCGGTGGCCGAGGCGCCCGGCTGCTACACCGACGCCGACTCGTGGGAGCCCCGCAACGCCGTCAAGGGCGACGTCGCCCGCATGATCATGTACATGGCGATCCGGTACGAGGGCGCCGACGGCTGGCCCAACCTCGAGATCAACAACTCGGTCTCCAACGGCAGCGCCCCGTACCACGGCAAGCTCTCCGTGCTGCTGCAGTGGCACGCCCAGGACCCGCCGGACGCCTTCGAGAAGCGCCGCAACGACGTCATCTACGCCAACTGGCAGAACAATCGCAACCCCTTCATCGATCATCCCGAGTGGGCAACCGCCATCTGGAACTGACCCGGCACACCGGAATCCGCGCGGGCACCAGCGGACGGGAGCCGACGGACGGGAATCCGCGCCGGAGCTCGAAACAGCCCGGCGCGGATTCCGGTGTACTGACGGGTGAGACGGCACCGTTGCTGGACGTCTGGTCGGCGACCACGGCTGCCAGCCCTGGGGTGAACGGACCTCAAGTGCCGACCGGCGAACGCTCGACGTAGTTGGCGACGTCCGCCTCGATGCCGGCCCGCGCGAAGAACGCCGCCGGGTCGAAGCCCTCGGCCCGGTGCGCCGCGTGCACCGCGTCCCGGGCCGCGGGCAGAGCGTCGGCCGACGTCCAGCGCACGATGGTCACCGCGTTGAAGCGGCCCGGGCCGGAGACCTGCTCCAGCAGGGCGTCGTCGAGGAACCCCGGCTGTGTCCGCAGGAGTGCGTGCGTCCGCCCCACGTGTCCCCAGAATTCCTCGCGCGCCTTCTCGGGTACGGCGAACTTGTCAACTCGATAGACGATCGACACGATGTCTCCTTGCTCCAAGGGCAGGAAACCGACGCTAGAACCTCAACCCTGATCGAAGTCAACGGTCGCGCTCACCGGACCGCGAGCAGCTGACAACGATCAGCGGGAAGGGGGAAGCGAGAAGGGCGGGTTATTCGTTCTCGGCGGCGAGCTGGCGGGCCCGGTCACGGGCCGCCTCCAGGGCGTCGAGCATCGCGGCGCGTACGCCGTGCTTCTCCAGCTCGCGCAGCGCGGCCGCGGTGGTGCCGCCCGGCGAGGTGACCGCCGCCCGCAGCTGGGCCGGGTGCTCGGCGGACTCGCGCAGCATCACCGCCGACCCGAGCGCGGTCTGCACGATCAGCTCGTGGGCGGTCTGCCGGGGCAGCCCGAGCAGCACGCCCGCGTCGACCATCGCCTCCACCAGCAGGTAGAAGTACGCCGGCCCCGAGCCGGAGAGGGCGGTCAGCGCGTCCTGCTGGTACTCCGGCACCCGGACCGTGCGCCCCAGCGGCGCGAACATCTCCTCGGCGATCGCCAGGTGCTCCGGCCCGGCGTGGGCGCCCGCGGAGATGCCGCTCATCCCCTCGCCGACCAACGCCGGGGTGTTGGGCATGACCCGCACCACCGGGGTGCCGGCGGGCAGCCGGCGGGCGAAGAAGTCGGTGGTCAGCCCGGCGCAGATCGACACGACCAGGGTCTGCGGCGAGATCCGGCCGGACACCTCGGCCAGGAGCGCGGCGGCGTCCTGCGGTTTGACCGCGACGACCAGCACGTCCGCTTCGGCGGCGGTGGCGTTGTCGACGACGCGAACGCCGTAACGGGCCCGCAGCTCCTCGCCGCGTTCGGGCCGGACGTCCGTGGCCAGCAGCCGCTCGGCGGGCCGACCGGCCCGCAGCAGCCCCGCCAGCACCGCCTCCCCCATCCTGCCCGCGCCGAGCAGGGCCACCGTACGGGTGTCGGGTTGCATCCGCCGTACCTCTCTTCCGAACAGTCGTGGGGGCCCGGCGTCTACCGGACCCCCACGATCATGCTGGACGTGCCTCAGCTGCCGAAGAAGACCTCGGCCTCGGTGTACCGCTCGGTGGGCACGGTCTTGAGCTCGCGTACCGCCTCGGCCAGCGCGACCCGGACGATGTCGGTGCCGTGAATGGCGACCATCTTGCCCCAGTCGCCGTCGTGCACCGCGTCGATCGCGCCGAGCCCCATCCGGGTGGCGAGCACCCGGTCGAAGGCCGTCGGGGTGCCGCCGCGCTGGATGTGACCCAGCACGACCGTGCGGGCCTCCTTGCCGGTGCGTTCCTCCAGCTGCTCGGCCAGCCACTGGCCGATGCCGCCGAGGCGCACGTGCCCGAACGAGTCGAGCTCCTGGTTGTGCAGCACCATCTGCCCCTCCAGCGGGTGAGCGCCCTCGGCGACCACCACGATCGGGGCGTACTGGTGCTGGAAACGCTTCTCGACGTAGCCGGCCACCTGCTCCACATCGAACTCGCGCTCGGGGATCAGGATGACGTTGGCGCCGCCGGCCAGGCCGGCGTGCAGCGCGATCCAGCCCGCGTGGCGACCCATCACCTCGACCACCAGGGTGCGGTGGTGGCTCTCGGCGGTGGTGTGCAGCCGGTCGATCGCCTCCATGGCGATGTTGACGGCGGTGTCGAAGCCGAAGGTGTAGTCGGTGGCGCCGAGGTCGTTGTCGATCGTCTTCGGCACGCCCACCACCTGCACACCCAGGTCGTGCAGCTTCGCGGCGACCCCGAGGGTGTCCTCACCGCCGATGGCGATCAACGCGTCGATCCCCTGCGCGGCGAGGTTCTCCTTGATCCGCTCCACCCCACCGTCGATCTTGAAGGGGTTGGTCCGGGAGGAGCCGAGAATCGTGCCGCCGCGCGGCAGGATGCCCCGCACGTCAGCGACGGTCAGCGGCCGGGTCAGCCCCTCCAGGGGCCCCTTCCAGCCGTCCCGGAACCCCACGAATTCGTGGCCGTAGTTGTCGATGCCCTTGCGGACGACCGCGCGGATGACCGCGTTGAGTCCGGGGCAGTCGCCGCCACCCGTGAGCACGCCGATGCGCATGATCCGCTCATCCTCCTGGCTGAAGCCGAGATCGTGGTCAAGTCTCAGAATAGGTGCCGCCGCACTTCCGCGTCGCCGTTGCCCCGTGCCGGGTGACTTGCGCTGCCTCAGGGGTTCAGTGCCCGCCAGCGCGCCAGGTTGTGCCGGGCGTCGACGAGGGCGTCGTGCCGGGCCTCGGCAGCGTCGGGCAGCACCGGCCGGCCCCGGTCGTCCCAGAGCTGACGCAGCTCCTTGGTGAAGCGCGGAATCTCCCGCGGCAGGGCCGTCATCGCGCCCCAGAGCTGAGCGAGCACGACGTGGTCGTAGGCGGCGTACCAGGCCCAGAGCTCCAACTGCTCTCCCGGGGAGTCCTGCAGCGGCTCCAGCAGGAAGTCGTAGAGGTCGTCGCGGATGCGCTCCCGGGAGCGCCAGGCCCGGTCGGCGGGCGAGGGCAGCCGGTCGAGCACGTTGCGGCGCACCCAGGGGATTGCCCGGGAGCCGTCGAACTCGGTGGAGACCGCGTAGAACTCACGGCCGTACTCGTCGACCACGCCGATGGAGACGAGCTCGATGGTGCGCCCGTCCTCGATGAACTCGCAGTCGTAGAAGTAGCGGTAGACCATTCGTGTCATCCTCGCGCACCGTGCCCCGGCCCGCGACGCCGGGTCCGCCACAGCCGGCGCCGGGAACGCACCCGGCCGGCGCAGCTCGCTGCCGCGCGCCGGCCGGGACGTCCACCCCCGCCTCCGCCACGCCCCCGTCCGGCCCCCACCCGCGGCGAATCCGTCTCCATGCTCGCCGGGATCAACGGACGGCACTGTCACCCAAGTGATGGCAGGGCTGTACAGCAAGCGACAGGAGGGCCATGATCTGATGTGTATCGCGGCCGGAAGGGGTGTCCGGCGTGCGTCCACACCGCCGAGTGCCGGCATGACGCCGCACCGGCAGGGGCCGCCGGAACGGGGAGGATGTGACCGTGGAGATGCGCCTGCCGGAACAGGGCGACGCGCTCACCGGAGTGGAACTGTTCGCCGGTTTGGAACCGGAGGTGCGCCGCCGGGTGATCGCCACAGCGGTGCCCCGGACCTACCGCAAGGGACAGCTGCTCTTCGTGGAGAACGACCCGGGCGAATCACTGATCATCCTGCGCCGCGGGGCGGTCGCGGTCTTCCGCACCTCGCCCTCCGGTGAGCGCGCGGTCCTGTCGGTGGTACGCCCGCCGGACGTCCTCGGGGAGGTCAGCCTCCTCGACGCCTCGACCCGCTCCGCCTCAGCCGAGGCGATCGAGGACTGCAGCGCGCTGGCGCTGTCGCGTCCGGCCTTCATGGACCTGGTGCACGCCAACCCACGCATCCTCGACGCGGTCATGCGCTCACTCGGCGGTCTGATCCGTCGCCTCACCGAGCAGAACGCCGACCATGTCTTCCTCGACCTGCCCGGCCGGGTGGCCAAGACCCTGGTCCGGCTCGCCGGCACCAGCCAGGCCCCGATGATCACCATTGAGCTGAATCAGAGCCAGCTCGCCGAGATGGCCGGCGGCTCGCGGCAGAGCGTCAACCAGGCGATCGGCTCGTTCGCCAACCGCGGCTGGCTGCGGACCGAAGGGCGGCGGATCGTCGTCACCGACGTCTCCGCGCTGCGCCGGCGGGCCGGGATGAACGAACGCTGACGTCCGTGCCACGTGAGTGCGGCACGGACGTCAGCGCGCCGGCGTCCGGCGGTTCAGGGGGTATTGGTCGGGCCGACCCAGTCGGTGGTGTCCTTGCCGCCGGTCGGGCCGACCCAGTTGGGGTCGCAGATCCCGGAATCCCTCAGCGCGGCCGCGGTCGCGTCGTCGACCGCCACGACCTCGCCGGCCGGATGCTGCTGCCCCTGACCGTCGGTCCACGCGGCGATCAGCAGAACCTTTGCCATGTTCGTCTCCCCAGAGGTTTCTTCGGCTTGCGGGTGGCCACGACTGTAGCCGCGGCGAGCGCCATTTCCGGGGGGTGCGGAACTGTCCACTAGGCAACAGCCCGGTATCCGACAGTCCACAGAGACCAGCACGCCTGCCCGGTGATCGGCCGGTGCACCGCGGGTTATCGTGCCATCTACCGGCCTCCGCGGCCGCGGAGCAGAGTGTGCGTACGGAGGAGGAAGCATCAGCGCCCCCTGTGCCAACTGTGGACGGCAGCCCGGCCCCGACGACCGCTTCTGCGGCCGCTGCGGCACGGAGCTCGCCCTGTCGTGTCCGCAGTGCGCGCGAGCACTCCCCGTCGACGCCGCGTTCTGCACCGCGTGCGGAGTCAAGGTCGGCGGCACCGGCGGCGGCGCCCTCGGCGCGCCCTCGCAGGAGGACCGCCGGCGGATCAGTGTCCTCTTCGTCGACCTGATCGACTTCACTCCGTACGTCGAGCGCTCCGACCCCGAGCTGGTCCGGGGACTGCAGACCGGGTTCTTCGCCGCCGCCCGCCGCGTCGTCGGCCAGTACGGCGGGGTCGTGGAGAAGTACATCGGCGACGCGGTGATGGCGCTCTTCGGGGCGCCGGTGGCGACCGAGACCGACGCCCTGCGCTGCGTACGGGCCGGTCTGGAGCTGCAGCGGGTACTGGCCCGCTTCGCCCCCTCCGGCGCCGACGGGCTGCAGTTCCGGGTCGGGGTGGCGACCGGCGAGGCGCTGGTCGACGTCGCCGCGGCCCACGACGGCGGGCAGGCGATCGTCGCCGGGGACGTGGTGAACACCGCCTCGCGGCTGCAGTCGGTGGCCCCGCCGGGCGGGGTGCTCGTCTGCGGCCCCACGTACGCGCTGACCCGCGACGGCATCGGCTACGAAGAACGCCCGCCGATCACCCTGCGCGGCCGCTCCACGCCGACCGAGGTCTGGCTGGCGCTGCGGCCGGCGCAGCCGCCAGCGCCGGAGCCGGCCGCGGACGCCAGCCCGTTCGTCGACCGCGAGCACGAACTGGGCATGCTGGCGAACGCGGCGGGCCGGGTGACCCGCGAGCGCATGCCGCGGCTGGTCACCGTCTTCGGCCGGGCCGGGATCGGCAAGAGCCGGCTGATGCGGGAGCTGCGCCGGGAGACCGGCCGGCTGGAACTGCCGATGACCTGGCGGGTGGGGCGCTGTCCGCCCTTCGGCGAGAACGTCAACTTCGCTGCGCTGGCCGACATCGTCAAGGCCGAGGCGGGCATCCTCGACACCGACCACGCCGCCGCTGCCGGCGCCCGGCTCGAGGCGACGGTCCGCGAGGTGGCCGAGGGCGCCGAAGCGGACCGGCTGATCGCGGCGCTGCGCCCGCTGATCGGGCTGCCCGGCACCAACCTCGCCGCGAAGGAGATCGAGTCCGGCTGGCGGCGGTTCCTGATCGCCGTCGCGGCCCGGCGGCCGACGGTGCTGGTCTTCGAGGACCTGCACTGGGCCGACGAGGCGATGCTGCGCTTCGTGGAGCTGCTCGGCGCCAGCGCCCGCGACGTGCCGCTGCTGCTGCTCTGCACCGCCCGCCCGGAGCTGATCGACCGCGATCCGAGCTGGGCCGGCTCCACCACCGGATCACTGACGATCACCCTGCCGCCGCTGCGCGACAGCGGCGTGGTCGCGCTCTACGCGCACATGTTCGACCAGGCGGTCTTCCCCGCCGAGATGATCGGCCCCCTGGTGGAGGTGGCCGGCGGAAACCCCCTCTACGCCCACGAGTACGTCCGGATGCTGATCGAGCAGGGCTTCCTGCACCGCATCGGCCGGGGCTGGACGTTGAGCCGCCCGCAGGAGCTGCCGATCCCCGACAGCGTGCACTCGGTGATCGCCAACCGGATCGACCTGCTCGACCCGGCCGACCGCGCCGTGCTGCTCACCGCCTCCGTGGTCGGCTCCCAGTTCTGGCCCGGCGCGATCGCCGCGGCGCTCGGGCAGCCGGTGGAGGCGGTGGAGCGTTCACTGCGCCGGCTGGAGCAGTCCGACTTCGTCCACGAGGAGAGCAGCTCCAGCATGGCCGGGCAGGCGGAGTTCCGCTTCGGGCACGTCCTGGTCCGCGACGTCTGCTACCAGCGGCTGCCGCGTACCGAGCGGGTTACCCGGCACGAGCGGACCGCGGACTGGCTCGACGAACTCTCCCGCGACACCGACCTGGCCGAGGTGCTCGCCCATCACCGCTGGGCGGCGTACGAGATCACCGGCAGCCTGGGGCTGGACACCGACCGGTACGCCCCGGCCACCCGGGACGCGATGCACCGGGCGGCGCGGCGGGCGTACGCGCTGCACGCACTGGACGCCGCCGCCGCGCACATCTCCTGCGCGCTGGAACTGGCAGCCGGCGCCGAGCCGCTGGAGCGGCTGCGGCTGGAGCTGCTCAGTACCGAGATCGCCTTCCACCGCGACGGCGCGGGGTTCCTCTCCGGCGGCGGCGAGGACCGGCTCACCACGCTGGCCGAGCGCCTCTTCGCCGCCGGCGACCGCGCGGGCGCGGCGCGCGCCTGGACCCTGCTGGGCAAGGCCGCCTGGCTGCGGGCCGACCGCGGCAGCGCGACGGCCCGCTTCGACCGGGCGGTGGAACTCTTCGACGAGCTGCCCGACACCGTCGCCAAGGCGGACGCGTACGGCGAGCTGGGGCGGCTGCACATGCTCAACCTGGAGCGCGACGCGGCGGTCAGCGCCGCGGGCGCCGCCGCCCTGATCGCCGAGGGCCTGGGGCTGGTGGAGACCGCGGTCAACGCCCGGATCACCGTGGCCATGGCCCGCTACCAGGGCGGCGACCCGGCGGGTCTGGCCGAGCTGCGGGAGATCACCGACTACTGCCGCAGCGAGCAGCTGCTGGCCCTGCCCCGGGCGGCGCAGAACCTCTGCCACGCGCTGGCCGAGGAGGGCGACTGGATCGCCTCCAACGAGCTGATCGCGGTTGCCAGCGGCGGCCAGGTCGCCACGGGCTACTCCGACGAGGCGATGCGGGCCTACTTCGAGGGCGACTTCCACCGGCTGCTCGTCGCCGCCGACGCCTTCGTCGACACCCCCGCCGGGGCCTGGGACATGCAGGTACGCGGCACCCGGGCAGTGCTGCGGGTGCTGCGCGACCAGCCGGTGCCGGGCAGCGCCCCGGACGGCACCGACGACGTGACCGCCGCGCTGGAGACGGCCCGGCGCAGCGGCTTCCACCGCACCCACTGGGCCATGCTCGGCCACGGCGCGCTCTGCCGGGCACTGCAGGGCCGCACCGGTGAGGCCCACGAACTCCTCGACGAACTTGTCCGGTCCTGGCTGCCGGTGCCGGCGCTGGCCAGCGGCGAGTGGCTGACTGCGGCGACGTACGCGGCGGCGCTCAGCGATCGGGGGGCGATCGAGCTGATCCGGCAGATGCTGGAGCGGGTGGAGCATCACACGGTCTGGACCGAGGCCGCGGGGCGGACGGTGGCCGCGGTCACGGCGGGCGCGGCCGGCGACCACCGGCGGGCGGCCCGGCTGCACACCGCCGCGGCTGGGATCTACGCGGGCATCCCCGACGTCACCGACCGGTTCTTCTCCTCCTGCCTGGCGGTGGGCGAGCTGCGCCGGGGCGCCGAGGAGGACGCCCGGCTGCTGGCCGAGATCCGTGCCTTCACCGCACGCAACGAGGCGCCCGGCCTGCTCCGGCTGGCCCTGGGGCCGGTCGAACCGGAGGCGGCCGGGGCGCTGGCCGGTTGAGTGCCGCGCGGCGGCTTCGACACCACCCTGCGCAGCCCCTCCCATAAACCGGGGTGGACGTGTCACGATTCAGGGCACGGCGCGCAGTGCGCCGGTCACGGACTACTACGGGATCGGGCGATCGGCCCGGTGAGGAGGGTGTCCGGTGTCAGCGGGCGGAGCACGCCGGGGACGGCGGGACAACGGGCTGGACGCGAAGGACTTCGCGATCGCCGGTGACGTCGATCCACGCGTGGGCGAGCATCTGCTCGACGTGCTCGCCGCCGGTGGCATCGCCGCCTACCTGCAGCCCTCGGCCGACCTGAATCCGGTGACCCGCACCACCACCGTCCCGCCCCGCCCGGTCGACCGGCTCTACGTCGACCGTGTCCACCTGAGCACCGCCCGCGACTACCTGGCCCAGCTCGCCGACGAGGCGCCGCCGGTGGCCGCGCCGCCGGAGCAGCCCGACGACCGGCACATCGACGCCGAGTGGGAGCGGATCGTCGCCGGCTACCACGCCTCCCCGGCCGGCGACCAACGGCCGTGGCCCGCGGTGGAGGACGTGCCGGCGGTGGAAGAGGTGCCCGCGGACCCGACGGCCGATCCACGCCCGCCGGCCGCTGGCAGCGCCCCGTCCGGAGTGCGGCAACTGCCCTCGGCGACGGACTTCACCGGGATCTCCGTACGCGGTCCCCGCGCCGACGAGCCGTCGCTCCTCGACGGGCTCGACACCTTCGGCGCCGACCTGCCCGGCGGGCCGGAGGAGGAGTACACGCCGCCGCCTCCGCCGCCGCTGCCGCGGCTCTCCAAGCACGCCGTCGTCGGCATCCTCGCGGTCGTCGGCGGGTTCCTGCTCTTCGTCTTCCCCAGCCTGCTGCCGGTGGACCGGATGCTGGCGACGCTGCTCGGCTTCACCGGCATCGTCGGCGGTTTCGGGGTGCTCATCTCCCGGCTGCGCGTCGGCGACGAGGACGACGACCTCGACGACGGCGCGGTGGTCTGACCAGCACCTCCGACAGCGGGACATCGACAGCGGATTATGAATAGCGGTCACGGCTGGTGTAGCTTACGGTAATCAAAAGCACCGCCGAGCGTCACTTCCACTGATCGCCGTCGCGCTGCGCCGCAGACCTGGCGATCACCCCTTCGCGGAGTGAGATGACCGGTATGCAGCAGAGCTCGCTCGTGGTGGTCGCCAACCACCTCCCGATCGGTGGCAACCTGGCGCCGGACGGCACCTCCCGATGGCGCCGCAGCCCCGGCGGGCTGAGCAGTGCCCTGCACCCGCTGCTGTGGCACACCCCCGCCACCTGGATCGGCTGGGCGGGCCGTCCCGGTGCCGCCCCCGCCCTCGCCGACGTCGGTGAGGTACGCCTCTGTCCGGTGCCGATGACCGACGAGGAGATGCACGACCACTACGAGGGTTTCGCCAACTCGACACTGTGGCCGCTCTACCACGACGCCGTCGAGCAGCCCGTCCACCATCGACGGTGGTGGGACGCCTACCTGCGGGTGAACCGGCGCTTCGCCGAGGCCGCCGCGGAAGTGGCCGAGGCCGACGCGACGGTCTGGGTGCAGGACTACCACCTGCAGCTCGTCCCCCGGCTGCTGCGTGAGCTGCGCCCGGACGTACGGATCGGGTTCTTCCTGCACGTGCCGTTCCCGCCGCCGGAGCTGTTCACGCAGCTGCCGCGCCGCGCCGAACTGCTGCGCGGCATGCTCGGCGCCGACCTGGTGGGTTTCCAGCTCGCCCAGGCGGCGCACAACTTCGCCCAGCTCGCCACCACGCTGCTCGGACTGGAGGCCACCGACCGGCAGGTACGCGTCGACGACCGGATCGTCCGCATCGGGGCGTTCCCGATCTCGATCGACGTGGCGGAGATGTCGGGGCTCGCCGAGCGTCCCGACGTGCTGGCCCGGGCGGCGCAGCTCCGCGCCGACCTCGGCAATCCGCGCCAGGTGATCGTCGCCGTCGACCGGATGGATTACACCAAGGGCATCGAGCAGCGCCTCAAGGCCTACCGCGAACTGCTGGAGGACGGCGAACTGCGGGTCGGCGAGACCGTCCTGGTGCAGGTCGCGGTGCCCGGCCGGGAGGGCATCCTGCGCTACCGCCGGCTGCGGGAGCGGGTGGAGCGCGAGGTCGCACGGATCAACGGGGAGTTCGGCCGGGTCGGCGACATGGCGGTGCACTACCTGACGCAGCCCTTCGACCGGCCCGAGCTGGCCGCCCTCTACCGCGTCGCCGACGTGCTGGCCGTCACCCCGTTGCGCGACGGCATGAATCTGGTGGCGAAGGAGTTCGTCGCCGCCCGCGGTGACCGGGCCGGCGCCCTGCTGCTCAGCGAGTTCGCCGGCGCCGCCGCCGAACTGCCGCAGGCGTACCTGGTGAACCCGCACGACCTCGACGGGCTCAAACGCACCCTGTTGCAGGCGCTGCGGGCCGAACCGGCGGACGCCGCCGCCCGGATGGCGGCGATGCGTGAGCGGTTGCACCACCACGACATCCGTGCCTGGGCGCGCGCCTACCTGTCGGCGCTGGACTCCCGGCACGGGCCGGAGCTGCTGGCCCGGGTCACTGAGGAGTGAGCCGGCGCTCTCAACCGCGCGGCGGCAGCTTCTCCAGCCAGTCCAGGATCGCGTCGATCGGCTCGCGCCAGCGCGCGTCGAGCATCATCGCGTGTCCCATCCCGGGAAAGAGCAGAGGTGCGCCACCGTAGCGCTGCGCCGCCCGGTTGAGCGCCGCCGCCGGCACCACCCGGTCGTCGGGGCTGCCCAGCACCAGCATCCGGGGATCACCGACCGCCGGCTCGCCCGGGCCGGGCCGCAGCAGCTGCCACTGCGCCCGCCCGCCGGCCCCGCCCAACCGCGCCAGATATCCCCGCGCAGTTTCGGCGGGCAGACCGGCGCTGAACAGCTGCCGCGCCCGCCAGCGGACCCGGGCGCCGAAGAGCGCCGGCAACGTGCCGAACGGATTGTGGCGCAGGTTCGCCGCGAGCACTCCGGCGCCACCGAGCACCGGCGCGACCAGCACCCCGGCCCGCGCCGGATAACGGGCCAGCGCCCGGCTCACCACCAGCGCGCCGGCGCCGTGGCCGACCAGCACCGCCTGGCGTGGCAGGCTCGCCGCCACCTGGACCACGTCGTGCGCGTACGCCCGCAGCGTCGCATCCGGCACCGCCTCGCTGCCGCCGTGCCCGCGCAGGCTCATCGCGTACGCGGGAAAGCCGCGCTGCGCGGCGTGCTCCAGCCAGTGCTCCTCGAAGGCCCAGGCGCCGTAGCCGTAGCCGGGCACGAAGAGCACCGGCGGCCGGTCACCCGCCGTCTCCGGCACCGCCTCGCGCACCTCCCGGCGTGCCGGGCGCACCGGATCGGCCCAGTCCTTGCCGCGCATGATCCGCAGCCGCCCGCCCTGGCTCATGCCGCTTTCTCCAGCCCGTCCAGTGCGCGCTGCACCGCGCGCAGATAGTCGACGTGTCCGACCTCGAACCAGTGCCGGCTGCTCTCCTTGACCCGGCCCGCGTAGCGCTGCCCCACGCCCGAGCGCACCCGCTCGGCGAAGGCCTCGGCGCGCCGTGGATCGGTACGCCGCAGTCGCAGCGCCCGGGCGATGAGCACCGTCTGCCAGTGCGAGATCGGGAAGATCCCCGAGTCCGGCTGCACCAGTCCGGCGACCGCCAGCGTCGGCCGGCCGGCCGGGAAGGTGTTCAGGTAGAGCGAGGGCCGTCCGGACTCCTCGTCGCCGAGCAGACCCGGTGCGAGGAACTCGAAGCGGGGCAGGTAGCCGGTGGCCAGGACGACCAGATCCGGCTCGATGCGCCGGCCGTCGGTCAGCTCCACGTCGTAGCGGTCGAAGCGCGCCACATCCGGCACCGGCCTGATCCGGCCGTGCCCGGCGTAGTAGACCAGCTGGCTGTTGGCGATCGGATGGGTCTCGTAGACCTTGTGGTCCGGGCGGGGCAGCCCGTACCGGGTCAGGTCTCCGACGGTCAGCCGCAGGATCCGGTGGAAGAGCCACTGCCGCAGCCAGACCGGCAGGCGCATCCGCAGCGCGGCGTCGTTGACCTGGTCGGCCGGACGACCGAGGACGTACTTGGGGGCGTACCAGTAACCGCGGCGGGTGGAGTGCCAGCAGGCAGCTGCCGCCTGCGCCGCCTCCACGGCGATGTCGCAGCCGGTGTTACCCGCGCCGACGACCAGGACCTTGCGGTCTCGCAACTGCTTGACATCCTTGTACGCCGAGGCGTGGATCACCTCGCCGCGGAAGTCGGCGAGCCCTTCGTACTCGGGCATTTTCGGCGACCAGTTGTGCCCGTTGGCGACGATCACGGCGGCGTAGCGGGAGGTGCGTTCGACGCCGTACCCGCCGGTGGAGCGGGTGGTGACGTCCCAGCGTTCACCCTCGGCCGGCTCGACCCGGACCACCTCGGTGCCGAACCAGATGTGCCGCCGCAGGTCGAAGTGGTCGGCGTAGCGCTCGAAGTAGGACAGCAGCATGCTGTGGTGCGGGTAGTCCGGCCAGTCGTCCGGCATCGGGAAGTCCGGGAACTGGGTGAAGGGCTTCGACGAGATCAGGTGGGTGGCGGCGTAGACGGGGCTGCGGTCGTGCCGCCAGTTCCAGGCACCGCCGACACCGGTCTCGCGTTCGTAGCAGTCGACGTCGAAGCCGTGCTCGCGCAGGTTCTTCACCGCGGTCAGCCCGCTGGCGCCGGCGCCGATGACACAGACGGTCTCGCCGCGGTCGGACACGGCCGGGTCCTGCTGGTGACGCGTGTCGCCGGAGCCGGAGCTGCCCTGGTCGGTGGAGGTGGACACCGAGGATCTCCCTATTTCGCGGCGGGGATGCCGGGTTGCCGCGAAATCTTCTCCACTTCAGACCCGTTTGTCCAGCCCGGTATCGGCCGGCAGCAGCAGATCGGCGACGAGTGGGAAGTGGTCACTGGCGCGGCGCACCCGGGGCGTGTCCGGCACCTCGTGGCGTACGACGGTTATCCGTCGATCGACGAAGATGGCGTCGATGCGGCGGCTGGGCGCCCGGCAGGAGAAGGTCGGGCACTCGTCGTCACCGGGGTCGGCCAGCCCGGCCGCGACGGTTCGCCAGGCGTCGCTGCCGGGGGTGTCGTTGAGATCCCCACCGAAGATCAGCGGATGACGGGCCGCCGCCAGGTGCTCCTTGAGCAGCCGGGCCTGGGCGGGTCGTTCGACCGGGTCGGTGGCCAGATGCGCGCCGGCCACCGAGAACCGGGCGCCGGGAACCTCGCAGTCGCTGAGGAAGGTGCCGCGCAGGTGACGCCCGGGGGTGAGCGGGTAGCGCGCGTACGCGGTGTGGTGCACCCGGACCCGCAGGGTGGTGAGCAGCAGGTTGCCCAGCCCGGGCAGGCCACCGGCGGCGACCACCATGCCGAAGGACCGGGCCAGCGCGGCGGACTTCTCCCGCCACCGGAAGCGGCGGGGACCCTCCTGCACGATCAGGACGTCCGGGGCGATTTCCCGCACGACCTGCGCCAGCGCCACCGTGTCGTCACGCTGAGTGTGGATGTTGTAGGAGGCCACCCGCAGTGGGACGTGGCCGTCGGCACCGGTCCCCCCGCTCATCGGGTTCCCTCCCCCTCGTAGGCGTGGAGCCGCCCTGACAACACCCGCAGGCGGGTGGCCGGCCAGTCTGCGTCAGAGCCGGCCGGCGCCGGCCGGGACGGCCCGGCGGGCGAGGTCCGCGGCGCCGATGACACCCGCGGTGTTGCCCAGCTCGGCCGGGCGGATCTCGGCCATCGGCAGCAGCCGCCGCTGGGCGAGATGGTCGGCGAAGGTCTCCCGGGCGGGCCCGAGCAGCAGCTCGCCGGCCTCGACGACGCCACCGCCGACGACCAGGACCTGCGGGTCCAGCAGCTGGGTCAGGTCGGCCAGCCCGATGCCGAGCCAGTGCCCGACCTGAGCGAAGGCGGCGGTGGAGATCTCGTCGCCGTGCCGGGCCGCGGCGGTCACCATCGGTCCGGCGATCGCGTCCGGATCGCCGCCGGCCAGGTCGAGCAGGATCTCGGCGCGCCGGGGCTCCTGCCGCGCGCCGGCCCGGGCGAGCCGGACCAGGGCGGTACCGCTGGCGTACTGCTCGATGCAGCCGAAACGGCCGCAGCCGCACTCGTGCCCGTTGGGGACCGCGAGCATGTGGCCCAGTTCGGCCGCGACGCCGTTGGCACCCCGGACCAGTTCACCGCCGAGGACGATGCCGCCACCCACGCCGGTGCCGATCGTGAACATGATCATGGAGTCGTCGGCGTCCCGGCCCGCGCCGTAGCGGAACTCCGCCCAGGCGGCGACATTTGCGTCGTTCTCCACCGTCACCGGCAGCCCCACCGCGTCGCGGACGTAGTCGCGCAGCGGCTCGTCGCGCCAGGCCAGGTTCGGCGCGAAGAGCACCCGGGAGCGGTGTGCGTCGATCCAGCCGGCGGCGCCGATACCCACGGCCGCCACCGGGTGCTCCTCGGCGAGTTCGCCGACGACCTCGATGATCACGTCGCGGGTCTTGCCGACGTCCTCCGCCGGGGTGTCCCGGCGGGTACGGGCGAGCACGGTGCCGTCGTCGTCCACGACACCGCCGGCCACCTTCGTGCCACCGACGTCGACTCCGATGGTCAGCGTCACCGCTGCTCCCCTCCGCTGTGCTGCCCGGGCGCCATCGCCGGCCGGGAGGCCGCCAGGGGTCGCCGCACCTGATCCACTCAGTCGTCGTCCGCCGAGCGGGCCACCGGGGCCTCGCTCGGTTCCCGGGACGCCGGCACCGCCGGCTGTGCCCCGCCGACCGCCGATGACGGCTCGCCGTCCACCGCGGATGCGGGTGACACAGCGTGGTCGGTCACGGGCTCGGTGCCCGGGGAGTTGCCTCCGACGGCCTCGGTCCGGCCGTGGCTCTCGGGAGACGACGGGCAATCATGCCCACTGCGGGTGGCCTGGCGCCACACGTCCCCGGGGGTGAGCCCGGTTACGTCCGCTGCCGGCTCGGTCGCGGCACCGGACCGGGCGCCGGATTCGGCGTCGGGTCCGGGGCCGGGGGCGGGTTCGGCGTCGCGGCCGGAGGCGGTGGAGTCCGGCTCGCCGGTATCGCGCCCCGGTCCGCCGGAGAAGGCTCTGAGCAGGCTCGCGACGCCTGCGGCCAGGTCACCGGCGCCGGTGGCGAGCCGCTCGGCGAACTCCGGGTTCGGGTCGCGCACTGCCGTTATCGCCCGGCAGACCGGGCAGACGCAGCACTCGGGGCTGCCGGTGGCGACAGGGGGTGGACCATCCGAATCCGCAGCTGCGGGGTTCGGAGTGTGATTCAGAACACTTGAGAAGGCTTCACCCAGCGGACCCAGGGATCCGCCGGATCGCGCCTCGGTCGCCGCCAGGCGCACCGCGCCCAGCACGGTGGCGACCAGCCGCTCCGCCTCCTCCCGGGCCGAACCCGGACCAACGCCCCCCATGCCGGCTCCTTTGCCGTGGCGAATCTGGTGCCTGGCCCGTCACTGCGGCGAGCCCATGTTCTCTACCCGCCGCTTGAGTGACTTCAACGCCGTGTCCATGATCATTTTCTCGGCCTTGCGGCGGAACATGCCCAACATGGCCACCGACAGCTCGACCTCCAGCGTGTACACCACCGTGGAGGTTCCGTCCCCGTTCGGGGTGATGTCATACGACCCGCGCTGCGATTTCTGGGTCCGCGAAGGGGCCGCCAGGTGCCACTGCACGCGCGAGAGGTCATCGGCGTACTCGTAGACCAGGACGTACTCGTCGGTCAGCACCCCGGCGTCGAGGACGAAGCGCACCTGACTGGCGTACCCGTCCTCGTACTCCTCGACCACCTCGGCCTCGCGCATCGCCTCGACCCACTCGGGATACCGGGCGAAGTCGCAGATGACCTCCGAGACCCGGGCCGGCTCGGCCGCGATGACGATCGACTGGGAGGAGATGTCCGCCATGGGGGGCAGGCTACCGCGTGATCGCCATCTCGCGGGCCGCCCCCGCCAAGGAAGCGGTCCGACCTGGTCCGCTACGGCCCCTGCCTGTGTCGTTGCCGTGGAGCTACAGGTAGGTTTCGACAAGCGCCGGGCCGTCAGCAGGACGGAACCGGCCCGGCCAGTACGAGCACGAGGGAGTGCAGGTGCGCGAGTTCTCGGTCCCCCCGATCGTCACCATCGGCGACGACGCCAATCTGACCGATCCGGTCTGGGAGAACGTCCAGATCGCCCCGGATCAGGTGCTGTTCGTCCGCCCTGACCTCGCGGGCGGTGACGACGCGCCCCTGATCGAGGTGACCTGCCGTCAGTTCCGGGACGAGGTCGTGGCGCTCGCCCAGGGCCTTGTCGCCGCCGGCGTGCAGCCCGGCATGCGCGTTGCGCTGATGAGCAAGACCCGCTACGAGTGGACCCTGTTCGACTACGCCATCTGGGCCGCCGGCGCGGTGACCGTCCCGATCTACGAGACCTCCAGCGCCGAGCAGGCCGCCTGGATCCTCTCCGACTCCGGCGCCTACGCCGTGGTGATCGAGAACGACGAGCACGCCAAGACCATCGAGGGCGTCCGTGGCGGGCTCGGCGAGCTCGCCCACGTCTGGCAGATCGACAAGGGTGCGGTCGGGCAGCTGACCGCCGAAGGCGCCGGGGTCGACCCGGCCGAGATCGACGTGCGCCGCAAGGGCGTCAAGGCCAACGACATGGCCACGATCATCTACACCAGCGGCACCACCGGCCGCCCCAAGGGCTGCATCCTGACCCACCGCAACATGCACTCCGACATCAGCAACGCCATCCCGGTGCTGCCGAACCTGTTCCGCGAGGGCGCCACCACGGTGCTCTTCCTGCCGCTCGCGCACGCGTTCGCCCGGCTGATCCAGATCGGCGTGGTGCAGACCCGCTCCACCACCCTGCACGTCGGCGACGTCAAGAAGCTCGTCCCCGAGCTGCAGCGGTTCCGGCCGACCTTCGTGCTCTCGGTTCCCCGGGTCTTCGAGAAGGTCTACAACACCGCCAAGCAGAAGGCCGCGGCCGACGGCAAGGGCGCGATCTTCGCCAAGGCCGAGCAGACCGCCATCGCCTACAGCGAGGCGCTGGACACCCCCGGCGGACCCGGCCTGGGGCTCAAGCTCAAGCACAAGCTCTTCGACAAGCTGGTCTACGGCAAGCTGCGCGCCGCGCTCGGCGGCCGCTGCAACGACGCCATCTCCGGCGGCGCCCCGCTCGGCGTCCGCCTCACGCACTTCTTCCGCGGCATCGGCGTGGCGATCGTGGAGGGCTACGGCCTCACCGAGACCGCGCCGGCCGCCGCCGCCAACGTCGTGGGCCACACCCGCATCGGCACCGTCGGCCGCCCGCTGCCCGGCGTGAGCATCCGCATCGCCGAGGACGACGAGATCCTGATCAAGGGTGACATCGTCTTCCCCGGTTACTGGAAGAACCCGGAGGCCACCGCCGAGGCGATCGACACCGACGGCTGGTTCCGCACCGGTGACCTGGGCAAGCTCGACGACGAGGGCTACCTGAGCATCACCGGCCGCAAGAAGGAGATCATCGTCACGGCCGGCGGCAAGAACGTCGCCCCCGCCGTGCTGGAGGACCGGGTCCGCTCGCACCCGCTGATCAGCCAGTGTCTCGTCGTCGGTGACCGGCAGCCCTTCATCGCCGCACTGATCACCATCGACGAAGAGGCGTGGCCCAAGTGGTGCGCCGACCACGACCTGCCCGCCACCACCGACGTCGCCGACGTCCGCGACGACGAGCGGCTGCGCGCCGAGGTCCAGAAGGCCATCGACGAGGCCAACGCGGCGGTCTCCAAGGCCGAGGCGATCAAGGTCTTCCGGATCCTGCCCGCCGACTTCACCGAGATCACCGGCGAGCTGACCCCCTCGATGAAGGTCAAGCGAGGTGTGGTGCACAAGAACTACGCCGACGAAATCGCCCACATCTACCAGGGCTGACTACCATCCCTCAGATGCCCCCCTCGACACTCCCGCGCCGCCCGCACCCGCTGGTACTCGCCGTCCGGTTGGTGATGCTCGCCCTCGTCGGCGCGCTGGTGCTGCTGGCGACGGGCCGGGTGGGGCAGCTGTGGTGGGTGGCGCTGCTCGCCGCCGCGGGCCTGCCCGCGATGCTGGCACTCGGGCACCCGCTGCTGCCACGCCTGAGCCGGGCAGCCGAGGTTGTCATCGTCGGACTCGCCGCCAGCCACCTGGGGTCGCTCGTCGACTCCAGCGGGCTGGCGGCCTCCGCCGTCCTGGTCTACCTGGCGGTTCCGGCAGCCGCCAGCACGCTGCAGCGGCGCTACAACGAAGGCCTGCTGCTGCTCGGCGGCGGGGTCGCCGTGGCACTGGTCGCCGCCGTGTTCACCGAGGCCGGCGGGGGCGGCCGGGAGATCGCCCACCTGGGCTACCTCGCCGCCTGCCTGCAGTGGGGCGTCCTGATCGCGCTCGGCATCTTCGTCACCGCCTCCGTGCAACAACGGACGTACGGCCGCGGCGAGGACCGCCCCCAGCCGTACGCCGAGGCGACCCGGCTGCTCACGCAGCTGCGCGGGGTGGCCCGGCAACTGCCCGGCGCCACCCTCGACCCCGGCGGCATCTCCGAACACCTGCTCGAGGAGCTGCGCACCGTGGCCCGCGCAGACCGGGCCGCGGTCCTCTCCGCCAGCGGCGGCGGGCGGCTGGTCGTGCTCGCCCAGACCGGTGTCGAACGGGTGGACTGGGAGACGACCCTGGACGCCGACTCCGCCATCGCCGACGCCTGGGCGAGCCAGCAACCCCAGACGGCTCCCCGCTCGCAGGCCCGCTCGCACCCCGGCGGCGAGGTCTCCGCGCTGGTGGTACCCCTGGTGGCGGGGGTCCGCACGGTCGGGCTGGTGACGCTCGAGGCCGACCAGGCCCACGCCTACCCGCCGCCCGTCGTCGCGCAGGTGACCGAGCTGACCAGCCCCGCCGCACTGCGGCTGGAGGCGGCGCTGCTCTTCGACGAGGTGCGGTCGCTGGCCACCAACGAGGAGCGGCAGCGGCTGGCCCGGGAGATCCACGACGGCGTCGCCCAGGAACTGGTGATGGTCGGGTACGGCATCGACAACGCCCTGGCCACCCTCCCCGAGGGCGCCGAACAGACCGCCGAGGAGTTGCAGACACTGCGCGGTGAGGTGACCCGGGTCATCACCGAGCTGCGGCTGAGCCTCTTCGAGCTGCGCAGCGAGGTCGACCGCCACGGGGGCCTCGCCGCCGCGATCGCCGAGTACGCCCGTACCGTCGGCGCCTCCGGTGGGCTGCGGGTGCACCTGTCGCTGGACGAGTCGACCGCCCGGCTGCCGGCCGCCACCGAGGCCGAGCTGCTGCGCATCGCCCAGGAGGCGGTCACCAACGCGCGCAAGCACGCCGGCGCCACGAACCTCTGGGTCACCTGCGCCATCGACCCGCCGTACGCCCAGATCGAAGTGTCGGATGATGGTCACGGCATCGCCGACCAGCGGCCGGACGGCCGGTACGGTCTTGCGATCATGGCCGAGAGGGCGGAACGTATCCGGGGCCGGTTGGAGATCAGACCACGTCGGCCGAGTGGGACGACGGTGGCCGTGGTGGTGGGCACCTCGCCCCGACGCGATACCGTGCGCGGTAGCGACACCGCAGGTAGAAGGGGAGATACCCGAGGATGACCAGTCCCAGCCCGGCCACGCGCACCAAGATCTTGCTCGTCGACGACCACGATCTGATCCGCAAGGGACTACGGCACGCTTTCGAGCGGGACCGCCAGTTCGAAGTCGTCGGTGAGGCCGCCACAGCGGCCGAGGGGGTCCGCCAGGCCGGCGCCCTTTCACCCGACGTCGTCATCATGGACCTGCGGCTGCCCGACGGCAGCGGTCTGGACGCGACCCGCGCGCTGCGCAAGTCCAGCGCCACGATGGGAATCGTGGTGCTGACCATGTACGCCGGCGACGACCAGCTCTTCGGAGCGCTGGAGGCCGGCGCGAGCGCCTTCGTTCCCAAGACCGCCCCCGCCGACGAGGTGGTGGCCGCTGCCCGGCACGCCGCCTCCTCCCCCAGCGCCTTCACCGCCGCCGACCTGGCCGAGGCGATGAAGCGGCGGCTGACCCCTTCGGGCCCGCAGCTCTCGCCGCGCGAAGGGCAGGTGCTGCGGCTGCTGGCCGACGGCATGAGCGTGGCCGGGATCGCCAAGCAGCTCTTCGTCAGCGAGTCGACGGCCAAGACCCACATCTCCAAGCTCTACGAGAAGCTCGGCGCCGCCAACCGCGCCCAGGCGCTGATGACCGCGCTGCGGCTCGGCCTGCTCGAGGCCCCGGACGCGCCGAAGTTCTGACCACCGCCACCCGGCACCGGCCTTCTCCTGCACCGAATGCCCGCCCTCTGCGCTGAGGCGGGCATTCGGCGTCTCCGGGCACGACCCCCGTGGGCGACAGCACGCGCAGGCCACGGGCGGGCAGAGGCCACCCGGGCGGCGATCAATGTCGATCTACCTCTGTTCACCCGGACGGCGGGCGGGCAGAATACCCCAGGGGCGCATCAATGGTGGGCCACTCGCAAAACACCGCGAAGGGGTGGCAACATGCAGCGACCGGACTGGGCACCGGAGAGCATCGACATCGAACGACCCAGTGTCGCCCGGATGTACGACTACTACCTCGGCGGCTCCCACAACTTCGCCGTCGACCGCGCCGCCGCCCAGGCGATGATCGCCGCCGTGCCCACCGCCTCCCTGATGGCACAGGCCAACCGCGCGTTCCTGCGGCGAGCGGTGCAGTACCTCGCGGCGCAGGGCGTACGGCAGTTCCTGGACATCGGTTCGGGGATCCCCACCGTCGGCAACGTCCACGAGATCGCCCAGCAGCTCGCGCCCGAGTCACGGGTCGTCTACGTCGACATCGACCCGGTCGCGGTGGCGCACAGCCGGGAGATCCTCGCCGACGACGACCGGACCACGGTGATCCAGCAGGACCTGCGCAACATCGAGGAGATCCTGCACCACCCCGAGGTGGAGAAGCTGCTCGACTTCAGCCGGCCGATCGCCGTCATCGTCGTCGCGGTGCTGCACTTCATCCCGGACTCCGACGAGCCGGCCGCCATCATCGACCGCCTGCGCCGGACGCTGGCACCCGGTAGTCATCTGGTCCTCTCCCAGGCCAGCGACGACGGACGCACCGAGGCGGAGCGGGCCGAGGCGGAAGCGGTCTACCGCAAGACCGACAACCCGCTCTTCATTCGCAGCCACGCCCAGCTCACCGACCTCTTCGCCGGCTTCGAACTGGTCGACCCGGGGGTGGTCTGGGTGCCGCTGTGGCGGCCGGAGGCACTGGACAACACCGAGGACGCCGAGCAATCGGTCTTCATCGGCGGCGTGGGCCGGCTCGGTGACTGACGAACAGCCCTCCCCCGCCCGCTTCGCCCGGCTCTGGGCCAAAGCGGTCACCGGCACCAGTTTCCTGGCGATGAACCAGGAGCAGCTCGAGGCCCTCCTGGCGCGCTTCACCGACCGGCTCGGCGAGACGCTGCGTGCCGAGCACCTCGATCTGCGCGTCGGCCACCAGGTCGGCGCCGGACTGGTCGCCGCGCATCTGACCTCCGCCGAAGGACTGGGCCGTACCGTCGAGGTGCTGCAGCGTCACCTGCTCACCCACCTGGGGCTGGACGGGGAGGCCGTGCACGAACGCATGTCGCGGCTGCTCGCCGCGGTGGCGACCGGCTACGCCCGGGCGCTGCGCAACCGGACCCTCGACGAGCAGGAGTCGATCCGCCGGGCCGCGATGGTCGCCCGCATCCAGGCCGAGCAGGCGCTGCGCGAGAGCGAGGCGCGCTTCCGCTACCAGGCCACCCACGATTCGCTGACGGACCTGCCGAACCGCTCGCTCTTCACCGAACGGCTGGCGAGCGCCATGAACCGGCCCGGGCGGCACGGCAGACGGCTGGGCGTCATCTTCCTCGACCTGGACCGGTTCAAGGTCGTCAACGACACTCTCGGACACCAGCTCGGCGACCAGCTGCTCATCCAGGTCGCGGCGCGACTGCGGGAGGCTGCCGGGGAGCACCTGGTGGCGCGGCTCGGCGGCGACGAGTTCGTGATCCTGGTGGAGGCCACCAGCGGGGTCGACGAGGTGGTGCGCGTCGCCGAAGCGGCGCTGGCGGCGGTACGGCGACCGATCAACGTCGAGGAGCACGAGATCACGGTGACCGCCAGCGGCGGGATCGTCGAGCGGCCCACCTCGGCCACCACGCCCGGCGATCTGATGCGCGCCGCCGACATCACCCTGCACTGGGCCAAGAGCGCCGGCCGGGCCCGCTCGATGATCTTCGACCCGGAACGCAACAAGCGCGAGCTGGCCCGGTACGCCCTCTCGGCGGCGATGCCGGCCGCGCTGGAGCGGGGCGAGTTCTATCTCGACTACCAGCCGCTGGCCTCGCTCGGCGACGGGTCGGTGCTCGGCGTCGAGGCCCTGGTCCGCTGGCGCCACCCCGACCTCGGGGTGCTGCGCCCGGACAGCTTCATCGGCCTGGCCGAGGAGACCGGACTGATCGTCCGGCTGGGCGAGTGGGTGATGGCCGAGGCCTGCCGGGAGGCGGGGAACTGGTCCGGCCCGGACGGCCGCTCACCCTTCATCAGCGTCAACCTCGCCGTCCGGCAGGTCCACGCCGCCGGGCTCGTGGACCAGGTGCGGGCCCTGCTGGAACGGACCGGCCTGCCGCCCCAGCGGCTGCAGCTGGAGATCACCGAGAGCACCATGATGAGCAGCGCGGCCGAGCCGGTCCACGCGCTGCGCGTCCTCGCCGACCTGGGCGTACGAATCGCCATCGACGACTTCGGCACCGGCTACTCCAACCTGGCGTACCTGCGGCATCTGCCGGTCAACGAGCTGAAGCTGGCCGGGTCGTTCGTCACCGGCCTGGGCAACGGCGGCAGCGGTACCGACGAGCGGATCCTGGCCTCGCTGGTCTCGCTGGCGCACGCCCTGGACCTGACGGTGACCGCCGAGGGGGTGGAGACAGCACTGCAGGCGGAGCGGCTACGCGCCATCGGCTGCGACGCCGGTCAGGGCTGGCACTTCGGCCGGCCCGCCCCGCCGCAGCGCATCGTCGAACGGTTGCGCTGCCCGTCCTGACACCACCCGGCTGTGTTCCACCGGCGCCGGCGCCGTGAGCTCCGCCGGCCTCACTCGGCGAGCAGCGCCGCCATCCGGTCGGCCTGCAGCTCCCAGCGCCACTCCCGCTCCACCCAGGCACGCCCGGCCGCACCGAACTGATGTGCCAGGTCGCGATCGTCGAGCAGACCGACGACCCGGTCGGTGAGCTGGGCGAGGTCCCGGCCGGAGACGACATGTCCGGTCTCCCCCTCGCGCACCGCATCCGGCGCGCCGCCGGAGTCCCCGGCGATCACCGGCAGCCCGATCGCGGACGCCTCCAGGTAGACGATGCCGAGCCCTTCGACGTCAAGACCTCGGTTTCGGGTACGGCAGGGCATCGCGTAGACGTCGCCGGCGGCGTAGTGGGCGGGCAGTTCCTCCGCCGGCACCGAACCAGTGAAGACCACGTCGCGCTCCACCCCGGCCTGCCGGGCGAGCTTCTGCAGCGTGGCCCGGTACGGTCCGCCGCCGACCAGCAGCAGCACGGCGCCGGGGACCCGGCGCCGGATCTCCGGCAGCGCCCGGATCAGCATGTCCTGGCCCTTGCGGGGCACCAGCCGCGACACGCAGACCACCACCGGCCGGTCCGCCAGCCCGAGCCGGGCGCGGATGTGCTGTCCGTCCACCCCCGGGTGGTACTGGTCGACGTCCACACCGGGTGCCAGCCGGCGCAGCTGGGTGGCACCGTGCAGCGCCCGGTCGAGCCGGACCCGGGTGTACTCCCCGAGGTAGGTGGTGACGTCGACGCCGTGGCCAATGCGGCGCAGCAGGCCCCGGGCGCCCGGCAACGCCGCCCACCCCACCTCGTGCCCGTGCGTCTGGGCGACCACCCGGCGGATCCCCGCTCGCCGGCGCAGTCCCTGGGCGAGCAGTCCCAGCGGTGCGGCGGCGCCGAACCAGACGGTGTCGCAGCCGTGTTCCGCAGCGAGCCGGGCGGCGCGGCGGGCGATCAGCGGTGTCGGCAGCAGCACCTTGGTCCGCTCGCGGATCACCGGGAAGGGCTGCGCGGCGTCGAACTCGGCCGCGCCGCGCCAACTGGAGGCGTAGACGACCACCGACCCGGGTGGCTGGCGCAGGGCGAGGTTGTGCACGAACGACTGGATTCCGCCGGGACGGGGCGGGAAGTCGTTGGTGATCAGCAGGGTGCGGCTCATCGGTCAGTCATCCTCGCGTACGCGCGGGCCGCCGCCATCCGTTCGACGGTGCTGGGGTGGGTGGCGGCGTAGAGGTGTTCCCAGCGGGGCGGGTCGGGGTCGGCCATGTTGACCGCGGAGAGGCGGCGCTGCATCGCCTCGAAGGTCTGCGGGTCGCCGGTGAGCGCGAGGGCGTGCGCGTCGGCGCGGGCCTCGAGCCGGCGGGAGACGAGGGCCTGAGCGGGGGTGGCGACCAGGCCGGTGACGCTCACCAGTGCCAGCAGCAGCGGCAACGCCCGCGGCTCGGCGATCGAGTCGACCCCGGCCAGCCGCAGCAGGCCCGTGGCCGAGCCGAGCAGGTAGACCGCCACGACCGCCCCGGCGGCGCCGAGCGCGCCGGTGATCGTCCCGGTCAGCACGTCGCGGTCCTTGGCGTGGCCGAGCTCGTGGGCGACCACCGCGGCCACCTCGGCGGGGGTCGCCTCGCGCAGCAGGGTGTCGTAGACGACGACGCGCCGGGTCGGGCCGAAGCCGGAGACGTAGGCGTTGACCGCCCGGGTGCGCCGGGAGGCGTCGGCGACCAGCACGTCGCGCACCGGCACGCCGTCGCGGGCGGCCAGGGCCATCAGTTCGGTACGCAGCGGCGAGTCGGGCATCGGGGTGAACTTGTTGAATACGGGTTCGACCAGCACCGGCAGGATGAACGACAGCAGCACCACCAGTGCCGCCGCGCCGAGCGCGCCGAAGGCCCACCACCACTGCGGGGCGAGCCGGGTGACGGTGTAGAAGCCCAGCAGCGCCGACGCGCCGATGACCGCGCTGACGGCGTAGGACTTCAGCAGGTCGCCGGCCCAGCCGCTCCAACCGGAGGTCGCCAGGCCGTAGCGGCTGACCACGGCATGCCGCCAGGCGGCGAACGGCAGGGTCAGCAGGTCGGCGACGAAGACCACCAGCAGACCGCCGAGCACGGCCTGGGCGATCCAGTGGCCGCCGAAGGGCCGGCCGGCCAGGGCCACCAGCCCGGATCCGAGCGGGGTCAACCCGAGCAGCAGGGCGACGACCAGACCGGCGACGAGTCCGGCGTAGCCGGGGGGCCGCAACGCGGCGCGAAACGCCCGGCCGCGGGCGACGGCGGCGGGTGGCAGGTCGGCGAGGGCGGCGAGCTGGTCGGCGCGCGACGCCGGCGGTCGGCGCCACGGAATCATCAGGAACAGCACCAGCAGCGACACCACTGCGATGGCGAGCAGGGCGATCACCGCCCAGCCTCGCGGGGTCATCGCGCCACCGTGCCGATTCCGGCCATCGCGCCGCTCCTCCCCGCACCGATCAAGGGCTCATCCTATTGCCCGCAGCCGGGCCGGGACAGCACGGGCGCAGCCGGCTCCCGGCCGGAGTCAGGAGCGCGCCAGCCGCCGCAGCAGCGCGTCTGCCCCCATCGGGTACGCGCCGTGCCGCCGCACGCTGTCGGCGACCTCCCGGTCGGAGGAGACCACCACCAGCGGCCGGCCGCCGGGTTCGGCGCGGACCAGCCGCCGGATCACCTCGTCGGCGATCTCGCCCTTGCGGGAGAAGAGCACCCGTACGCCGCGCGGGGTCGGCGGCAGGCCGTGCACGCGCTCCGCGCCGTCGAAGACGACCGTCACCTCGTCACCGGTCTGTGCGGCGATCCCGCCGAGACCGGTGATCAGCCGCTTGCGCTGCTGCTCCAGCGACATCTCGCCGAAGCCGCGTTTGGTGACGTTGTAGCCGTCGACGATGAGGTGCACCCGGGGCAGGGCCAGCAGCTCGTCGAGGCGGAACGGGTCGTCGGTGTCCCGGGCGCGGGCAGCGGCCACCGCGGTCGGCTGTGCGGCGTCCGCCCCGGCGACGAAGTCGGCCGGGCGCACATCGGTGGGTTCCAGCGCCAGCTCCCGGCGCAGCCCCACCGCCGCCTGGCTGATCGTCTCCAGCAGCAGCCAGAGCCGGGCGTCGTCCACCGAGCGCGCTTCCTTGGCGCTCTGCCGGGCAGCGCCCATCGCGTCCTCCGCCTCGGCCAGCCGGGCCCGCAGCCGGCGCAGCTCCGCGTCGTGGTCGGCCGCGGCCCGGGTCGCCCGTCCCCGTTCGGTGGCGAGCAGCTCGCTGCTGCGCTGCTGCCCGGCGGTTGCCTCCCGGACGGACTGCTTCAGGCGGCGGACCTCCTCGCGGAGCTTGCCGTTCTCGTCACGGACGCGACTCATCTCGTCGCGCAGTTTCTCCACCTCGGCCCGCGCCAGCGACCGGTCGTGCTCGGCCCGGGCGGCCCGCTGCTCCGACTCCCGGACCAGCTCGGCGATCATGGCGCTGTCGGCTTCCGCCCGCACCGCCGCGCCGCTGGCCTCGACCAGCTCTCGCCAGCCTGCCGGGCGGGCGAGGTAGGCCAGGGCGGCGACCTCCACGGGATCGGCGGCGGCCGGCGCGGTCCCGGTCGTCACCGCGGCGCCGAGTTCGGCGGCGTCGGCCGTCACCCGGCCGCTGATGCGCTGGCGGAAGAGCGGGTCACCGGCGAGCTGGCTGGCGATCGCCGGGCCGCCGAGGCGGGCCCGCCGGTTCGGCGCGAACTTCGCCACCCGGCGCAGCGGCGACGGGAGCTGGTCGTGCGGCAGGGTGGAGATCGCCGCAGCGGTCAGCGTGATGATCCGCTGACGGACCGGCTCCGGCAGCACCGGCTCCGAATCGTCGGAGCCGGGATCCGTCTCGACATCAGGCTCCGAATCGTCGGAGCCGGGATCCGCCTCGACATCAGGCTCCGGCTTGTCGGAGCCGGGACCGGCCTCGACATCAGGCTCCGGCGGCGCCGGCGCCTGCCGGACATCCTCCGCCGGCGCCCCGGCACTCGCCTTCTCGTACGGCTGATCGTCGGATGGCTCGGTGTGGGGCATGTGGCAAGTCTCCCACCGGGCCCGGGCAGCTCGCCGGGCGAGTGAGGCGATCTCTCATGCTAGGCCGGTGCCGACGGATGTGACCGCAGATGCCGCTGTGTCGGAGGGGGTCGCTAACGTCCGCCGCGTGTCAGTGACCGACCGCCCCGCTCCCCCCGCGCCGCGCGCCGAAACCGCCGGCGCCCCCGGCTTCGTGCAGGATGCGCTGCTCGGCGCGGACGGCTCGGTCGACGGCGGCGACCCCCACGAACTCCCCCTGCACCGGACCACCTTCGTGGTGGTGGACCTGGAGACCACCGGCGGCTCCCCCGATGGCGGCGGGATCACCGAGATCGGCGCGGTGAAGGTCCGCGGCGGCGTGGAGCTCGGCTCGCTGGGCACCCTGGTCAACCCCGGGCAGCCGATCCCGCCCTTCATCACCGTGTTGACCGGCATCACCCAGGCGATGATCGCCCCGGCGCCGCCGATCGAGACGGTGCTGCCGACCTTCCTGGAGTTCCTCTCCGACGCGGTGCTGGTGGCCCACAACGCGCCGTACGACGTGGGTTTCCTCAAGGCGGCGTGCGCGAAGCACGGTTACCGCTGGCCCAACCCCCGGGTGCTCGACACGGTGGCGCTGGCCCGGCGGGTACTGACCCGTGACGAGGTTCCCAACCGCAAGCTGGGCACGCTGGCGGCGTACTTCCGCACCACGACCCAGCCCAACCACCGGGCGCTGGACGACGCCCGGGCCACCGTCGAGGTGCTGCACGCGCTGATCGGGCGCCTCGGCGGCCACGACGTGCACACCCTCGGCGGCGCCATCGAGTTCGCCCGGGCGGTGACCCCGACGCAGCGGCGCAAGCGGCACCTCGCCGACGGGCTGCCGAAGGGGCCCGGGGTGTACATCTTCCGCGCCGCCGACGACCGGCCGCTCTACGTGGGGACCTCCACCGACATCGCCACCCGGGTACGCAGCTACTTCACCGCCTCGGAGAAGCGCGCCCGGATGTCGGAGATGCTCGCCGCCGCCGAGCGGGTCGACGCGGTGGAGTGCGCCCACGGCCTGGAGGCCGAGGTACGCGAGCTGCGGCTGATCGCCGGGCACGCCCCGCCGTACAACCGGCGCAGCAAGTACCCGGAGCGCGCGCTCTGGCTGAAGCTGACCGCCGAGCCCTATCCCCGGTTGTCGATCGTGCGGGCGATCGGTCCGGACGACGTCGCCTATCTGGGGCCGTTCGGCTCCCGCCGCAGCGCCGAACTCGCCGCGGCCGGCTTCCACGAGGCGGTGCCGCTGCGCCAGTGCACGCACCGGCTCTCGGTGCGCACCACCATCGCGGCCTGTGCCCTGGCGGAGCTCGGGCGCTGCCCGGCGCCGTGTGAGCACCGCGTCGACGTCGAGGCGTACGACCGGCAGGCCGCCGCGCCGTTCCGGGCCGCCACGGTAGGCAACCCGCAGATGGTGGTCGAGGCGCTGCTGGCCCGGATCGAGACCCTCTCGGCGGGTCTGCGCTACGAGGAGGCGGCGGTGACCCGCAGCCGGCTGGCGGCGCTGCTGCGGGCGACCATCCGGATGCAGCGGCTGACCGCGTTGAGCCGGGTCGCCGAGATCGCCGCCGCCCGCCCGGCCCGCGACGGCGGCTGGGAGCTGGCGCTGGTGCGGCACGGCCGCCTCGCCGGCGCCGGCGTCTCCCCGCCGGGGCGGCATCCGCGGGCGACGCTGGAGGTGATCCGCGCCACCGCCGAGACGGTGCTCTCGGGCGGGCACGGGCCGGTTCCGCACGCGACGGCCGAGGAATCCGAGCGGATCCTGTCCTGGCTGGAGCGCCCGGAGACCCGGCTGGTGCAGATCTCCGAGGGGTGGGCTTCGCCGGCCGACGGCGCGGAAAGGTACCGTGACCTGCTGACCAAGGCCGATTCTGCCGGGTCGGCGGGGCGCGATGAGGCGGGACGGGGTTGAGCTGCGGTGCGGATGACCGGTGGACGCGACGCCGAAAGGTGCGCGAATATGGGCCGAAAGTCCTATGAGTAAGTGTCTGATCGGACTACCGGACCTCACTTAGGCTGTTAGAGAAGTGCAGTCCTGCCCGGTTCGTGGGCCTGCTTCCGGTTATCGCCACATTGGCGCAAGGCGCGGAAGTCGGGTGAGGAGGTGTCCCGAGTGAACCTCGAAGCCAGTCACGGCGTGACACTCGGCCATGCCCTGCCCCGCCCCGGTGATCTGCCCCTGACCCGGCGCCTGCGCGCCCTGCTCACCTGGTCCGGCTCCGAGTCCGACCCGGTCGCCCAGCTGGTACGCACGCACCGCGCGATCCACCCCGGCGCCGACGCCGCCGCGCTGCAGCGGGCGTACACCATCGCCGAGAACATGCACCGCGGGCAGTTCCGCAAGAGCGGCGAGCCGTACATCACCCATCCGCTGGCGGTCGCGCAGATCTGCGCCGAGCTGGGGATGGACTCGGTGACGCTGATGGCGGCCCTGCTGCACGACACGGTCGAGGACACCCGCTACACGCTGCAGGGCCTCGACGACGACTTCGGCCCGGAGGTCACCCACCTCGTCGACGGCGTGACGAAGTTCGACAAGCAGTTCTACGGCAAGGACGCCGAGGCCGAGACGATCCGGAAGATGATCGTGGCGGCCGGCAAGGACGTCCGGGTGCTCATCATCAAACTCGCCGACCGCCTCCACAACATGCGCACGCTCGGGGTGCGCTCCCCCGCCTCCCGCCGCCGTATCGCCGGCGCCACCCAGGAGGTGCTCGTACCGCTCTGCGACCGGCTCGGCATCCAGGTGCTCAAACGCGCCCTCGACGACGTCGTCCTGGAGCACCTCGAGCCGGAGGCCTACGAGCGCATCGACCGCTACGTCCGCGAGCGCGCCGGCTGGGACGAGTACGTCGACGAGGTACGCCGCCTGGCCGACCGGGCACTGCGCCGCGACCGGCTGGACGCCACCGTCCAGTCCCGCCCCCGGCACTACTACTCGATCTGGAAGGACACCGTCGCCGACGGCGCGAGCGTGCCGGTCGACCTGCCCCGGCTGCTGGTCATCGTCGACGGGCCGGAGACCGACTGTTACGCCGCCCTGGGCACCGTGCACGCCCTGTGGCGTCCGGTGCCCGGCCGGTTCAAGGACTTCATCGCCTCCCCGAAGAACAACCTCTACCGCTCGCTGCACACCACCGTCACCGGTCCGCACGGGCGCACCGTCGAGGTGCTGATCCGCACCGCCACGATGCACCGGTGGGCCGAGTTCGGCGTCGCCGCCGACTTCCGTTTCCCCGCCGGCAAGGGCCACTCCACCATCCGTGCCGAGCAGCTCGACTGGCTGCGCCGGGTGCTCGACTGGCAGCAGGAGGCGGTCGACCCCGGGCAGTTCCTCCACTCGCTGCGCTGCGACCTGGCCGAGGCGCAGGTGCAGGTGTTCGTCGACGGCCGGCCGGTGGTGCTGCCGGCGGGAGCGACCCCGGTGGACGTCGCCTACGAGCTGGGCCCGGCCTACGGCGACCGCTGCGTCGCCGCGAAGGTCAACGGCCGGCTGGTGCCGCTCTCCTCCCCGCTCGACGAGGGCGACGTGGTGGAGATCTTCACCGGCGCCGACCGGGCTGGCGGCGCCGACCCCGCCGCCGCGACGACCGGCCCCCGGCGCGAGTGGCTGGACTTCGTCAAGTCGCCGCAGGCCCGGATGCAGATCAACCGCTGGTTCACCGAGCACAGCGAGCCCGGCATCTCCATCAGTGACAAGGTACGGCTGGGGCGGGCCACGATCGGCCTGACGCTGCGCAAGTACGGCCGCGGCCTGGCCCACGACCATCCCCTGCTGCGGCTGTCGCAGGAGCTCGGCTACCCGGACCTGGACACCATGCTGGTGGCGGTGGTCGACCGGCAGATCGAACCGGACGACGTGGTGCGCCGGCTCATCGAGTTGGTGGACAACGGTCCGTAGGCCGATACCGGCCCTCGATGGCCAGGGACCGTATCGACCCCTTAGCCTGTTTCAGTGATCAATCGCCGTGTTCGTGCCCTCGGCTACCGCACCTTCTACCGGTTGCCGGTGCCGCTACGGCGGCGCCTGGTCCGCCTCGCTGTGCCGAAGTACACCGTCGGCGCCGTCACCCTGGTCACCGATTCCGAGGCCCCCGCGCCCGGTCGCCTGCTCCTGCTCCGTCAGCCGCCCGGTTACAGCTGGACGCTGCCGGCGGGGCTGCTGCGCCGGGCCGAGGACCCGATCGTCGGCGCGGCGCGTGAGCTGGCCGAGGAGTCCGGCGTACGGCTCGACCCGCAGCAGCTGAGCCCGGCCGTGCCGAACGCCGTGGTGCACCGGGCCGGCTGGGTCGACGTCGTCTTCACCGCGCAGGTGCCGGCCTCGACCACGGAGCTGATCGTCGACGGCGCCGAGGTCTTCGAGGCGGCCTGGCACCCTCTCGACGACCTTCCCCGGTTGAGCCGGGCCACGGCGAACCTGCTCGGCTACTACGGCATCGGCCCCGGCGCCGACGGCGCCACCCCGGCCCCGTGACCGCCGGGGCGCCGGACGGGGTCTGCGCGGTGATCCTCGCCGCGGGCGAGGGCACCCGGCTGCGCCCACTGACCGGCCAGGTCCCGAAGGCGCTCTGCCCGGTCGGCAACGTCCCGCTGCTGGACCGGGCGCTGCAACGGCTGGCCGGGCTTGGGCTGGCCGGCCCCGGCCGGGTCGCCGTCAACGCCTGCTACCTCGGCGATCAGGTGGCCGCGCACGTCGGCGCCCGCGCCACGGTCTCGGTCGAGTCGACGCTGCTCGGTACGGCCGGCGCTCTGGGCCTGCTGCGGGACTGGATCGCCGGCCGCGGCGTGCTGGTCGGCAACGCCGACGCCTACCTCGCCGACAGGTTGGCACCCGGGCCGGACATCGCCGCGTTGCTGGACGGCTGGGACGGGCGCACCGTGCGCCTGCTGGGGCAGCCGGCCCCGGATCCGCGGGAGCCCGGCACCTTCAGCGGACACCGGTTCACCGGTTTCTCGCTGCTGCCCTGGCAGCGGGTCCGCCAGTTGCCGGCCGAGCCCGCCGACCTGGTACGCACGGTCTGGCGTCCCGCGGAGGCGGCCGGCGAGTGTGAGGTGGTGCCCTATCCCGGCACCTTCTTCGACACCGGCACGCCGGCCGACTACCTGTCGGCGAACCTGCACGCCGCCGGCGGGACGAACCTGATCGCCGAGGATGCCGTGGTGACCGGCCGGGCGCAACGGTCGGTTATCGGCGCGGGGGCGATCGTGCGGGGCACGGTCATCGACTCGGTCGTCTGGCCGGGCGCCCGGGTGGAGGCCGCCGAGCGGCTGAGCGGGACGATCCGGGCCGGCGAGACGCTGACGGTGGTGGCTGCGCACCGCCGTGACTTTGCCGGGGCCTAGCATTGGCGGCGACGACGTCGACGCAAAGGAGCTCGCCAGTGATCACCGCGATCGTGCTGATCGACTGTGCCACCGACTCGATCCCCGAGGTCGCCGAGGCGCTGGCCGACCTGCCCGGGGTCAGCGAGGTCTACTCGGTCGCCGGGCACCGCGACCTGATCGCGATGGTGCGGGTGCGGGAGTTCGAGCAGATCGCTCAGGTGATCGCCGGCGGCATCTCGAAGGTCCCCGGCGTCATCGACACCGAGTCGCACATCGCCTTCCGGGCGTACTCCCAGCACGACCTGGAGCAGGCGTTCTCGATCGGGCTCCCCGGCGCCGAGTGAACGCCGGCGGCCGTGGGCGAACAGCGGTGACCTCGGCTCCACCGACACGATGACGCCGCCCCGCAGCTGGTGCGGGGCGGCGTCGCCGTTCGGTGCGGCCTTGTGTCAGCCGCCCGGGGTGGTCGTCATCTCGTCGTCCGGCGTCGTGGTCGCCTCACCGCCCGGCGTGGTGGTCATTCCGCCACCGGGGGTGCTGCTCGTCCCGCCGCCCGGCGTGGCGCTGCTGCCGGCCTGCGGAACCGCGACACCCATGCTCTGGGCGAGGTTCACCAGGGCGTCGTAGTGCGCCTGCAGCGTCGGCAGGGCGTCCTGCGCCAGCTGCGTCACCTCCCGGTCGCTACCGAGCGAGATCTCGGTCTGCACCATCTGGATCGCCTGGACATGACCCTCCAGCTCAGCGGTCACCCACTGCCGGTCGAACTCCGCGCCGCTGACCTGGTTGAGCTGGTCGGCCATGGCCTGCTGGTCCGGCGTCGGCTGGTCCGGCAGCGTCACCTGGACCTTTGACGCGGTGCTGGTGACCTTTTCGTCCAGCTGCTTGTGGTCCATCGCCAGCTGCTTGCCCAGCTCCTTGACCTGCTGGTTCTCACCCTTGTTCGCCGCCATGTCGCCCATGACCACTTCCGCCAGGTCGACCTGGTGGATCGACTGCAGGAACTTCTGGTCCTGGGTGGTGGCCGGCGCGCTGGACTCGGTCCAGACCTGCCCGGCGGCGTGGCTCGCGGTGGCGGGCACCAGCCCGATCACGGCCAGGGCTACGACCAGCCCGATTCGTCTCACTCCCAACATTCTTCCTCCCCCATGAAGTCGAACCGCGCGCTTACCCGGCCGGACCCGGCTTAACGCGGGCATCTCCGTGATTCCAGCATCGGCCCCGTGTCCACGGCGCTGATGCTGGAAGTTGTTGTCGTCGTGATGGGCACAGCGTTGCTGTCGTGCGCACAACATCGCCGTAGTGGCAGGTTTCCTGCCCATGGCTTCGTTTTCTGCCCCCGCCTTCCCGGGGGTGAGGCGAGGTCCGGAAATGGGGCACGGGGGCGGATCGGGACAGCAGCAGAAACGCCCGTGGCGCCCACCACGAGGGTGGGCGCCACGGGCGCTGCGCGGGTGAAGGTCAGCGGTTGTCGCTGCTGATCTCCGAACGCTCGGGGCGCTCCTCGACCGGGGGGTGCCCCGGCGAGACCGGCGCCTCGACCGGCTTCTCGATCGGGTAGAAGAATCCCTTGATGGCCGGGCCCAGCGCGCCGAGCCGGTTCATCTTCTTCGGCACGACCCAGCCGGTGTACTCCAGCTCACCGTGACCGCTGCTCAGCGGCTGGTGCACCTCCTCGAAACGGCCGTCCGGCAGGCGCCGGATGATGCCGGTCTCCACGCCGTGGGCCAGCACCTCCCGGTCGTGCTGCTGCAGACCCAGGCAGATCCGGTAGGTGAGGTAGTACGCCAGCGGCGGTGCGAGCAGGATGCCGATCCGGCCGGCCCAGGTCATCGCGTTGAGGCTGATGAAGAACTTCTCGGCGATGACGTCGTTCGCGCCGGTCAGGGTCAGCACCATGAAGAAAGTGACGGCCATGGCGCCGAGCGCGGTACGGACCGGGGTGTCCCGGGGACGCTGCAGCAGGTTGTGGCTGCGGTAGTCCTTGGTCTGGCGGGCCTCCAGCCACGGGTAGGCCAGCGAGAGACCGACCAGGATTCCCGGCAGCACCACGGTGGGCCAGAAGAGCGGCGGGATGACGTAGCCGTCCCCGATCGGGATGACGATCTCCCAGGCGGGCATCAACCGGGTCGAGCCGTCCAGGAACATCACGTACCAGTCCGGCTGGCTGGCCGCGGAGACCACCCATGCCTCGTACGGGCCGAAGAGCCAGACCGGGTTGATCTGCATCAGGCCGCCCATCAGCGCGATCACGCCGAAGACCAGCATGAAGAAGCCGCCCTGCTTGAGCGCGTAGCGCGGGAACATCCGCTCGCCGACCACGTTGTCGTTGGTCCGGCCGGGGCCGGGCCACTGGGTGTGCTTCTGCTTGAAGACCAGCCCGAGGTGGGCGCTGATCAGCGCGACGAGCAGACCCGGGACGAGCAGCACGTGGGCGATGAACATCCGGCTGATGATGATGTCGCCGGGGAACTCTCCACCGAAGATGGAGGAGGTCACCCAGGAACCGACCACCGGGATGGAGAGCATGATCGCCGAGGCGATCCGCAGACCGGTGCCGGAGAGGCCGTCGTCCGGCAGCGAGTAGCCGGTGAAGCCGGCCAGGAAGCCGACCCAGAAGAGCAGCGAGCCGATGACCCAGTTGACCTCGCGGGGCTTGCGGAACGCGCCGGTGAAGAAGACCCGCAGCATGTGCACGACGATCGACGCCATGAACAGCAGCGCTGCCCAGTGGTGCATCTGCCGCATGATCAGTCCACCGCGGACGTCGAACGAGATCTCCAGAGTGGAGGCGTACGCGGCGGTCATGTGGGTGCCCCGCAACGGCGCGTAGCTGCCGTTGTAGATCACCTCGGTCAGGGCCGGCTCGAAGAAGAAGGTCAGGAAGACACCGGTCAGCAGCAGCACGATGAACGAGAAGAGCGCGATCTCGCCCAGCAGGAATGACCAGTGGTCGGGGAAGACCTTGTTGAGCAGCCGGCGCAGCGGGGTGGAGACCTGGAACCGATCGTCCACGGCGTTCGCGGCCTTTGCCGGAACCGCCCTTACGTCAACCTTTCGCCGCTTCACGGCCGCTCCCAGAAGTCAGGTCCGACGGCCTCGGTGTAGTCGGACTTCGCCACGAAGAAGCCCTCGGCGTCCAGCTCGATCGGCAGCTGCGGCAGCCGGCGACTGGCGGGACCGAAGACCGGCTTGGCGTTATCGGTGATCAGGAACTGCGACTGGTGGCACGGGCAGAGCAGCAGGTTGGTCTGCTGCTCGTAGAGGCTGGCCGGGCAGCCGGCGTGCGTGCAGATCTTCGAGTACGCGATGTAGTTGCCCCACATGTACCCGCGGTTGTGCTCGTTGCGCTCGTTGTTCGCCCGGGCCTTCTCCGCGTCGGACTCACGCAGATGGATCAGCAGGGTGGGCGAATCGGCGTGCTTGTTGCTCACACCGTGGGGAATGCCGGGGAAGACGGTGATCTGTCCACCGGTGCTGATGTCATCGGGACGCACCGGAGTGCCGTCCTCGCGGACCAGCCGGACCGGCTTGCCGTCGACGGGCTGGAAACCGGTGGTCATCATCTGGTTGTTCTTGTGCGGGTTGTTGATGAGCCCACCCACCAGCGGCGCGGCGGCGACCGCGCCGACGGGGAGCAGACCGGCCAGCACGGAGGCACCCAGCAGGGGACGGCGCTTCACGCCCAGTTCGTCGGCCATGTAGAGCATGGTGTTGCCGACGATCTTGCGCGACTCCGGAGTGGAGGTGTCGTGCCGCGCCTGGATCGAGATCTCCTTGGGCAGCAGCTTCTTGGCCCAGGTCAGGATGCCGAAGCCGATGCCGAGCAGCGCGATGCCCAGGGTGAGGCCGAGCAGCGGGGTGTAGAGCTTGTCCGGCCCGGCGGTGAGCTTGTACTCCCACGGCCACCAGATGTAGATCGCCAGGAAGGCGGTCGCCGCGGCACCGGTGAGCAGGAACAGGAACGAGACGAACCGGGTGACCCGGCGCTCGGCCTTGGTCCCGGCCACCGGGAACTGCGGCTCGTAGTGGACGATTTCGATGTCGTCCAGGCGGGCGCCCTCCCGGACGATGTCGAACCGGGTCAGGCTCGGGTCGTCCAGGTCGATCGGGCTGCCGCCGGCCTTGTCGGCCGGGGTGTCCGCGTGCGTGCTCATGCCGTCACCTCGCTAGCGGCGGCGCCGAGACGAAGCACCGCGGCACCGGGTAGAAAAACCGTGTCGTTGCGGTGGTTCACGACTTCCCCGCAATCCAGAGGCAGGCGAAGACGAGCGCCACGATGCCGACCAGGAAGACAGCCACACCCTCGGTGGAGGGCCCGTAGCGGCCCAGGTTGAAGCCGCCCGGGTCGTTGGACTCCTTCAGCGCCTCGTTGATGTAGGCGATGATGTCGGCCTTCTGGTCCGGCGTCAGCTGGTTGTCACCGAAGACCGGCATGTTCTGCGGCCCGGTGAGCATCGCGGCGTAGATCTGCCGGTCGGTGGCGACCCGGATGTTCGGCGCGAACTTGCCGGAGGAGAGGGCACCGCCGCCACCACCGAAGGAGTGGCACTGCGAGCAGTTGACCCGGTAGAGCTGGCCGCCCTGGGCGACGTCGCCACCGGCAGCCAGGTCGTCACCGGCGGGCAGCTGCGGGCCACCCCCCATTTCCTGGACGTACTGGCCGAGCTGGCGGATCTGGTCGCTGGTGAACAGCGCGGGCTTGCGCTCCGCCTGAGCCTCCTGACGGGCCATCGGCATGCGGCCGGTGCCCACCTGGAACTCGACGGCCGCGGAGCCGGCACCGATCAGGCTCGGGCCGCGGTCCTCGACACCCTGCAGGTTGCTGCCGTGGCAGCTGACGCAGCTGACGTCGAAGAGAGCCTTGCCCTCGGCGGCGGCCGCGGAGAGCTGGTTGGTTTCCTGGGCCTGCAGGCCGGGCGCGAACACGGTGTAGGCGCCGCCGGCGAGCATCAGCGCGGCGACCAGGCGTACCGCGGCACCCAGCCGGCGGCGGCCCCTGCTGCGCACCGCGGAGGGCCGGCGGCGTAACCGCGCGAACAGACCGCCGTGGCGGCCTCGCGATCCGGGCCCGCGCCCGGAGGACGCGACGTCACCGCGAGGCGCGTCGGGGGTGTCAGAAGTCATGGCCTGTTGTCCTTAAACGGTTTCTCGACCTTGGTTCAGGTAGGGAACGGCGGCGTTATCCGGATGCGCCTGGATCACTGAAGCCAGTAGATCATGAGGTAGAGCCCGATCCACACGACGTCAACGAAGTGCCAGTAGTACGAGACCACGATGGCCGAGGTCGCCTGGGCCGGCGTGAACCGCCCCATGGTCGTACGGATCATGTAGATGAGGAACGCGACCAGACCGCCTGCCACGTGGAGTCCGTGGAAGCCGGTGGTCAGGTAGAACATCGATCCGTAACCGTCGGAGTTGATCTTCACACCCTCGTGGACGAGCGTGCGGTACTCGTTCAACTGACCGATGAGGAAGATCAGGCCCATCACGAAGGTGATGGTGAACCAGCGCCGGAGAGCGTGTACGTCGCCCCGCTCCGCCGCGAACACACCGATCTGACAGGTGATCGAAGATGCCACCAGGATCAACGTGAACGTGGTCGCATACGGCACGTCGAGCAGGGGCGTGTGCTCCGCCCACTGCTCCGGCGCCGCAGCGCGGATGGAGAAGTACATCGCGAACAACGCCGCGAAGAACATGAGTTCGCTGGAGAGCCACACGATGGTCCCCACGCTGACCATGTTGGGTCGGGTCAGCGAGTGGATCCGGCTCTTGTCAATGGCAGGGGCCGCAGTCACGTCGTCATTATGGCGGCTGAGCGGCGCGGACGATCGGGGGGGTGGCAAACCGGCTGATTTTTGGGCCGCCGGTGGCCTCTCCCCAGCGCTGGCATAGCCTGAACGACGTGTTCCAGCTCGTCTCCGCCACCAACGTTAGCGCGGTTCACGTCGCGTCCGGCAACGTGAACCTCGCCGCCGACTCCCTGCCGCCGTTCAGCGTCTCGTCGTTCTTCACCGAGGCGAGTCTGGACAGCTGGCTGGCCGTCGCGCTGGTCCTGGCCGCAGGCCTCTACCTCTACGGCGTCCACCGGTTGCGGGTACGCGGCGACAGCTGGCCGGTGGTGCGCACCATCGCCTTCATCGGCCCCGGCCTCGGCGGCATCGCGGCGGTGACGGTCAGCGGACTGCACGCCTACGACACCGCCATGCTGTCGGTGCACATGATCCAGCACATGGTGCTGTCGATGGTGGCGCCGATCTTCCTGGCGCTCGGCGCGCCGGTGACGCTGGCGCTGCGCACCCTGCCCCAGCGGGCCCGCAAGGTCCTGCTGGCGGTGGTGCACAGCCGCATCGTGCGCGTCTACAGCTATCCGCTGGTCGCCTTCGCCATCTTCGTGGTGAACCCGTTCGCGCTCTACTTCACCGGGCTCTACGAGATGAGCCTGCGCAGCGACCTCATTCACGAGGTGGTGCACGCGCACTTCATCGCCACCGGCTGTGTCTTCTTCTGGCCGCTCGTCGGGCACGACCCGCTGCCCAACCGCTGGCAGTACCCGGCCCGCGCGCTGCTGATGCTGCTCTCGGTGCCGTTCCACACGGTGCTGGGGCTGACCATCATGCAGAGCAAGACGCTCCTCGGCGGCGACTGGTACCCCGAGCTCAACCTGAGCTGGGCCGACCCGTGGGCCGACCAGGTGACCGCCGGGGGCATCCTCTGGGCCGGCGGCGAATTCGTCAGCGTGACGATGCTCGCCGTGCTCGTCGTCCAGTGGGTCAAACAGTCCGAGCGGGAAGCGCGCCGCGTCGACCGGGAACTGGACCGCCAGGAGGCCCGGCAGCGCGCCGCGGAGACCACGAGCTGACACCCGCGGCGGCCGTGCCACCACCTCAGGGGGCCGGAACCACCGCCACGGCCAGCGGTACGATCAAGCAGAAGCTACGACGTGAGGGCCAGGGGACCGATGACCGAGCGTGTTTACACCGTCCTGCTCTACAGCAGCAAGCCCGAGGTGCGCGACCGCATGCGGCTCGCCGTCGGCACCCGGCCGGCTGCCGATCTGACCGTCGAGTTCACCGACGCCTCGAGCTATGAAGAGTGCCTGCGGCTCGTCGAGGAGTACGAGATCGACCTGATGCTCCTCGACGGCGAGGCCGCACCGGCCGGCGGCATCGGCATCGCCCGCCAGATCAAGGACGACCGCGAGGACGCCCCGCCGACCTGTGTGGTGATCGCCCGGGCCGCCGATCGCTGGCTCGCCGCCTCGGCCGAGGTCGACGCCACCCTCATGCACCCGCTCGACCCGGTGACGACCGGCACCCAGGTCGCCGAACTGCTCCGCCGCCACGCCGGCGTCTCCTGACCCGACGCCTATCCGGGCGCGACGGCCACCGTCGCGCCGGCACGGGCCGGCCCGGCCCACCCCCGCCGCAGGAGGAGACAGCGCAGATGGCGACACCGACCTGGCCCGCGCTGCTCGGCAGCCTGCTCCGCGGCGAAGGGCTCAGCGGCGACGCGACCGCCTGGGCGATGGGCGAGATCATGGCGGGAGCCGCCACCTCCGCGCAGATCGCCGGCTTCGCGATGGCGCTGCGCGCCAAGGGTGAGACCTCCGCCGAACTCGGCGGACTCGTCGACGCGATGCTCGACAACGCCGTACCGGTGGAACTGCCCGACGAACTGCGCGCGGTGACACTCGACATAGTCGGCACCGGTGGCGATCTTGCCCACACGGTGAACATCTCGACGATGAGCGCCCTGGTCGCGGCCGGCGCCGGGGTACGGATCGTCAAGCACGGCAACCGCGCGGCCTCCTCCTCCTGCGGCACCGCCGACGTCCTGGAGCACCTCGGCGTACCGCTGGATCTCGGTCCGGCGGGGGTGGCCCGGTGTGTCACCGAGGCGGGGATCGGGTTCTGTTTCGCCGCCCGCTTCCACCCGGGCATGCGGCACGCCGCCGTACCGCGTCGTGAGCTGGGCGTGCCGACCGCCTTCAACTTCCTCGGGCCGCTGACCAACCCGGCCCGTCCGCGCAGCGGAGCGGTGGGCTGCTTCGACGCCCGGATGGCGCCGGTGATGGCCGGGGTCTTCGCCGCCCGCGGTGACTCGGTGCTGGTGATGCGGGGCGAGGACGGTCTCGACGAGTTCAGCACCGCCGCCCCCACCCGCTTCTGGATCGCGCAGAACGGCATCGTACGCGAGACGGTGCTGGACGCCACCGAGCTGGGGATTCCCCGGGTCACGCTGGCCGACCTGCGCGGCGGGGACGTGGCCTACAACGCCGCCGTGGTGCACCGCCTGCTCGCCGGCGAGCCCGGTCCGGTGCGCGACGCGGTGCTGGTCAACGCCGCCGCGGCGCTGGCCACCCAGGGTCCGCTGGACGGAGATCTGGGCGCGGCCGTCGCGGCCGGCATGGCACGGGCTGCGAAGTCCATCGACTCCGGCGCGGCCGCCCAGGTGCTGCGGCGCTGGGTCGAGGTCGCCAAGGAAGCCCAGGCTGCGGCCTGACCCGCATCCGGTCCACGGGGATCTGTCGGTGGCCCGTGCCAGACTGCAGCACGACCGACGCGTCACCACGACATGAGGAGTGCCCTGTGCGCGAGCGTGAACTTCCCTGCGACGGCTGCGGGACCGTGACGCGCTTCGAGGTGCCACCCTGCCCGGACGGGCACGGCACCGACTGCCCGGAGCTCGTCTGCACCGACTGCGGTGGCGCCTACCTGCTCGCCACCACCATCCTGCGACCGGTACGGCTGCGCCGCGCGGCGTCGCGCTCCCACGCCGCCTGAGGTCCGGGCCGCCGCACCACCACCGGCCGTACCCACCCGCACGCACATGCGAAAGGGCCGGCGTCCCGATGGGACGCCGGCCCTTTCGTCGTTGCGCTCGGTTCAGTGCTCGGCGGTGCGCCGGGTACCGGAGTAGTACTCGAAAAGCAGGCCACAGGCAGCGAAGATGACCGCGATACCACCGGCGAGCAGCAGCCAGAACTGCCAGTACGCCAGCCCGATGCCGACCAGCGCGGCGGCGAGCGCCAGGCCCAGCGGCCAGTAGCTACCCGGGCTGAAGAAGCCGATCTCGCCGGCGCCTTCGGCGATCTCCGCGTCCGGACGGTCCTCGGGGCGCGGGTCGATACGCGTCGAGACGAACCAGAAGAACCCGCCGCACATCGCGCAGAGCCCGGCCGACAGCAGCAGCGCCAGCGAACCGATCCACTCGATGCGGCCGGTCTCGCCCGTGGTCCAGGCCGCGTAAATGCCGGTCATCGCAAGGAGGAAGGCGGCGACGATGCCGAAGATTCGCCACTCGGTCTTCATGCGTCAGCCTCCCTGGTTGAAGTTGTTCGTGGTCCGACGGGTCTCGAACGGGAAGGTGGTGACCGCCAGCGGCTCCTCACCGATCGAGGCGAGCGCCTGCTGGGTCGTCTGACCGTCCTGCTTGGCCGCGAGGAACTGGTCGTAGTCCTGGGGAGAGACCACCCGCAGCTCGAAGTTCATCATCGAGTGGTACGTGCCGCAGAGCTCCGCGCAGCGGCCCACGTAGGCGCCCTCGGCGTCGAGGCTGGTCACCTCGAAGACGTTGCGGATCGAGCCGGGGAAGACGTCCCGCTTGAACAGCATCTCCGGCACCCAGAACGAGTGCACGACGTCGCGGCTGGTCTCCTCGAAGCGGATCTTGCGACCGGTCGGCAGCACCAGCACCGGGATGACGTCGTCGGTGCCGAGCGTCGAGGCGACGGTGTTGGCGTCCGCGCCGGCGCCGTCGCGGTAGTTGAACTGCCAGTTCCACTTGAAGCCGACGACCTCGACGACCACGTCCGGGTCGTCGCTCACCTTGTCCACGTCGGTCTGAATGATCGCCGTGTAGTAGAAGAGCACGGAGATGATCAGAATCGGCGTGATGGTGTAGAGGAACTCCATCGGCATGTTGAAACGGGTCTGCACGGGCAGCTCGTCACCGCGCTTGCGGTACCGGATCACACACCAGAAGATCAGGCCCCAGACGAAGACACCGACCGCCAGCGCGGCGATGACGCTCGCGATCCAGAGGTCGTACATCCGGTTCGCCTCGGGCGTGATGCCGCCCTGCGGCCAACCGAAGCCACCGAACGTCTTGCCAACGTCACAGCCCGTGAGCAGGAAGAGCAACGCGGCCCCGCCCACGCCGAGCCCGGCGAGCCGACCAGCACCGGCCCGCCGGCTGCCTCCTCCGGCCCGGCCGGAAGCGCTGTGCCGTACGGCCGAGGGCCGTACATCCGAACTCCTTGCGACCACCTGGTCCTGCCTCCCTAGCGCGCCGCCGTCTTTTATGTCTGCTTCGGCGGCAAAGGCGTCACCGACCGTCGCAGATTACTCGACCTTGCCAGGCTCAGGGCCCCTGGGGTGCGGTGTCCGCACTATCGGGGAATCCGCGCCTGCGCCGACGCGTTACCGTTCGCCTTATGAACGCCCCTGCCGTGTATCTGGATGCGGCCACCGCCGCGCCGCTGCATCCGGTGGCACGCCAGGCCCTGCTGGCCGCCTTCGACGACGGCTGGGCCGATCCTTCCAAGCTCTACAGTCGGTCCCGCCGCGCCCGGCAGCTGCTCGACGCCGCCCGCGCCGCCGTCGCCGAGACGCTCGGTGTCCGCGCCGATGAGGTGATCTTCACAGCGAACGGCACGACCGCGGTGCACGCCGGGGTGCTGGGCGCGCTGACGGCACGCCGGCGCAGCGGCGGGGTGCTGGTCCATTCGGCGATCGAGCACTCGGCGGTGCTGCACGCCGCCGACCGGCACGTCGCCGCCGGCGGCAGCGCCGTGAGCGTGCCCGTGGACCGGCTGGGGCGACTGGACCTGACGCGCTGGGAATCGGCCGTCCGGGCCCCCGGGGTGGCGCTGGCGGTGCTGATCAGCGCCAGCCACGAGGTCGGCACGGCGCAACCGGTCGCCGAGGCGGCGCGGATCTGCGCCGCGGCCGGCGTACCGCTGCTGGTGGACGCCGCCCAGTCGGTCGGACGGACGCCGGTGGCCCCCGGCTGGTCGTTGCTGACCGCCAGCGCCCGCAAATGGGGCGGCCCGCCCGGCGTCGGCATCCTGGTGGTGCGCAAGGGCACGCGCTGGGAGTCGCCGTATCCGGCGGACGACGCGGCGGCCGGGCACTCCCCCGGCGCGTTGAACCTGCCGGCGGTGGTCGCCGCCGCGGCCGCCCTGCGGGCCGGCGCCGCCGACATCGACGCCGAGGCCGCCCGCCAGTACGCGCTGGTCGAGCGGATCCGTACCACGGTGGCGGCGACGGTGCCGGACGTGGAAGTGGTGGGCGACCCGGTCCGGCGGCTGCCGCACCTGGTGACCTTCTCCTGTCTCTATGTCGACGGCGAGGCGCTGCTGCACGCGCTGGACCGGCGCGGCTTCGCCGTCTCCTCCGGTTCGTCCTGCACCTCGTCGACGCTGCGCCCCTCGCACGTGCTGGAGGCGATGGGGGTGCTCTCGCACGGCAACGTGCGGGTCTCGCTGCACCGGGAGACCACCGCCGCCGAGGTCGACCGCTTCCTGGCCGAACTACCCGGCGTCGTCGCCGGCCTGCGCGCCGAGGCCGGCGTGCTGGACCTCTGACCAGCGGCGCCGTGGCACGCCGCGGAAGGAGATGACATGACCAACGGTGCGGGCGAGTCGCCGGCGGAGACGCTGGACTGCCTGGGCAGGCGCTGCCCGCTGCCGGTCATCGCGCTGGCGCGACGGCTGCCGGAGCTGCCGGTGGGGGCGGTGCTGCGGGTCCTCGCCGACGACCCGGCCGCCGCGGTCGACATCCCCGCCTGGTGCCGGATGCGCGGGCAGGAGTTCATCGGGGCGGTACGCGTCGGCGCAGCCCCCGGATACGACGTGCGCCGGACCGGTTGAACCGGTCCGGCGCACGAGGCGGTGACGGTCAGGGCAGCAGGTGCTGCCGGACCTCGTCGGCCGCGGTGTCGCCGTAGGACTCACCGAGCCGCTTGACGAACTCGTCGGCCCGCACGTCGTACTCCTGGGTGCCGACGGTCTCCAGCACCAGGGTGGCGAGCAGGGCGCCGACCTGCGCGGCGCGCTCCATCCCGAGCCCCCAGGAGAGACCGGCGAAGAAGCCGGCGCGGAAGGCGTCGCCGACGCCGGTCGGGTCGACGACCTGGGTCTCCCGGGCGGCGGGAACGTGGATGCGGTCGATACCGCGGCCGGAGATCTCCACGCCGCGCTTGCCGAGGGTGGTGACCCAGACCTGCACCCGGTCGAGGATCTGCTCGTCGGTCAGGCCGGTCTTGCTCTGCAGCAGCGACTTCTCGTAGTCGTTGGTGACCAGGTACTGCGCGCCGTCGATGAGGGAGAGCACCTCGGCGCCGTCCATCCGGGCGAGCTGCTGCGACGGGTCGGCGGCGAAGGCGTACCCGCGGTCACGGCACTCCTGCGAGTGGCGCAGCATCGCGGCCGGGTCGTCCGGGCCGATCACCACGAGGTCCAGCCCGCCGAGACGCGCCGCGACCGGGGCGATCTCGATGTTGCGGGCCTCGCTCATCGCGCCGGCGTAGAACGAGGCGATCTGGCACATGTCCTGGTCGGTGGTGCAGACGAAGCGGGCGGTGTGGGCGACCTCGCTGACGTGCACCGAGTCGCAGTCGACACCGTGGCGCTCGAGCCAGGAGCGGTAGTCGCCGAAATCGGCGCCCACGGCGCCGAGCAGCACCGGGCGCAGGCCGAGCTGCGCCATCCCGAAGGTGATGTTGGCTGCCACGCCGCCGCGCCGCAGGACGAGGTCGTCCACCAGGAAGGAGAGCGACACCTGGTGCAGCTGATCGGCGATGAGCTGATCGGCGAACCGTCCCGGGAAGTGCATCAGGTGGTCGGTCGCGATGGAACCGGATACGGCGATCTTCATGTCTGGCCTCTGGATCGGATGCGGTGCAGAGCGCAGGCCAGCCTACCGTCCGGCCCGGGCCGCGAAACGCCGCAGGGCCGCCCCGGACGGGACGGCCCTGCATAGCGCTGCGATCAGTGGAGCGAAATCAGTGGAACGAGTCGCCGCAGGCGCAGGAGTTCTGCGCGTTGGGGTTGTCGATGGTGAAGCCCTGGGCGTCGATCCGGTCGGCGAAGTCGATGGTGGCGCCGGCCAGGTAGGGGGCGCTCATCCGGTCGACGACGACCTCGACGCCGTCGAAGTCGCTGACGACGTCCCCGTCGAGGGAGCGCTCGTCAAAGAAGAGCTGGTACCGCATGCCGGAGCAGCCACCCGGCTGCACCGCCACCCGGAGCCGCAGGTCGTCGCGGCCCTCCTGCTCGATCAGGGCCTTGACCTTCTGCGCCGCGATGTCGGTGAGGACGATGGCGGTCGCGGCCGTGGCCTCGGTCGACGGGCTCTGCGCTGGCGTGGTCACGTGGTATCTCCCTGCGCTTGGGTCTGGTTCCGTACTGGCCAACGCTAACCGCCGGCCCGTTGATTCCCAGTGTCCTTGAAAAAGGATTGTATGCCGAGTGGGCCGCGGCGGTCAGGAGCGGCTCCACTGCCGGGCCAGCCGGGCGGCGAGTTCGCGCAGCCCTTCGGCGGGGCGGGTCAGCGCCGCCTGCTCGTCACCGAAGTGCTCGACGAGGCTGTACGCCTCGGTCACCCCGGCCGCCGCGGCCTCCCGGCGCCCGGCGCTGACGCGTCCGGCGAGCACCACGCAGGGCAGGCCGAGGTCCCGGGCGGCCCCGGCGACGCCCGCGACGACCTTGCCGCGCAGGGACTGGTGGTCGAAGGCCCCCTCGCCGGTGATCACCAGGTCGCAGCCCGCCAGCGCCTGCGGCAGCTCGATCAGCCGGCTGACCAGTCCGATCCCCGACTCGCACCGGCCGCCCAGCGCGAGCAGCGCCGCGCCGAGCCCGCCGGCGGCGCCCGCCCCGGGCAGCTGCGCCAGCCCCGGCGGGCAGGACGGCAGATCCCGCTCCAGCACCTGGGCGAAGCGCTCGAGGGCGGCGTCGAGCAGCAGTACGTCGGCCTTCGTGGCGCCCTTCTGCGGGCCGTAGACGTTGCTGGCGCCGTGCAGGCCGAGCAGCGGGTTGTCGACGTCGGTGGCGGCCACCAGCTCCACGGCGCGCAGCCGGGGCGCACCGGTCAGACCGGCGACCGCGGTCAGCGCCGCGCCGCCGTAGGGCAGGGCCAGTCCCGCGCCGTCCACGGCCGCGGCGCCGAGCGCGGCGAGCATGCCCGCGCCGGCGTCGTTGGTGGCCGAACCCCCGAGACCGACGACCACCCGCCGGGCGCCGCTCTCCACCGCGGCCGCGACGAGCAGGCCCAGCCCGTACGAGGTGGTGGCCCTGGGGTCGCGCTCGGCGGCGGTCAGCAGGTGCAGTCCGCAGGCCTGGGCGCTCTCCACGTAGGCGGTCTCGCCGGTGACGAAGACCTCACCGGCGGCCGGCCGACCGAGCGGGTCGACGGTGCGCACCGGAATCCGCCGGCCGTCGAGGGCGGCGGCCAGCACCTCCAGGAAGCCGGGTCCGCCGTCGGCCAGCGGCCGGGCGAGCAGCTCGTCGCCGGGGGCGACGTCACGCCAGCCCTGGCTCACCGCCGCCACCACCTCGGGCGCCGACAGGGTGCCGGCGAACTTGTCCGGGCTCAGAAGTACGCGCATGCGGGCAGTGTGGCAGCACACATCTCCCGATCGAGCACTGCGGCGCGGTTGTGGGACGATCAGTGCGTGACTGCGACCTGGGGTGAACCTTCCGCCACCGCCACCGCCCTGCTGCTGCTGGGCCGGGGCAGCGACCCGGCCACCGAACGCGGCGTCGAGTGCCCGGGAGATCTTCCGGCGCCCAGCGACCCCGATCTGGTGGCCCGCGCCACCGCGGCGAAGGCGGCCCTCGGCGACAAGCTCTTCGTCCTCGGGCACCACTACCAGCGTGACGAGGTGATCCAGTTCGCCGACGTCACCGGCGACTCGTTCAAGCTGGCCCGGGAGGCCGCGGCCCGCCCGCAGGCGGAGTACATCATCTTCTGCGGCGTGCACTTCATGGCCGAGAGCGCCGACATCCTCACCACCGCCGACCAGCAGGTGATCCTGCCCGACCTGGCGGCCGGCTGCTCGATGGCGGACATGGCCGCGCTGGGGCAGGTCGAGGCGGCCTGGGAGGTCCTCGCCGACGCCGGGCTGGCCACCTCGACCGTGCCGGTGACGTACATGAACTCCTCGGCCGACATCAAGGGCTTCGTCGGGCGCAACGGTGGCGTGGTCTGCACCTCCTCCAACGCCAAGCGGGCGCTGGACTGGGCGTACGAGCAGGGCGAGCGGGTGCTCTTCCTGCCCGACCAGCACCTGGGGCGCAACACCGGCGTACTGGAGCTGGGTTTCGCACTGGAGGACTGTGTTCTCTACGACCCGCACAAGCCGGGTGGCGGGCTCACCGCCGAGCAGCTGCGGGCGGCCAAGATGGTGCTCTGGCGGGGGCACTGCTCGGTGCACGGCCGCTTCACTCTCGACAGTGTCAACGAGGTACGGGAGCGGGTGCCGGGCGTCAACGTCCTGGTCCACCCCGAGTGCCGGCACGAGGTGGTCACCGCCGCCGACCTGGTCGGGTCCACCGAATACATCATCAAGACCGTCGAGGCGGCGCCGGCCGGTTCGGCATGGGCGATCGGCACCGAGCTGAACCTGGTGCGGCGCCTGGCGCTGGCCCACCCGGACAAGCAGATCATGTTCCTCGACAAGGCCGTCTGCTACTGCTCGACGATGAACCGCATCGACCTGCCGCACCTGGTCTGGGCGCTGGAGGAGCTGGTGGCCGGCCGGGTGGTCAACCGCATCACGGTCGATCCGGTTACCGCCGGCCATGCCCGGGTAGCACTGGACCAGATGCTCGCGCTCCCCTGAGACGACAGTTACAACCAGTAACGATCGTCGTACGGATAATCACCAGCGCCCGTTTTGGGACCCTCCCGGCACGGGTGCCGCTCGGCGTGATTGGTCACACAGCGCTATGCTGCCGGGCGGACCAAGCGGACCGCGGCAACGGTTGCGCCTTCGTGGGAGTCGATATCTCGTCCCCGCACACTTCGACAAACAGCAGCACCCACGCGCTGGAGGTTTACGTTGACCGACGATGTCCTGGTCGTACACGGCGGCACCCCGTTGGAAGGAACGATCCGGGTACGCGGCGCGAAGAACCTCGTCTCCAAGGCGATGGTGGCGGCGCTGCTCGGTGACGAGCCGAGCCGTCTCTACGACGTGCCGCGCATCCGCGACGTCGAGGTCGTCCGCGGCCTGCTCGCCCTGCACGGCGTCAAGGTCAGCGACGGCGCGGAGCCCGGCGAGCTCGTCCTGGACCCCTCCAACGTGCAGAACGCCTCGACCGACGAGATCAACGTGCACGCCGGATCGAGCCGGATCCCGATCCTGTTCTGCGGTCCGCTGCTGCACCGCCTCGGCCACGCCTTCATCCCCGACCTGGGCGGCTGCCACATCGGCCCGCGCCCGATCGACTTCCACATGCAGGCGCTGCGCGAGTTCGGCGCGATCGTGGAGAAGACCCCCGAAGGGCTGCACCTGACCGCCCCGAACGGGCTGCACGGCACCAAGTTCTCCCTGCCGTACCCGAGCGTCGGCGCCACCGAGCAGGTGCTGTTGACCGCGGTGATGGCCGACGGCGTGACCGAGCTGCGCAACGCGGCGGTGGAGCCGGAGATCGTGGACCTGATCTGCATCCTGCAGAAGATGGGCGCGATCATCAACGTGCACACCGACCGGGTGATCGAGATCCAGGGCGTGCCCCGGCTCGGCGGCTACAGCCACCGCCCGATCCCGGACCGGATCGAGGCCGCGAGCTGGGCGGCCGCGGCGCTGGCGACCCGCGGCGACGTACAGGTCCTCGGGGCCGAGCAGGCCGGCATGATGACCTTCCTGAACACCTTCCGCTCCATCGGCGGCGAGTACGAGGTCACCGACCCGCGCCCGCCGCGCAACGGCTACCCGGGCCAGGAGGGCGGCATCCGCTTCTGGCACCCCGGCAGCGAGCTGCGCGCGGTGGCGCTGGAGACCGACGTGCACCCCGGTTTCATGACCGACTGGCAGCAGCCGCTGGTGGTGGCGCTGACCCAGGCGAGCGGGCTCTCCATCGTCCACGAGACCGTCTACGAGCAGCGGCTGGGCTACACCCAGGCACTCAACTCGATGGGCGCCAACATCCAGGTCTACCGGGACTGCCTCGGCGGCACCCCGTGCCGATTCGGCCGCCGCAACTTCAAGCACTCGGCGGTCATCGCCGGGCCGAGCAAGCTGCACGGCGCCGATCTGGTCATCCCCGACCTGCGGGCCGGCTTCAGCCACCTGATCGCCGCGCTGGCCGCCGAGGGCACCTCCCGGGTCTACGGCGTGGGCCTGATCGAACGCGGCTACGAGGACTTCGAGGCCAAGCTCGGCAACCTCGGCGCACACGTCGAACGGCCGTAACACCCGCTTCGCGAACGCCCGGTGCACCTTGATGTGCACCGGGCGTTCGCTTTTGGCTACCCTTCACTCGTGCCGTCGCTGTTTCGCCGCAAGTCCGACCAGCTCGTCGAGGATGCCGTCACCGAGGTGACCACCGACGAGGAGCCCACCGTGACCCGCCCAAAGGGTTACACCCCCGCCAAGGGTCGTGAGACGCCGAAGCGGCCGAGTCCGGCCCGCCGGCCCGCCGGCCCCACCCGGGAGCTGAGCAAGGAGGAGAAGCGCGAGCTTCGCCGCCAGGCACGCGCCGAGGCGGCCGAAGAGTTCCGCCGCGAAGGCGGTCCCCGCGACCGCGGTCCGGAGCGGCTGCTCGCCCGCAACGTGGTGGACTCCCGCCGTACGGTGGGCCCGTGGTTCTTCGGTGGCGCCCTGCTGGTGCTGATCGGCTCGTCGCAGGCGATGCCGCCGGCCGTGCAGCTCGCCTCGAACATCCTGTGGGGGGTGCTCGCCGTCGCCGTGGTGGTCGACTCGGTGCTGCTCTGCCGCAAGCTCAAGCGGCTGATCCGCGAGCGGTTCCCCAACACCGGCCAGCGGATGGGCTCGCTCTACATGTACACCGTGATGCGCGGCATCACCTTCCGCAAGATGCGCGCGCCGGCGCCGCAGGTCAACCTCGGCGACCCGGTCTGAGCCACGGCACAGCCGCTCTGACGCCCCCGCGGTGAACTCACCGCGGGGGCGTCGTCCGTTCGCCGGGCGGCACCGCCCACCCGCGCCCGGGTCACTGCACGCCGAGCAGCCGCAGCCCCGCGGTGGTGCCGGCGGCCCCGAGCACCACCAGCACGAACGAGGCCCGCCGCCAGGCCAGCAGGAGTCCGACCAGCACGCCGGCCGGGCGGGCCGGACCGACGAACCGGCCGGCCTCGGTCAGCGCCGCAGTCGCCGCGAGGGCGGCCAGCAGGGTCGCCGCGGCGACGGGCAGCAGCCGCAGCGCCCACTCGGGCAGGTCCAGTCGCTCCCGCAGCAGCACGCCACCGAGCCGGGTCGCGTAGGTGCCGAGCGCGAGCGCGGCGATCACCACGATCAGCATGGCCGCACCGGCCGGCTGCGGCGCAGCGCGAGCAGGATCAGCCCGGCCAGTGCGCACAGCACCGGCAGGCCGGCCGGCAGCACCGGGGTCAGCGCCACGGCGAGCACCGCCCCGGCGATCGCCACCCGGCGGGTGTCGGGGTCGCGCAGCGAGGGCAGCAGCATGGCGATCAGGCCGGCCGGGAAGGCCGCGTCGAGGCCGAGGGCGGCCGGGTCGCCGGCGACGCCGCCGAGGAGTACGCCGGCGACGGTGCCGACGTTCCAGGCGACGAAGAGCCCGACCGACATGCTCCAGAAGATCCGCCGCCGCCCGGCGTCGTCGGGCTGGGACAGGGTGTAGGCGGTGGCCTCGTCGGTGAGCAGGTGGGCGCCGAAGAGCCGGTGGGCCAGCCGGGGGCCGAGGGTGGCCCCGAGCGTCATCCCGAACGGCAGGTGACGGACGTTGAGCAGCAGGCCCGCGAAGACCGCGGCGAGCGGACTCCCCACGCTGATCAGCCCGACGGCCATGAACTGGGCGCCGCCGGCGTAGACGGCCAGGGACATCAGCACGGCGGCCCAGCCGGGAACCCCGGCGGCTACGGCGACCGCGCCGAAGGAGGCGCCGACGGCGAGCATGGCCGCGCCGAGGGCTGCCACGTCCGCGAAGAGCCGCGGCGGTGTTCGTTCTGCCGTACGCATGGTTCGCTATCCTGAACACAGCCCGCCTGTTCGTCAAATCGAACAAACGACCGACGGAGCGAACATTGCGTACGGAAACCCCGTCCCCCCTCGCCACCATCGCCGCCTCGTTACGCCGGGAACGCGATCGCGCCGGCATCTCACTGACCGCACTCGCCCGCCGGGCCAACATCGCGAAGTCCACCCTCTCCCAGCTCGAGTCCGGCACCGGAAACCCCAGCGTGGAGACGCTCTGGGCGCTCGCGGTCGCCCTCGACGTCCCGTTCAGCCGGCTCGTCGAGCCCGCCGCGCCCGCCGTACGGATCGTGCGCGCCGGCACCGGGACCCGGATCCACTCCGACCACGCCGCCTTCGCCGCGACGCTCCTCTCGGCCGGTCCGGCACACGTACGCCGCGACCTCTACCTGCTGGAACTCGAACCCGGCGCGGTACGCGACGCCGAGGCGCACATCGCCGGCGTCGAGCACCTGGTGGTGACCAGCGGACGGCTGCGCACCGGCCCGGTCGCCGAACCGGCCGAGCTCGGCCCCGGCGACTACATCGCCTTCCCGGCCGACGAACCCCACCGGTACGAAGCTCTCGAGCCCGCGACCCGCGCCGTGCTCGTCATGGAACACCACTGATGAGCTGCGATCTCCACTCCAGTGAGCCGATCGGCGTCCGATAACGTTTGACGACATGGGCACGGTCACAGTGGCGGTGACCGAGCCCACGCCGTTACCCTCCTTCGACGAGCACGGCGTACCGAGGCCCATGGGGAAGCCACCGGTCCGCAGGCCCGCCCAGCGCGACAATTTCCGACGAGGTGGCATCCCCTTGAGCAAGCGACGCGAGCCGGTCCGCGGACCGCTGCACGCTTGCGGCCCGCAGTGGTGCCACCGATGAGAGGCGACTACCCGGGAGGCTGGCGGAGCCCTGGCGAAGCCTGGGCTGTCGAACCCACCTGGGAGTGGCAGCCCCAGTTCCCTGGCCAGCGCTACCCCGGCGACATCGGCATCGAGAACTTCCCGCCCCGGCCGGTCCCCCGCGGACGCGCCAGCGTCACCCCCCTCGGCGGCGCCCCGTCCGGCGACCGCGACCCACGTCGCGGCCCGGCCCCCCACCAGCAGGGTGCGGACCCACGACAGCCGCGCCCCCCGCAGGCCCACCCGGACCGGCGCGACCAGCGCGACGGACCACCGCGCGACGGCGAACGCCTGCCGCGAACCCCCGCCGGACCCGAACGAGCACACCCGGACGCCCCGCCGGGCCGCGCCGCCGCCGGGGCCCCGCCACTGGAAGGCTGGTCCCGCAGCGCCCCGGCCGCGGGCGGGCGACCCGGCGCAGCACCGGCAGCCCAGCGAACCCCGCCCGGGACCCAGCGGCGGCCCGACGACCGGCAGCAGCGGCACGACGCACCAGCGGCCCAGCCCGCCGCCTGGCACCAGCCGCCCCGCGACCCACGGGCACGCCCCGTCTCGCCGCCGCCGCAGCATTTCCCACCACGACCGGGTGATGCCGGGCCGCGCCACCCAGGGCCGCAGGATCCGCAGGCGCCCCACGGTCGGCCGACCCCGTCGGCGAGGCCGGGTCCGCGCGACGAGCGGCCGGCGCCGCCGTACGACCGGCCGGCACCGCCGGAGCGGGAGACCCCCTTCGACCGGCGGGACCCGCGTGCCTGGCCGCCCGTACCACCCCCTTCGCAGCCGGCCCGGTCCGGTCCACCGCACGGCGGACAGCCCGGCGTACCCGTACGCCCCCGCGCCGACCACCACGAGCCCGGTCGCCCCGGGCCTGGCCCCGGCGGTCCCGTGTCGGGACCACCGGTCTCCGGCGCACCGGTCTCCGGCGTCCCGGCACGGCCCGTCTCCGGCGTCCCCGGTCGACCGACCTCTGGCGCACCCGACCGGCCGATCTCGGGCGTCCCTGGACGGCCGACTTCCGGCATGCCGGGGCGGCCGACCTCCGGCCCGCCCGGGCAGCCGGCCGGTGGGCCACCCGGGACGGCAGTGCCGCCGGTGCCGGTCCCGCCACCGGCGGGACCGCCCACCGGCCGGCCCGTTCAGCCCGGCACGCGGGCCGGCTCACCCCCGGCGCCGTCTCGGGAGTCCCGCCTGCCCGCTCCTGCGGCCCCACCCGTCGAGACGCCACGACCCGCCTCTCGGCCGACCGCTGACAGCCCCGGGGTGGACCCGGACTCTCTGCCGTGGCCGCAGCGCTCCGGTCCGATTCCCGCACCGGTCCCGCCGCGCATCACCCCCGCCCGGAGCGCCCCGGACCCGCGGCCCGCCCAGAGCGGGCCCGCACCGGGCCGACCCGCCCAGAGTGGACCCGAGCAGAGTGGACCGGCCCAGGGCGGACCCGCCCGAGGTGGCCAGGATCGGCCTGCCGCGCCCCCGCACGGTCCCAGCAACGAACGGACGGACGTCCCGCCGGGGCGGCCCCGCATCGCGCAGGCCCCGGAGGGGGGCTGGTTCGACCGCACCGGCTCTCCCTCGCCGGATCCGGCGCCGACCCCTGCGCCCGCGCCCCCTGCCACCGCAGCCGTCCCCGCCCCGCCGGCACCCGCACCGGGCACCGCCGGTCAAGCCGATGCGACGATGCCGGCGGCGGACGCGCCAGCGAGCACGACGCGGGAAGCCGCGGCAACGGCCCAGCCCGCTGCGGTCGCAACCGGCGCAGGTCCGGCAGCCTCCCCCGGCCCGGCTGTCCCACCGCGGCCGGCAACCGACGCCACGGGCACGACACCGACGCCTGCCACCGACTTCCCGGTCAGCGACCCGGCGCCGGGCACCGACGCGTACCCGGCGACCGCGGGCGAGTGGAGGCCGCAGCCGGACGCGAGCCCGGAGCCGGCACCGACGGCGGAGAAGGACGCCGCCCCGCAGCCGACCGCGCAGGCCTCCGCCACGACGACCACCGACCCGTTCCCCGTATCGGCTGACGCGCCCGCACCGGTCGCGGAGACCGACACACCCGCTGCCAGCGGCAGCGGCGAGATCTCGGGCGCGGACTCCTCCCCCGGGCCCGAACCAACGGCGGCGGCGGAGACGACAACGCAGCCTGCGGCAGAGACCAAGCCGGTGGCAGAGGCGCCGAGGCCCGTGACCGACGCGCAGGCGCCCGACCGGGACACCGACTCCCCTGCCGACGCCCACACCGGAGAAGTGCCCGACACCGAATCTGCGGACGGCTCCACCGCGAGCGCGGAAACGGCACCGGTTGCCGGGACACCGGCCACAGACGAGCAGCGGCAGGACACGACCGCCCCGGAACCGGACGAGGACGACAGCAACGAGAACGACGACCCGGACGGGGACGGCGACGGCGACGGGGACGGCGACCAGGACAGGGACAGCGACGAGGCTCCGATCGACCCGGAGCAGTGGCTGGCGGCGTACCGGCCGCGGCTGGACCCCGAGACTCTGCGGGAGTCCGCCGCGGACCCGGCGGAGCTGTCCGGGATCCGCGACCGGCTCAGCGACAAGATCGACGCGGCGCTGGACAACCGTTCCCGGGCCCGGCTGCTCAGCCTGCGGGCGGTGGTCTCCCGGCTCGCCGGCGACCTCGACCGGGCGCTCGACGACGGTCAGCTCGCCCTCACCCACGCCCAGGCCACCGGCGAGCTGCGGCGCATCGCGATCGCGCAGGCCCGGCTGGCGCATGTACTGCGCTGCCGGGGCGACTTCGCCGAGGCGGACCGGCTCTACGCCGAGGCCAACTCCCCGGAGCTGCCCGACCGGCTGCGGGCCGCGCTGCACGAACAGATGGCGCGTTCCTGCTACGACCAGGACCGCTACATCGAGGCGTGCGTCCACTTCGAACGCGCCCTGGACCTGCGCCGCACCCACGACCGGGACCTGCTGGCCCGTACCGAGGCCGCCCTGGACGGCGTCTTCGCCCGGGTCGCCGCGCGCGGCTGGGGCCCGTACGCCCGCAGCCGCGACGAGGTGCTGCAGAAGCCGGTGCTGCCGGTGCCGCACTTCGACGCCGGGCTGGGACGCTGGGGGTACGCCGACGCCACCGGCGAGCTGGTGATCGACAGCCGGTACGCCGATGCCCAGCCGTTCCGCGAGGACGTGGCCTGGGTGCGCAACCCCGACGCCCGCTGCTGGGAGCTGATCGACCGCAGCGGGGCGGTGCTCATCGGCGCCGACGCCGGTTTCCAGGAGGCCCAGGCCTTCTCCGACGAGCTCGCCTGGGTCCGGCGGGCCGACGAGGCGCAGTGGCTCGCCGTCGACAGGACCGGCGCGCCGGCCGGGCCGGCGGGCTTCGACGACGTACGTCCGTTCCGGCGCGGCGTGGCCGTGGTGCGCAAGGGCCGCTGGGGTGCGGTCAACAGCGCCGGTGAACTGGTACTGGCACCGTCGTTCGACGGCTTCGCCACCGCGCTGACCGACGGACGCTACCTGGACGGCTTCACCGACGAAGGGCTGGCGGTGGTCGACGCGGGCGGCCGCAAGGGTGTGGTGCACCGGGACGGGCGGATGCTGGTCCGGCCCGCCCACCCGGCGGTGGTGATCCACCCGGTGGCGTTCCTGATCGGTGACGGGCGGGGCCGCTGGGGCGCCCTCGACCGCCGCGGTGACCTGCTCCTCGAGGTGGTGCACGGCAGCCGCGCGACGGTGCTGGAACGCATCGACCGGCTGCTGGCCGACACCGAGCCGCTGCTCTAGCCACCACCCCCGGTGGTCGGGCGCAGCCCGGGGCGGGCCGCCGCCGGGGCCGATAGGGTCGCAGGCATGGAATTCCGACACCTTGGCCGCAGCGGCCTGATGGTCAGTGAGATCTCGTACGGCAACTGGATCACCCACGGTTCCCAGGTGGAGGAGGACGCGGCGCTCTCCTGCGTACGCGCCGCCCTCGACGTGGGGATCACCACGTTCGACACCGCCGACGTCTACGCCGGCACCCGGGCCGAGGAGGTGCTCGGGCGGGCACTGGCCGGTCAGCGCCGCGAAGGCATCGAGATCTTCACGAAGGTCTTCTGGCCCACCGGCCCCGGCCCGAACGACCGCGGCCTGTCCCGCAAGCACATCATGGAGTCGATCAACGGTTCGCTGCGCCGCCTGCAGACCGACTACGTCGACCTCTACCAGGCCCACCGCTACGACCACAGCACGCCGCTGGAGGAGACGATGGAGGCGTTCGCCGACATCGTGCACTCCGGCAAGGCCCTCTACATCGGGGTCTCGGAGTGGAACGCCGAGCAGATCCGCGCCGGCCACACCCTGGCCCGGGAGCTGAAGATCCAGCTCGTATCGAACCAGCCGCAGTACTCGATGCTCTGGCGGGTCATCGAGGGCGAGGTGGTCCCGACCAGCGAGGAGCTGGGCATCGGGCAGATCGTCTGGTCGCCGATGGCGCAGGGCGTGCTCACCGGCAAGTACCTGCCGGGTCAGCCGCCGCCGGCCGGTTCGCGCGCCACCGACGAGAAGTCGGGGGCGGGCTTCATCTCGCAGTTCCTCACCGACGAGGTCCTGACCACCGTGCAGCGGCTCAAGCCCCTCGCCGAGCAGGCCGGGCTGAGCATGGCCCAGCTGGCGATCGCCTGGGTGCTGCAGAACCCGAACGTCTCCTCGGCGATCGTCGGCGCGACCCGTCCGGAGCAGGTCCACGACAACGTCAAGGCCGCCGGCGTACGGCTCGACGCGGACCTGATGAAGGCGATCGACGAGATCGTCGACCCGATCGTGCAGCGGGACCCGTCCCGTACGGTCAGCCCGGCCAAGCGCCCCTGACGTCGGCGTCGGGGCGGCCCCCGGGTCGCCCCGACGGCAGCCGGCCGGCACGTGGCGCGGCGATCAGCGGTCCGCGGGGCCGTCGTGACCGGCTGCGAGTCCCGCGAAGATCACTCCGCGGGGGGCAGCAGGCTCATCCGGTACTCGACCCGGTCGTTCTCCACCAGCACGACCGACTGCACGCCGGCCTCGGCCAGCTCCGGCCACTGCAGGCCGATCCAGGACTCGGCGTCGGACTGGCTGCTGAACGTCTCCGCCGGGCCGGTGACCGACTCGCCGTTCGCGCCCTCGTACCGCCAGCTCCACGGCATCCCGTGTCTCCCCTCACCGATCGTCGCGTCGGCGAATGGGACGCCGCGCACCGGGGCACAGCCTAGTCGAGCGGGGCCGAACCGCTCGCCGACGACGATCCGGGCAGAGCGGCCCCGGCAGCGCCAAAACCGCCGCGCGCGCCGGGGCGGACGCGAGCTTGGCTAAGGTACGAGCATGTCGATTGACGGGTGGAAGCGGCTGCTGGTCCTCGGGGGGATCGGCTCCGGAAGGTCGGAATTCGCCCTCTCCCTGCTACAGGATCAGGCTTCGGTACGACGGGTCGCCGCCGAGGAGTTCTCGGCCGACCCCTCCGAGCTGGCGCAGCTGCTGCGGCGGGCCCGCGCCGATGAGACCCTGCTGGTCGAGGGCCTGGACGCCTGGGTGCGGGTGCTGCTCGACCCGGCACACCAGCCGGCCGACGATCGGGCAACCGTCGCCGAACTGGCCGGCGCGGTCGGCGACTGCGCCGCCCGGGTGGTGCTGGTCGCCCCCGAGGCGGGGCTCGGCGCTGCCCCGGCGGAGCTGGTGGAGCGGGCCTTCGCCGACGCCCTCGGCACCACCAACCGCACCGTCGCCGACGCCTGCGACGCCGTCGTGCTGGTGATCGCCGGTCAGCCCAGCTGGTTGAAGGTCCCGCAGCCCGCCACCGGCGACGCGCCGGCCGGCTCCCCGGCGGCAGCGCGGCCCGGGGCTCGCCCCGGCGGCACCGGCGCAGGAGCCAACGGGGTCACCGGCGCACCCGCGGTCGCCTCCGTGGGCATTCCCAGTCAGCCCCGGCAGGCCCCGGCTGCGGTGCCGGTTGCGGCCGCCGCCCCCACGCTCGTCTCTGCCCCGGTCGCCGACCTGGACGCCGCCGAGGTGGACTTCGCACCCGGCATGGACCTTCCGATGCCCGACGACACCACCGGGCCGCAGGCCGTCGCGCGCCTGGCCGACCTCGACCTCGCCGGCACCGGCTTCGGTGACCTGAGCCGGTTGATCTCGTTCGCCGCCGCCACCCAGGCGACTCCGGTGCCGACCGCCTGGGATCGGGTGCGGGTGCTGCTGGTGCAGGGCGAACACGACGGCGGCCTGGCCGCCGGCCACCAACCGCAGGAGACCGCGCGCCGCCTCGGGCAGGCGACCGACGGCACGGGGGCGCTGGGGCAGCTCGCCGCGGCCGCCGGCGCCGACCTCCAGGTCGTGTCGGCGCCACCGGCGGCACCGATCGAGTTCCGGCCGGCGCTGGACGAGGCGACGGTCGAGGCCGCGCTGCGTACCGGCTGGGAGCTGGCCCGGCAGGCCGCGGCGGACGGCGTCCGGCTGCTGGTGCTTGCCGCGGTGGGTACCGGCACCGACGGCGCCGCCGCGGCCGTGCTCGCGGCGACCGCCGGCACCGAGCCGCCGATGGCCCTGGCCCGGGTCGTCGGTCCCGGCGGCCGGGTCGACGACACGGCGTGGATCCGGCGCTGCACCGCCGTACGCGACGCGCTGCACCGCAGCCGGTACGCCGGACGCAGCGCCCGGGAGGTGCTCGCCGAACTTGGTGGTGGCGACATCGCCGTGGCCACCGGCGTGCTCCTCTCCGCCGCCGCGCACCGGCTGCCGGTGCTGCTGGACGGCCCGGTCGGCATCGCCGCCGGCATGGTCAGCCGGGACCTCGGCAGCCAGGCCCGGCACTGGTGCCTGCTGGTCGACGACGGCGGCCACCCCGGCGTACGGGTCGCCGCCGAGGTGCTCGGCCTCACGCCGCTGATGCGGCTCGGGCTGGACCTCGGTGAGGGGGCGAACGCCCTGGCGGCGTTGCCGATGCTGCGCTCGGCGCTGGCGCTGGCCGCCGCGCTGCCGCCGCACCCGCAGCCGGCGGCGACCGATGCCGCAGACGAGCCGGCCGAGTCCGACGGGACCAGGGAGGACGCGGAGCCGGCCGGTGCCGAGCCGGAGTTCGCCGAACCGGCACCGCAGGGGCCGGGACCGGCGACCACGCAGCCGCAGACCGAGCCGGAGTCCGGTGTCGGGCAGTCAGCGGGCCGGGCCGGCTGACTCGCCGCGGCGGGGTAGTCCCGACCGCCTGAATCCGGACCGCCCACCCGGGTAGCGTTCGAAACGACCGGCCATGCCTGGTGGGAGGACGACATGCTCGGCACTGAGGACTTCCTGCCCGTACCGGTACCGGAGTCGCTGAACGCGACCTACCTGGTGCCGGTGCCGAATCTGCCCGAGGTGAGCCCGGCGACCGCGCTGGACGCGATCGCCGAGCGCCTGGTCGAGCCGATTCGCAGCCTGGCCCGGCAGATGCTCGACAGCCCGCTGCTGACCGTCGACACCCGGCTGGTGGAGGAGTTCCCGCCGCTGCCCCGTGACCTGCTGACCGCCTTCGGCGCCGCCGAGGAGCAGCTCGAACGCCTGGACGCCGCCCGCTACGTGGTCGTCGTGCAGGCCGAGTTCCGGCCCGGCTGGCCGCCGGCCCACGAGTGGGGCGCACGGGCGGTCGCCGCGGCGATCGCCACCGCGGTCGGTGCGGAGATCGTCGACGTCTTCGCGCTGCGCTTCCTGGATCCGGAGACGGCGCTGCGGTCACTCCCCAACGAGCAGGGCCGTATCCGGCTGGTCGACTGGGTGCTGGTGCCGTACTCCCCGCAGGGCGACACGCTCTGGTTCACCACGAAAGGGCTGCGCCGCTTCGGGTTGATGGAGCTGCAGGCGCAGGGCGTACCGGACGGGCTGGCCCGGGCCTGGGGCGCGGTGATGACCGGCGCGGCGCGCCGGCTGCTGCGGCACTGGAGCGAGGCGCTCGGCGAGGAGGACGTGCCGCCCTTCGCCCAGCTGCCGATGGTCACCGCCGTCACCGGTCACGACATCGCCGTGGCGTACGGCAATCCGCGCCGGCACGTCGGGACGGCGCCGGTGCGGCTGCGGTTGGAGCTGGACCCGGCGACCGACCCGGACGGCGAGTCGTTCCTGAGCCTGCTCCCGCCGGAGGGGCACCTGGGAGCGCCGGCCCGCTACTTCGCCGAGGCCTGCGCGGCGCTCTTCGGTGGCGAGGAGTCGACCGTCGCGCACGCCGAACCGGACGACGAGATGGACCAGGCGATCGCCACCGCCCGGGCGAGCCTGCCCTCGATCCGCAACCGCTTCCTCAACGGCCGGCTGCCCGACGAGACCCAGCTGGTCGTCAAGTACGCCCTGGAGACCGTCGACGGCCCCGAGTTCGTCTGGATGGGCGTCACCTCATGGGCCACCCCGGAACGACTCACGGGTGCCAGCGCCAGCGACGCGGCCTGCGACCCGGCGGTGCGCATCGGCGCGCCGGTGGCGGTCTCCGCCGAGGACGTCGTCGACTGGGCCCTGCTCGATGCCACCGGCGTCGTCGAGGGCGGCTGGACACAGGCGGTGCTCGACGCCGCGCAGCAGGCGCAGCCGGAACGCTGAGCGGGTCAGCGCACCGAGGAGGGCACGAACGGGGGCCGCACCACCTGCATCGGCAGCCGGCGACCCCGGACGTCGACCTCGACGGTGTCCCCCTCGGCCAGGCCCGCGGCGCGGTCCAGCAGGGCCAGCGCGACGCCGGCCTTGCGGGTCGGTGAGAAGGTGCCGCTGGTGACGGTGCCGACCACGGCGTCGCCGGCGTGCACGCTCATGCCGCAGCGGGGGATCCCCCGGCCGGCGGCGACCAGACCCCAGAGGGTACGGCGGGCGCCGGCCTCCTTCTCGGCCAGCAGCGCCCCGCGTCCCCAGAACGCGGGCTTGTTCCAGCCCACGGCCCAGCCGGAGCGGGCCTGCACCGGGGTGATCTCCGGCGAGAGGTCCTGGCCGTGCAGCGGGTAGCCCATCTCGGTGCGCAGCGTGTCCCGGGCGCCCAGGCCGGCGGCGACCAGCCCGTACGGCGCGCCGGCGGCGAAGAGCGCGTCCCAGACCGCCACCGCCGCCGCGGCCGGCACAAGCAGCTCGTAGCCGTGTTCCCCGGTGTAGCCGGTGCGGCAGACGATCACCTGCGCGCCGGCGAAACCGGCGGTACGGAAGCTCATGTAGTCGTGCCCGGCGGGCAGGCCGAGCGCGGTCAGCAGTTCGGCCGAGCGCGGCCCCTGCACCGCCAGCACGGCGTACGCGTCGTGCAGGTCCTCGACGGTGATGCCCTCGGGCGCGGCGGCGCGCAGCCGGCGGAGCACCTCGGCGGCGTTGGCCGCGTTGGGGATCAGGAAGATGTCGTCGTCGGCGACGCGGTAGGCGATCAGGTCGTCGATCACGCCGCCGGTCGCCTCGTCGCAGCAGAAGGTGTACTGGGCCTGCCCGGTACCGACGCGCTCAAGGTCCGCGGTCAGGCAGGAGTTGACGAAGGCGGCGGCGCCGGGGCCGGCGACCCGCAGCTTGCCCAGGTGTGACACGTCGAAGACCCCGACCTGTTCGCGGACCGCGGTGTGCTCGCGCAGCACCCCGGAGCCGGCGTACTCCAGCGGCATCAGCCAGCCGCCGAAGGGTGCGAACTTGGCGCCGAGCGCGGCGTGCCGTTCGTGCAGCGGCGAATGCCGGAGGCCGGGATCGGGAAGTGCGCTGGTCGCATCGGTCATGTTTGGCAACCTACCGGGAAGAGCACCGGCCGGGCGGCTCGGCCGCACCGCCACCTCAGGTGGTCGGCGACGTCCCAGCTGCGGCGGGTAGGTTCGCCGGAGACCTTCCATCCGGCCCGCACACCCCGCGGGCCCAGTCCTGTTCCGGAGACGCCGAGTGACATCACCCAGCACCACCTTGAGCCTTGTCGACAGCGACCCGGCGGAGCTTGCCGTCGACGCGATCGTCATCGGCGTGTACTCGCAGCGCCCCGAGGGCGACGCCACCGCCGACGGGTTCGCCGACACCCTGCTGCTGGCCGCGGGCGCGGAGAGCATCGCCGCCGCGTTCGACGGAAACCTGACCCGCACCCTCGCGCTGCTCGGCGCCACCGGCGGCGCCGGCGAGGTGACGAAGGTGGCCACGCTCGGCACGGTCAGCGCCCCGGTGCTGGCGGTCGTCGGGCTCGGCTCCGAGCCGTCGGGGGCCGCCCCCGCGCCGGAGACGCTGCGCCGGGTCGCCGGCACGGCGGTACGCGCGCTGGCCGGCGCCGGGCGGGTGGCGCTGGCGCTGCCGCTGCCCGACGACGCCGACGCCCCGGCCGCGCTGCGCGCGGTCGCCGAGGGCGCGCTGCTCGGCGGCTACCGGTTCGCCGGCTACAAGACCAAGCCGCAGCCGACGCTGCGCCCGCCGGTGGCCGAGGTGCAGATCGCGGTGCCCGACGCCGCCGACGCCGCCGCGCAGGCCGAGATCCGCCGCGCCGCGGTGGTCACCGCCGCCGTGCGGCTGACCCGCGACTGGGTCAACGCCGCCCCCAACGAGCTGCGCCCGCCGTCGTTCGCCGAGAAGGTCACCGAGGCCGCGCAGGCCGCCGGTCTCGGTGTCGAGGTGCTCGACGAGAACGCCCTCACCGAGGGCGGCTACGGCGGCATCCTCGCCGTCGGCAACGGCTCCGCGGCCCCGCCGCGGCTGGTCAAGATCTCCTACACCCCGGCCGGAGCCGAGGGCGGCAAGCGCGTCGCGCTGGTCGGCAAGGGCATCACCTTCGACACCGGCGGCGTCTCCATCAAGCCCGCGCAGGGCATGTGGGAGATGAAGTCCGACATGGGCGGTGCGGCTGCGGTGGCGGCGACGATGCTGGCCGTCGCGGAGCTCAAGCCCGCGGTGGCGGTGCACGCGTACGTGCCGATGGCCGAGAACATGCCCTCGGGTACGGCCTACCGCCCCGGCGACGTGGTCACGATGTACAACGGCAAGCGGGTCGAGGTGCTCAACACCGACGCCGAGGGGCGGATGGTGCTGGGCGACGCGATGGCACGGGCCTGTGAGGACGGCTGCGACTACCTGCTGGAGACCTCCACCCTCACCGGCGGCCAGGTGGTGGCGCTGGGCAAGCGGATCGCCGGCGTGATGGGCAGCGACGAGCTCTGCGAGCGGGTCCGGGTCGCCGGTGACGCCACCGGTGAGCCGGCCTGGCCGATGCCGCTGCCGGACGAGATCCGCAAGGGCATGGAGTCCGACATCGCCGACATCCTGCAGGTGCAGGCCGGCATGGACCGCTCCGGCCACATGCTGCAGGGCGGCATCTTCCTGCGCGAGTTCGTCACCGATGACGTGGCGTGGGCGCACATCGACATCGCCGGTCCGAGCTACCACTCGGGTGAGGCGACCGGCTACTGGACCAAGGGCGGCACCGGTGTTCCGGTGCGGACGCTGGTCGCGCTCATCGAGGACATCGCGGCCAACGGCTGACCCGTGCCGGTGGTGGGCGCCCGGGTCGGGTGCCCACCACCGGGCGCTCAGGTGCCGGGCACCCACCGGGCGGTCAGGTGCCGCCGGAGTGTCAGAAGAGCTCGGGGCGGCGCTTGCGCCGCTCGTTGTAGTCCCGCATCCGCTGCGGGTAGCCGACCAGCCGGACATCGTAGATCGGGATGGCCATCTTGTGCGCGAAGCGCCGAGCCTCACCCGGATCGGTGACACGCCGACGAGTCCACTCGCCGTCGTGCGCGATGAGGATCACCGTGGTCTCGGTGACCGTCGTCCGAGGTTCGATGAACGCTTCAACACCCTGCCGGCTACGGATAAACTGCTCAAGGTATTCGAAGTCGGTGCGACTCGCCGAGCGGTCACCCGCTTTGCCACCGTCTGATTTTTTGCGTCGTCGAAACAGCGCCACTGATCATCCCTTCCGCACCCACGCCGAACTGCGGCCAGCGTACGTTGCAGCCGGGTGGGATTGGGCACCTCGCTGCGCGGTGTGGGTGCGGAAGTGACAAGATGACCGAGGCGAGTGTGCCCTTGCCTTGGGGCACGCCCTCGTAGCAGCGAAGCGACCCGGGAGTGAACTGTGAGTCAGCCGAACGACGAAACCTTCGACGTAGTGATCCTCGGGGGTGGCAGCGGCGGCTACGCCGCTGCGCTGCGCGCCGCGCAGCTCGACCTCTCGGTGGCGCTGATCGAGAAGGCCGAACTCGGTGGTACCTGCCTGCACCGCGGCTGCATCCCGACCAAGGCGCTGCTGCACGCCGCCGAGGTCGCCGACCAGACCCGCGAGTCGGAGCAGTTCGGCGTCAAGACCGAGTTGCTCGGCATCGACATGACCGGCGTGAACTCCTACAAGGACGGTGTCGTCGCCCGGCTGTACAAGGGCCTGCAGGGCCTCGTGAAGTCCGCCAAGGTCACCTTCGTCGCGGGTGAGGGCAAGCTCGTCGGCCCGGACACCGTCGAGGTGGACGGCAAGCGCTACACCGGCCGCAACGTCGTGCTGGCGACCGGCTCGTACTCGCGCAGCCTGCCCGGCCTCGAGGTCGACGGCGAGAAGATCATCACCAGCGAGCACGCGCTCAAGCTGGAGAAGGTCCCCTCCTCGGTGGTCGTGCTCGGCGGCGGCGTGATCGGTGTGGAGTTCGCCAGTGTCTGGCGCTCCTTCGGCGCCGACGTCACCATCGTCGAGGCGCTGCCCCGGCTGGTGGCGGCCGAGGACGAGGAGTCGTCCAAGGCGCTGGAGCGGGCGTTCCGCAAGCGCGGCATCAAGTTCAAGGTCGGCAAGCCGTTCGAGAAGGTGGAGACCACCGACTCCGGTGTGAAGGTGAGCATCGCCGGCGGCGACACCGTCGAGGCCGAGCTGCTGCTGGTCGCGGTCGGCCGCGGCCCGACCACCGCCGGCCTCGGGTACGAGGAGCAGGGCGTCAAGATGGACCGCGGCTTCGTCCTGACCGACGAGCGGCTGCGCACCAGCGTGCCGAACGTCTACGCCGTCGGCGACATCGTGCCCGGCCTGCAGCTGGCGCACCGCGGCTTCCAGCAGGGCATCTTCGTCGCCGAGCAGATCGCCGGCCTCGAGCCGGCCGTGATCGACGAGAACGGCATCCCGCGCGTCACCTACTCCGACCCGGAGCTCGCGTCGGTGGGACTGACCGAGGCCAAGGCCAAGGAGCAGTACGGCGCTGACAAGATCAAGACCTACAACTACAACCTGGGTGGCAACGGCAAGAGCCAGATCCTCAAGACCGCGGGCTTCGTGAAGCTGGTCGGGATCGAGGACGGCCCGGTCGTCGGCATCCACATGGTGGGTGCCCGCGTCGGCGAGCTCGTCGGCGAGGCGCAGCTCATCTTCAACTGGGAGGCCTACCCGGCGGAGGTCGCGCAGCTCGTGCACGCGCACCCGACGCAGGGCGAGGCGCTCGGTGAGGCACACCTGGCCCTGGCCGGCAAGCCCCTGCACGCCCACGCCTGACAGTTTTCCCACGGTGACCCGCGGCAGAGCGGGCCACGCGCAAGACGCGACAAAGGAGCCTTGAGAAATGCCGGTATCGGTCACCATGCCGCAGCTGGGTGAGAGTGTCACGGAAGGCACGGTCACCCGCTGGCTCAAGCAGGAGGGCGACACGGTCGAGGCGGACGAGCCGTTGCTCGAGGTCTCGACCGACAAGGTCGACACGGAGATTCCGTCCCCTGCGGCCGGCACTCTGAGCCGGATCGTGGTGCCCGAGGACGAGACCGTCGAGGTCGGCGCCGAACTTGCCGTCATCGCCGAGGAGGGCGAGGAGGCCGGCGGCGCCGCGCCGCAGGCCGAGGCCGAGGCGGAGCCCACGCCGGAGCCGGAGCCGCAGGCCGCGCCGGAGCCGGAGCCCACGCCGGAGCCGCAGGCCCAGCCCGAGGAGTCGGCACCCGCGGCTTCCGGTGGCGCCGAGGGCACGCCGGTGACGATGCCGGCGCTCGGTGAGAGCGTCACCGAGGGCACTGTCACCCGCTGGCTCAAGGAGGTCGGCGACACCGTCGAGGTCGACGAGCCGCTGCTGGAGGTCTCCACCGACAAGGTGGACACCGAGATCCCCTCCCCGGTCGCCGGCACCCTGCTGGAGATCAAGGTCGGCCAGGACGAGACCGCCGACGTCGGCGCCGAGCTGGCGATCATCGGCAGCCCGGGCGCGGCGAAGGCCGCGGCCCCGGCCGCGAAGCCGGAGCCCGAGGCGAAGGCCGAGCCGAAGCCGGAGCCCAAGCCGGAGCCGAAGGCCGAGGCGAAGCCGGCACGGCAGCGCCCCGCCGAGTACAACGAGGAACCGACGCCGGGCATGTCGTACTCGGAGCCGGCCCCGCAGGCGGAGACCGCCAAGGATCCGGCCAAGGCCGAGGCGCAGTCCCAGCCGCCGGCGCCGAGCGCCGGCGCGAAGTCGCCCGCCCAGGGCGGCGCGGCCGAGGAGTCCCCGGGTTACGTCACGCCGCTGGTGCGCAAGCTCGCCGGCGAGCACGGTGTCGACCTCTCCACCGTCACCGGCACCGGTGTCGGTGGCCGCATCCGCAAGCAGGATGTGCTCGCCGCCGCGGAGAAGGCCAAGGCCGCGCCGGCTCCGGCCGCCGCTGCGCAGGCCCCGGCGAAGCCCGCCGGCAAGCCGGCGCCGAAGCCGCAGGTGAGCGCCAAGCGGGGCAGCGTCGAGAAGATGCCGCGGATCCGGTCCGTCATCGCCAAGCGGATGCACGAGTCGCTGCACGAGATGGCGCAGCTGACCACCGTGGTCGAGGTGGATGTCACCAAGATCGCCAAGCTGCGGGCGCAGGCCAAGGACGACTTCCTCGCCCGCCACGGCGTGAAGCTCTCCTTCCTGCCGTTCTTCGCCCTCGCGGCCATCGAGGCGCTGCAGACCTACCCGGTCGTCAACGCCCAGATGGACCTCGACGCCGGGACGATCACCTACCCGGACGGCGAGAACCTCGGCATCGCGGTCGACACCGAGCGCGGTCTGATGGTGCCGGTCATCCACAACGCCGGTGACCTCAACCTGGCCGGCATCGCCCGGCGGGTGGCCGACATCGCGGAGCGGACCCGGACCAACAAGATCAGCCCGGACGAGCTGGCCGGCGCGACCTTCACGCTGACCAACACCGGCAGCCGCGGGGCGCTCTTCGACACCCCGATCGTGCCGTCGCCGCAGTCGGCGATGCTCGGCACCGGCGCGGTCGTCAAGCGCCCGGTCGTGGTCAAGGACTCGGAGCTGGGTGAGGTCATCGCGGTCCGCTCGATGATGTACCTGGCCATGTCCTACGACCACCGGCTCATCGACGGCGCCGACGCCGCCCGCTTCCTGACCGCGGTCAAGGAGCGGCTGGAAGGCGGCCACTTCGAGGCGGAGCTGGGCCTGTCCTGATCCGACGACGAAGGGCTCCCCGGCCGCCCGGGGAGCCCTTCGTCGTTCCCGGCCGGTGCCGAGAATCCCGGCAGCAGGGCCTTGCGGCACCCGATCACCCCGTCGCCGCGCCGATCGGCAACGGTTCGGCGCTGCGCCACTCGTACATCCGGTTGTCGCGGTGGAACCGCATCAGCTCGACCTGGTCGAGGGTGATCAGGACCGGCTCGGTCACCACCGCGGCGAGCGCGGCGGCTACGGGGCGGGCGTCCTGGCCGGTGTTGGCGTACGCGATGCTGACGTGCGGCCGGAAGCCGGCCACCTGGTCGGCGCTCTCCGGCACCCGCTGGGGCCCCAGCACCTCACCGATCGCCTTGCGCACCGCCAGGCGTACCGCCAGGATCGGCTCGGCCGGGACGGCGGGCAGGTAGATCGCCTCGGCGCGGACCACCGGACGGTGCAGGGTGACCAGCGGCGCCGGCACGGCGGCGAGTTCCTGCCCCAGCACCGGCCACAGTCGCCGCAGCTCCTCGGCGCCCACCTCGTCGAGGAAACCCACCGGCTGCATCGTCAGGTGCAGCCAGGGCAGCGGAATCAGATCCAGGCCCGTGAAGGGCTCCAGCGCCTTCTGGTACGTCCGCACCAGCCCCGCCAGCTCCCGATGGCGTCCCATGGCGAAGTGGCAGGCGTGGTAGTGCCGGCCGCTCCGGTGCCCGGGACGCCACCACCAGTGGTCCCGCATACGCTCGGCGTCGGTCACCGTCCACACCCCCGTCCGGCTGCGTGATCGTCCTCTTCGGCGAGGCGCAGGTCACCGCGCGAGGCTACAACGCGACGGGGCGAAAGACCGGGATCCACAGTGCTCAGGTGCGGTAGCAGTCGGTAAGTCCGCCGGGCAGGGCCAAAGGTCCCTTATCGCGACAAAGGTGAATGTAGGCACATCTGCGCTGGCGGCGCGCAGCCCGAATCCAGGGCCTCCCTAGCATCGTGACGTGACGGTGATCAACAACACGGACCGTGGCCGCGACTACCACAGCCTCCTCGACCTGCACCATTCGATCCGGCTGCGGCGCAGCCTGCGCGGCGAGGGTCCACACCGGTCCGACGACACCGACTACCTCGGCGAACGCCTCGCCGCCTGGCCCGAGCGCCGCGACGACCAGCGCCTGATGCGCGAGAGCCTGCCGCTGCTCGAACCCCTCACCGACACCCTGACCCACCTCTACACGTCACTCTTCGCGACCGGCCCGCACCTGCGGGCCCTCTTCCCCGGCTCGCTTGCCGCCCAGCGCGAACGACTCGCCTGGTCGCTGACCCAGCTCATGGAGCACCTCGACTCCCCCGAGCGGCTGCTGACGATGTTCGCCGAATACGGCCGCGCCCACCGCAAACTCGGCGTCCGCGCGGTGCACTACGGCCCGTTCGGGGACGCCTTCATCGCCGCCCTGCGCCGGCACGCCGGACCGGCCTGGTCCGCACCGTACGACGCGGCCTGGCTGCGGGCGTACGGGTTCCTCGCCGACGTGATGAGCCACAGCGCCGACGCGGCGCTGAGCAGCCCGCCGTACGTGCACGCCACGGTGACCACCCACGAGCGGCGCGGCGCGGACCTCGCCGTGCTGCGGGTCGCCCCCGCCGGGCCGTACGACTACCACGCCGGGCAGTACGCAACGCTCGCCTCCGCCCGGCTGCCGCACACCTGGCGCAGCTACTCGATGGCCGGGCCACCGGCCGCCGACGGCGTACTGGAGTTCCACGTGCGCGCCACCGGCGCCGGCCAGCTCAGCGACGTGCTGGTGCACCGCACCGCGGTCGGGGATCGGCTGCTCGTCGGCCCGGCCCGCGGCACGATGACGCTGGCCGCGCAGACCGACGCCCCGGTGCTGCTGATCGCCGGCGGCACCGGGCTCGCCCCGCTCCGCGCCCTGCTCGGCGAACTCGCCGCCCGGAGTGCTCCCCCGCCCACCTGGCTCTTCGTCGGCGGCCGCACCCTCGACGACCTCTACGACCTGCCCGCCCTCACCCGCTACGGCCAGGAGTACCCGTGGCTGCGCGTGGTGCCGGCGGTGGCCGAGGGCGAAGCCGGGCCCTACGAACAGGGCACGGTGGTGGACGTGGTCAGCCGGCACGGCTACTGGGACGGCCACGACGCGTACCTGGCCGGGCCGGCGAGCATGGTCCGGCTGCTGACCCGGCGGCTGGTGGAGCTGGGCGTGCCGGCCGACCGGATCCGTCACGACCAGCAGTGAACCGCCCCTGACCTCCGCCCCGGAGTGTTATCGGCCAAGATAGGAGGATGCGCATCCTGATGGCCGGGGCGTCCGGCTTCCTCGGCACCCGCCTCGCCGACCGCCTCACCGCCGACGGCCACGAGATCACCCGTCTGGTCCGCCGCGAGCCGCGGGGAGCCGGTGAGATCGAGTGGCAGCCCTCCACCGGCAATCTCGACCCCGCCGTGGTCGCCGCCGCCGACGTGGTGATCAACCTGGCCGGGGCCGGGGTCGGCGACAAGCGCTGGACCGAGGCGTACCGGCGCACGATCCGCTCCAGCCGGGTCGACAGCACCGCGACGCTCGCCACCGCCATCGCCGGACTGCCGGCCGCCGACCGGCCGAAGGCGCTGCTCAACAGCTCCGCGGTCGGCTGGTACGGCGACACCGGTGATCGGCCGGTCGAGGAGGACGCACCGGCCGGCGAGGGCTTCCTCGCCGACGTCTGCCGGGTCTGGGAGGCCGCCACCGGTCCCGCCGAGGACGCCGGCGTACGCGTGGTGCGGCTGCGCACCGGACTGCCGCTGGAGAAGTCCGGCGGGCTGCTCAAGCCGATGCTGCTCCCCTTCAAGCTCGGCATCGCCGGGCGGCTCGGCAGCGGCCGGCAGTGGATCCCGTGGATGTCGATGCCGGACTGGCTGGAGGCGATGGTCTTCCTGCTCGAGTCCGACATCGCCGGGCCGGTCAACCTCGTCGGCCCGAACCCGGTGACCAACGCCGAGTTCACCCGGGAACTCTCGGCCGCGCTGCACCGTCCGGCGGTGATCCCGATCCCCGCCGTGGCGCTTAAGGTCGCCCTGGGCGGCTTCTCCACCGAGGCGCTGAGCAGCACCCGGGTCCTGCCGGGCGTGCTGCGTCGCCGCGGATTCACCTTCCGGCACCCGGAGCTGGCCGAGACTCTGCGGCTCGCCCTGGCGGGCTGACCCGGGCAGCTGCTCCTGCCGGTCCGTTCCACGTCGAGCGGCCCGGCGGGACCAAATCCGGACAGCGACGCCGGTTCAGGGCCACACTCGCCGAGCGTCGTCGCGCGGGTTGGTAACCTCCGGCACGTGCCGAAGTCTCCGTCGCGGTCCAGCGAACCTCCTCCGGAGCGTGCCGGCACCCGGCGCCTGCCGCACTGGCGCAGCGACCTGTTCACCGTGCTGGCCGCCTTCGGCCTGGCGTTCCTGGTCACCGCCGGCCTGTGGCTGGACCCGAACGGCCGGGCGATCACCGTCAACTCCAGCGACCAGGCGCTCTTCGAGTGGCTGCTCTCCTACGGCGCGCATGCCGTCACCCACGGCGAGAACCCGCTCTACACCACGCTGCTGAACTATCCGCTCGGCGTGAACCTGGCCGTCAACACCTCGATCACGGTCTACGCCGTGGTCTTCGCGCCGCTGACCTTCCTCGCCGGAGCGCCGATGACCTTCCTGGTCATCCTGACGCTGAACCTCGCCGCGACCGCCATCGCCTGGTACTGGCTGCTCTCCCGGCACCTCGTCGGCAACGGGTTCGCCGCCGCCCTCGGCGGGCTTTTCATCGGTTTCGCGCCCGGCATGGTCTCGCACGCCAACGCCCACCTGAACTGGACGGCCGGCTGGCTGGTGCCGCTGCTGATCTGGCGGGTGATCCAGCTGCGGCAGCCGGGGCGCTGGCTGCGCAACGGGCTGATCCTCGGCGTGCTCGTCGCCATCGCCTTCTCCATCGCCGCCGAAGGGCTCTTCTTCACCGCCCTGGCGCTGGCGGTCTTCCTCGCCGTCTGGGCGGCGCAGCCGCCGCACTGGGGTCAGGTACGCGCCGCACTGCCCTCCTTCCTCCGCGGGCTCGGCGTCACCGCCGTGACCGCCGGCGCCCTGCTGGCGTACCCGCTCTGGCTGCACTTCGCCGGGCCGCAGCGCTTCCACGGCACCGGCTTCGACGCGATCGTCCACTCCGAGGACCTGGCCGCGTACGGGGCCTATCCGCAGCGCAGCCTCGCCGGGCTGGCCGGACTCGACACCGGCCTGGCCCCGAACCCGACCGAGGAGAACAGCTTCTTCGGCATCCCGCTGCTGCTGCTGGCCGTCGTCTGCTTCGTGCTGCTGTTCCGGTACGGCAACCGCTCCCGCCGGGCCACCCTGATCGCGCTCGCGGTGACCGCGATCGTCTTCACCGTGCTCTCCCTGGGGCCGGTGCTGAAGTTCAACGGCAGCGTGACCGACACCGCGCTCCCCTTCGCCACGCTCGGCCGGCTACCGGTGATCAACGCCGCGCTCCCCTCCCGGCTGGCCCTGATCATCGGGCCGATTCTCGGCATCCTGCTCGCCTACGCCGCCGACCTGCTCATCCGCCGCCGCCGTGGTGCCCGGTCCCGGGCGATCTGGATCGTCGCCTTCGCTGTGGCGCTGGTGCCGTTGATCCCCGCGCCGCTGCTGACGCTGCAACGCGAGCCGATCCCGCAGTTCATCACCGCCGGCACCTGGCGCGAGTACGTCTCGCCCGGCGGCGTGCTCACCCCGCTGCCGCTGACCCTGGACGTCACCCCGGACGGGCAGCGCTGGCAGGCGTACGCGCTGGCGGACAACCAGGGCGAGTTCGCGATCCCGAGCGGCTTCTTCCTCGGCCCCGGTGGGCCGGACGGGCGCGGCAAGATCGGTCCGGTCGTCCGTACCTTCGACTCGATGGTGGCCCGGGCCGGGCAGACCGGCCGGGTCCCGCCCGTCACCCGCGCCACCCGCGTCGCCGCGCTGCAGGACCTGGAGTACTGGGACGTGCAGGTGGTGGTCCTCGCCGACGCGCCGCACGGCGCGAAGTGGCCGGTACGCGCCGACGCGGTGCGGCAGGTCGCCACCGAACTGCTCGGCGAGCCGACCCGCGTGGACGATGTCTGGCTCTGGACGAAACCCGCCAACGGCTGGGTCGGCTGACGCTGTCACGACGAACGGCTGCCGATCCCCGAGTGCGGGCTAGGCTGACGGCGTGACCAGTACGCTTCCCGCCCTCACCGCCGTCCACGCCGGCATCGTCGACTACCAGCGCGCCTGGGACGAGCAGCGCCGGCTGCACGCCGAGGTCGCCGACGGCGAGCGCGGCGACACCGTCCTGCTGCTGGAGCATCCCAGCGTCTACACCGCCGGCAAGCGCACCGAGGCATGGGACCGCCCGATGGACGGCACGCCCGTTGTCGACGTCGACCGCGGCGGCAAGATCACTTGGCACGGACCGGGGCAGCTCATCGGCTACCCGATCATGAAGCTGCCCGATCCGATCGACGTGGTCGCCTACGTACGCCGCACCGAGCAGCTGCTCATCGACGTCTGCGCCGAACTGGGCCTGACCGCCGTACGCGTCGACGGGCGCAGCGGCGTCTGGGTGCCGGCCGACGAGCGCGGCCCCGACCGCAAGGTCGCCGCGATCGGCATCCGGGTCGCCCGGGGCGTGACCCAGCACGGCTTCTCCATCAACTGCGACTGCGACCTCGGCGCCTTCGACAAGATCGTGCCCTGTGGCATCCGTGACGCCGGCGTCACCTCGCTCACCGCCGAGCTGGGCCGCCCGGTCACCGTCGCCGAGGTCCTCCCCGTCGTCGAACGCCACCTCCCCACCCTCCTGGCCTGACCCGCCGGCCGTACCGCTCGGTCCGGCCCCGCACCCCGGTTTTCGAGGTGCGGGGCGGATCCGCGGCAGGGTTACGGCGTCAGACGGTGCAGGTCCCGGGGGAAGGCCGTCACCTCGCGGACGTTGGCCGCCCCCGTCAGCCGGGCCACGAAACGCTCCAGCCCGATGGCGAAACCACCGTGCGGCGGCATGCCGTGCCGGAACGCGTCGAGATACCCCGCGTACGGCTGGACCGGCTCGCCCCGAGCCGCGAGCGCGGCGAGGTACTCCTCGTGGCGGTGCAGCCGCTGGCCGCCGGTGACCAGTTCGACGCCGCGGAAGAGCAGGTCGAATCCGTTGGAGTAGCCGGGCCGCGCCGGGTCGGGGTGGGTGTAGAAGGGACGCTTGGCCATCGGGTAGCCGGTGACGAAGACGAAGTCGCTGCCGTGCTCGCGCAGCGCCCACTGTCCCAGTGCCCGTTCGTGCGCCGGAGCGAGGTCCGGTTCGGCGGCGGCGGCGCCGGCGATCCGCAGCGCGTCGGTGAAGTGCAGCGCCGGGATCCGCGCCGGCACCTCGGGCACGGTGACACCGAGGGTCGCCAGCGCCGCACCGGCCCGGTCCTCCACCACTGCCAGCATCCCCGCCAGCACCTCGCGCAGCACCGCCATCACCTCGGTGTGGTCGGTGACGAAGCCCAGTTCGGCGTCGAGGGAGGTGTACTGCGCCAGGTGCCGCCCGGTGTCGTGCGGCTCGGCCCGGAAGACCGGCCCGACCTCGTAGACGCGTTCGAAGACGCCGACCATGAGCTGCTTGTAGAACTGTGGCGACTGCGCCAGGTACGCGGGCCGGCCGAAGTAGTCCAGCGCGAAGACGTTCGCCCCGGACTCGGTCGAGCTGCCGACGATCTTCGGGGTGTGGATCTCCACGAAGTCCCGGGCGTCGAGCGCCGCCCGGAACCCGGCGACCGCCGCCGCGGAGATCCGCAGCGCCGCCGAGCGGGTCGGGTGGCGCAGCGCCACCGGCGCGTGGTCGAGCTGGGTGGGCAGGGTCGCCGTCAGGGCAGGGCGGAACAGGTCGAACGGCGGCGGTACGGCCGGGGTGCCGAGCGGGCGTATCACGGGGTCGATCAGCTCGACCTGGTCGGCGCCGACCGCCCCGGCGGTCGCGGTGCCGGTGGTTTTGGCCCGGAGCGCGACGATGCCAGTGACGGCGACGACGCTCTCCTCGGTGAGCTGTTCGACCTGGGCGCGGGTGGCGGAGTCGGCGACGACCACCTGGGTCAGTCCGGTGGCGTCGCGGAGGATGAGAAAGGCCACCGACTTGAACAGCCGGCGGCGGTGGACCCAGCCGGCGACGGTGACGGTCGCGCCGAGATGGGTGGGGAGCTGGTGGGACAGGATGCGTTGCACGGCTACCTCCTTGATCGATCGCAACGCGATCCCCAGGGAGGTGCGGGCGAGCGGGAAACCTCGCGGTACCACCGCACCTTCGCCCCCGCATGACGCGGGAGCCTCATTCGTCGCCTGATGACCGGGGCCGGCCGGGCGGGCTCTACTGAGCGCGTACGCGCCGTTCTGCCCGCAGCTCGGGAGGGTCTTCACGCCCCGGTGCCAGACCGCCTCGCAGCACCCGGCGGCTCTCTTGAACTGGCGTTCCGGGCCACTACTCGGCTCCGTCGTCGCTGTTGGGGCCAGCGTATAGGGGGCGCCGACGGGCCGCGAGCGGATTTCGGCGCCGATCGGAGCGGTGCCGGGCAAAGGTGACGGCGCTCGCCCATCGGGTCATCGATGCCTTCTCCGGCGTAGGCTGGTCCGGTGACGATCGCTCCTGAAGGACGCCGACTGCTGCGTATCGAGGCTCGCAACGCGGAGACGCCGATCGAGCGCAAGCCGCCGTGGATCAAGGTCAAGGCGAAGATGGGCCCGGAGTACACCGAACTCCGCGGCCTGGTCTCCCGCGAGGGCCTGCACACGGTCTGCCAGGAGGCGGGCTGCCCCAACATCTACGAGTGCTGGGAGGACCGCGAGGCGACCTTCCTCATCGGCGGCGACCAGTGCACCCGGCGCTGTGACTTCTGCCAGATCGACACGGGCAGGCCCGCCGACCTCGACCGTGACGAGCCCCGCCGGGTCGGCGAGTCGGTCGCCACGATGGGGCTGAAGTACGCCACCATCACCGGCGTCGCCCGTGACGACCTCCCCGACGGCGGCGCCTGGCTCTACGCGGAGACGGTCCGCCAGATCCACGCCCTGCAGGCGGGCTGCGGCGTGGAGCTGCTGATCCCCGACTTCAACGGCGAGCCGAAGCTGCTGGCGGAGGTCTTCGACTCCCGCCCCGAGGTGCTGGCGCACAACGTCGAGACCGTGCCGCGGATCTTCAAGCGGATCCGCCCCGCCTTCCGGTACGAGCGCTCCCTCGACGTGATCACCCAGGCCCGTGACGCCGGGCTGGTGACGAAGTCCAACCTGATCCTCGGCATGGGCGAGGAGCGCGCGGAGGTCTCCCAGGCGCTGCGCGACCTGCACGCCGCCGGCTGCGAGCTGATCACCATCACCCAGTACCTGCGGCCGACCCCGCGTCACCACCCGGTGGAGCGCTGGGTCAAGCCGGAGGAGTTCGTCGAACTGCGCGACGAAGCCGAGCAGATCGGTTTCTCCGGGGTGATGAGCGGGCCGCTGGTGCGCTCGTCGTACCGGGCGGGGCGGCTCTACCGCCAGGCGCTGGAGGCCCGCGAGAACGCGGCGGCGACCGCCTGATCGGTCGCCCTCAGCACGGTTTGCCGTTGGCGAATGGAAACGAGACGAGCCACACCCCGTCGACCCGCTCAAGCGTGATCTCGTTCTCTCTCCGATCTCCGGGTTTTGAGCCGACACCGGGCTGCGTCTCGCCACGCTTCACCATGAATGACGAGGTCCCGTCGAAACACCCGTGGACCTCCGCCTCATCACCGTTGATGGTGACGGTGAACGGTTCGAATGAGTACGTCCCCAGGCGCACCAGACCTTCTTGCTTTCTCTCGAAAGCCACGGCGTCCTTGTAGACCTGTTCCGTCACGATGCCCTTGAGCGCGGACGCGAGATTTCTGTCTCTGATGTCTCCAGGAGCGAACACGACGTCGTGGAAGCCCTTCACCGCGTTGAGGACCTCGCGCTCGGCGGACGTGAAACCGTCGGCGTCGGCAGTTGCGGTGGCGATGGCGGCTGCGCTCGGGGGCGCGTCCGCCGACGGAACGGCGCCGTCGCCCGGGCCGCACCCGCCGAGGGCAAGGAACCCGGCCAGTGCCGCAGCCGCGACCCGCCGACGTCGTGGACTGGTCACAAGGATCCTCCGTCGATTCGGGTGCGATCGGGGACATCCCGCCCGGCCACACCCTAACGTCTCATCGATCAGCGGGCATGTTCCGACGGCGCAGGCTGCCAGGACCGGCCACGGATCAACGGCGTGCCGGCGGACCACTAGACTCGTGCCCATGGCAAAGCCCCAGGAGAAGGTCTCGTTCCGCGAGCGCCTCAAGCAGATCGGGATGGTTTTCAAGTTCACCGCCAAGCAGGACAAGTGGTTCGCGCCACTGGCTGCCGCCGCGGTGCTCATCCCGTTGGCCCTCACCGTGCCCGCCGTCATCTACTGGGGCTGGCTCTGGTTGCCGCTGGGCATCCTGCTGGCGCTGCTGGCGCTGCTGATCGTGCTCAACATGCGCTCGACCAAGGCGATGATGAACGCCGCCGAGGGGCAGCCCGGCGCGGCCGCGTCGATCCTGGAGAACATGCGCGGGGACTGGCGGGTCACCCCGGCGATCAGCTCGACCACCCAGATGGACATGGTGCACCTGGTGGTCGGCCGCCCCGGCGTGATCCTGCTCGCCGAGGGCAGCCCGCAGCGGGTGCGCCACCTGCTCGGCCAGGAGAAGCGCCGGCTCGCCAAGGTCATCGGCACCGCCCCGCTCTACGACTACGTGATCGGTCGCGAGGAGGGCGAGGTGCCGCTGCCGAAGCTGCGGATGACCCTGGTCAAGCTGCCGCGCGCCCTCAAGCCCCGTGACGTCACCGCGCTCAACCGGCGGCTGAAGGCGCTCAGCGCCCGGCCGCAGATGCCCAAGGGCGCGATCCCGAAGAACATGCGGCCGCAGAAGGCGCCGCGAATGCCCCGCCGCTGACGATTGCCGGCTCTGCCACCTCCGGTCCGTCCCGACTCAGGTCGGGGCGGACCGCTGCTTTGGGGCCGAGTTCCCGTTGCCGGAAACCAGCTCAGCGGACCGGCAGGACGGCCTTGGCCGGGTCGGAGTAGTCGATGATCGAACGGGCGAGGCGGTCGTGCAGGCCGCGGCGCGCGCCGTCCATCAGCAGCGGCGGCACGACCAGGCAGAGCAGCACGCCGCGCAGCAGTCCGCGCAGCGGGCCGATCCGGCCGCCGTCGCTGAAGGAGACGCAACGCAGCCCGCAGAGGCGCATCCCCGGAGTCTGGGCGAAGAAGCCGGCGAAGACGGCGTAGAGGGCGATGAGCACCACCACGGGTGCCCAGCCGTCACGCGCCGGATCGGCGAAGGCCATCGAGGCGAAGAGGCAGAGGACCCAGTCGATCATGAGGGCCCCGAAGCGGCGTGAGACGGTGGGGAGCCGGTCCACCGGCGGCTGCGCCGGGTCGCCTTGCCGAGCAGCGGAGGCGGGTTGTCCGTTACGCTGGGTTGCCATGACTGGTCAGGCTATCCGGTCGGCCGAACGGGCCGTGCGGCGGCCGGGCCGGCGTGAATCAACGCTCACCAGCGCTGACGTGATTGCCCGCATTTGTGACTTGCCGACCGATGCTGCCGGCCCGCCATGACTGCCCGCGACGGGCTTAACACGGCGGAAACATAAGAGACACGGCAGGGCAACGGCGCCGCCATAGCGTTCCGTTTGCCCAGCCACCCAGGGACGTGCCAGGAGGACGTGTGTTCGCCAATCCCGAGGAACTGCTGCGATACCTCAAGAATGAGGACGTCAAGTTCGTCGATGTTCGATTCTGTGACCTGCCCGGTGTGATGCAGCACTTCAACCTGCCGGTCGAGTCCTTCGACGACAGCGTCTTCACCGACGGCCTCGCCTTCGACGGATCCTCGATCCGCGGATTCCAGGCCATCCACGAGTCCGACATGCTGCTGCTCCCGGACGTCGCCACCGCCTTCATCGACCCGTTCCGGGCGCAGAAGACCCTGGCGCTGAACTTCTTCATCCACGACCCGTTCACCCGCGAGGCGTACTCGCGTGACCCGCGGAACGTGGCGAAGAAGGCCGAGGCCTACCTGGCCGCCAGCGGCATCGCCGACACCGCCTACTTCGGCGCGGAGGCGGAGTTCTACATCTTCGACTCCATCCGCCACGAGACCTCGGCGCACCAGTCGTTCTACTACATCGACTCGATCGAGGGCGCCTGGAACACCGGCCGCGAGGAAGAGGGCGGCAACAAGGGCTACAAGACCCCGTACAAGGGCGGCTACTTCCCGGTTCCGCCGGTCGACCACTACGCCGACCTGCGCGACTCGATCGTTCGGCGCCTGATCGACACCGGCTTCACCGTGGAGCGCTCGCACCACGAGGTCGGCACCGCCGGCCAGGCGGAGATCAACTACAAGTTCTCCACCCTGCTGCACGCCGGTGACCAGCTCCAGCTCTTCAAGTACATCGTGAAGAACCAGGCCTGGGCCGCCGGCAAGACCGCCACCTTCATGCCGAAGCCGCTCTTCGGCGACAACGGCTCGGGCATGCACACCCACCAGAGCCTCTGGCTCGGCGGTGAGCCGCTCTTCTACGACGAGACCGGCTACGCCGGCCTGTCGGACACCGCCCGCTGGTACATCGGCGGTCTGCTGAACCACGCGCCGTCGCTGCTGGCCTTCACCAACCCGACGGTCAACTCGTACCGTCGCCTGGTGCCGGGCTACGAGGCGCCGGTGAACCTGGTCTACTCGCAGCGCAACCGCTCCGCCTGCACCCGCATCCCGGTGACCGGCAGCAACCCGAAGGCCAAGCGCGTCGAGTTCCGCGTGCCGGACCCGTCGGCCAACGTCTACCTCGCCTTCTCGGCGATGCTGATGGCCGGCCTGGACGGCATCAAGAACAAGATCGAGCCGCCGGCGCCGATCGACAAGGACCTCTACGACCTCCCGCCGGAGGAGTGGGGCGACGTCAAGCAGGTGCCGGGCTCGCTGCCGGCCGTGCTCGACCGGCTGGAGGCCGACCACGACTACCTGCTCGAGGGCGGCGTCTTCACCCCGGACCTCATCGAGACCTGGGTGGACTGGAAGCGCACCAACGAGGTCGACCCGGTCCGCCTGCGGCCGACCCCGCACGAGTTCGCGATGTACTTCGACTGCTGAGTCCCAGCAGACGCAGTCACGCTGGAGGCCGGTCCCGCACGGGGCCGGCCTCCGGCGCGTCACGGACGGTCCTCGCGCTCTCGCCGGCCGCAGGCCCGGCCCGTCGCTTCCGGCACCCCACCGGGAAAACATCGACGTCACTCTCTGGACTACGGCACCACGCCGGCAATATCCTCCATTTTGGAAACCTCAGGTGAAGCTGCTTTTCATCCCGGCAGCGTCGCCGCCGGCCGTGGAGGAGCTGCCATGCACGCCGAACTGGACCGCCGTACGCTGCTGCGAGCCGGCCTGGGCGCGGCCGCCGTCTCGGTCGTAGGAACGCAACTGACCCTGCCCGGCGCCGCCCGGGCCGACCCGGCGGGCGGGCTGGACGAGGTCATCAGCTGCGCCGGGTGGGGTGCCCGCCCACCGGCGGATCCGCTGTCGGTCAGCGCCATCCCGACCAACAAGATCATCGTCCATCACATGGCGTTCCCGAACGTCACCGACTATTCGCGGGCGCAGGCGGTCAAGCTGGCCCGGGACTGTCAGGACCTGCACATGGACGGCAACGGCTGGTCCGACACTGGCCAGCACTTCACCATCAGCCGCGGCGGCTACGTGCTGGAGGGACGCCACGGCAGCCTGGAGCGCCTGCAGGCCGGCGACCGGCAGATGATCGCCGCGCACTGTCCCGGTGAGAACGGCCGGGCCATCGGCATCGAGAACGAGGGCACCTACGTCACCGACACCCCGCCCGAGGCGCTGCTCGACTCGCTGGTCGAGCTCTGCACCACCATCTGCCGGCAGTACGGGCTGCACGCCCACGACATCTTCGGCCACTGGGACTTCCGTACGACGCTCTGCCCGGGGGCGACGTTCTACCGGCTCTTCCCGGACGTACGGCGTCGGGTCTTCGCCGCGCTCGGCACCGACCTGGCCGACGTGCCGGCCCGGCGCTGGCCGGACCTGTGGCGATTCGTCGGCTCCCCCAGCGTCCGGGTCGTGCAGTACCTGCTGGCCCACCGCGGATACGCCGTCACCCCGAACAGCACCTTCGACGCCGCCACCGTCGCCGCGGTGCAGGACTGGCAGGTCCGCAACGGCATCCCGGTAGACGTCGACGCCACCCTCACGGCGCCGACCTGGGAGACCCTCGCCCCCGAACTGGACAAGGACGCCACCGGGCTGCCGGTGGAGGCCGTGCAGTTCATGCTGCACTTCAAGGGCCACGCCGAGGTCGCCCCCACCGGCGTCTACGACCACCCGACGATGAAGGCCGTGCAGGCCCTGCAGCGGCTGCACGGGCTGCCCCCCAACGGCAAGGTCGGCACCGGCACCTGGTGTGTCCTGGTCGGCGGCGTCGTCCGCCAGTCGATGCGCCGAGGCTGATCCACCCCCGAGGTCGACCCAACCGGTGGCAGCGAGGGTGCGCCTACCGAGAAATGTCAGTGCCGGGTGTCACTATGCGGTCAACGACTACTGACGGAGAGTGCGATGACCGTGCAACTCAACCCGTACCTGAACTTCAGCGGCACCGCCCGGGAGGCGATGGAGTTCTACCAGCGCGTCTTCGGCGGCGAGCTGGCACTGACCACGTTCCGGGAGTACGGCACCGAGGACCCGGCACTGGCCGACCAGATCATGCACGGCATGCTGCGCACCGCCGACGGCGCGGTGCTGATGGGCTCGGACATGCCGCCGGGGATGGAGATCCGGCGCGGCAACGCCAACACCATCTGTCTCAGCGGTGACGACGCCGACAAGCTGCGCGGCTGGTGGGAGCAGCTCTCCGCCGGCGGCGTGGTGCAGGAGCCGCTGGAGAAGCAGATGTGGGGCGACGAGTACGGCCAGTGCGAGGACCGCTTCGGTACGCCGTGGATGTTCGACATCGGCCAGCCGTCGAGCTGACCCCGAGGCCGGCCACAGGGGCCGCGCCACGACCCGCGGCAGCATCCTCAAGCCCGTCCCGCTGACCGTCCACGAACGAGCAGCGGGGCTGGGCTGCAGGATCAGGCGCGCCGGCTTGCCCGCCGTTGGCGCAGCAGCCGGCCGAGCAGCACCGCCAGTACCAGCGTCACCACGATCGCGCCGGGCGCCTTGGCGAAGCGGGCAAGGTTCGTGCTGTCCGGCAGCAGCAGGAACGCCGCCACCGTGCAGACGACCAGGAGCGCGGTGGTCCGGCGGGCCACCACGGCCAGCAGCACCAGCGGCCAGACCAGATACCAGGGGTAGACCACCGGGGCACAGGCGACCGTCGCCGTCATCGCCAGCGCGACACCCCAGAGCAGGACCTCGGCGCCGGCTCCGGCCCGCAGCCGGCGCAGCGTCCGCAGCCAGCAACCGACCAGGAAGAGCGCGAGCAGCACCAGCGCCGCCGCCCGGGTCCAGGGCACCGCGTCCAGCCCGGGAACCACCGTCTGGCCGATGTAGTTGACGACGAACCCGACTGCGGTCGGCGGTGAGGTCCACTGGGTCAGGTCGTCACTGCCGCCCAGCGCTCCCACCCACCCGAGGCCGAGCCCCGCCAGCGCCGAGGCGGCAGCGAGCGCCGCGACCGCGCCCGCAAGAACCACCCCCGCGCCGGCCCACCACCGGCCGGTCCACCACTGGCCCGCCCACCACCGGCCAGGCGCGGCCCCGCCGCCCGCGCCACCGACCCGCACCCCGGCAGCCCCGGCAGCCAGCGCGGGGGCGAGCATCGCGAAGGGAAGCGCCACCAGCGCCGTGGCCTTCACCGCCACCGCGCAGCCCAGCAGCACACCCGCGGCCGCGAGCCGCGCCGTCACACCCACAGCCGCGAACCGCGCCGTCCCACCCACATCCGCGAACCGCGTCACGGTGCCGGCGGCCCCGCCGGATCGCCGCGCCGCGCTGAGCGACACCAGCAGCCCGGCGGCGACCAACGCGATCATCAGCGCGTCGTTGTGCGCGCCGGAGATCAGGTGCACGCTGACCAGCGGGCAGGCCAGCACCACCCAGACCGCGCGCCGCGGCGGCACCCCGCCGTACCGGGCCAGCCCCGGCAGGCAGACCGCGATCAGCACCACCGCGGCCAGGGCCGTCCCCCGCAGCAGCAGGAGGGTGCCGGTCAGCGAACCACCGAGCGTCGCGGCCAGCCCCGCCAGCAGCAGGAAAACCGGCCCGTACGGCGTCGGGGTGTCGCGCCAGAGCAGCGCCACCGACTCCACCCACGGACAGCCCAGCTCGGCCACCCCCGCGCCGTAGAGGTCGCCGCCGTCGCTGAAGACCGCACCCTGGCAGGCGTACGAGTAGAGGTCCCGGCTGCCCAGCGGCGGCGCGAGCAGCAACGGCACCAGCCAGAGCCCGGCGGTGACGTACGCCCAGCGCAGCGACGGCACGCTGCGCCGCAAGGACCACCAGGCGACGGTGAGCGCAGCGGTCCCGGCGAACCAGCCGATGAGGATCCACGGGCCGTACGGGCCGCGCCAGATGGTGCCCGGGGTCGAAGCCGGCGGCGGCCCGGGGAGCACGCCGCCGCGCCAGGCGACCAGCGCGAGCAGCACCGCGCCGGCGAGCCCGCCGTAGCGGACCCACCGCAGCGTCGCCGGCCGGGGCTGCTGCGCCCCGGTCATGCCACCGGGTCCTCGACCGTGCGCGGCACCGGGTCGGCGGCCACCGCGGCGTCGCGCCGCGCCCCGCGTACCAGGTGGACCGTCACCGCGATCACCGCCAGCGTCATCAACGGCGCGCCCGGGATCTTGGTGTAGCGGGCCAGCGCCACGCCGTTGGCGAAGACCAGGAACGACGCACCCAGCGCCACCCCGGTGAACCAGCCGATCCGGTCCCGGACGGTCACCGCGAGCAGGGCCAGCGGCCAGAGGGCGTACCAGGGGTGGAAGACCGGCGAGAGGGCGACCGTCGCGGCCAGTGCCAGCGCGGCGCCGTGCAGCGGGTCGCGGCCCCGGCGCCAGACCCGCCACCAGAGCCAGACCAGCAGTACCGCGAGCACGGCCAGCCCCACCTGGCGGGTGTAGGGGATGAGGTCGATCCGGATGCCGAAGGCGCGCGGCAGATAGCCGAGGGTCTGCCCGACGGCCGTCGGCGGCGACGTCCAGCCGACAGCGTCGCTGCTGCTGGCGAGCCCGGTCACCCAGCCGAAGCTCAACCCGCCCGCGACGGTCACGGCGACCAGCGTCGCCACCGCCGCGCCGACCACCTGAGCGCCGGCGCGCAGCAGTTTCGCAAGCCGCAGGCTCCCGGCGAGACCGGCCAGGACGGCGAAGGGGACCACCACCACCGCGGTCGCCTTGATCGCCACCGCGAGTCCGAGCAGCGCCCCGCCGGCCAGCAGCGGACCGGCCCGGCCCGGCCGGCTGACGATCACCGTCAGCCCGGCGACGAGCAGCCCGATCATCAACGCGTCGTTGTGGGCGCCGGAGATCAGGTGCACCCCGACCAGCGGGGAGGCCAGCGCCACCCAGACCGCCTGCTGCGGCGGCACCCCGCAGCGGCGCGCCAGCGCCGGCAGGCAGGCCGCGGTCAGCACCACCCCGGCGACCGCCACCAGCCGGAACAGCACCACATTCGCCGCCAGCGACCAGCCGGCGCTGACCAGCAGGCCGGAGATGAGCACGAAGAACGGCCCGTACGGCGCGGGGGTGTCCTGCCAGATCGGCGAGATCGACTCCAGCCACGGGCAGGGCAGCGCCGCCACTCCCTGCTCGTACGGGTTGAACCCGGCCGCCCAGGTGGCGCCCTGGCACGCGTAGGCGTAGACGTCCCGGCTGGCCAGCGGCGGCGCGACCAACAGCGGCAGGCTCCAGAGCGCGATCGTCACGTACGCCCAGCGCAGCGACGGCACGCTGCGGCGCAGCATCCACCACGCCCCGCCGAGCGCCGCGAGTCCGGCGAACCAGAGCCCGATGGCCGCCGGTCCGCCGTCGCTGCGCCACAGCCCCACCGGGGTCGGGTCGTCCCCCATCGCGGGCAGCGCGCCGCCGAAGAACGCGGTCACCGCGATCATGATCGAGCCGGCCAGGCCGAGGCAGCGGGCGAGACGGTGCTGGGACATGGCGACCATGCTGCCAGGTCGCCCCGGCGCTGCTGGTGCGCGCCGGGGTGTGGCGTCCGGCGGCTGACGGCCGTTCAGCCCTCCAGCACCCGCTCCATCGCGGCCCGGGAGCGCCGGCCGATCCGCAGGTAGTCGTCGACGAACTCGCCGGGGTCGTCCCCGCCGAGCAGCGCCACCACCCCGGCCAGCTCCACGCCCTGCCGTGGCAGCTGGTCGCCGTCGCGGCCGCGGACCAGCATCAGCGCGTTGCGGGCCTTGGCCGCCAGCGACCAGCCGGCCGACATCGCCGCCGCGTCGACCGGGTCGACCAGGCCGGCGTCGCGGGCGGCGGCCAGCGCGTCCAACGTACGGGTGCCGCGCAGCTGCGGGATTTCGGCGGCGTGCCGCAGCTGCAGCAGCTGCACGGCCCACTCCACGTCGGCCAGGGCGCCCCGGCCGAGCTTGGTGTGGGTCATCGGGTCCGCGCCGCGCGGCATCCGCTCGGTCTCCACCCGCGCCTTGATCCGCCGGATCTCCACGATCTGCTCGCGGCTGAGGCCGCCCTGCGGGTAGCGGATCCGGTCGGCCATCGCCTCGAACTCCGCACCGAGGTCGGCGTCGCCGCAGACGAAACGGGCCCGCAGCAGCGCCTGCGCCTCCCAGACCTTCGACCAGCGGGCGTAGTACTGGGCGTACGCGGCGAGGCTGCGCACCAGCGGGCCCTGCCGGCCCTCCGGGCGCAGGTCGGCGTCGACACCGAGCGCCGGGTCCGGGGCGGGCATCCCGAGCAGCCGCCGCAGCTCCTCGGCGACGGCGTGCGCGGCCTCGGCGGCGGCGCTCTCGTCGGTGCCGGCCGGGGCGTCGTAGACGAAGAGCACGTCGGCGTCGGAGAGGTAGTTCGACTCGTACCCGCCGAGGCGGCCCATGCCGATCACCGCGAAGCGCAGGCCGGCCGGGGCGGGGCGCGCCGCCCGGGCGATGCGCAGCGCCGCGCCGAGCGTGGCGTCGGTGACGTCGGAGATCGCCGCCGCGGCGACGGTGATGTCCGAGAGCGTCATCGGCCGTTCGACGGGCGCGCCGGGACCCGAGCGCGGGCCGCGGGCCGGCGCGGGAGCGAGGTCGCCGGCCCGGCTGAGCACGTCGGCGCAGGCGAGGCGGAGCAGTTCCCGGCGGCGCAGGGCCCGGACGGCCCGGATCGCCTCGACCGGGTCGCTGTGGCGGGCCGCCGCGGCGGCGAAGCCGTCGTGCAGGGTCTGCGCCGGCCGGGGCACCAGCTGGCTCTCCTCGGCGAGCAGCCGGACCGCCTCCGGATCGCGGCTGAGCAGGTCGGCGGCGTAGCGGGACAGCGCCAGCACCCGGGCGAGCCGGCGGGCCACCGGACCCGAGTCGCGCAGCAGCCGCAGGTACCACGGGGTGCTGCCGAGCTTGTCGGAGACCTTGCGGTAGTTGAGCAGGCCCCGGTCGGGTTCGGGGGCGTCGGCGAACTCCTCCAGCAGCACCGGCAGCAGGGTGCGCTGGATGGCGGCGGTGCGGCTCACCCCGCCGGTGAGGGCCTGGATGTGGCGCAGCGCCCCGGCCGGGTCGGCGAAGCCGAGGATCTCCAGCCGGTTGCGGGCCGCCGCCGGGGTCAGCCGCAGCCCGTCGGCCGGCACCCGGGCCACCGACTCCAGCAGCGGCCGGTAGAGCAGTTTGGCGTGCAGCCGGCGTACCTCGGCGGCGTGGGTGACCCACTCGGCGCGGAACGCCTGGACGGCGTCGCGGCCCGGGGTGGCGGTGTAGCCGAGGGCGTGGGCCAGCCAGCGCAGCGCCGCCGGGTCGGTCGGCACGGTGTGCGTACGCCGCAGCGCCTGAAGTTGCAGGCGGTGCTCGACGGCGCGCAGGAAGAGGTAGCCGCGCAGCAGCGCCTCGCCGTCGGCGCGGCCGACGTAGCCACCGCCGACCAGTGCCCGCAGCGCGGGAATGGTGCCCGGTTCCCGCAGCGTCTCGTCGGCGCGGCCGTGCACCAGTTGCAGCAGCTGCACCGCGAACTCGATGTCGCGCAGCCCGCCGGGGCCGCGTTTGATCTCCCGGTCCTGCTCCTTCGCCGGGATGTTGTCGAGGATCTTGCGCCGCATCGCGCGGACGTCCTGGACGGCCTCCGGGCGCTCGGCGGCCCGCCAGACCAGCGGCGCCAGCTCGTCGATCCACTCCTGGGCCAGCGCGAGGTCCCCGGCGGCGGGGCGGGCCTTGAGCAGCGCCTGGAACTCCCAGGTGCGGGCCCAGCGCCGGTAGTAGGCGAGGTGGCTGGCGAGGGTGCGCACCAGCGGCCCCCGGTTGCCTTCGGGTCGCAGCGCCGCGTCGACCGGCCAGGCGACCAGCCCGCAGACGTGGATCAGCCGGGTGGCGATCGCGGTGGCCGGCGCCAGGTCCTCGTCCTCGGCCGCCACGAAGATCACGTCCACGTCGGAGACGTAGTTGAGTTCCCCGCCGCCGCACTTGCCCATCGCCACCACGGCGAGCCGGGGGGCGCGGGTGCCGGCCGGCAGCTCGGTCACGGCCAGGTCGTAGGCGGCGCCCAGGGTGTTGTCGGCCAGCGCCGAGAGCGCCGCCATCGTCTGCTCCAGGGTGCGCCCACCGGTCAGGTCGGCCGCGGCGATGCGCAGCAGCGCCAGCCGGTACGCCTCCCGCAGGCCCGCGACGGTCCACACCGGCGGCGCGTCCGGGTCGACGCCGGCAGCGCCGGGTGCGGGCGCCGGGCGCAGCCGGCCGTCCGCGACCGGGGCCGACTGGTCGGCGCAGGTGGAGAGGACCGTCCAGTGGGTGGGGTTGGCGACCAGGTGGTCGCCGAGGGCGGAGGAAGCGCCGAGCACGGCCACCAGCCGCCGGCGCAGCCCCGGGTCGCGGCGCATCGCGGTCAGCAGCGGCGACCCGCCGTCGGCCGCGGCGTGATGGCGGCGTTCGGCCTCCACGGTCCGGTGCAGCTGGCGCAGCGCCAGGTCCGGGTCGGCGGCGCGCGCCAGCGCGGTGAGCAGCTCGACGCCGCCCTCCCCGGCCGGTTCCTGGGTCTGCGGCAGCCAGAGCCCCAGCCCGTCCGGGCCGAGCAGATCGGCGGCGCGCGCCCCGCCGTCACCGTCGGCGGCCCCGAAGCCGTAGCGGGCCAGCCGGGCATGGGTACGCGTCGGGCGGGTCATCACTGCCCCAGCAGCGGCAGGTTCCGCCGGGGCGAGCCGTCGGCAAGCTCACCACGGGCCAGCTCGGCGAAGCGGGCGGCGAAAGGCTGCCAGGCCTCCTCGATGTCGCCGAGCGCCGCGGCGCAGACCTCGGTCACCAGGTCCGGGTCGTAGTCGAGCCGGTCCAGCAGCGCACTGTCGGCCGAGGCCCACTCGGCGATCATCGCCGGATCGCACTCGATGTGGAAGATCAGCCCCCAGGCCCGGTGCCCCATCCGGAACGCCTGATTGGCGACCCGGGTCCCGGCCGCCAGCAGCGTCGCCTTCTGCGGCAGTTCGGTGATCTCGTCGCAGTGCCACTGGAGCACGTCGGGCATCAGCGGCACGACGCGGAAGAGCGGGTCGTCGTCGGCGGCGTCGCGCTTGCCGACCAGCCCCGGCCCGATCTGCGGCCCGGCCGCCGCCGGCTCGACGAAACCGGCGTGGGCGGTGGCGAGCAGCTGGGCGCCGAGGCCGATCGCCAGGGTGGCTGTGCGGTTTCGGACCGCCTTGCGCAGCAGCCCTTCGACGGCGGGCAGCCAGGGCGCGTCGAGCGCACCGCCCGGCGCGGGGTTGACGCTCTGCACACCGGGGAGCACCACCAGCGCGTCGTATCCGGTCAGCTCTGCGGGGAGGTCGTCACCGGCGTACGGCCGCAGCACGTGCAGCTCGAGATCGGCTTCGGTCAACCACCGCCCCAACCGTCGGGCGTCGTGGAGCGGATCATTCTCGATCACCAGCGCGATTGCCACGCTTCGAGGCTATCCGGCGTCCCGGAGGCCCACCCGACCCACCCGGCCTGTCGCGTTCACCGACCGTCGCGGACCTAGTAACAGAAAGTGACTTTATGGTCATACTGTGCCATTAGGCTGCTCTCCAACAGCTCGCGACACCCGGTGCCCGCCGGGCGATTCACACCACTCGTACGGGAGTGCCATGATCCCTCACGGTCATCGCATCGGACGGCTCGCGCGACGTACGCGCACCCTGGCGGGTTTCATCGCCGCGTGCCTGCTGGCGGGCGTCCTCTCCGCAACCAACCCGGCACCGGCCCAGGCCGCACCACCGGACGACTTCCAGACCTCCCTGGTCGTCGGCACCGGGCTGACCGGATCGACCGGCTTCGAGATCGCCCCGGACGGGCGCATCTTCATCCTGGAGCGCGCCGGCACCATCCAACTCGTCAAGGACGGGCGGCTACTCCCCCGGCCCTTCGCCGTCCTCCCCGCCGATCCTTCCGGCGACCGGGGCCTGATCGGCGTCACCTTCGACCCGGACTTCGGAGCCACCAACCACTGGGCCTACTTCTACTACACCGGCCGGGACCTGCTGAATCACGTGGTCCGCTTCGACGCCTCCGCCGACGTCGGCAGCGCCGGGCCCGTCGAGATCTTCCGGACCCAGACGCCCTCACAGCAACTGCACGTCGGTGGCAGTCTCGCCTTCGGCCCGGACGGCAAGCTCTACATCGCCGTCGGCGACAACGGCTACGCCCCCAACGCCCAGGACCTGAGCAACCCGCACGGCAAGATCCTGCGGATCAACAAGGACGGCTCGGTGCCGTCGGACAACCCGTTCTACGGCCAGTCGGGACGCTTCGGCGCGATCTGGGCGTACGGCTTCCGCAACCCGTGGCGATTCCAGTTCGACCAGAGCAACGGACGTCTCTTCGGCGGCGACGTGGGCAACTTCTCCTGGGAGGAGCTCAACCGCATCGTCCGGGGTGGCAACTACGGCTGGCCGGTACACGAGGGAGTCTGCACCAGCGGCTGCGCCGGCTACGTCAACCCCATCCGCGCCTACCCGCACGACGGGGAGAGCGCCGCGGTCACCGGCGGACCGGTCTACCGGGGCGGCCTCTTCCCGGCCGCGTACCGCGGCAACCTCTTCTTCGGCGACTACGCCAAAGGTTTCATCAAACGGGCTGTGCTCGACGCCGACGGCAATGTCACCGCCGTGCACGACTTCGACGTCAACGCCGGCAGTGTGGTGGACCTGAAGGTCGCCCCGGACGGCTCGCTCTACTACCTCACCTACTTTCCCGGGGCGCTCTACCGGATCGGTTACGACACCGATTCCCGTGTTCCGGTGGCGAACGCCACGGCCGACCGGACGACCGGCGTGCAGCCGCTGACGGTGCGTTTCTCCAGCGCCGGCAGCAACGATCCGGACGGGGATCCGCTCACCTACCGCTGGGACTTCGGCGACGGCACCACCAGCACCGCGGCCAATCCCACCAAGACCTACCCGGACATCGGCGTCTACATCGCGCAGCTGACCGTCTCCGACGGACGGAACAGCAGCCAGGCCCAGCCCATCGTGATCCAGGTCGGCAGCCCGCCGACGGTGACCATCGGCGCCCCCGCCGACGGTGCCCGCTACCGCGCCGGCCACACCATCAACTACACCGCCTTCGCCACCGACGCCGCCGGCTTCGACCTGGACGACGCCGCGATCCAGACCGAGGTACTGCTGCACCACGGCACACACTTTCATCCGTTCCTCGGCCCGCTGACCGGCCGCGCCGGATCGTTCACCATCCCGACCACCGGCGAGGCGGCGGCGGACACCTGGTTCGAGATCGTCGTCACCGCCACCGACACCAACGGGCTCGCCACCACCGAGAGCGTCAACATCCATCCGCGTACGTCGCAGTTCCGGCTCGCCACCGAACCGGCGGGGCTGGGAGTCCTGCTCGACGGAACCCCGGTGGCCACACCCACGACGGTGCAGGGTGTCATCGGGTTCGAACGCGAGATCGCCGCGCCGCCCACCGCCATCGCGCCCGACGGCCGGGTCTTCCACTTCACCGGCTGGTCCGACGGCGGGGCCATCCGGCACCGGATCGTCACCCCGGAGAGCACGACCACCTACACCGCCACCTACGCACCGTCGCCGGCCTTCACCGGGCAGTACTTCGCCAACCCGACCCTCTCCGGCACCCCGGCGCTGACCCGGCAGGACCCGCAGATCAACTTTCTCTGGGACCACGGCGCGCCCGCCGCCGGCCTGCCCGCGGACAACTTCTCGGTGCGGTGGTCCAGGACGCAGTACTTCGCCCCGGCCCGGTACCGCTTCACCACCGTGACCGACGACGGGGTCCGGCTCTACATCGACAACCGGCTCGTCATCGACCAGTGGCGTCCGCAGGCCGGTACGGCCCACACCGCCCTGGTCGACCTGGAGGCGGGCAACCACACCATCCGGATGGAGTACTACGAGGCGAGCAAGGGCGCCATTGCCCAGTTGAGCTGGGACAGCACCACCGAGCAGCCGGGCGCGTCGTTCCTGGCCCAGTACTGGAACACCCCGGGCGCCGGCAGTTCACCAGTGTTCCCGACGACCGCGCCGGCGGTGCGCCGCCAGGAGCCGCGGGTAGACCACGACTGGGGATCCGATGCGCCGGTGGCCGGCATCTCGGCCGACCACTTCGTCGCCCGGTGGACGACCACGGTGAGCCTGGAGGCGGGGGTCTACGAATTCGCCACCACAACCGACGACGGCGTCCGGCTCGTCATCGACGGTCTGCGGGAGATCGACCGGTGGGTGGACCAGCGGGTCACCACGCACACCAGACGGGTCCTGCTCAGCGGCGGAATCCACACGATCGTGATGGAGTACTACGAGAACACCAAGGGCGCCATCGCCAAACTCGACTGGACGCGGGTGGGTGATCCGCCCGCACCGGCCGGCTACGCCGCCGAGTACTGGTCGACCCCGGCGGCGGGGAGCGCCCCGGCGATCCCCACCCGCTCGCCGGACGTGATCCGCGACGATGCCGCGATCGACTTCGACTGGGGCCGGGGCGCACCCGCGCCCCGGGTCGGCGCCGACCACTTCGTCGTCCGGTGGACCCGGACACAGACCCTGCCCGCCGGGAGGTACCGGTTGAGCGGCGTCAGCGACGACGGCATCCGGGTCTTCGTCGACAACGTGCCGGTGATCAACCTCTGGCGCGATCAGTCCCCCACGCCGTACGCCACGGAGGTGGCCCTGACCGGCGGTGCGCACACCTTCCGGGTGGAGTACTACGAGAACGCCGGCACCGCGGTGGCCCGCTTCGGCTTCACCCGCACCGGCGACCTTTGAGTCCGGCCGGGCGCGGCCGGACGGGTTCCCGTGCCGACGCCCGGAGTGCCGCTACCGGACCGGCCGGTCCCGGCAGCCCCGTAGGCTCAGGCGCTGTGACCGATGCCGTACGCCCGTCCGCCCTGTGCCCCGGGGACACCGTCATGCTCCTCTCTCCCGCCGGCCCGACGACCGCCGAGCGGGTGGCCCGCGGCCTCGAACTGCTCACCGGCTGGGGACTGAAGCCGGTGCTCGGTCCGAACGCCTTCGCCCGGCAGGGCTACCTGGCCGGGGGCGACGAGTTGCGCGCCGCCGACCTCAACGCCGCCTTCGCCGACCCGGCGGTACGCGGCATCGTCTGCACCCGGGGCGGTTACGGCGCCCAGCGGGTGGTGGACATGATCGACATGTCGCTGGTGCGGGCCGACCCGAAGATGGTGGCGGGCTTCTCCGACATCACGGCGCTGCACTTCGCGCTCTGGCGCGGCGCCCGCCTGGCCGGGGTGCACGGGTTAATGGCCGCGGCCGCCTGGCACCACGAGGCGGCCCCGCCGGCCTCGGCCGAGTCGCTGCGCAGAGCGCTGATGACCACCGACCCGGTCACGGTGTGCGCGGCCCCGGGCGCGGAGACCTTCGGCGTCCGGGTGCCCGGTGTGGCCCGGGGTCCACTCTTCGGCGGCAACCTCTGCCTGGTCACCGCCTCCCTGGGCACCCCCGACATGCCCGATCTGACCGGCGCGATCCTGCTGATCGAGGAGGTCGAGGAGCCGCCGTACAAGATCGACCGGATGCTCACCCAGCTGCGCCGCGCCGGTGTGCTGGCCCGGGTCGCCGGGGTCGCGGTGGGGCAGTTCACCAACTGCGCCGACGACTGGGAGGTCAGCGCGGCGGACGTGCTCACCGAACGGCTCGGCGACCTGGGCGTGCCGGTGCTGGGTGGACTGCCGATCGGGCACGGGGTCGCTCCACTCACCGTCCCGGTCGGGGTGCCGGCCGTCCTCGACGCCAACGCGGGCACCCTGACCGTCGCCCCCGCCACCCGTTGAGACTCGCCCAACTCTCAGCCAACGGACAGCTTCGTCAAGGGCTGCGCCTAGCCGGGCGGGTCATCGTCGAGTCATGAGCACGCCAGCACAACCGGAGGAGAACATGACTCGACGTCTGACGAAGAAGACCTTCCTCGCCGGTCTGGCCACCGCCGGCGTCCTCGGCGCCGGCATCGCCGTGCCGGCCATCGCGATGGCCGACGACGCCGCGGACAGCGGTGGCACCACCGCGACCGGGGAGCAGAGCCGCGACAGCCGGCACGAGCAGCACCGGCAGGAGCATGCCCAGAAGCTCGCCGACGCGCTCGGTGTCGACGTCGCCAAGGTGACCGAGGCGCTGGATGCCGTGCACGAGGCGGAGCGCGCCGAGCGGGCGGCGGAGAAGCCCGCCGACACCGACCGCGCCGAACGGCTGGCCGAACGGCTCGCGGAGGCGGTCGAGGAGGGCACCCTCACCCAGGAGCAGGCCGACGCGGTGACCACCGCACAGGAGGCCGGCGTCCTCGGCCTCGGCCACGGCCACGGCCACGGCCACGGCAAGGGCCACGGCCACGGCCACGGCCACGGTGAGCACCACGGTGAGCGCGGCGACCGCCCGCAGACCGACCAGGGCGGCACCGGATCGCAGTCCGGCGACGAGAGCACCGGCGGCAGCACCACCGAGTAGTCCCCCAGCAACGCGTGATGCCCGCCCCGGGTTGCCGTCGGGGCGGGCAGCACGCGTGTGGCGGGCTGTCTAGAGCGACAGGTAGCGCTGCCGCTCGTACGGGGTGACGACCCGGCGGTACTCCTCCCACTCCGCGCGCTTGTTGCGCAGGAAGAAGTCGAAGACGTGCTCACCGAGGATCTCGGCGACGAGTTCACTGCCGGCCATCACGTCGATCGCCTCGGCGAGGTCCTCGGGGAGCGCCTCGTACCCCATCGCCTTGCGCTCGGCGTTGGAGAGCGACCAGACGTCGTCCTCGGCGCCCGGGGGCAGCTCGTAGCCCTCCTCGATGCCCTTGAGGCCCGCGCCGAGCATCACCGCGAAGGCCAGGTACGGGTTGGCGGCCGAGTCGGGTGAGCGGATCTCCACCCGGGCCGAGTTCGGCTTGCCGTACGCTGGCACCCGCACCAGTGCCGAGCGGTTCAGGTGACCCCAGCAGACGTACGCGGGCGACTCGGTGATCCGGTCGGCCAGCGGCTGCGGGAAGAGGCGCTTGTAGGAGTTGACCCACTGGTTGGTGACCGCGGTGTACTCGCGGGCGTGGGTGAGCAGCCCGGCGATGAAGGCCCGGCCGACCTTGGAGAGCTTCATCGGGTCGCCGGCGTCGTGGAAGGCGTTGTGCTCGCCCTCGAAGAGCGACAGGTGGGTGTGCATGCCGCTGCCGGGCTGGTCGCTGAAGGGCTTCGGCATGAAGGTGGCCTGCACGCCGTGCGAGAGCGCCACCTCCTTGACCACGTGCCGGAAGGTCATGATGTTGTCGGCGGTGGTCAGCGCGTCGGCGTAGCGCAGGTCGATCTCCTGCTGGCCGGGGGCGACCTCGTGGTGGCTGTACTCCACGGAGATGCCGATGCGTTCCAGGGCGAGCACCGCCTGGCGGCGGAAGTCCCGGGCCGCCGAGTGGGTGGTGTGCTCGAAGTAGCCGCCCGCATCTACCGGCACCGGCAGCCGCCCGTCGGCGGGGGCATCCTCGACCAGGAAGAACTCGATCTCCGGGTGGGTGTAGAAGGTGAAGCCCTTCTCGGCGGCCCTGGAGAGCGCCCGGCGCAGCACGTGGCGCGGGTCGGCCCAGGAGGGGGAGCCGTCGGGGAGCAGGATGTCGCAGAACATCCGGGCGCTCTCGCCGCTCGCACCCCCCTCGAAGGGGAAGACCTGGAAGGTCGTCGGGTCCGGCATGGCCACCATGTCCGACTCGAAGACCCGGGCGAAGCCCTCGATGGCGGAGCCGTCGAAGCCGATCCCCTCGTCGAAGGCCGATTCCAGTTCGGCCGGGGCCACCGAGACGCTCTTGAGCGTCCCGAGGACGTCGGTGAACCAGAGCCGGACGAACCGGATGTCACGCTCTTCCAGCGTGCGGAGCACGAACTCCTGCTGACGGTCCACTTCCACCCCTTGCGACGCTGCCATCGAGGCCGGCCGAGCCGGTTCGGTCTGGCCGACCAGTCAACACCGGCCTCATTACACCGACATTACGTGCGTCCTCGGCCGGATCCGCGCTGAGCTGGCCCGATCCGCACGCCCCTTAACATACGGCGTCTGAGTGCGGCCGACGGTGGGAGTCCCCCTGGCGAATGCCACGGGCCGCTTCGGGGCAAGATTGCCCTATGCCGACCCTGCGCCTCGCACTCGCCCAGGTAAACCCGACCGTCGGTGACCTCGACGGCAACGCCGCGACCGTGCGCCGGATCAGCCGCGATGCGGCCGGCTCCGGCGCCCAGCTGGTCCTCTTCCCGGAGATGATGCTCACCGGTTATCCGGTGGAGGATCTGGTCTTCCGGCAGTCGTTCGTCACCGCCTCCCGCGCCGCGCTCACGCAGCTCGCCGCCGACCTGGCCGCCGACGGCCTCGGCGAGCTGCCGGTGGTGGTCGGCTACCTCGACGGCGACGGCCCGCCGCCCTCGCACGCCGACGCGCAGCCGGGTCGCGGCCCGCGCAACGCCGCCGCCGTGCTGCACGGCGGTGCGGTGGCCGCCACCTACTTCAAGCACCACCTGCCCAACTACGGCGTCTTCGACGAGGACCGCTACTTCGTCTCCGGCGACACCCTGACGGTGGTGCGCATCGGCGGGGTGGACGTGGCGCTGACGATCTGCGAGGACCTCTGGCAGGCCGGCGGCCCGTTCGCCGCCGCCGGCCAGGCCGGAGTCGGGCTGGTCGCCAACATCAACGGCTCGCCGTACGAGCTGAACAAGGACGACGTACGGCTGCCGCTGGTGCGTCGTCGCGCCGCGGAGGCCGGCGCCACCATCGCATACGTGAACATGATCGGTGGTCAGGACGAGCTGGTCTTCGAGGGCGACTCGATGATCGTGGCGCCGGACGGCACCCTGCTGGCCCGGGCGCCGCAGTTCGTCGAGCACCTGCTCCTGCACGACGTGGAGGTGCCCTCGGCCACCGCCGCCCGCCCCGACGCGGACGCGCCCGCCGAGGTCGCCGCCGGGCTGCGCGTGCAGCGGATCACGGTCACCGGCGAGCTCGCGCCGCCGGCCGGTCCGCCGGCCGTCGGCGGCGTGGTCGAGCCCTCGCCGGACCTGGCGGAGGTCTGGAACGCGCTGGTGCTGGGGCTGCGCGACTACGTCGACAAGAACCGCTTCCCGTCGGTGGTCTTCGGCCTCTCCGGCGGCATCGACTCGGCGGTGGTGGCGGCGATCGCGGTCGACGCGCTCGGCCCGCGCCGGGTCGTCGGTGTCTCGATGCCCAGCCAGCACTCCTCCGCGCACTCCCGTGGCGACGCGGAGGAGCTGGCCGAGCGGACCGGTCTGGACTACCGCACCGAGCCGATCCAGCCCATGGTGGACTCGTTCCTGGCGAACATGTCGCTGTCGGGGGTGGCGGTGGAGAACCTCCAGGCCCGGGTCCGCGGCGTGATCCTGATGGCGCTGTCGAACCAGGAGGGCCACCTGGTGCTGACCACCGGCAACAAGAGCGAGCTGGCGGTCGGCTACTCCACCCTCTACGGCGACTCGGTCGGCGGCTTCAACCCGATCAAGGACGTCTGGAAGACGATGGTCTGGGAGCTGGCCCGCTGGCGCAACGCCGAGGCGGTACGCCGCGGCCAGACCCCGCCGATCCCGGAGAACTCGATCAGCAAGCCGCCGAGCGCGGAGCTGAGCCCGGGGCAGCTCGACACCGACACCCTGCCGGACTACACGCTGCTGGACCCGATGCTCAGCGGCTACATCGACGGCGACCTGGGGCGGGAGGGCCTCGTCGAGGCCGGCCACGACCCGGCGGTGATCGACCGGGTCCTTCGGATGGTGGACATCGCCGAGTACAAGCGCCGCCAGTCCGCGCCGGGGACGAAGATCTCCATCAAGGCCTTCGGCCGGGACCGCCGGCTGCCGATCACCAGCCGCTGGCGCGAGCACGGCACCACGGATCGTCCCCTGTGAAATCTTCCACTGGGTCCTGCCCGCCCGCCGGGCCCGGTGCGACGATGCGGGGAACCCGGGGACCGCATGGGCGGCCTCGAGGAGAAGGGAGACAACCGTGACCACGAACGAGTCGTCACCGGACGAGGTGCAGGCGCTCTATGGGGGTCCGGCCACCCGCCGGGTCCGCACCCGCGACCTGATCGCCGCGAAGGAACGCGGTCAGCGCTGGCCGATGCTCACCTCCTACGACCAGTACACCGCCGGCATCTTCGACGCGGCCGGCATCCCGGTGCTGCTGGTCGGTGACTCCGCGGCGAACAACGTCTTCGGCTACGAGACCACCGTCCCGGTGACCGTGGACGAGCTGCTCCCCCTGGTACGCGCCGTCGTGCGCGCCACGAAGCACTCACTGATCGTCGGCGACCTGCCCTTCGGCTCGTACGAGGAGGGGCCGACGCAGGCGCTGCGGACGGCGGTGCGCTTCATGAAGGAGGGCGGCTGCCACGCCGTCAAGCTGGAGGGCGGCCGGCGCTGCGCCGAGCAGATCGCGGCGATCAGCGGCGCCGGCATCCCGGTGATGGCGCACATCGGCTTCACGCCGCAGAGTGAGCACGCCATCGGCGGCTACCGGGTGCAGGGCCGCGGCGACGCCGCCGAGGAGGTACTCGCCGACGCCCGCGCGGTCGCCGAGGCGGGGGCGTTCGCGGTGGTGCTGGAGATGGTGCCGGGCGACGTCGCCAAGCGGGTCACCGCCGAGCTGCCGATCCCGACCGTCGGCATCGGCGCCGGGGCGGACACCGACGGGCAGGTGCTGGTCTGGCAGGACATGGCGGGGCTGCGCACCGGCAAGGCGCCGCGTTTCGTCAAGCGCTACGCCGACCTGGCCGGGGCGCTGACCACGGCGACCCGGCAGTTCGCCGACGAGGTCCGCGGCGGCAGCTTCCCCGCCGCCGAGCACACCTTCTGATCGTCTGAGGCGGGCGGCGCCGTGGCGCCGCCCGCCTCAATCGTTCGCCGGTCCTGCCGGCGGGGTGTCAGTGGGCGGCGCGCAGCGCGCTGCCGCGGGCGCTGTTGCGCCCGGCCGTTGCCCGGCTGACCGCCGCGACGGCCGGCCCCTTGCGACCGGTCGCCTTCTTCGCCGCCCTGGTCCCCGTGCCCGCCCCGGTGGCGGTGGCCTTCGCCGGGGTGGTGCGCTTCGCGGGCACCGTCTTCGCCGGGGTCGCCCTGGTCGCGCCGGCCGCCTTCGTCGTACCGGCCGCCCTTGTCGTACCGGCCGCCTTCGCCGCGCCTCTGGTCGTGGTCTTCGCCGCACCTCGGGCAGCGGCTGCGGTCGTCGCGGGCGCCTGCTTGGCAGCGGCCGACCCGGTGGTCGTCCTGGCCGCGGCGGAAGTCCGCTTCGGAGCCGCCGCCTTGCGGGCCGCCGTCGCCCCGGCCGTGGCAGTCTTGCGCCCTGGGGCGCTGCCGGCTCCGGCCCGGGTGCCAGCCGGACGGGTCGGGGTCTTCCTGGCCGCCGCCGTCCTCGCGCCCGTCGTCTTCTGCGCCGCTGTCTTCTTGGCAGGCGCCGCCGACTTCGTCGCCGCTGTCGTCTTCGCAGCAGTGGTCTTCTTGGCCGGCGCAGCCTTCGTCGCGGCCGTGGACTTCTTCGCGGCCGTGGACTTCTTCGTCGCCGTCGACTTCTTCGCCGGCGCGGCCTTCTTTGCCGGCGCAACCTTCTTGGCCGGTGCAGCCTTCTTGGCCGCGGCCTTGTTGGCAGGCGCAGCCTTCTTCGCCGCGGCCGTGGACTTCTTCGCCGGCGTGGCCTTCTTCGCCGCAGCTGTTTTCGTCGCCGTCGACTTCCGGGCCGTCGCGGCCCTGGCCGGAGCCGCCGTCTTCGTCGCCGTAGCTGCGGCCCGCTGCGCCGTGGCGGCCGTCTTCTTCGCGGTCGCCGCCGTCTTCCGCGTCGTCGCCGCCGCCTTCTCCGCGGTGGCCGCGGCGTTCTTGGCGACCTGCGCCGACCGCTGTGCCGCGGTGCTGCGGGCCGTCGTGCTCTTCGCCGCCGCCGTCTTGCGCGCCGCGGTGGACTTCGCGGTCGCGCTCTTCGCCGGCCGGGTCGTGCCGGCGGGACCGGCCTTCTTCGCGGCCGTGGTCGTACGCGCCGGGCCGGTCTTCTTCGCCGGCGTGGCCTTCGCGGTGCCGGCGTTCTTGCGCGCCGGTGTGGCCTTGGTGGCTGCCCGGCTGGTGGTGCTCTTCTTCGCAGCCGTCGTGCCGGCAGCCGATCGGGTGGCCTTTCGTGCTTCGGCCATCTCGGTTCCCTCCTCGGGGAATTCCTCTGGTGGTCCTCGGGATGGGGACCCCCCTCGTTCGGCACCGGCTGTCGCCGGGCCGGTCAGCTCTGTTCTTCCTCGGCCAGGCGCTTGTCCTCGGCCTCCCAGGCCTCGTTGCGCTCCGCCACCAGCTCGAGCGCCCGCTCGGCGTCCGCGGCCGAGGCGTACGGGCCGAGCAGGTGCCGGACCCGGCAGGCGTTCTCGTCGGTCTCTACCCGCTGATGCCGCATGCACCAGTAGTAATGCGGCTTTCCTCCCCTGTCGTTCATGGCAATCACTGTGCACCGAGAAACGGGCACGCGCCACCGGTTCCCCCAAATCGCCATTACGCTTCCACTGTGGAGGCCGGTGGCGCCGGGGAAATGTGAAGCGGCGGCCGATTCTCATCGACCGCCGACAGTCCATGCGAGACGCCGCTTCCGTCGGTGTCGCACGTGCCGAAAAGGCCGCATCGCGCACTGACCAGGTACCCGCGTCGCGCCCGTGCACGCTTGCCGGACGGGTCGGGTCAGCGCTCGCGCAGGCGGGTGTACTCGGGGGATGCGAGGAACGCGACGAGCGTTTCGGCCGTACCCGGAGTGAAGGGCCGGGCGAGAATCTCGTGCGGCGCGACGAAAACCATCGCGGCGCCCTCGCCGAGGACGACGTCCTCCTGTCGGGCGTCCGTGGCGGCGCAGAAGTAGTGCATCACCCGTTCCAGGGCGGGCAGTTCCTGAGTGGCGAAGTGCAACGGGTCCGTGTCGGGCCGCAGGCCGGTTTCCTCCCGAAGTTCCCGCACCACCGTCTCGACCGGGCTCTCCCCCGCCTCGCCGTGCCCGCCGGGCAGACACCAGAGGTGCGGATGGGGACCGTTGCCGTCACGCAACTGCAGCAGCAACCGGCCCGCACGGTCCACCAGCAGCATCACCGCGATGGGCAGGAGGGCACCGGACATGCCGCACACCCTAGTCCGCCGAGGCCTTCGGCACCGCCCGGCGACCTCCCGGCACGGGCTGGGTGCGCCGGATCAGGAAGGCCGGCTGCCGAGCAGGGTCCGCGCCATCGTCGGCATGCCGCGGCGGATGATGCCCGCCCAGTCGGCGTCGCCGCGCAGCACCGCCGCGGCGGTGTTGCGGGCCTGCTCGTAGGTGAAGTGCGGCGGCACCATCAGCTCCGCCGAGTCGACCACCGCGTTGATGACCGTCGGGCGGTCGGCGCTCAGGGCACGGTCCCAGGCATCCTCGATCTGATCCGGCCGCTCGACGAGGATCCCGTCGAAGCCGAGGATCCGCGCCCACTCGTGGTAGGCGACATCGGGCACCGGCTGGCTCTCGGCGTAGCTCGGGGTGCCCTCGCCGGAGCGCTGCTCCCAGCTGACGAACGCCAGGTCCCGGTTGTTGACCACCAGCACCACGAACCGCGGATCGGCCCACTGCCGCCAGTACTTCGCCACGGTGACGAGTTCGTTCACCCCGTTCATCTGCATCGCGCCGTCCCCGATCAGCGCGATCAGCGGCCGGTCCGGGTGGGCGAACTTCGCCGAGATCCCGTACGGCATCCCGCCGCCCATCGAGAGCAGCAGTCCCGACAGGCTCGCCAGCATCGTGGGGCGTACCCGGAGGTGGCGGGCGTACCAGGCGGTGGCGGTGCCGCAGTCGACGGCGAGCATCGCGTCGTCGGGCAGGCGCCGGTTGAGCGCGGCGAAGACAGCCTGCGGGTTGACCGGGTTCGCGGACTGCCCCGCGATCCGCTCCTGCGCGTCGTGCCAGGCGGTGGTGTTGGCGGCGACGGTCCGCCGCCAGGCGGTGGGGGGATCACCGGGGCCCAGGTGTTCCAGCAGCGCCCGCAGGGTCGGCGCGGCGTCGCCGGTGAGGTTCACCTGCGTCGGATACCGCAGACCCAGCTGCGCCGGGTCGATGTCGATCTGCACCGCCGGCACGCCGGGCTTCGGGTAGAACTCCGAGTAGGGCATGTTGCTGCCGACGATCAGCAGCCGGTCGCAGTCGCGCATCAGCTCCCAGCTCGGCCGGGTGCCGAGCAGCCCGATCGCCCCGGTCACCCAGGGTTCGCGGTGGTCGACGGCGGTGAAGCCGAGCAGCGCGGTCGCCACCCCGGCCCCGAGACGGTCGGCGATCCGGCGTACCTCGTCGGTGGCGCCGAGGGTGCCCTGGCCGACGAGCATCGCCACCCGCTCGCCGCCGCGCAGCAGGTCGGCGGCGCGGCTGATCTCCGCGGCCGGCGGCACGGTCACCGGGCTGCTCGGCGCCGCGCTGGTGTGGAAGTAGCCGTGTGCCAACGGCGGCTGCGGCAACGCCGGCTTGTCCTGTACGTCCAGCGGCAGGATCAGCGCGGTCACCGTGCGCCGGGCGAGCGCCGTGCGGCAGGCCCGGTCCACCAGGTGGCCCACCTGCGACGGGTCGTCGAGCTTCGCCAGGTACGCCCCGGCGACGTCGCGGTAGAGGGCGAGCAGGTCGACCTCCTGGTAGTAGCTGCCCCCTTCCGCGGTGAGCGCTGTGTGCCCCACCAGCGCCACCACCGGCTGGCGGTCAAGTTTGGCGTCGTAGAGGCCGTTGAGCAGGTGGACGCCGCCGGGGCCGCTGGTTACCAGGGCGCAGCCGATCGGGCCGCCGCCGTACTTGACGTGGGCGCAGGCGGCGAAGCCGGCGGTCTCCTCGTGGCGGACCTGGATGAACCGGGCGCGGCCCGGCGCCCGTTGCAGCGCCGAGGTCATGCCGTTGATGCCGTCGCCCGGGTAACCGAAGTAGTCGTGCACACCCCAGGCTGCCAGCCGGGCGACGACGTGGTCGGCGACGGTGGCGCCGCGGCGCAGTTTCCCGTCCTCGCTGACGTGACCTTCCGCGTTCATCGCTAACCCCCGGTGCGCTGGACGATTCCCCTCATTCTGGGAACCGGACCAGCGCCCGGGTGCGGGATCGGCAAAACCGCACGGCGCGGATTCACCTCAGGCGGTGGCTAACCGGAGCGCCGCCCGGTCTGCCGTTCGGCGGCGGCGACGGCGTTGCGGAAGAGCATCGCGACCGTGGTCGGGCCGACCCCGCCGACGCGCGGCGTGATGGCACCGGCGACCGTCGCACACGACTCGTCCACATCGGGCAGCAGCCGCCGGCCCTCGTAGCGGACTCCCCCGCCGATCACCACCGCGCCGGGCCTGACGTGCTCCGGCTGAATGATCCCGGGTACGCCGGCGGCGGCGATCAGGATCTCCGCGCGGCGGGTGTAGCGGTCCCAGTCGGGTACGCCGGTGTGCACGACGGTGACCGCCGCGTTGGCGGTGGGGCGCTTCTGGGCCAGCAGGATCGACAGCGGCCGGCCCAAGGTCGCGCCCCGGCCGAGGATCACCACTTCCCGTCCGGCGACCGGGATCTCGTAGTGCGCCAGCAGCGCCTCGATGCCGGCCGGGGTGCAGGGCAGCGGCCCCGGCAGACCGAGGGCGAGCCGCCCCATGTTCAGCGGGTGCATGCCGTCGACGTCCTTGTCCGGGTCGACGGCGGCCAGCGCGAGGTCGTAGTCGAGGTGTCCCGGGACGGGGTACTGCACGAGCAGCCCGTGCACGCCCGCGTCGGCGTTGAAGTCCTCGATGACCCGGTGCAGGTCGGCCTGGGTCGCGTCGGCGGGCAGGTGCCGGTGCGGGGAGACGAAGCCCAGCTCCTCGGCCTGTCGCTGCTTGATGCGGATGTAGCCGGCGCTGGCGTCGTCGTCGCCGACCAGGACGGTGGCGAGCGAGGGCTGCACGCCGGCGGCCTTCAGCCGGGCGACCCGCTCGGCGACGTCGGCGAGGATCGCCTCGGCGACCGGCTTGCCGGGCAGCAGGGTGGCGGTGTGTTCGGGCGCGACGGACATACGTCTCCTCCGCGTGGGTGCCCAGGCGGTCGACCCCCACGGAAGCTCCCCGATGGTCAATGCCATCCTCGGTGCCGCCAGTCGCGTCGGGTGAAAGCTTGCCCGATGGCGCCGCCCCGACGCCAACCGCCCCCGCTTGCCGGGGCGCCCCGGCGCCGCAGGCACCCGCCTCTCTGTGGCCCTGCTCGACCCGTCGCTGGGTGTCCCGGCGTCCGGCCGGTGCCGGGCGCGGTGCACGCGGCGACTACCGTCCCGCACATGCAGCAGGCAGCACGGTCGGCGACCGGCACGTGGGCGTGAACACCGTTCGCAGGATGATCCGGGCAGTCAAACTCGAGGACGCCCCCGGTGAGATGTGGTTCGACCGGCTGGAGTCCGTATCGGCCGGACTGGGCCCGCGGATCCGCCGGTACGGCCTGCCGCTGCTGGCGGTGCGCAGTGTCCGCCGGATCGTCGACGTGCGGATCACCGGGCTGGCCGCCGAGATGACGTACTACGCCCTCATCTCCCTGGTGCCGCTGCTGACCGCGCTCGCCGCCACCCTCGGCTTCCTGGAACGCCTCATCGGCCCGGCGAAGGTGCGTGACATCGAGGACGGGCTGATCGATTCGCTCGCCGCGGTCTTCGACACGCAGCTCACCGAGGACGTGTTCGCGCCGCTGGTCCGCGGCCTGCTGAGCCAGGAACGGGCGGGCGTGGCGCTCGGCGGTGTGGCCGTGGCCCTCTGGCTGGCGAGCCGGATGTTCCGCGCCGCGATCCGCGCCCTCGACGACGCGTACGGCGTTCCGGAGCGCCGGGGGTTGTTCGCCCAGTGGGGGCTGGGCCTGGCGTTGGCGCTCGCCGCGGTGGTGACACTGGTGGTGCTGCTCGCGATGGTGGTGGTCGGGCCGCTGCTGGGCGGCGCGCAGTCCCTGGCCCGCCAGGTCGGTCAGCAGGAGAGCTTCGAACTGCTCTGGGGGGTGCTGCGCTGGCCGGCGGTGGTCGCGGTCTGCGTCGCGTTCCTCGCCGTGCTCTACCGGTACGGGCCGAACATCGACACCACCTGGCGGCACTGTCTGCCCGGGGCGGTGACGGGCATGGCGGGACTGATCGGCATCGCCGTCGGTTTCCGGTTCTATCTGGACGTGGCCGGCCCGGCCGGCATCGACGTGGGCCAGGCCGACGAGGCGGTACGGGCCGCCGCGCAGGCCGTCGGTGCGGTGCTGGCCGGGGTGCTCTGGCTCTGGCTGAGCAGCATCGTCATCCTCGCCGGCGGCGTGCTCAACGCCGAGATCCAGCGCATGCGCCACCGCATTCCGGCCACCACCGCCCCCGACGCCGGGTAGGACGGTTCAGGTGTGCGCCGCCGCCGGGGCGGCGCACCCGAAGGTGGACGGGCTCAGGTCAGCGAGGCGTCGTTGCGGGCCAGCGCCTCGAGCACGGGGGCGTACATGCGGGTCTTGATGGTGGCGAGGGTCGGGCCGGCCTTGGTGGCATGGGCCTGCGCGATCTCGACGGCGGTGCGCCGCACGCTCTGCTCGTCGACGGCGTGTTCGACGATGCCGGCGGCGAGCGCCTCCTGCCCGCCGTAGCGGCGGCCGGTGGTCATCGCCTCGTGGGCGCTCTGCGGGGCCAGCCGGGCCTGGATCAGGGCGGACATGCCGAGGGTGAACGGGATCTGGATGTCCACCTCGGGCAGGCACCAGAAACCGCGGTCGGCGCGCATCACCCGGAAGTCGTGCGCCAGCGAGAGCATCGCCCCGGCCGCGAAGGTGTGCCCCTGCAGCGCCGCGACGGTGGTGACCGGGAGGGTCAGCACCCGGGCGAAGATCGACTGCACGGAGCCGACGTACTCCTTGGTCCGGTCGGCGTTGGCCATCAGCCAGTCCAGGTCCAGGCCGTTGGAGAAGAACTTGCCGGTCGCGGCGGTCACCAGCGCCCGGGGGCCGTCGGCCTGCTCCACCTCGTCGAGCGCCTGGTGGACGGCGGTCACCCAGTCCGGGTGGAAGCGGTTCTCCCCGTCACCGATGTCGAGGATGAAGACGTCGTCCTGGCGCTCAAGAGTGGGCACTGCTGCTCCTTCGTGCGGTGGCGTGACCTTCGCGGTCGCGGGGTGACCGGCACCATATTACTCACTGGTAACTTTCGGGCGAGGGGTGCCGGACACGATACGCCGCAGCGCCCGCGCACCGCTAAAACCGCTGGCCACGACCGCCGGCCCATGGCTACCGTCACCCCATGCCCGAATTGATCACCCCGACCGTACGGCTGCGTCACGCCTGGCTCGCCGCCCGCGACGACTGGGGCCGCGACGCCCACCAGGACGGCAGCGGACTGCTCGCCACCGACGACGTCGACTCGGCGGCCGGGTTCGAGGCCTGGGTGCAGCGGCTGCGCCGCGAGGGCGACGAGTCCTTCCCGGCCCCCGACGGCCGGGTGCACGCCACGTACTGGTGGATCACCGAGGGCGACGAGGTGCTGGGGGCGATCGCACTGCGGCACCACCTCAACGATCTCCTCTTCCGCGCCGGCGGCCACATCGGATACGGCGTACGGCCCTCGGCGCGCAAGCGCGGGGTGGCGACCTGGGCGCTCGGCGCGGTGCTCCCCCACGCCCGCAGACGGGGAATCGACCGGGCACTGGTCACCTGCGCCGATGACAACACCGCCTCGGCGCGGGTCATCGCCCACCACGGTGGCGTCCTGGAGGACGTCCGGGAGACCGAGATCGGCCTGATCCGCCGCTACTGGATCGACCTGTCCGCGTAACGCGGGCCGGCGCGGGGCAGACGGACAGGCCCGCGGCGAACCGCCTGCCCCGGCGCCGGCGTCAGGTTCGCCGCACCCAGGTCCGCAGCGCCCACCACCACCGTACGGTCTGTGGCACGCTCCACCGCGCGCCCGGCTCGGCGGGCGTGGGCGGCATGCCGGTGATCTGCTGGATCCGGTGCAGCCGGTACCGGACGGTGTTGGGGTGCACGTGCAGCGCGACCGCGGTGTGGTCGAGGCGCTGACCGTGGTCCAGATAGGCCAGTGCGGTCGCGGCGAGTTCGCGGTGGAACTCGTCGGCGGGGTCGAGGTCGCCGAGCAGGGTGTCGCCGAGCAGCTCGGCCAGGACCGGCTGCGCGGCGAGCGCGGTCTCGGCTGCCAGGTCGACGAGCCGGTGCAGCCCGGCCGGCTCGGACGGCCCCGCGCGCAGGGCCGCCACGCAGAGCTGGTGCAGCAGCGGCGCCTGGTCCAGCGGCCGCGCCGGCGCGGCGACCACGAGCATCGGCGCGTCCGCCAGCCCGTCGGCGGGCAGCCTCGCCACCAGCGCCACCAGCCGGCCCTCGACGACCCCGGCCAGTGCCCCGCGCCCGGTCAGGCGGCGCTCCAGCAGCCGGGCCGCCACCGCATCGGCAGCGTCGGCGACGAGGCAGTGGTAGAGGCCGTCGGGACGCAGCCCGTACCGGGCCAGCTCCTCCGGACGGAGTGCGGCCGCCTCACCGAGCAGCAGGCGGTGCAGCAGCCGCCGGCCACCGGCGGCCTCCCGGGAGTGCAGCAGCTCCTGCTCGGCACGGCGGTAGCCCTCGACCAGCGCCCGTTGCAGCGCGTCGGCGTACCGGTCGAGGTCGAGCAGCGCCTCCAGCAGCAGGGCGTCCGGTATCCCGGCGTCCCGGCCGCGGGCGACGGCCGTCTCCACCGCCCGCCGCCGGCCGGCCTGCACGCCGCGCAGCAGACCCGCCAGCGAGATGCCCTGGTCCGCCCGGTCGGCACCGAGGCGCCGGGCGGCGGCGAAGTCCGGCTCCCGCGTACCCGGGCGCGCCCCGACCGATCCGCGACCGGCGGCGAGCACCGCTGTCACGTGCCGGCGACTCTCGGCCGGGGAGAGCCGGGCGATCTCGGGCGCGTGTGACCGGGCCGCCGCCACGATCTCCTCGACCACCTGCGGGTCGGTCAGCAGCTCGCAGAGCAGTGCCTCGAAGGTGGCCCGCTGATCGGTGACCGCCATCCGCCGCCCCTTCCGAGTCGTGGCCGTGGAGGTTGTGGCCGGGGCACAACAAACCTGTGGGGTTTTTGGCTCTCGTGCTCTATCAGGGGTGCTCGCGGCGTTGATTTGCTGCCGTTACCGCAAAGTAACACCACCGACGGCATCGAGAAACGCCAATCATCACGGCAGTCAGGAGCGCACCATGGTCCCCGCTTCCCCACCACCGGTCCCCGCCGTTCCCGCTCGTGCCCGCGCCCGGGGCCGCCTGCTCGCCGTCCTCACCGCACTGACCGTCGCCGTCGTCCCGGTCGCTGCCGCCGCGGCTCCCGCTCCCGTCGCCGCTGTCCCGGCGGTCGCCGCCGCGCCGGCCGGCCTGCACCAGGTGATGTTCGTCGGCAACAACTGGGACGGCACCGCCGACGTCATCGAATCCAGCGGCGACTACGCCAGGATCGGCCGGATCAACGTGATCCCGGACAAGAACAAGCGGCTCGCCGAGATCTACCTGAACCCGATCCGGCTGGCCTTCTTCCTCGGCATCCGGCTCGGCCCGGGCGAAGGGCACGACCAGTTCGTCGACGACCTCTACAGCACCCCGGACGGCAGCGCCCTGGTCGCCTCCCGGCCCAGCTTCGCCGACGTCGTCTCCATCGACCTGGCCACCGGCAAGGTGAAGTGGCGCTTCCCGGTCTCCGGCTTCCGCGCCGACCACATGGCCGTCTCCCCCGACGGGACCCGGGTCGCGATCTCGGCCTCCACCTCCAACAAGGTGCACGTGCTCGACATCTTCACCGGCCGGGAACTCGGCAACTTCGCCACCGGCGACAAGCCGCACGAGAACATCTTCAGCGCCGACGGCCGCTACCTGTGGAACATGTCGATCGGCGAGGTCACCACCGACCTGGACGACCCGTTCTGGGACTTCACCAAGGGCGACCGGCGCATCACCGTCGCCGACACCACCACCTGGCAGACGCGCGTGATCGACATGCGGGACCGGCTCGACGCGTACGGGCGCAACGACCTCTCCGACGCCGTACGGCCGGCGGTCTTCACCCCCGACGAGTCGAAGCTCTACTTCCAGGTGTCGTTCTTCAACGGCTTCCTCGAGTACGACATCGCCACCGACCGGATCACCCGGGTCAAGACGCTGCCGATGAACCCCGACACCAACCCGGACCGCACCACCTGGGTCAACGACTCCCGTCACCACGGCATGTCGATGAGCCCCGACGGCAGCAAGCTCTGCGTGGCGGGCACCGTCGACAACTACGCCACCATCGTGGACCGCGCGTCGTTGCAGGAGGGTCCGCTGGTCAGCGCCGCCAAGCCCTACTGGGCCACCGTCAGCGGCGACGGCCGAGACTGCGTGATCTCCGAGTCCGCCGCCGACCGGGTCAGCGCCATCAGCTTCGCCACCGGCGAGCGGGTCGCCAGCATCGCCGTCGGCGACCACCCGCAGCGCGTACGCGTCGGCCACGTCCGCGAGGGGTGGACCGCGCCCTGACCGAGTTTGACTCCTGGGTGGATGCTGCCGGCTATGAATCACGTGCCAACCCCGGCCGGCCGGCACACACCTGCGACCGCGCCGCGCACCCGCACCTCGCGCCTCGCCGTCATCGCCATCTGTGGCGCGACAGTGCTCCTCGTCGTCCTGGGACTCTTCCTCTGGACGCCGCAACGGAGCACTGTCGCGTCGTTCCCCCAGGCGGCGGAAGTCACCTACGCCGACGGCGGCACGCACTACGTCGTGTTGCAACGCGTACGCGCGCCGATCGCCGCCCTCGGGTTGGGTGGGGACGGCACCTCGGCCCTCGACCATTACGAGATCGTCATCGGCCGGGACCCGGGCGCGGGGTACGGCCACCCGATCCGCATCGAGGCGGGCGGAGCCGATCCGACGCAGCTGACCGTCCTGTGGACCAGTGACGGCGTCTGGCTGGACTATCCGACCGGCCACCGGCTCTTCGTACCGGCGAAGTCCTTCACCGGCGGCAGGTGAGCCGCAACGTCCCTACTACTGGCCACCGGCCGTCTCGACCCGGGCGATCAGCAGCTTCAGTCGTGCGATTTCCTCGGCGAGGGCGGCGCTCCCCGCTGCGGTGAGGGTGATCCAGGTACGCCCGCGCCGGCCGGCGTAGCCTTTCTCGATCTCGACCAGGCCGGCCGTCTCCAGCACGGCGAGGTGCTGGGAAAGGTTGCCGGCGGTGAGTTCCAGCTGGGTGCGCAGGTAGCCGAACTCGACCCGGCGCGCCTCGTGCGCGATGGTGAGGATGCCGAGCCGAACCCGCTGGTGCACCCGTTCGTCGAGTCCGGTGACCGGATGCGGGGAATCAGTCTCGTCCGGCTCCGGGCTGTCCAAGGCGCCGCTCACCGGGGCCGCCTCAGCCGCGACGCCAGCGCGAAGCCTGCGCTGCCCAGCAGCAGACCGCCGTTGATGACCAACTGTGGCGCGAATCCCCACTTGTCCCCCCAGCCGGCCCCCCACCCGAAGTTGATCGGCACCAGCACCACCGCCAGGTACCCGAGGGCGAACAGCAGCAGCGCGCGGCGACGCTCCAGCCAGGCCAGCATCAGCAGAGCCAATCCGATCACGCCGGTCGGATCGAGCAAACGGAGCAGCAACTGAGCTGAGGTGGACGGTTCGTCCGGGTAATGCGGATCACCGAGGGCCATCCACACCACCGAGACGGCGGCGGACAGCACGACGAGCGCCACACCGGTGAGCACGTACGGCAGCACCCGGGCACCCAGCCCCCGGGCCCGGGCGACCCGCAGGTACCCGGCGCTGATCACCACGTACGCGAGCACCAGCGCCGACCACCAGTAGAGCTGTGCGGTCTGGTACCAGGCCCTGCACACCTGACCCTCGCCCACCGCACGGCAGTCACTGAGGACCGGCTGGCTAGACCGGTACACCAGGATCGCCCCGAACGTCACCAGGGCCAGCACGAGCAACGGCAGCCAGGTCACCCGCTGGGCAAGACGGACCCGGCGCGCGAGGCCGCGCACATCAGCCAGTAGCCGGCGGGGATCGCCGCCGGCAGGAACCGCATCGGAAGTCATGCAGATAGGTTTGCACGACAAACCGATTGGCGCTAGTAAAATCGCCGAGGTTGCATCGATCGCTGATTTCCGCGCCGGCGAGCCCGGCGGTGATCGCCACCGCCCCCCTCGACGGCGTCGTAGGCGGGCGCAGGGCACCGTGGCGACCCAGAATGTGCTTACCTTCTGATATGCCGCATCCCATCATGTTTGACGAGGCAGACCCACTTCTGGGACGGGTGCGGGCGCTCGCCCTGGCCTTCCCCGACGCGGCCGAGAAGATCTCCCATGGGCGCCCCGCCTTCTACACCACCAAAGTCTTCGCCTACTACGGGGCATCGGTGAAAGTCGACGGCGCCCATCACCAGCACGACCAGTCGGTGATCGTGCTGGTTGACCACGAGGAGCGCGCGGCACTGCTGGCGGAAGACCGCTGTTTCGCGCCGGCCTACCTGGGCCCATCTGGATGGGTCGGGGTGGACCTCAGTGATGACAACGGCTGGGACGAGGTCGAGGAGCTACTCGACGCCAGCTACCGACATACGGCCGGGGCACGCAGGATCGCGCTGCTCGACGCCCGACGGCCCTGAGCACTCCGCAAGGTCGACCAACGGCACCAGATGGGCGACCAGCCCTTGACCACGGCTCTGAGCTACAGGGCGACGGACGAGTCGGCCTGTACGCCGGATTAAGATCAACGCACACTCACTGAACAGGGGTGGAGCCTGCCGACGTGCCGTGCAGGCCGTTTCCAGGCCGTCACCCGGTCGAGGTCCGATCTCCAACGAGGTTGGCTGCCCTCAGGTCATCGATGGTGACCGCAAAGCTCCGGCCCTCGTGTTCCGCCCTGCGTCTAGCCGACTCCAGGATGTTCTCTAGCCGCTTCACCGCCTGCGGATCGCCACGCTTGGCAGCTTCCATCACGCGCATCTGCTCGACCCACCGGGTGTACGTGTCCCGCATGATCTTCGTCTTGCGGGGAACGCCGAGATTCGCCTCAGAGCCGAAGACGGCATCGGTGTGTATCTGCCACCAGCTATCGGCCAGAATCCCGTCATTGACGTATGCGATCGCTTCTGCCCTGCTTTCGCAGGGGTCCATGATGTCGTGGCACTGTCGACACAGCGGAACGAGATTTTCCGGCCCGTTGGAGCCACCGAGGGCCAGGTCCTGCAAGTGTGCGCGGTCAAGCCAGCCTCGGGCGGAGTTCCAAACGGCAGCAAGGGTTGTCTGGGTATCGTCCACCGGCGCCAACCAGCCACATCTGAAACAGAACGGCTCGCCCCAGCCGATGTAGGAGGCTTGCAGGTTTGGGAAGACCTCACCGTACCTGCCCCTCCAGTACTGCACGATGCCGTAGAGAGTTGGCATGCCGCGACGGCTACCGCCCACCAGCTTCATCCTTTCCTCACGAAAACCAACCGCGGCACGCACAGTAACGCCCACCTATGACACTCCAGGCCGACCATCGGCGCGACTTTCGTTCGAATCAGCGTGCTAAACCATCCAGCTACTGCCTGCTGGCAGCACTAGCGGCCTAGCAGGTCATCTATGGCATGGCGTGTCCACTCCTCGCTAGACGGCATGAGGTGGGTGTAGACCCGGAGCGTGAAGCCGGGGTCGGAATGCCCGAGGTACGACGCGAGGGCCTTGATGCTCTCCCCTGCGTCGAGAAGCGCGGAGGCGTAGAAGTGGCGCAGCGCGTGCATCCCGGTCGCCCGGGTGGGGACGATGCCGGCCGCTTCCACCGCTGGACGCCAGCTCTTGCCGTCGAAGGTGGGGTCGACCCACGCAGAGGCGTCCTCCTCCCACACCGGGGGTCGGTCAGCGGTGTACCGCTGAACGTCGACCGAGGGCCACCACACCTTGTGATACGTCGCCGCCGCCACGGTGCGCAGGATGTCCCGGGGGATGGTCCCCAGGATGGCGAAGTGCGCGTGAGGAGCCAAAGGGCGCTGAGGCTCGACGCAGTCGACGTACTTGGACGTCACTTACGACCACTGGGTATGGCTCGACGGCTACCAACTCGACCGCAAAGGCGACGCCACCGCCCGACGAACTGTCTTCGCCCAGAAGGAAGGGGTGCGAATCAGCGAACTGAAATACGGTCTAGCCGTTCCCGTAGAAAGTAATACGTATCAGTAGGCTGACGTTCACCATGCCGCTGCTCCAGGCATGAGCGCAACAACAGAGCTATGAAGCGACCCTAACCCGATGGCTTGACGGGCATAACGTTTGCGTCCGTCAACAACTCGTCATGGTCGACACCCTTTACCGAGACTGCGTCATTCGCAAGGAAGCGCTGTAGTTCGACGTGACGAAACTCGTAACCAAGGCCAGCAACCCGGATCAAACCCGCCGCACGCCCCCATTCCAAAAACCTCCCCAGCCGAAATGGCAAGAGATGATGATTTACCGCGACATATGCCGCGACCAAATAGCGAGAAGCCGAGGAGGAGTAGAGCCAGCCAATGAAAGCCAGCCCACCCAGCATGAAGCCAGCGGAAAAACCGAGCAATTCACCGATGTATAAGGCGGAGAAAAATCCGACCCCCACCCCTCCAATTACCGTATAAACGGCGTCATACCTAACGACATCACGAGGCTCAAGGACATCGGCATCCTCCAACCTTTCTCCCATTGCCGACACAAAGAAAACAATCGCCACGGCTGCACCCATACCCAACCCGTACCATCCCATTACTTTCCAGCCATAGAAGCTAAGAACGGCACCGATTAGCAATCCTGCAGAAATCCTAGATAGAGCGCGCCGAGACCTGAAGCGTCCGACGCTTAGTCGATGGGGAGTCCGCCCCATAATGGAGCTGCGGCGCAAGATCAGCATGACGAGCAAAATGAAATTCAGAAAGAACGTCCCCACCCACCACCACCCGACGAACTCCTCGGACTTTCGCTCCTCGTAACCAAGGAAGGTTATCAACCCATAGAGAGTGAAAGGGATGTGAGCTATCATCCAGAAAACCCATCTATGTGCCCGCAGGTAGCTCTTTTGATCAACTAGAACATGCAGTTCGTGCAACATGATCTCAGACCTTGGTCGCTCTGCGACGCCAAGCATAAGCGCGAGGCGACGTAGGTAAACTTCAGCCGAAACAGGATTCATCCATCCGACTTTGAAGATGGAAGTTTTAGCCGTGACGAAGCTGCCAATCAAGAGGTTTTCAAGGCGGCGCCCATAGGCCGTGCGTGGTTCAACCCTGAGCTGCCCATCCTCATCAACGTCAGCAGCGGGTAGAAGCTCACGTGTAGAACCACCACTACGATAAAAAGCCACAGCCACAGTCAGCCGCCAGGGAGTACTGAGTGCGGCAAGCAGAGCGGTTGATCCGGCTCCCCGCCGCAGCCGCTCGAAAACCGGCGACCACTCCTCCATGCTCGGTTCAGCTGAACACTGGGTTGTAATGTACTTAACTACCTCTGAAGCCGTTAACGGCAAAAGTGTAATTTCGTCTGCGTCTCGGATGGACCGCACCACCTGATCGTAGACATCCTCCCCCGATCGACAAGCGACTACAATCTTTACCCCTGGAGTCTGCGCTATGAAATCATTGATACCACGAGCGGCCAAATAAGCACGTTCTGAGCCAGCCACATGCAATTCATCCAAGCCGTCGAGTACTGGAATCACCATGCCGTGATGAACTAGCCGGGCACAGATACCCCAGGCAAGGCGGTATCGCTCAGAAAGCTGGCCGATCATCCAATCAGTTAGCTCGATTTCAACATCCCACGAGGTAAGGTTGAAATAGACAGGCACCCCGAGCGCTCGCAGTGAATCGGAATTGCCCGACTTGGATTGCCGCTCCTGTATTAGCCCAACGAGTAGCGCTAAGGCGAGCACCGTCTTTCCGCTACCCCCGCTCCCTCGAATCAAAAGCCGCCCACGCGTATGCTCGAGGAAGTACGGCACTATCTCATCAGTGTTCCCACTCCTAGGTAGCCGGACCCTCTTCCTCTTACCATTGTCGGGTCTACGGCTGACGGAAAATCGGAGGACGGCCGAGCGCGACTCAAGACCATCAGTGCTCAGGAGATGCGCCAATTGGCGACCTTCTCGCCGGAGAATCTCCATCGAAAGAAATTCCGCCACCTCTTGCAGTCGCTCCGCAGTTGGCTTGGAATCTACTTTACGCCTATCGGCAATGACGAGGACTACCCCAATCACACCGACAGAGAACGCCAAAATATTCGCCCAACCCACTTGGCCATTGAATTCTTCTGGGTTGTGGCGAACTATCCACGATTTGACGGGCAAGAAGATCGCCATTAATAACAATCCGAGGAGGCCGACGAGCGTCAGCCACGAGCCACTAAGAAAGCGATTTCGCAATCGACGCCACCCCAGGTCGGTATCGCAATTTTACGGGTGTCGCTAGCGATTTCACTGGTCATATCCACCAAGGCAGCGAGCTAGCGACCGTCATGACTGTAGCGAGCCATGGCCACTGATGCCACCGTCGTACACCCCAGCGGGAATAAAACCCTGCACCCTTAGGCGTCTTGGCTTGCATCTGCCGAATCGTTCTACTAAGAATCAAGGCACCGCGCTCCGCGCGGTGCAGGGCGGCAAGCCCGGCCGGCGGCGAGCCACCGACAGCCGCCGGGATACCGCCCCCACAGGGAGAGGAAGCAGCTCCAGCGAGGCCGTGACGGACGCCTGTGGGTCGCTCTGGTCGGGTGGTCGGGGCTTCCGACTGCCGCGCCAGCCCCAACCCCGGGACTGGCTTGCCACCGTGTCGCAGGGTCACCCAGCAGTTCCACCGCCAGGACGTGCCCCGCATCCGCGACAGCCGGCGGAACAGCGGCAGAGCCACCCGCCACCGGAACGCCCTCAGGACGAGGCGGGGCACGCGGCCGTATTCGGGTTCCGCTGGCCCTCGCTCAGGCCATCTCCAGGCCGTCTCAGGCCGTGCCTAGGCCGTCAAACGCCACCCAACGATGACCAAGGTCAACCAACAGCACGAGATAAACGGCCAGCTCAGAGCCTTGACCACGGCTCTGAGCTGCAGGGCGACGGACGAGTCGGCCTGTACGCCGGATTCTGTCTCCGACGCCGTGCCGTCTGGGGGCACAACGCCGGCGGCGGTCATCCATCTAGGCCTGCCGTTGCCGGCAGGCTCGAGCGGCCTACCCGCAGACATCGGGCGGGCAGCCCTCAAGCGTCTGCGCGGACCGTCACCTCGCGGTGGCGGCCCTTCTTGGCCTTGCTCCGGGTGGGGTTTACCGAGCCACTCCGGTCACCCGGAATGCTGGTGAGCTCTTACCTCACCGTTTCACCCTTACCGGGCCGAAGCCCGGCGGTCTGTTTTCTGTGGCACTTTCCCGCGGGTCACCCCGGGTTGCTGTTGGCAACCACCCTGCCCTACGGAGTCCGGACGTTCCTCGGCGACGGGCACAAGACCCGCCGACGCGACCGCCCAGCCAACTCGTCCGTCGCCCGCCAAGTCTAGCGGTGCCGCCGTCCACCCATCCCAACGCCGTCGATCATGACGTTATTGCCATCCCGTACGGCGTGTCGTGCACACAACGCCATGATCGCGGTCTGGGTCTGAGCCTGGGCCTGGGCCGGGAGGGCAGTGGGGTGTGGGGGGCGAATCGGGCCGGTGGTGGGGCTAGGGTCTGGGCGGTGGGGTTCAGTGACGTTGTGCTGCTGATCGCTGCCGGGTTGGCGGCGGGGACGGTGAACGCGATCGCCGGCGGTGGGTCCCTGATCAGCTTTCCGGCGCTGCTGGCGGTCGGGCTGCCCCCGATCTCGGCGACCGTCACCAACTCGGTGAGCGTGCTGCCCGGCTACCTATCCAGCGTCGCGGCCAGCCGGATTGACCTGCCGCAGCGCCGTACGCTCTGGCCGCTGCTGCCGACCGCCGCGGTCAGCGCGCTCGCGGGGGCGACACTGCTGCTGGTCACGCCGGAGGACGCGTTCGATTTCGTCGTGCCGTTCCTTGTCCTCGGCGCCACGGCGGTGCTGGCGTTCCAGGTACGCCTGCGCCGGGTCGTCGGGCAACCCCGGGCGCTGGCCGGCGGCCGGCCGGCCGTGCGGGCGCACGTGATGGTGGCGATCGGTTCGCTCTACGGGGGCTACTTCAACGCCGCCCTCGGCGTCATCCTGGTCGCCGGGCTGGCGCTGGTGCTGGACGAGACGATGGCCCGGGTCTCCGCCCTCAAGAACCTGATCTCGGCGGTGGTCGGGGTGACCGCCGTTGTCGTGTTCGCGCTCTTCGGGCCGGTGGACTGGCTCGCCGCGCTGGTGGTCGCCCCCGCCACGATCGTCGGTGGGCAGGTCGGCGCCCGGATCGCCCGGCGCGTGCCTGGCGGCGTGCTCAAAGCCGCGATCGTCGTCTTCGGCACCACGATCGGGCTCTACCTGCTCTGGTCGGCGATCACCGGCCGCGGCTAGCGTCGGCCCCGCCCGGAAGCCAGGACCAGCGTGTACGGACCGGCCGGGGCCCGTGTACCGCCGGCTGCCCGGGGCACCACGGCGATGGGCGGCGCCTCAGCCGTCGAGCGATTCGAGTAGTCGCCGCAGGCCGGCGGCAAGGTCCGTCCGCTCCTGCGCGTCGAGCCCGGCGAGCAGCCGCTCCTCGGTGGCGACGTGATCGGGAAGCGCCCGGTCGATCAGGTCCCGCCCCTGGGCGGTGAGGGTGACCTCGACGCTGCGGGCATCGGTGGCGCTGCGCGTACGGGTGACCAGACCCCGCTCCTCCAGCCGGTCCAGGCGCTGGGTGACGGCCCCCGAGGTGACCATGGCCGAACGCATGAGCGCGGCCGGGGTCAACCGGTGCGGCGGGTCGCTGCGGCGCAGGGTGGCGAGCACGTCGAAGGAGGCGGCGTCCAGGCCGTGCGCGGCGAAGGTGCGGCGCAGTTCGGCGTCGATCAGCCGGGTGGCGCGGGAGAGCCGCCCGATCACCGCCATCGGCGAGACGTCCAGGTCGGGCCGCTGCCGCGCCCACTGCGCCAGCACCCGGTCCACGTGATCCACCCGGCCAACCTCGGTCGTCTGGTCGGCGCGCTCCGCCTGTTTGCCGTGATCCATGCCGCAACTCTAGCCAATCCCTTAGCGCTGAGATAATTTCTCTTAGTGCTAAGAAATCGAGTCTTACTCCTGCTGGTCACCGGGCTGACCCCTGCCATCTGGGGCACCACCTACGTCGTCACCACCGAACTCCTGCCGCCCGACCGGCCCTTTCTCGCCGGGACGATCCGCGCGCTGCCGGCCGGCCTCCTCCTCGTCGCGCTCACCCACCGGCTGCCGACCGGCGACTGGTGGTGGCGCGCCGCCGTACTCGGGGTGCTCAACATCGGGGCCTTCTTCGCGCTGCTCTTCGTCGGCGCGTACCGGTTGCCGGGTGGCGTCGCGGCCACCATGGGCGCCATCGGTCCCCTGCTGGTCGCCGGCCTCTCCCAACTGCTGCTCGGGCAGCGGATGACCCTGCGGACGGTTCTCGCCGCACTGGCGGGCGTCGCCGGAGTGAGCCTGCTGGTGCTGCGCGCCGACGCCCGCCTCGACGGCCTCGGCGTCGCCGCCGCCCTCGGCGGGACCGCGGTGATGGCGCTCGGCGTGGTGCTGAGCAAGCGCTGGCCCTCCCCGGCGCCGCCGCTGGTCACCACCGGCTGGCAGCTGGTCGCCGGCGGCCTCTTCCTGCTGCCGATCGCGCTCGTCGTCGAAGGCCCACCGCCGGCGGCGATGACCACGGGCAACCTCGCCGGGTACGCCTACCTGTCGCTGATCGGCGCCGCGCTGGCGTACACCCTCTGGTTCCGCGGCATCGCCGCCCTCTCCCCCACCGAGGTCTCCTTCCTCGGGCTGCTCAGCCCGCTGGTCGCCACCGCCATCGGCTGGCTCGCGCTCGACCAGCGCCTCACCCTCGCCCAGGGCATCGGCGCGGCCGTCGTCCTCGGCGCGCTGCTCACCGCCCAGACCGCCCACCGCTGCGCCCCGCACCGCCCACCGCGCCGCCACCGCAAGCCCTCTCCCGAGCCCACTTCTCCGGGCCGCGCCCGCACAGAGTCCGCGCAACTTCCCTGAAACTGCGGCATCCGGTCCGCTGATGACAGCAACTTCAGGGAAGTTGCGCGGATCTTGAAAGTGCGGGCAGGTGTTGGGGAGCTGCGCGGATCTTCAGAAAGACGCCGCCCGGTGCCGTCAGCAGATGACGACACCGGGCGGCGGCAGCTAGCTGCTGCTACATCTGATGCCCGTACCAGTGGCCGTGGCCATTGCCGTGACCGTGGCCCCGGCCCGGGACGTACCGGGCCTGCCGGACGGTCATGGTGCCCCGCAGCTCGACATCCTCGGAGTTCTCACCCACGTAGATGCGAACCCGTCCGGTCGGTGTCACCCAGCGGTCCTGCTCCTCCGACCAGTACGCCAGGCGGTGCTCCGGGGTGTTGAGCCGGATCGGGATGGTGACCCAGCGGCTCTGGCCCGGGCGCAGGGTGACCCGCTCCCAGCCCAGCAGCTGACGCGGCGGGGTGTCGACCTCGTCGGTGGGGAGCCGGCCGTTGTAGACCTGCACCACCTCGGTACCCGTCACCCGGCCGGTGTTACGCACCTTGACCCGCACAAAGCCGTCCCGGCCCTTGCACTTGTCCCGGTGCGCGCCCTTGTCCCAGCCCATGCCGTTCTTCCGGTCATGGCCCGCGCCCTTGCCCCAGGTGCACTTCTTGTCCCGGTCCTTGCACTTGTCCTTGTGCCGACCCCGGTCCTTGCCACCTCGGTCCTTGCACTTGTCCCGACCGCGGTCTCCCTCGGCGGTGACGGTCTCCGCAGTGGAGTTCCCACCGCGCGAGACAGCGAGCACCGGGTCTTGGATCTGCAGGCGGGTCTGCCGGAAGTTGGTGTACGACAGGCCGTACCCGAACGGGAAGAGCGGGTCGAGATCGAACTGCTGGTAACCGCGGTAGCCGATGAAGACTCCCTCGCGGTACACCACCTCCGGGTTGGGCTTGTTGACGTCGAAGTACGGGTTCTCGATGCCGAGCCCCTCACCGACGCCCGGTCCCTGCGTGACCTGCTCCTCCGAGCGCGGCCAGCTCAGCGGCGTACGGCCGGAGAAGTTCTCGTCACCGAAGAGCAGCGCCGCGATGGCAGCGCCCTGCTCCTGGCCCGGGTACCAGGACTCGAAGACCGCGGCGGTGCGGTTGAGCCACGGCATCAGCACGGGAGCCCCCGTGGTCAGGACCACGATCGTGTTCCGGTTGGCTGCGGTCACCGCCCGGATCAGATCGTCCTGGTTCTGCTGCAGCGTCAGGCTGCCGCGGTCCAGGGACTCACCGAGGTAGTCGTTCGCCACGATCACCGCGACGTCGGAGTTGCGAGCGGCCTCGACCGCCTCCTGAATCTGCGGGGAGGCGTTGTTCACCGGCGGGTCCCAGGTGAAGCGGATCGCCGGGCCGATGTTCGTGCTCGCCGGGCAGCACTGGTCCGGCGCGTTGGCGATGTAGTCGATGCGCACGTCGTAGCTTTCACCGGCTTCCAGGTCGACGTCGAACGTCTCGCTGGTGACCGTGTCGGTCGAGCCGCTGAAGACCTCCGCACCGTTGATGAAGACGGTCACCTCACCGAGGTAGGTGACCCCGAGTGGGTAGGTCCCGCCCGCGACGGGGTTGATCGTGCCGGTCCAGCGCACCGACGGGTTCGGAGTGCCAAGGAACGCGTCCGGCAGCTTCGGCGCCGGCGACGGGTCGTACCCGAAGGTGGCGAACGTGCCGCCGAGGCCCTGGCCCCAGTTGACCTGGTCCTCGACGCGGGTGGTGTTCGGGGTGCCGGCGAAGTCCGGGTTGGTGAACCACTGCGCGGTGAGGCCGTTGCCGGTCCCCTCGGCAGGTTGCAGCACCGACGACGGCACCGGTTGCGGGCCGGGCAGGGTGTCACCGATGCGGACCGGGTCCATGCCTTCGACGTAGTCGATGTCGACGTCGTCGCCGACGCGGTCCTGCAGCCCCTCCAGGACGGTCGTCACCGAGGTCGGGTTGATCACGATGTCGCTGCCGAAGCCGGTGATGTACCGGTCGGCGCCCTCGCCGATCAGCGCCATCGAGTCCAGCCGGCGCGGGTTCAGCGGCAGGGCGCGCCGCTGGTTGCGCAGCAGCACCGAGCCGTCCACCGCGATCCGGTAGGAGGTGTCCCGGCCGGCCTGCACGACGTCGTCGGGCAGCGGGTCCGGGACCGGCCTGGGGTTGACCAGGCTGCCCGGCGGCGGGTTGTCGATCAGCCCGCGCGCGAAGTAGGTACGCAGCACCCGGTGGATCATGTCGTCGAAGCGGGCCATCGGGATGGTGCCGTTCTCCACGGCGTTGAGCAGGTTCTCCCCGGAGAACTCCTCACCGGGTCCGCAGACGTCGGCGCCGGCCAGGAACGCCTCGAAGGAGGTGCAGGCGTTGAAGTCCGACGACACCCAGCCCTCGAAGTCGAGATCACCCTTCAGGATGTCCTGGAGCAGGTGCTCGTTCTCGCAGGTGTACTCGCCCCGGAATCTCGGGAACGCGCACATCACCGCGCCGGGTTCGGCGGCGACGATCGGCTCCCACTGGCGGACGTAGATCTCCCGCAGGGTGCGCTCGTCCATCACGTTGTTCAACGTGCGGCGCTGAGTCTCCTGGGTGTTTGCCACGTAGTGCTTGGAGAGCGAGTAGACGCCCGAGTTCTGGTTGACGCCGTTGACGACCGCCGCGGGCATGATGCCGCCGAGCAGCGGGTCCTCGCCGTAGCTGCCGTACTGGCGGCCGAAGAACGGGTTGCGGACCATGTCGGCCTCGGGGCCGGCCCAGCCGGACCAACCCAGCAGGTACGCCTCCTGGCCGGCCTGCCGGCCGAAGGCCCGCGCGAGCGCCGGGTTCCAGGTGGAGGCGATGGAACTGCCGGCCGGGAACGCCGTGGTGGGCTGCCCGCCGGTGATGACGCCGGTGGCGCCGTCGATCTCCCGGCGGGCCGGGATGCCGACCTCCGGGATGGCCTGGGCTTCACTGCCGCCGGAGGAGAGGAGCGTGACCTTCTGCTCCAGCGTCATCGCCGCGGCGAGCAGGTCGGCCCGCTCGTCGGGCGAGAGGCTGGTGTCCAGCCATGGCGCGTCCGCGGGCGGTTGCGCCGACGCGGGGCTCACGCTGACGAGCGTGGACGCGCAGAGCGCGACCGCGAGTGCCCACACCACCGGCCGGCGACGGCGTTGCCGTCTGCGCCGGCCGGGGTGGGACACCCCAGAATCATGAAGTACAGACATATTTGACCCCCTTGCGGGCAGCGATGCCCTATTGGGACTAATCAGCTCTGGGGTCACCATATGGCTGTTGACCGATTTCAGGTGGTAAGCCTGAGAAGATCCTGATAGTTGGGTACATGCCCGATTCTTGCGCCGAGCGGCATACGGGACAACGAGGACAAGACGCAACGACCTGCTGGAAACACCCCAGCAAGCAGCCGGCGGGTGAAAATCGCCCGCAGTGACCGCCCGGCGCCGACACGATCGACGACACCGGGCAGCGGGGGCCGGACGTCAGAGACCGGCGAGGTGGGCGGTGTCGTTGACCGTGCGGACCGCGACCTGATCGTCGGGCCAGAAGTCGACCACCGAGATGCCGGCCGGGTCGAGAAAGAGCCGGTGCAGGAAGCCATCACCGGCGGCGAGCGCGTCGCGCAGCAGCAGCTTGATCGGCGAGACGTGGGAGACCACCACCACCGTCTCCGCCGGATACGCCTCGACCAGCCGCCGCAGCGCGTGCCGTACCCGCTCCCCGACCTGCACGAACGATTCGCCCTTGGGCGGGGCGACCTCCGGCGAGGCGAGCCAGTCGGTCATCTCCTGCGGCCACTGTGCCTGCACCTCGGCGAAGGTCAGCCCCTCCCAGACGCCGAAGTCGCACTCGATGAGCTCCTCGTCGTGCAGCACCGGCCGGCCACCGAGCGCAGCGGCGATCGTCGCCGCGGTCCCGGTGCAGCGCGACAGCGGCGAACTGACCACCGCTGCGGCGTCGGGGGCGAGCTGCGCGACCCGGCGGGCGGCGGCCTTCGCCTGCGCCACCCCCCGGTCGGTGAGAGCGGCGTCGCCGCGGCCGGAGTAGCGCCGCTGCGCGGTACGGTCGGTCTCGCCGTGCCGGACCAGGACCAGCCGGGTGGCGGTCGAGGCGGGGCGCGGCGTCCAGGATCCGGTGCCGGTGGCCGGCTCCTCGGCGGTGGCGGTCCGCGCCGAGGCGCGCGCGGCGGCCGCCCGGGCCTCGGCGCGGGCCGGCGAGTCGACGGCGGCGACCTGGCGGGGTGCCTCCGGCGCGGGCGCGGCCTTCGGCGGTTTGCCGGCGGCCCGGTCCATCGCGGCGTTGGCCAGCGCGTCGGCGTGCTTGTTGCGTTCGCGCGGAATCCAGCCGAAGGTCACCGAGTCGAAGCGGCGCACCAGCGCCGCCGCTTCGGTCGCGAGCGGCCGCAGTCCGGCGTTCTTGATCTGCCAGCGGCCGGCCATCTGCTCGACGACCAGCTTGGAGTCGAGGCGGGCCTCCACGACGGTGGCGCCGAGTTCGGCGGCGGCCGTCAGCCCGGCGATCAGCCCCTGGTACTCGGCGACGTTGTTGGTGGCGACGCCGATCGACTCGGAGCGTTCGGCGAGCACCGCGCCGGTCGCCGCGTCCCGGACCACCGCGCCGTATCCGGCGGGGCCCGGGTTACCCCGGGATCCGCCGTCGGCTTCGATGACGACCCGGAGTCCGGCGCTCACAGGCCCGACTCGTTGGTCCGGACCATGATCCGCCGGCACTCCTCGCAGCGCACCACCTCGTCCGGGGCGGCGGCCCTGATCCGGGCCTTGTCGCCGGCGGCCAGGTCCAGCCGGCAGCCGCCGCAGCGACCGCCGGTCAGCAGCGCCGCGGCGAGCCCGCCGGAGCTCTCCCGGATCTTGTCGTAGAGGGCGACCAGGTCGGCCGGGAGGTCGTTGGCGAGCGGCACCCGGGCGGAGGTCTTGAACCGCTCCTCCTTGGCGATGTCGGTCAGCACCTCGTCGCGGCGGCGTTCGACCTGCTCACGCTTGTCGCGCGCGGCAACCAGCCGCGTCTGCACCCCGTCGAGCACCGCCTGGGCGGTTTCGCGCTGCTCCATCAACTCGAGCTCGCTGTCCTCCAGGTCGCTCTGCCGGCGCTTGAGTGAGGTCAGCTCGTGCTGGAGCGCCTCCAGTTCCCGGGCCGGCCCGCTGCCGGCGGCGAGGCGGTTCTCGTTCTTCTCCTTGCGGGCCCGGACCTGATCGACGTCCTTCTCCAGCCGGGCGATGTCCCGGTCCAGGTCGTCGACGGCGACCTGGGCGCGGACCCGCTCGTCCTCCAGCGCGGAGAGCTCCCGCGCCAGCGCCTCCAGTTCGGCCAGCTCGGGCAGGTTGCGGCGCCGGTGGGCGAGCTGGTTGAGGGTGGTGTCGATCGCCTGGAGATCCAGCAGGCGGCGCTGAGCTTGCGGGTCGGCCTTCACTTGTCAGGACTCCTTGTCCTCGGGGGGTGCGGGTGCGGCGGCGTGCACCGTCCACGGATCGGTGTCCAGATCGGACACGGTCGTGCGCACGCCCACCGTCTCACGCAGGTAGGCGGCGAGCGGGTCGAGCCACGGGCGCTCGGTCGCCCAGTGGGCGGCGTCCAGCAGCGCCGGTCCGGCCCCGGCGATGTGCTCGCCGGCCGGGTGGTGTCGCAGGTCGGCGGTGAGATAGGCGTCAGCGCCGGAGGCCGTCGCGTCGGCCAGGAAGCTGTCGCCGGAGCCGCCGCTGACCGCCAGGGTACGGATGACCCGCTGCGGCTCACCGGCGGCGCGTACGCCCCAGACGGTGGCGGGCAGCACCGCGGCGGCGTACTCGGTCAGTTCGGCCAGGGTCATCGGGCGGGGCAGTTCGCCGACGCGGCCCAGGCCGCGTCCGTCACCGGCGGCGGGGGTGCCGGCCGGGGCCGGGTGCAGCGGGCGGAGGTTGAGCAGGCCGAACCGGTCGGCGAGGGCATCGGAGACGCCGGGGTTGGCGGTGTCGGCGTTGGTGTGGGCGACGTAGAGGGCGATGTCGTTGCGGATCAGGTCGTGGATGATCCGCCCCTTGTACGTCACGGGCGCGACCGAGGAGACGCCCTTGAGCAGCAGCGGATGGTGCGCCACGATCATGTCGGCGCCGGCGGCGCGGGCCTCGGCGACGGTCTCGGGGACGCAGTCGACGACGCAGGCGACGGTCGTCACCGGCGCGCCGGGCTCACCGAGCACCAGCCCGACCCGGTCCCACGACTCGGCCCAGGCGGGCGGGAAGCGCCGTTCGAGGGCGGCCACCACGTCGGCGACGGTGGGTGGCGGGAATCCGGTGGTGTCCACGGCGGCTCAGCTTACCGGCGTGAGCTGCCGCACCACGCCGCCGCCCGGCTGCGCCACCGGATCGGGTCCGGGCCGCACCACACCGCCGCCCGGCTGCGCCACCGGATCGCGTCCGGCGCCCGTGCCGGAGCCGGCCGGCCCGTCCGCGGGCCGGGCGCGGCGGCGGGTTCTCAGACCACCGGGTACGCCCGGCACGTCCGGCTCCGCAGGGCGGCCACGCCGACGTCCCAGCGGAAGCGGTGCAGCACCGCCTCGCCGGTGCCCGGGGCGTGGGCAGGGCTGATGTCGTCGTCGAAGAGGACGGTGACCTGCCAGTCGCGCAGCCGCGCCAGGCTGGCCCGGAAGGCCGGGTGGGCGGCCATCGCCGTGTTGGTGAAGGGCATCGCCACGATCGGCAGCCCTTTCCCCTGGCTCTCCTGCACCAGCCCCAGGGCGAGGGTGTCGGCGATCCCGGCGGCCCACTTGTTGATGGTGTTGAAGGTGGCCGGGCCGACCAGCAGCGCGGTCGGCGCCGGCAGCACGTCCGGGTCGCCCGGTTCCTTGTAGCTGCTGCGCACCGGGTGGCCGGTCTGGCGCCGCAGCGCCGCCGGGTCGCAGAACTTGCGCCCGGCCGGGGTGGTGATCACGCAGACCTCCCAGCCGTCGCACTGCGCCAACCGCACTCCCTGCCCGACGTGCCGGCTGACGGGCGAGCCGCACGCCACCACGTAGAGCACCCCGCGCCGGGCCACGGTGTCGCGCCGGGTCACCGGCGGCTCATATGCCCACGCCCATGTGCGCGGCGAGTTCGGCGACCGGCGCCGGCGGCGTGCCCCGGGTACGCCTCAGCACGTCCGCCATCAGCTCGTGGGCGATGGGACGGCAACGGATCTCCGAGGGGGCGAGCCGGTCGCCCTGCAGCAGCATCTCCCCGGCGTTGGCGAGGTCGCCGATCTGGGCGTACCCACGGGCGGTGTCGAGCAGGTGGTGGGCCCGGCGCTCCGGCAGCAGCGCGTCGAAGCCGGGGCTGCCCATGATCTGCAGGTGGGTTTCGACCGCCCGGCCCCCCTCGCCCAGCTCGACGGCGGCGGCGGCCCGGTGCAGCTCCAGGTTTGTGGGGCCGAAGCAGGTCCAGTAGTGGTTCTGGTCGGCGCCGAGCAGGTTTGCCGCCTCCTCCGCGCCGCCGATCAGGTCGCGCACGGTGGCGGCGTCGCCGATGCGGGCGGCGGCCATCGCGCCCTGCAGCAGCAGCATCCCGTAGACGGAGAGGCGCTGCGGGGTCGCCTCGTTCACGCCACCGGGCGCGAGCCGGTTGGCGATGTTGACGTTGAGTTCCAGGGCGGGTCGGCCGCGGCCGAGCGCGAGCATCGCGTTGCCGACCCGGTAGGTGGCGATGCCGGCGAGCAGCGGATCGTTGGCGCGCTGGGAGACCCCGAGGGAGCGGTCGGCGGCGAGCCAGGCCAGGTCGCACTCACCGAGTTTGCGCAGCACCGAGGAGGCGATCTGGTAGACCTGCGCGAGCAGGTGCGCGGCGGTGGCCCCCTGCTCCCCCTGGTACGCCGCGTCGGCCGCCTGGGCCTCGCGCAGCAGCTTCGGCAGGGCGCGGGTGAGCACCCCGTATCGGGCGTACTGGTAGGTGAGCCAGGCGTGGTTGACCGCCTTGCGCATCTCCGGCAGCGGCGGCGGGCAGGGCGCGGCGTGGAAGTAGGCGGTGATCGAGTCGTAGCGCTCCAGGGCGGCCCGGATCTCGTCGACCTCGATCTGGTCGATGCAGTTGAGCGCGTCGGTGCGCCGCTCGGGGTCCTTGCCCACGAGCAGTTGGACGTCGACCTCGAGGATGTCGGCGATCTCGTAGAGCACGGAGAACTTGTCGAGCCGGCGGACGCCCCGCTCCACTTTGTCGACCCAGCTCTTGGACTTGCCCAACCGGTCGGCGAAGACCTGTTGCGACAGCTTGCGCCGGCCGCGCCAGTACGCCACCCGTCGTCCGATGGGCAGTTCGTCCACGTCGTTCCCCTCGTCCCCGCCGGCGCGGCTGCTCGGTCTGCGCCGGCGGCCCTCCGGCGGTTTGCTGGCCGATCGGCCGGTCAGGCGGGCCGATCGCACTTGCTGTACGTCTGTTCCAGGACCCCGGCTCGTACCTTCGTGCAAGTTGCACGAACCTTTCGTCCGGTCAAACGACCACGGGACACGCCGGTGACGCCTCGACAGCGGTGATCATCGATGAACCGGAGGGAGCTGGCGCCATGTGGGCAAATGTCGGGCCGAGGGTCGGCCAACTGGCACCACTGGACCGGGTCCGGCTGCGGCGCGTCGCCGTCCGGTACGCCACCCACGGCTGGGACGTCACCCCCGGCGCCTGCCTGGCCCGGAGCAGATTCGTCTGCGGCCGGCCCGGCTGCCCGACCGTTGGCTGCCATCCGGCGCTGGAGAACTGGCAGGGGGCGCGAGCTGCGATCCGGCCCGGGTGGCGACCTGGTGGCGTAGCCGCCCGCACTCGGTGCTGCTGCCGACCGGGCGCACCTTCGACGTCATCGAGGCGCCCGCCTACCTCGGACAACGGGCGACGGATCGGATGAAACCCTTCGCCGGCGGCACCGGCGACGACGACGGGCAGCTGCCGGGGCCGGTCGCCGTCACCCCCGCCGGCCGGTGGATGTTCCTGGTCCGCCCCGGCCATCCGCTCCGCCCCGAGTTGGAGCACTGTTTCCACGTGGTCCGCCACGGCCTCGGCTCGTGGATTCCCGCTCCCCCGACGAAGCTGCCGGAGGGCACCGTCCGCTGGGCGGTCGCCCCGGAGCACGCGCACTGGCGCCTGCCGAACTCCTACGCCGTGCAGAACCTGCTGGTCGACGCCTTGAACTCCCCGAGACCGGCCGTGGCTCTGTCGACGCCCGGGCGGCTGCCCCTGCCCCGACAGGGCCGCTGACCCCCGCCGGGCCACCGCTGATCCCCGCCGGGCCACCGCTGATCCCCGCCGGGCCACCGCTGATCCCCGCCGGGTCACCGCTGACCGCCGCCGGGCCACGCGGAGCTGAGCCGGACAACGGCGACGATCGGCCGCGAAGACGCCCGCTCGGGCCCTCGACGCCCCGGCGTGGGCCATGACAGATCAAATCCGTTTCCGCCGTACGGACGCGGACGACCGGCACGACACGACATTGACGACAGCAATTGGTACGCCGACGCTAGTCATCAACCGGTGATCACGACAAGGGACACCGGCGGGCGACACACATTACCCACCCCTGCCGTACCGAAATTTAAGGTTTCGCTAAGCCATTCCGGTTTACCGGGCAGCCGATCACCGGGGTGGCCCGGATGGGAACGGGGGCGAAACCAGCAGCCGAACCAGGAGCGTGAGCCGCCCCGCAAGCGGGTATGCCGCCGGACCGCTGAACGCTTGAGGGGAAGGCATCGCCATGCTCAGCAAGGAAGATCAGCGCAGATTTGACCAGATCATCCGACATCTGCGAGAAAGCGACCCGAACTTCGTGGCCCGCCTCAGCAGACGGGCACAGGCCCGGCGGGGTCGAATTCTGATTCTGCTGGCCATCGCGCTCTGGGCTTCGCTGCCCGCCGCGGCCGTCATCGGCGGTCCACCGGCGGCAGCCGTCTGCGGCGTGCTGATCGCCGCCAACGCCATGTTCATGTGGCGATTCCGCCGCCGCTGGTCATGAACCGGCCGCGCCGAAGCGCTCGTACGCCGGGCGCAGCCGCCGCAGCAGGCCCGGGCCGCCGAGGTCACGGCCCGGTGGGGCGAGCTGGCGCAACAGCAGATCCGCCTCGGTCGCCAGGGTCGGCGGGCGGCGGTCCGGCAACGGCACGGGAGCGTGCCAGAACCGGTCCGCTTCGGCGAGCGGGCCGGCGGGCAGCCCCGCCGGCGCGACGGCCCGGCCCGCCGGTCCTGGCGACCCCGGCGCGGGCGCGCCGAGCGGTTCCGGTACAGCCGCGGGATTCGCCGTGGCACATTCGGCCCCGGCTGCACCAGGATCCGGCGCCGCACCGCCGGACGCGGGCGTAGCCGCGCCGGCCGTGGCGCGATCGGCCGGGTCCGGGGTGCGCAGCGCCCGCAGTCTCTCGAGCAGCTCCGCCCGCCGGCGTCCGCGCCAGTGCAGCAGCTCGAACGGGTCCGCGTCGAACGCCTCGGCGAGCAGGTAGAAGACCGCCGCCAGGTGCTTGCAGGGCACCGCGGCGTCGGGGCAGTCGCAGCGCTGCGTCAGCTCACCGAGCGCCGCGGGGAAGAGCGGCGCCCCCACGTCGACGCAGAGCTGCTCCAGCTCCGGGGGCAGGTCACCGGCGAGCAGCCGGGCACTGAAGAACGCCTGCGCCGCCAGTTGCGTCTCGATCCGCTCCCAGGTCTGCGCCGGGAACGGCGCCAGTCCGATCCGGACCTGGTACGGCCGGGCGCGGGAACCCTGCACGGTCGCGGTGACCACCCCGGGGGCGATCGTCAGGTCGAGGACCTGGCCGGCGCGCGCGTACGACCGGCCGCGGGTGAGCCGGGTGCCGAGCGCGAAGGACTCCAGCACGGCCAGGAAGCGCCGTGCCCACCAGGACTCCCCGATCGGCCCGCGCGCGCTGCGCGCCCGGATCCCACCGGCGACGCGGCGCGGGCGGCCGTACTCGTGGAACGGGGCGCTCATGTCGACACCGCCTCGGCGTCCAGGGTGAACAACTCCCGCAGCCGGTCGGTGGATAGCTCGGTCAGCCACTGCTCTCCCGCGCCGACGACCTGCGCCGCCAGCTCCCGCTTGCCGCTGATCAGCTCCGCCACCTTCTCCTCCACGGTGCCGGCGCAGACGAACTTGCGTACCTGCACCTGCCGGCGTTGGCCGATGCGGAAGGCCCGGTCGGTGGCCTGGTCCTCCACGGCCGGGTTCCACCAGCGGTCGACGTGCACCACGTGGTTGGCGGCGGTCAGGTTCAGTCCGGTGCCGGCGGCCTTGAGGGAGAGCACGAAGAGCTGCGGGCCGGCCGCGTATGCACCGTCGGCGCCGGCCTGGAAGCGGGCGACCATCTCGTCGCGCTCCCGGCGGCCCACACCGCCGTGCAGGTAGAGCACCTCACGGCCGAAGTGGGCCGAGAGGTGGGCGCGCAGCAGCTGACCGAACTCGGCGTACTGGGTGAAGAGCAGCGCCCGCTCCCCCGCCGCCAGCACCTCCTCCAGGATCTCCTCGAGCCGGGCGAGTTTGCCGGAGCGCCCCGGCAGCGCCGAGCCGTCGCGCAGCAGCTGCGCGGGGTGGTTGCAGACCTGCTTGAGCTTGGTCATCGTGGCCAGCACCAGGCCGCGGCGTTCGATGCCGGAGCTGGACTCGATCTTGGCGAGCATGTCGTCGACGATCGCGCGGTAGAGCGCGGCCTGCTCGGCGGTGAGGTTGCAGAGCACCTCCATCTCCAGCTTCGCCGGCAGGTCGGTGATGATCGACGAGTCGGTCTTGAGCCGGCGCAGCACGAACGGGCCGGTGATGCGGCGCAGCCGCTGCGCGGCGTCGGCGTCGCCGTGCCGTTCGACCGGTTCGGCGTAGCGCTTGCGGAACGTCGCGGCGGAGCCGAGCAGGCCGGGGTTGGCGAACTGCATGATCGACCAGAGGTCGGCGAGGCGGTTCTCCACCGGGGTGCCGGTGACCGCGATCCGGTGCCGGGCCGGCAGTGTCCGCACCGCTTCGGCCTGCCGGGTCGCCGCGTTCTTGATCGCCTGCGCCTCGTCGACCACCACCCGGTGCCAGTCGACCCCCCGCAGCAGCTCCGCGTCCCGGGCCGCCGTCGAGTAGGTGGTCAGCACCAGGTCGGCCGTGGCGACGGCGTCGGTGAACCGGCGCCGCCGGGTCCGCTCGCCACCGTGGTGCACGTGTACGCGTCTCGTCGGCGCGAAGCGGGCCGCTTCCCGCTCCCAGTTGCCGACCAGAGACATCGGACAGACCAGCAGGGTCGGGCCGGTCCCCGGCGGGTCACCGGCGAGCAGCGCCAGCAGCTGCACGGTCTTGCCCAGCCCCATGTCGTCGGCGAGCACCCCGCCGAGCCCGAGCGACTCCAGGAACGCCAGCCACGCCAGGCCCCGCTGCTGGTACGGCCGCAGCGTCCCGGCGAACTCCGGCGGCGCCGGCCGGGGTGTCAGGTGCTGCTCGGCCCGGCCGGCGAGCAGATCCCCGAGCGCGCCGTCGGCGCTGACCTCCAGCACCGGCAGGGTCTGCGGGTCGTCGGGTTCGGCCAGCGCCAGGCGGAGCAGGTCGGTGACGGTCATCTGCCCCGGTCGGCGCAGCAGCCGCAGCCCGGCGGCGAGGCGGGTGGCGTCCAGCTCGACCCACTGCCCGCGCAGCCGGACCAGCGGGCTCTTCAGCTCGGCCAGGTGGGCCAGCTCCTCGGCGCTGAGCGCTTCGTCGCCGAGCGCCAGCTCCCAGCGGTAGTCCAGCAGCGCCGACTGCCCGACGCTGCTCGCGGCGGCGACCACCCCCGGCGCGCTGCGGCTGGTGGCGCGGACCCGGGCGCCGAGGCGGGCGCCGGGCCGCCGCCACCAGCCGGGCAGCAGCACCCCGAACCCGGCGGCGTGCAGGGTGGGCGCACCATCGCGCAGGAAGTGGTGCGCCCCTTCGGTGTCCAGTTCGAGGTGGCGGGGGGTCGCGGTGCGCAGCGCCGCGTCCAGCTCCGGCCAGAGCCGGCTCGCCCGGCCCAGTTCGGCCAGGAGGGTCTCCTGCGCGTCGCCGACCCGGCCCCCCAGGGCGCTCGGCACGCCCGCGGTCGCCCAGATCTCGGCGGCGTCAACGACGACGCCCGGCTCGTCGGCCGGCTGCAACGCGAACTCGACCCGCCAGCCGGTCCCGGTCCCGGTCCCGGTCTCGCTCTCGGTCCCGGTCTCGGTCTCGCTCTCGGTCCCGGTATTGGGCTGGTCGGCCCCGCTCCGGTCCGTCGCGATCCGGTCGGCCTGCGCGGCCATCTGGTCCGCCGGTTCCGGGGGTTCAATGAGGCGGAAGCAGCCGCGTACGGCGGCTCCGGCGGCGTCGCGCTGCCACTGCGCCAGCCCCGCGGCGAGCGCCGTGACCTCCGCCGCGTCGGCGGTGAAGGTGCGCTCTTCACCGGTGAGCGCCCGCAGCCACCCGGTGGTCGCCGTGCCGGGGAGGGGTTCGGCGGCGAGATCGACCCCGGCCAGGGCCGCCCGGGCGGCGGCGTCGACGAGGGTGTCGAGCAGGGCGGCGGCGAGCGAGCCGGCCTCCCGCTCGGGCGCGGCGGCGCGGACCGCCGGGGGCAGCGCCAGCGCGAGGGCGCGTGCCCACCGCGCGTCGGCGCCGGTGAGCAGCGGACGCCAGAGCGCCCGGCCGCCGTACGGCTCGGGACGCACGACCGGCAGCAGCCGGCCCCGCCCGACCAGGTCGGCGGCGAACTCGGCGACGGCGGCCAGGTGCCGCAGCCCGGCGCCGGCGGTCACACCCAGATCGCCGAGGGCGCGGAGCAGGACGTACGCGGCATCGGGGTCGAACCGCAGCGCCGGCACCTGCCAGCCGGCGAGGGTGACCGGGGCGCGCGAGGCGGCGGCGACGGTGTCGCGGACCAGTTCCGGCGAGTCGAGCGGTACGCCCGCCCGGGTGGGGAGCAGCAGGTCCAGGGTGACTGCGGTCGCCTCGGCCGCCCCGGGCCCGAGCGCCGACGCGAGCGCGTCCCGGCTCGCCGCGCCGGGGTGTGGCCGGATACGGCGGCGTGACGCGGTGACGGGCCGGGTGGAGTCCTCGGCCCAGAGGGCCGGCGCGTCGTCGGCCGGCCACACCGCGTGGATGACCAGCACTGTCGCCCCCTCGATCGCGTACCCGCCGGCCAAGGATAGTGCGGGCACACGCCGCCTGGCCGCACCGGCGTATCCGCTGCGGCCCGGGGGCGGAAGCGGGCACGATGGGGCCATGGCGAACGTGGAGATCCTGCTGGTCGGCGGCCCGGATGACGGCAACTCGGTGGTGGTGGAGCTGGATCCCTCCGGCCGCCCGCCGCTCACCGTGCATCAGCAGGGCGACGGACTGGCCGACGCCACGGTCTACGAGATCGAGACGACCGTCGAGCCGGAGGGCTGGATCTACCGCTGGCGCGGCCCGGTCCCCTGACCGGCGCCGCACCGCCAGTGCACCCGCCGCTGGTGACCCGCCGCCGGTGCACGCGGCGCCGGTGCACGCGACGCCGGGTGACGCGCACCCGGGCGGTGTCGGCGCTCAGCGGGCCCGGTTGCCCGCGCCGGCCGGGATCCGGCCGTCGAGCGCCTGCAGCAGCGGTCTCAGCGCGTCCGAGGTCCCCTGGGCCTCCGCGCGGAGATGGGCGACCCGGTGGCTCATCGGGGCGAACCGCTGCTCGCGCTCGTCCCAGATCCGGTCGACCTCGGCCAGCAGCGGCCCCTCCACCTCTCGGTTGACGCCCTTGAGCGCGGGCGCGCCGAGCCGCTTGGCCAGGTCGAAGACCTTGCCCGCGTAGGGCAGGGGCAGGAACGGGATGTTCGCCAGCGCCGCGAAGATCAGGAAGTGCAGGCGCATCCCGACGGCCATGTCCAGGTGCGGCATCAGCCCGAGGATCTGACCGGGCCGGTAGTCGCCGTGCAGGATCCGGCCCCGGTCGGCGGCGGTCATGTGCGCCAGCACCCCGTGCGAGTGCCGGATGTCGTCGCGCTCCATCGGCACGAAGACCAGGTACGCGTCGATGCGCTGCACCAGGAAGTCCCCCACCTGCGCCAGCAGCCGGTGGTAGCCGTCCTCGTCGAGGTGCTCGGCGGCCCGGCCCGGCTCCCGCACGCTGATCCCGATCAGCCGCTTGTCCCGCGGCACCCCCTCGGCGTAGAGCAGATCCAGCTCGAAGGGCTCGGGTTTGAGCAGGAACGCCGGGTCCGCGGTGACGGTGATCGGCACGGTGAGACCGGCCTCCTCCAGCGCCTGCCGCGACTCGTTGTCCCGGACTGTGACGTGCGCCGACGCGCCGAGCGCCTCGCGCACCATCGAACAGTCGACCGCGTCGGTGAGCGGGCCGACCCCGACCGCGTACGTCACCACGGGCAGCCCTCGTTCCTGGGCGGCCAGCACCAGGCGCAGATACCGGCGGGCCTCGTTGTCGTAGAGGATTCCGCCGCCGCCGAGCACCAGCAGGTCGAGCCCGTCGAGCACCTGCCCGGAGTCGGACCGGCTGACCCCCTCCCACGCGACGACGTCCACGTCGGCGTGCGTTCGCCGGGTGTGGGCCGGTTCGCGTGAGAAGACCGTCAGCCGGGCGTCCGGGCGGTGTTGCCGGATTCCGTCGAGCAACGCGACGAGAATCGCCTCGTCCCCGAGGTTTCGTCCCCCGTAGGAGCCCAGTACCCCGACCCTCGGCCCGTCGCGATCCACCATGTAGCCGCTCCTCCCCAGGTGCGTGCGGCCTGCTGGCTACCCGCTGCCCCGCCTGCTCATGCCGACCCATTGGAACCGGACAACCGGGTACGGCACGGTTGGAGTCGGCGAGGCGGGGCGCGGTTCGTAGGATGACCAGTGCATCTGCGGCGGCTGAAGGGCGTTTTGCGTGGGCATCCATGTGGCGGTTGAGGGGCTTGACGGTTCGGGCAAGACGACGCTGGTCACCGAACTGGCCGCGGCGCTGAGCGGGTCCGTCGCCGTCGAGGTAACCGGCCTGCCCGACCCGGAGTCCTTCGCCGGCGACGTCCTCGAGGACATCCTGCGCCACCGCCGCGCCGCGCCCGCCCCGGAGGTGCTCGCGCTGACCTTCGCCGCGAACCGTCTGGACCACTACCTGACCCGGGTACGCCCGGTGCTCGACAACCCCGAGCCGGCGGTGATCGTCTCGCACCGGCACCTGCTTTCCGGGCTGGCGTACCAGGGCATGCAGGGGCTGGAGCTGGAGTGGCTGACGGCGCTGAACTCCCGCGTCCCCGCCGCCGACCTGACGATCTTCCTGGACACCCGCCCGGAGGTCTGTGCCGAGCGGATCGGGCAGCGCGCCGGCGCCCCGGAACTCTTCGAGACGAAGCTGCAGAAGACCTCCGCCGCCTACCAGCGCGCCATCGGTTACGCCACGGGCCTGGGCTGGCGCATCGAACTCCTCGACGGCGACCGGACCGTCCCCGAACTGGTGGCCCAGGCCACCGATCTGGTGCTGACCACCCTGAAGTCCCGTCCCTGAATCCCTCCGTGCCCCATGGCGGGGCTGCGGAGCGGGTGCAGCTGGCGCGCCGCCGACAGGCGCGGGCGGCCCACGGCCACGCCGCGGTGGACCGTCCCCTCCGGACCGTCCACCGCGCCGTGTGTCAGCCGGGCGTTCCGAATGACCGCCAAGCCGGAGTTGTGCCGACAGTCAGTCCGAAAGCAGGGTGGGATCCGGAAGGTAGTTGTTGTACTTCTGCTTGATCAGGGAGTTGTAGGCGTAACCCCACAACCGGGTGCCGCGGAAGGTCCAGACCTTGCTGGCCTGCACATCAACAACGGCGGGTTGGGCCATAGCCGCGAAGCCGGCGAGATTCAGCCGGTACGCCTTCTGTGTCAGGGCCGTGGCGGCGGCATCCGCTGACTTCGTCACCAGAATCGGCAGCACAATCAGCCCGGTCTGCATGCCGCGCCACGTCCCCTTGCGGGCCAACGCCAGATTGACCACGTCGTCAACGAAGCCCCTCAGGCACTTCTCGTCCACCCGGTCAGCCTGCGCGGCGACGGCGAAGATGTGCATCTTAGCCAGAGCCCGCATCTGTGCCCGGTAGCCGACCACACCAGGCATGGAACCGATTCTTTCATCAGTCACCGCACACTGGTCGGCGCACATCCGCTGCCGAATGATGTCCAGATAACCAATACTTGAAATCATTTCACCGATACCTCATCCCGCTTACTCTCAGCCACCGATCGATGAACGCCGAATACCTCGGCCATCCCATGACCGCCGTGAGCAGGTAGATAACGACTAAAAACAGCAGGCCGAATATCACCACCTTGATGACCATTTCGACGATCACATAGCCCGCCACCCAGAGGCCGGCCATCGGCCTCCCGTAGTGGCAGTCGGTCTCTCCCTGCCCGCGGCAGGCTGCACGCAGCTCGACGACCTGCCCGACATCACCCGGGTCGACGATGGACCGGCCCAGCACCACCTGCCGTTCGGGTTCCTCGTCGTGCCGCACCACGGCCTGGCACTCCCACCAATAGCCCAGTCCGTAGCCACTGAGCGGGCCGACACGACGGCACTCTTGCACATTCGCCCGAACTGGCTGCTCGGTCACCCCTGGACGGACCGCACCGGTGCCTGGGTACAGGCTGAGGACCGACTGGGATACCAGCACCAGCACACATGCCCCCAAAAGGGTCATTGTCATGAAGAACAACTGACGGAGCCGGTAAACGACTGGCCCGTACCGTTGCCAAGCCAGCGTTTCGCGTGCCCTGCCTTCACGCTCGGCACGGGCTAGCTCCGGATTGTCGAAGATTAGAATCCACCTCCCAACATCCCACCGGCAATCTGCGGGACGGCAGTGTACGCAGTATCGGCCCACACCGCTCGTACGGGGTGATCTGCTCGCGCTGGATCTGCGCGATCTGGTCCGAACTCATGGTGGCCACGTGCTGATCCGATCCCTAAAACGGTGACGGATCAACGGCGTCGCCGGCGGGTCAGCATGGGGGAAACCATCACCGCAACCGCTGCCGCGACAGCGAAGAGCGCCGCCGCTCCCGTCACCGGTCGAAGTAATCTCACACCGAACGCGAGAGCGAAGTTTCCAGGGCGTGTGTACGTGCACTTCGACGGCAGATTTTTCTGACAGGACTCGACCATCGGAACGTCGCGATCGCCCGGACGAAGCGCAGACGCACGGGTTTCGATGTGGACCACCCGCCCGTCCCCCATCGTCACCCGAGCGGAGCAGGACCACCAGTAGCCGAAACCGTTCAACGACAGCGGACCGGTCTTCCGACATTCATCCGGCGTGGCAGAACCGTTCTCCCGGTTTTCGCCGAACCCCAGGCCGGTGCCGTTGTAGGTGCTCTCCGCCGTCCTGGTCCCCAGTGCGAGTACGGCGGCGGTGACCGCGATCAAGATGCCGACCGCGAGTTCCCGGAGAGTGCCGACCACAGGTCCGGCATCTCGATGTGATTTCACCGGCACCCCTTGTCCAGGCCGCGTCGCCTGGCCGGGGCGAACGTCCCGACACGCCCGTTCAACGGAGCCAGCGCCTCGAAACATCATGGGGCCGGCTGTCAACGGGCACCCCCCTGCGTCCTTGGAGGACACAGTCGGCGCCTGCGTACTGGTCAGTTCCCCTTGGCGAGGGTCGTCCACGGGCTCGCAGGGTGGTCGGCCGGGGGCAGCCAGAGCTGCGGGTGCAGGGAGTGCAGGGAGTCGCTCGCCTCGGCGTCCCAGACGAAGTGCTCGTTCGGGTCCGGCCAGCAGACCTGCAGCATCGGCAGGGGCGGCGTGCGGTAGAAGGCGGTGGCCTGGCCGAAGAGCGCCGGGAACCACTCACCGCGTACCTCGCGCAGTTCCACGGCGTGCCCCTTGAGCACGTCCTCCAGCCGCCGGCCGGGCGCGAGCTCCGCGCCGTCGCGGACCTTCGCGGCGAGCAGGTTGGCGATCGACATGCAGGTCCGCGTCGGCAGGCCGAGCACCGCGATCTCCGGGCTGCGGTAGCTGTGCCAGAGCCCCACCGTGTACGCCCAACCCGGGAAGTCGTCCTCCTCGATGACACCGGTCACCTGCCACCCGTGCTGCTGGACGTGGTCGCGCAGCGACACGGCGCGCGGGTCGGAATCACCGCCGGCGGGCTCGCAGAGACGGCAGTGGCAGGGACGGGTCAGGTCGGCGGGCACCCACGCAGTCTAGAGAGACGCGCGGGCGCGTTTGCCGCGTACGGCGGCCAAGCACCCTTAGCATCGACGGCGACCTTTGACAGGCGAATGTTCATCGCGCGGGAGGGACACGGAGATGAGCCGGGAAGCAGAGGAACATCGCAAGGCTGCGGAGGCTTTCACCGACCGGGTGCTCGGTGTCGCCCCGGATGCGTGGGACAACCCGGCGCCCTGCGACGGGTGGGTGGCCCGCGACGTGGTGCGGCACCTGGTGGAGTGGCTGCCGGGCTTCCTCGCCGCCGGCTCGGACGTGAAGCTGCCGGAGGGCCCCTCGGTCGACGAGGATCCGGCCGGGGCGTGGATGGTGCAGCGCGACGCCGTGCAGGCGCTGCTGGACGACCCCGCGACGGCCGAGCGCACCCTGAACAACCCGCACCTCGGCGAGATCCCGCTGGACCGGGCGATCGACCAGTTCTACACCGCCGACGTCTTCATGCACACCTGGGACCTGGCGCGGGCGACCGGCCAGGACGAGCGCCTAGACCCGGACAAGTGCGCGCAACTGCTGGCCGGAATGGAGCCGATGGAGGCCGCGATGCGGGGCAACGGCCAGTTCGGCGCGCGCGTCGAGGTCCCCGCAGACGCCGACGTCCAGACCCGCCTGCTCGGTTTCATCGGCCGCCGCCCCTGACCCTGCCGCGGAGCCGGCTTCCGGCCCACACCGGGCCGAAAGCCGGGCGGGGGTCAGAGGCCGTAGCGGGCGAGGACGTCGTCCTTGCGGGGCACGAGGAACTTGCGGGTCATCCGGCCGGTGGTCAGCCAGGCGATCGCGTCGCCGTTCCTGGTGCTGGCGAGCATCCGCTCGACCAGGTACGGCGCCACCTCGTCGACGTGGTCGCAGAGGATGTTGAGCATCTTTCGCTGCTTGGCCACCTGCTCCGGGGCGGCGGCGGCCTCCCGCAGCCAACCGTCGGTGATGAGGATGCCGGGGCTGATCTGCCCGACCCGTACGGAAGTCCCCTCGACCTCCTTGACCAGGGCGCGGGTGAACGAGTCGAGGCCGCGCTTGGTGGCCGAGTAGACGCCCATGCCGGGCCGGATCCGGCCGTCGCTGCCGCCGCCGAGCACGTTGAAGAGCTGCCCGCCACCGGCTGCGGTCATGCCGCGGACGGCGACCTGCGAGCCGTACACGGTGCCGAGCATGTTGGTGGTGACCATGGTGCGGACGTCTTCGAGGCTGGTCTCCACGATCGGGCGGGTGGTGTTGGCGACGCCCGCGTTGTTGACCCAGAGATCGACACCGCCCATCGCATCGACGGCGGCGCTCCAGAGCTTCTCGACCTGCGCGGCGTCCGTGACGTCCACAGTGAATCCGTGCACGGCCGCCCCGCCGGTCGCGGCCGGGCGCAGTCGCTCGACGGCGTCGTCGACGGCGTCCTGGGTGCGTCCGGTGACGGCGACACTGTGGCCGCGGGTGAGCAGTTCGCGGGCGAGCGCGAAGCCGATGCCCTTGGTGCTGCCGGTGATGACTGCCTTCCGCATGGCTGCTCCTGGAGAGGGTCGGAGAGGGGGCGGGTCCGTCGCACGCACCGGCCCAGGACCGCCGGCTCCGGGGCAGCAGCCGGCGTACGCATATCGACAGGCAGCCTACGCCCCGGATCCATACGTGGAAAGATGTTTCGCAGCGGGAAACCGGCGCGGCTTGCCTGCCTTGCGGACCACCGCAGCTGCGCGCCCGTCATCTGGCGCGCCGCCGGACCTGGTCGGCCCCTGGTCTCATAACCTGCCCCGGTGAAATTGATGATCTATGAGGGCCCGGCCGACGCGGGCGCACCCCGCACCCGCACCGGCGGAGTTCCGCTCGCCCCGCCCGGCTTCGAGTGGCCACAGTGCGCGGAGTTCGACGGGCCGATGCAGTTCCAGGCCCAGATCCGGCTCGACGACATCGACCCGGCCGAGCACGGGCTCTTCTCGATCTTCATGTGCGAGAACGAACCCGGCCTCTGCCTGGAGTGGGAACCCGACTCGGGTGGCAACCGGGCCTTCGTATTCCGGTCCGACCTCGTCCCGGCCGCCGTGCCCTCGGATGGTGTCGTCCTGCTGCCGGAGGTATCCGCGATCGCCTACGCCGCGACGCCCGAGGTGCACTACGAACGGGCGCGCCAGCGATGGCACAGCGAAACGGGCGGCCCACTGCGCCACGTACTCGGGCAGGTTGGCGGAGCGCCGCAGTGGCTGCAGGATGACGAGACGCCGACCTGCGGCGGCTGCGACGCGCCGATGACCTTCGTCGTGCAGCTGGAAGAGGGCCACGATCGCCGTACGTCCCTGAACTTCGCCGGCGGATGCGGCTACGGGTTCCGGTGCCGCCCCTGCGACACCGCATCGTTCCTGTGGCAGCCGTGAACGCCGGCGGATATCGCCTGCAGCCGATGCGCCGAATCGGGTACGGTGATCCACATGTATCAAGGCATCGGCATCCTGAAGCCGTGGTCCCTCCGCTGACGGCGGCAGGGTTCACCGGCTTCTGAGGTAACGGCTCTGCTCCGCCGTCCTGGCGTTCCCGCCGGGCGGTGTTTCCGCGCTGCCCGGCTCCACCACGAGCCGAAGAGCAGACCTTGAAAAACCTCGAAAAGTCTCTGTCATCCGTCACGGCCATCGAGCCCGACTTCACCTGGGGCGATCCGCTCCCCGCCGGCCGCCGCGCACACGTGCGGGCCGACCGCGTACGCGTCGTACTGGGCGGGCGGGTGATCCTCTCCGACGTCAGCATGACCGTCTCCGCCGGCGCGCGCCTGGCCCTCGTCGGCGAGAACGGCCGCGGCAAGACGACGCTGCTGCACGTGCTGGCCGGCCTGATCACGCCGGACCAGGGCGTGGTGGAGCGCACCGGCACCATCGGCGTCGCCCGCCAGAACCTGGAGGCGCGCAACGGGGAGACCGTCGGCACCCTGGTCCTGGGTGCGATGCGGGAGTCCGACCGCGCCCTCCGGGCGCTCGACGACGCGACGGCCACGCTCGCCGAGGAAAGGCCGGGCGCCGACGACGCGTACGCCGCGGCCCTGGATGCCGCGACCCGGCTGGACGCGTGGGACGCGCAGCGCCGCATCGACGTGGCGCTGGCCGGCCTCGACGCCTGCACCGACCGGGACCGCCCGCTGGCGACGCTCTCGGTCGGGCAGCGGTACCGGGTCCGGCTGGCGTGCCTGCTGGGGGCGCGTTTCGACCTGCTGATGCTGGACGAGCCGACCAACCACCTCGACGCCGCCAGCCTGGCGTTCCTCACCGCGCGGTTGCGGGAGCATCCGGGCGGATTGGTGCTGGTGACCCACGATCGCGCCCTGCTCAAGGACGTGGCTACGGAGTTCCTGGACCTCGACCCCAGCGCGGACGGACTCCCGCGCCGCTACGCCGGGGGTTACGCCGGCTGGCAGGAGGGGCGCCGGCGCGACTACGAGAACTGGGTACGCGACCACGAGGCGCAGCTGGCCGAACACCAGCGGCTCGCCGACTCGGTGAGCGAGGCGCAGGGCCGGCTCAGCACCGGCTGGCGCCCGGACAAGGGAACCGGGAAACACCAGCGCCAGTCCCGCGCCCCGGGCGTGGTCCAGGCGCTGCGGCGCCGCCAGGAGGAGCTCGAAGCGCACCGGATCACCGTGCCGGAGCCACCGCAGCCGCTGCGCTGGCCGCCGCTGGAGACGCGTACGGGAATACCGCTCCTGCGCTGTGACGACGTCACCGTGACCGGGCGGCTGCACCAGCCGGTGACGACGGCCCTCAACGGCGGGGACCGCCTGCTGGTGACCGGGCCGAACGGGACGGGCAAGTCGACGCTGCTCACGGTGCTGGCCGGGGAGCTCACGCCGTCGACCGGGCAGGTCCGTCACCTGTCCCGGGCGCGCGTGGCGTACCTCGGGCAGGAGGTGCCGGACTGGCCGCCGGGGGTGCTCGCCCACGACCTGTACGAACAGCACCTCGGCCGGCTGCACTCCAGCGGGCGGCTGCACGGCGAAAAAGCCCTGCCGCTGACCGCGACCAATCTGCTCGACCGGGAAGCACGCCGTACGCCGGTGGGGCGGATGTCGCAGGGGCAGCAGCGCCGGCTCAACCTGGCGCTGCGGCTGGCCGAACGCCCCGACCTGCTGATCCTCGACGAACCGACCAACCACCTGTCGGCGGCGCTGGTCGACGACCTCACCGCCGCCCTGCTGACGACCCCGGCGGCGGTCGTCGTCGCCACCCACGACCGCCAGCTGCTCCACGACCTCGCGGCCTGGCCCGCCCTGCCGCTCACCGCCGATCCTCGACAGTGACCACTCCCCGGCAGGTCCGAGCGGCCTGCCGGGGACCGCGGCGGGGACGGGAACGTTCCCGGCCGCAGTGGCCGGATCGGCAAGGGATTCATCCCCTTTCGCACCTGGCCGAGGCATGGCAAGATCCCTCTCTTCGGCAGGTGCGCGCCTCCGGAGTCTCGATGGGACCGGCCGTGACGCCTGACCTGAGCAATCTGGGCCGCCGCCTGTACGAAGCGCTGTCGACCGTGGCTGCGACTTTCCAGGGCATGACCGCTCATCCCGACGACTCCAACTGCGAGTGCCACTGGGGCAGCGCGGAGGAACTGGCGTTACTCAAGACAGCGGACGTTCCGCTGGACGAGGATTTGCTTCGCCGCGCCTACTGGGCCTCCGACTGGAGCTACCCGGCACCCATGATGCGCCGGATCCTTCCCCAACTGACCCAGAGCCTCGTTGCCGGCAAGGTCGAACCCATGATCGGGATGGAGAGCCTGGCACAGCAGTTCACCAGGGCCCACTGGCAGGAGTGGCCTGACGCGCAACGCACTGCTCTACGCGAATTCCTGGACGTCTGGTGGCTGCACGTTCTGGTCGATCCTGACGCCAGGGTCCCCGCCCATGAGGCCCTGGTGTTCCTCGCCGAGATCAGCGGGAAGCTCACCCCGTGGCTGACAATCTGGGCGGACCTGATGGGTGACATGGTGACGCGGCAGCGACTGGTCACTGCCGTGGACGAGTGGATATACGAACTGCTGAACGATGAGCTCCCCTGGGACAGCCGGCCGGACAGCGACACCTGGTGCGCTGCGTTGACGCTCTGGTTCATGCGGCACGCGCCGGCCGCGCTCCGCGAGCACGAGGACTCCGCCGAACTTCAGGAATCCCTGCGGCTCCTCCTGCTTCCCAAGGCGCAACGGTGGGCCCGCAGCTGATCACTCCGACGCTGGGCCGGTAACGGCACCCTCGTGACCCGTCTCGGCCTGGGAGACCTGGAACGACAGCACCACGAGCACGAAGACGCCCACCGCCAGGTTGATCAATGCGCCGAAGCCTTCGGTGGCGAACTCGATGAACGCGGTCAGCATGGTCGAGACCAACGCCACCAGCCGCAACGCCCGCAGCGCCTGAAGGGAGCCGGTACGACGGCGCACGAGCATGGCCGGCAGCGCGACGACCAGCACCACCGCGGCGATGGCGAACTCCGACAGCGAGGCGACGCTGACCCCGGCGATCCGTTCGGTGCCCGCGTCGTCGTAGTACCGCTCGCCGAAGATCGCCTGAAGGCTGCCCGCGGCCACTCCGAGGACCGCGGTGGCCACCAGCATCCAACCGAGGACGGGCACCCACGTGGGGCTGCCGAAGAGCCGCGCCGCCACGGCGCGCACCCGCCGCTGCGCCTGGTGCAGTCGCTCCGAGGCGGTGGGCGCGGCGTCGAGCAGCGTACGGACGGCAGCGATCGACGCGGCGTCGATGCCCCGCCTCCCAGCCTCGTTGAGCATCTCCGTTGCCAACTCCCGCCGGTAGGGCGCCAGCCCGCGGGCGAGCCCTTCGGTCGCGATCAGCGACGCCGAGGTCACCAGCTCGATCGGCGAGAGCGGCCGGAACTCCCGCACCGCCCGCAGCCCTACGATGATCAAGACCACGAGCACGAACATGATCTCTGCGCTGGGGCCGTAGAAGTAGTCGTTGTCCCTGGTGACGAACTTGCCGACCTCGTCGAGGAAGAGACCGAACCCGACGCCACCGAGCACCACCGTCACCAGCCGCGCCCCGAACCCGATGAAGGCCCACCCCGTCAACAGCGCCAGCATCATCGCCGCCCCGCCCCAGAGCGCGTGCGCGATGTGCAGGTTCCCGCCGCCGATCTGCGGATAGCCGGTCAGCGCCAGCCAGGCCCGGGTCACCAGGATCGTGGCGATGGTGATGACCACGAACCACTCCGCCGACGACGATCCGGCGACGTTACGGGTCAGACCTGGTCGAGGACCCGCACCGGGTACGGCCGGGTCGGCGCGCCGCCTGCTCATCCCTGCACTGTGTCACCGACGGCGGGTCCGGGTGAGCAGGATCGGGCAAGCCCGCGCCAGGACCATCGAACCCGATTCCGCGCGAGCACCGGTGTCGGCGCTCGCCCCTACACTGCCCCGCGTGACACACGCAGACATGCAAATGCGTATTGATCGGTTCCGCGCCACGGCGGCCGAGCAGGGCATCGCGCCCGCAGAAGTCGAACGCTGGATGAGCCGCCTGCGTCCGTTCACGGTGCTGCTCCCCGGCGGGGACGGACCGGAGGCGGGCCGGTGGGGTGGCAACCCGTGGCTTCCGGGCGACGTGCCCCATCCGCCGTTCACCCTTGTCGCCACGATCGATTGCGCAGCCCTGCCCGCCGAGGCCACCGACCTGCCCCTGCCCTCCGACGGCCATCTGCTGCTCTTCGCCGACGAGAACGCCGACGAGTGCTGCACATTCGAAGGCACGGTTCTGTATCTCCCCGCAGGGAAAGCCCTCGCGGAGCGTCCCTACCGCGATGATGACGAGGACATCTCGTGGCCGGTGGAGAGCATGCGTCAGACAGTCGTCTCCCTGCACCTGCCCACCGCCGCGGACGACGGGGACACACCGGAACACCCGCGCGGCAAGGATCTGGCCGCGGCGTGGGAAGCCACGTCGGAGTACGCGCTCGACGAAAGAGCGGTGCAGTTGGGCGGACTTCCCACGGTTTTCAACCACCATCCCATCGAGGACGCCGTTGAAGCCGCCGGTCCGGACGGTGACGTCTGCTGCGGGGGCCAGCGCCTGCCCGGACTGCACGAGGACATCCGCAGGGATCCGCCCAAGGACGAGGACTGGGTTGTGCTGGCCACGGCGGATGCCACCCCTGACATGGTCAACGGCCAGTACACCGACCTGATCACCTGGGTGATTCCGCGACAGGATCTGGCCGACCTGCGCTTCGACCGCGTGTACGTCCACCACGACGGCGGTTTCTGATCAACGTCGGTCGGCCCGTCTCTTCGGGCCGGCCGACGAGGGCCGGCCACAGTTGCCGTTCTTGACTTCAACTCAACTTGAAGTCCTACCGTGCCGGCATGGCCCGAGATGCGGGCAGCGCGGCAAAACACGAGGAGAGCCATGACTTCACTTGTCAATGGCACATCGATTCCCGACCGGTACCGCTACGCGGTCATCCCGCACATAGCCGTCGACAACGGCGCCAAGGCCATCGATTTCTACGTACGAGCGTTCGGCGCCCGGGTGCTGTTCCGCCTCGACGCACCCACAGGCGGTGTCCTGCACGCCGAGATCGCGATCGGTCCTTCGACACTGATGCTGGGAGACACCAGCGTGTCGGAGACCGATGGCAGTGGCTGGCTTGAGCCCCACGCGCTCGGTGGCACCACCACCACGCTGCACGTCTTCGTACCCGACGTCGACGCTCTCGCCGAACGGGCCGAGTCGGCAGGCGCAACGATCATCAAGGCGCCGGCCGACACGTTCCACGGCGATCGCACCGCGATCCTCTCCGACCCACATGGACATGTGTGGGTCTTCCTCACCCACCTTGAGGACATCTCCGAGGCGGAACTCCACCGCCGCCTGGCCGAGGATGCACAGCTCACCCCGTCAGTGCCGCATACCCCTGCCGATTGAGTCCTCGAGGGCGTCGGGGTCTTTGCGCCAGACCGACACGTGACGTTCGCTCTCCGAGGTGAACGGGGCGCCGGTCCAGTCCGCCACCCGCCGCTCCAGGGTCAGTCCGGCCAGCCGGGCCATCAGGTCGCACTCGGCGGGCCAGACGTAGCGGAAGTTGCTCTGGCCGTACCGGACGCTTCCGTCCTCCAGACGGCTGTAGTGATGTGACGTGGCCTGCTGCGTGACCATGTCCAGGGTGTCGAAGCCGACGTGCCGGTCGGAGATGTCGAACGGCACGGCCACCTGCCCCGGCGGGAAGCGCCGGATGGGCGGCACCAGCACGTCGATGACGAAACGACCACCCGGCGCGAGGTGCCGGGCAGCGTTGCGGAAACACTCCACCTGTTCGTCCTGCGTACGCAGGTTGCCGATGGTGTTCCAGACGAGGTAGACCAGCGAGAACTCGCCGTCGACCCGGGTCGTGGCCATGTCGCCGATCACCACCGGCATCTGCTCCGCCGGGACCTTGCGGCGCAACTGGGCGGCCATCGGCGCCGACAGCTCGATCCCCGTCACCGGCACACCCCGGGCCGCGAGCGGGACCGCCACCCGGCCCGTACCGATCGCGAACTCCAACGCCGGGCCACCGTCCGCCAGCCGGGCCAGGAAATCCACGGCCGGGTCGAGTACCTCCGGCGCGAACATCTCCGCCGACGACTCGTCGTACCGCTGCGCTGTCTCCTCGTCCCACAGATCACTGCTCGTCATGGACCCGAGCCTGCCCCGCACCCCGGCATCGACGCCAGCGATTATCAAGGAGCGCCCCGGACCGGCAGGCTCGTTTCCGCGCGGGGCATCATGCTTTCCGTGACCGACTACAGCGGCCTCCTCGCCCGTATCGCTCGACGAGCTGGCCAGGACGAGCCGGACATCCCTCTCGACGGCGGCCTGCCCGCCCCGCTCCCCCAAGCCGCGATCGACACCGCGGAAGAGCGGCTGGGATTCAGGCTGCACGCCCTGCTCGCCGCGGTCTACCGGGACTTCGCGAACGGCGGCTTCGGCCCCGACTACCAGTTGTTCAGCCTTGTCAACGGACCGACCTCCGAGCAGGCGATCGACTCCTATCTCGAGGCACGCACCACCCAGGCCGGCACCGAATGGGCCTGGCCGGAGGGCGTACTGCCGATCCTGAACTGGGGTTGCGGCATGTACGCCTGCGTCGACTGCCGCAGCGAGCAGGGAAGGGTTCTCCTCTTCGATCCCAACCCGGGAGATCCAGATGCGGCCTGGTGGATCGACTCACCCAGCCTCGAAGACTGGTTCGAGCACTACGTCAACGACACGGGCTGGTGGGTGAAGGCGGAGGCAGGCGAGGACACCGACGAGATGCCGCCCTGGCCGGAGGCCAGACACCGCGCAGCGCTGTGACCGTTTGGCTCGGCGTCTGCTCCCTTGGCAGGACGAATCCTGGAGGCGGAGGCGCTCCACTCAGGCAAGCCAGTCGGCCGTGTCGCGGTGCCGTCCCAGGCCGACCGCTTCAAACTACAGGTGGCGAGTGCGCGGACGACCCACCTACGCCCAGGCACTCGGTGAATCACCACTCGCCGTCGCCGTTGAGCAAGCCGGCTGCAAGGCCGGCGTGTTGCTGGTCAGCATGCCCCAGGACCACCCAAGCAATTGGTTCGGTGGTCCGGCCATCCCTGTTCTTCCATCACAGGTCGCGGCAGTGATCCGCAAGGCCCTGGATGAGGGATGGCAGCCAGGCCAGCCGGCGACGGCCTTTCGCACGACTGCGCCCGACGCATCGCGGTACTCGTCGACGCCTTGACCCAGGCAACCAGGACGGCGTGCTGACCTGTCCTCTCACGAGCACCGTCGCCGCCGATGGCAGCCCCCAGGCCATCACCGTGCAGCCCGGCATACGGGACGGGTGGCGCCCCACGGTCCGCAACGCTTGTGTGCCAGTCATCCGCCTCTGCCGATGAGCGGACGTTGGGACGTCGGTGGTGCGGGTGTCGTTGGATGTGTGGTCGGGTGTCGCAGTGTCCCCGCGGATATCGCGTCGCTGTGGGCGGGTTGTCGACCGGGTGCCGAGGTACGGGATCGAGTACCTATACGGTGACGACGGTCTTTCCGGCGGCGTGGCCTTGAGCGAGGTGGCGGATCGCGTCGGCGGCGTCGGCGAGGGGGTAGGCGCGGTCGATGACGGGGGTGACGGCGCCGGAGTCGATGAGCTGTCCTAGTTCCTCGAGGTCGGCGGCGTGCTCCTTGGCCATCAGGTTGCGCAGGCGCTGACTGGTGAAGATGGACATGAGCGGTGCGCGCAGCATCTGTCGGTCGTAGCCGCCCAGTAGCCGGCCGCCACCATTCTCGCCGCCGACCAGGACCAGGGTTCCGCGTGGCGTCAGGGCGCGCCGCAGCAGGGATACCGGACGGTTGCCCGCCGTGTCGATGATGACGTCGTACCGTGTCCCGTTGACGTCGATCCGGCTGTGGGTGTAGTCGATGACGTCGGCGGCGCCGAGGGAACCGACGAGGTCGACCTTCGCGGTGCTGCACACGCCGGTGACCGTAGCGCCGAACGCCTTGGCGATCTGCACGGCAAAGCTGCCCACGCCGCCCGCCGCGCCGATGACCATGACTCGTTGCCCTGGCCGCAGGCCAGCGCAGTCGCGCAGGCCCTGCAGCGCGGTCATCCCGGAGATGGGCGTGACTGCGGCCTGCTCGAAGGAGAGGTTCGCCGGCTTGATCGCCAGCCGATCCTGCCGGGCGGTCGCGTACTCGGCGAAGGACCCGCTCTCGCAGGTCCCGTACACCTCATCCCCCGGCCGCAGCCGGGTAACCCGCGCACCGACGGCCTCCACAACCCCGGCCAGGTCCCGGCCGCGTACCGGCACCTTGGGCCTGCGCAGTCCGAACCCGACGGCTCGCAACAGGTACGGCCGGCCGGTCATGACGTGCCAGACGCCCGGGTCCACGCCTGCGGCACGCACCCGTACGAGCACCTCGTCGTCACCGACCGAGGGCCGGTCGATGTCACGCAGTTCCAACACGTCCGCCGGGCCGTACACGTCCTGAACGATCGCCTTCATGATGTCTCCTCGCCAGAGTTGGGGTACTGGAATACCTCGTCGAGCCGTACGCCGAAGACGTTGGCGATGAGGAAGGCCACCTCGAGGGAGGGCGAGTACCGGCCCTGCTCGATGGCGATGACGGTCTGCCGGGTCACGCCGACGCGTTCGGCCAGTTCGGCCTGGGTCATCTCGCCGTGCGCGAAGCGCAGTGCGCGGATGCAGTTCGTCACGCGGGTCGGCTTCACCATTGCGGGAGCCTCCCGCGGTACATGGCAATCTTCGCGACCGAGCCCAGGACCGCCGAGAGCGTGAAGCCCAGGTAGATCACGTTGGCGATCCAGAACCGGTCCCACCCGGCAATCGCCATGAGCATCGCCGTGACCGCCCCGATGACCAGGAACGACTGACCGACGTGGTCGCCGAGTTGGCCAATCTGCCGGTCACGCACGTCCGCGGCGCGCGACGCTTTGGGGCTCACGACACCGACCGCGGTCTCGGCCACGATGTTCGCAACGATCGACGCGCCGACGGTCCACAGCAACGCCGCCGCGTAGGGAACCTCCGTCAACGGCCGCCCACCCGCGCGGCCCACCACAGTGGCCACGTAGACGGCGTACGCCACCACGGCGACGACCAACATGATCCACGCGCGCTTCTCTCTGTGCGCCATGCCCGCTCCTCGGTGTACAAGATTTTTGACACCATGAACGTAACGAATGTTTGACGTGGTGTCCATAATTCTTTACATCGAGTCTGGGAGTGACCTGCCGGCCGTCCGAGCGCTTGGCGTCGGCCACCTCGGTGCGTCCGTGGCAAGTGTCAGGTGCGCCCTGGTCAGTCGACCATTGCGGCGAAGACCGACGACACCGGCACCGGCCCGGCACCCCGGGAGTCGTTCGACCGGGCGCGGCTATCGCCCATCACGAATACGGAGTCGGCCGGCACGGTAACCGCGGCGAACGGCGCGGCCCGCAGTAGTTCGGGTTCGGTGGCTCGTCGAGCCACGCGTCCTGCGCCGCATGCGGCTCGGCCAGGGGCTTACCGTCGACCGTCACCTTGCCCGAGGTACCGCAGCAGGCGATGGTCGCCGCCCACCGCGACGACGCGTTTGAGTAGCGACGCCAACCTTGATGTCATGCGGCAGGCACTTGGGAAACTCGACGGACGGCTCCAGTGACCGCTATTGCTGGCGCCGCCCCGGAAAGTGCATCTGCCTGGGGCGGTCTTTCGCTGCTGAAGGGTGGTGGGCGCGGCAGGTTTCGAACCTGCGACCCCTCGCTTGTAAGGCGAGTGCTCTCCCACTGAGCTACGCGCCCGGATGCCGCCTGTGGCGGACCGGCGGCGGCAAGCTTACCTTGCCGCCGCGGTCCGCCCGAAGGACGTACCAGGGGATGGATCAGGCGGCGGCGTCGGCCAGCGCCTTGCGCCACCCTTCCTGGCTGCGGGCCTCGCCCGGCATGTTCATCTCGGCGAAGCGGACGACGCCGGCCTTGTCGATGACGAAGGTGCCGCGGTTGGCCATGCCCTTGTCCTCGTTGAAGACGCCGTACGCCTGGGCGACGGCGCCGTGCGGCCAGAAGTCGGCCAGCAGCGGGAAGGTGAAGCCCTCCTGCTCGGCCCAGATCTTGTGGGCGAAGACGGAGTCGACGCTGACGGTGAGCACCTGGACGTCGTCGTTGACGTACTCGTTGAGGTTGTCCCGCACCTCGCACAGCTCACCCTGGCAGATGCCGGTGAAGGCGAACGGGTAGAACACCAGCAGCACGGTCTTGCTGCCGCGGAAGTCCGCCAGGCGGACCTCCTGGTTGTTCTGGTCCTTGAGCACGAAGTCCGGGGCTTCGGCACCAACGTCGATCGGCATACGAACTCCTTGATGGTCGCGGTGACTGAAGACCATTTGATCAGCCACCGCCGACCAGTCGGGCGGCAGGGGCGCGGGTGTCTACTTCTTGGTCTTGGCCCCGCGGCGCATGACCAGCCGCGCGCCGTTCCAGTCCTTGCCGGCGTTGATGGTGGAGGTCTGCTGCAGGCCGGCGCTGGTGGCGGCTTCGCTGACCTCGCTCGGCTCGACGTGGCCGTCGCGGCCCGACTTCGGGCTCAGCAGCCACACCATGCCGTTGTCGGCAAGTGGGCTCAGGGCGTCGACCAGGATTTCGAAGAGGTCTCCGTCGTCCTCCCGATACCAGAGCAACACCGCGTCGACCACCTCGTCGGTGTCTTCGTCGACCAGTTCTCCACAGCGGTCGGCCAGGGAGTCACGGAGGTCCTGGTCGACGTCATCGTCGTACCCCATCTCCATGACGACCATGCCCGGCTCGATCCCGAACCGATCCGCCAGACTCCGTACGCCGTCGGCCTGGCCAGCGGTCGCGCTCACTGTCGCGTGCCTCCTCGTCTCATCCCTGCATCCGATGTCCGGCGGACACCGTCTGGCAGAAGTCCACACAGTTGTGCCGCTACACGCAAGTGGCACACCGCGTGAAACGGAATTTACCGTGCCAGCAGAGTACGGGCACCCTGGGTAATGGTCTCCTCGGAGATCAGCATTGCGCGGGCAGCCGGACCTAACGGCACAAAACCATCAACTGCGGCTACTCTACGCGCAGCCCCCACATATCCGGCGTCTACCAGGGCGGCGAGTACCCCCTCGCCGACCCCGCCGGAGCGGCGGGTCTCGTCGACGACGAGCACCCGTCCGGTCACCGCCGCTTCGCGGATCAGATCCGCCACCGGCAGCGGCGCCAGCCAGCGCAGGTCCACCACCCGGGTGCCGACGCCCTCGCCGGCCAGCTGCTGCGCCACCCGCAGCGACATCCGCACACCGTTGCCGAACGTCACGATGGTCAGGTCCTCGGCCGAGCCGAAACCGTAGCTGCGGGCCCGCCCGATCGGCACGTGTGCCGTGCCCCACTCCCCCGGCGCCGGATACCGGGCGCACCAGCTGTCGTCGCCGTCGGCGTGCAGGTCCCGGGTGCCGTAGGCCGCCACCGGCTCCAGGAAGACGCAGACGCTGCCGTCGACGGCGGCCGCCGCCAGGCATGACCGCAGCATCCCGGTGGCGTCCTCGGCCCGCGCCGGCACCGCGATCACCAGGCCGGGAATGTCACGCAGTGCCGCCACCGAGTTCTCCACGGGCGTGCCGTCGGCCGAGTCGGGGTGGGCCAGCCCCGGCATCCGCAGCACCAGCGGGCTGCGTACCCCGCCGGCGGAGAGCTGCCGGGTGGTGACCGCGTCGCGCAGCAGCTCCACCCCCGCGCCGAGTTGCGCCAGATTGCCGATCTCCGGCACCGGGAGCAACCCGGCCGCCCCAGCGCCGAGCGCCAGGCCCAGCAGCGACGTCTGGTCGCCCACCGTGTCGAAGACCCTGCCCCCACCGAACCGGTCCCGCAGGCCGCGGGTGACCCCGTGCGCCCCGCCCGTGGCGGCGACGTCCGCGCCGAAGACCGTCATGGCGGGGTGGTCGAGCAGGGCGTCGGCGAGCGTGGCGTTGATGCTCTGCGCCAGGGTCAACGTCCCGCGCTTCTCCGGCAGTTCGCCGTCGAAGGCGCTCAGCCGGGCTGCCGCTCCGGGCCCCGCGGCCCGGGTGGCGGCCTCGGTGACCGCACGGGAGACCCGCACCGGGCGCCGGGGCGCCTGCGGGCCGACGATCTCGGCGATCTCGATCGGCTTCGGCTCGCCGATGACCTCCTCGGCGATTTCCCGGAACCGCCAGCCCAGCGCGTCGTACCGGTCGGCAAGCTCCTCGGCGGTGGCCAGCCCCGCCTCGACGAGGAGCCGGAAGGCGGCCAGGAGCGGGTCGCGTTCCCGGTCGGCCCGGATCTCGTCGGCGAGCCGGTAGCCGGCCTCGTTGTCGGCGCCGTCGTGCCCCATCAGCCGTACGGTGCGCAGGTGCAGCACGGCGGGGTGGCGCTCACGGCGCACCCACCCGGCGGCCTCGGTCGCGGCGTCGTAGGTGGCGGCGAGGTCGGTGCCGTCGGCGTCGAAGTAGCGCAGGCCCGGCCGGGAGCGCAGCACCGCCGCCGCCCAGCCCTGCGGCGAGCGCAGGCCCGGCCCGAGCCCGTTGTCCTCACAGACCAGGAGCAACGGCAGCCGTACGCCGTTCTGGTCGCACCAGCCGGCGGTGTTGAGCGCGGCGGTCGTGGCGGCGTGGTTCAGGCCGGTGTCGCCGAATGAGCAGGCGACGATCGCGTCGGCCGGCCAGGGCGAGACGGGCGCGGCCGCCCCGCGCCGGGCGGCGGCGCTCTGGCGGCGCAGCCGTTCCACGGCGAAGGCGACCCCGACGGCCCGGGGCAGGTGCCCGGCGAGGGAGGTCCCGGTGGGGAGCACGGCCAGCGCCGGGTCGGTGAAGACCTTCTGCCGGGCCCCGGCGGGCAGGGCCTGGGCGGAGCCGACGACCGTCCGCAGCAGGTCGCGGGCGGCGTGCAGCGCGGGCAGGGCCGGGTCGTCGGGGGTGCCCGCCTCCGGCGCGACGGCGGCGACCTCCATGGCCCGGCGGCAGTAGAAGGCCTGGGAACGGTGGTGCAGCAGCACCGGGTCGGTGGGGCGCAGCGCCGCCGCCACCGCCGCGTTGCCTTCGTGCCCGGCGGAGCCGACCGTGTCGTAACCCTCGCCGAAGCTGTGCAGCCAGCGCGCGGCGAGGTCGAGGTGGCGGCTGACGATCTGGGCGTCGACGAGTTCCCGCGCCAGCGCGCCGGTGAGGGCGGTGCCGTCCCGCACCGGCCCGGCGGGGTCGCGCAGCGGCCGGAGCGCGCCGTACGCGCCGTCGTCGGCGACCTGCGTTCCGGGGTCCCCGGTGGACGCCTCGCCGACGTCAGTGGCACTGGCGGCACTGGCGGCACTGCCGGCGCTCTCCTCGGATTCGGCGCCACCCTCGACCGCGGCACTCTCCCGGACCTCAGCACCGTCGGGGGTCTCCGCGTCGCCCTGGGTCTCCGCGTCGCGCTGGTCGGGCGCAGCCCGCGGCACGTCGGCAGGGGCCGGCGAGGGGTCGGCGCCGGCCAGTTCGGCGACGGCCTGCCGGAAATGCGCGTCGAGATCCTGCGGCGTGGTCACGACAGCCAGCATTACCGACAACCGGCCATCGCGACCACTCGGACACGTTTCGCAACGCTCCCGGCCTTGCCGAGCCCCGGTGCCGGCGGTGTTCCGCCGGAGGGAGCCGAGGGAGCCGACCGGCGGGAGGGTGTCAGGCGGGCAGGAAGGAGAAGCGGACCTGCCGGTCGGGGTTGTCGCCGTTGGGGTCGACCAGGCAGAGGGACTGCCAGACGCCGAGCATCAGCCGGCCGCCGATGACCGGCAGCGTCGCGTACGGGGGCACGAAGGCCGGCAGGACGTGGTCGCGGCCGTGTCCCGGTGAGCCGTGGCGGTGCTGCCAGCGCTCGTCGGTGGGCAGCAGCGCGTCCAGTGCGGTCAGCAGGTCGTCGTCGCTGCCCGCGCCGGTCTCGATGATGGCCAGTCCGGCGGTGGCGTGCGGGACGAAGACGTGCAGCAGTCCGTCGTTCTCGCCGGAGATGAAGTGCTCGGCCTCGCGGGTGATGTCGCGGACGACGGGGCGGGAGCCGGTCCGGACGGTGATGACCTCACTGCGCATGCCAGACAGTCTGCCGCAGCGCGTCAGTCGCCGCCCCCACCTCCTCCGCCGCCGTCACTGCCACCACCGCCGTCGGAGTCGCCCCAGCCGCCCCAGAAGCCGCCGCCACCGGAGTCCGATCCGGATCCGGAGTCACCACGGCGCCGGCGGGCACCTTTCCGGGCGCGTGGGGCCTGCCGGGCTGCCGGGACGAGGCGGGCTGCTGGGGCAGGCTGGTCCACTGGGGCCGCGGACGCGCCGACCCGCCACGCGAAGAAGGCCAGCGAGACGGCGGCCAGGCCGGTGAGGAGCGCCAGGCCCGGGTGGCCGAGCCATGCGAGCAGGAGCATCGAGAGGGTTCCCGTCACTACCAGTGACCAGAGGTGGACCCGATGGCGAGACGTCATCGGGTCAGGATAGGAATCCTCGTCAAGATCCCGGAAAACCGAAAAAGTTACTGGTCAGTACGTGTGTTGATCATCCCCCTTCCTTCCACTAGAGGTGACGACGGCCCACGGAAGAGGGCAGGATGGCGGGAGAGACCAATTCCACACACTACCGAGGGACCGCCTGTGGCTACGGAACGCAAGCGCCCGGTGATCAGCGACGGGCTGCCGAGCCAGCTCCCGGACATCGACCCGGAAGAGACCAGCGAGTGGGTCGAGTCGCTTGATGGCGTTGTCGACGAGCGGGGTGCCAAACGCGCCCGGTACGTCATGCTGCGCCTGCTGGAACGCGCACGCGAACGCCAGGTCGGGGTGCCACCCCTGACCACCACCGACTACATCAACACGATCCCGCCCGAGCGGGAACCCTGGTTCCCCGGCGACGAGCACGTCGAGCGCCGGATCCGGGCATACGTCCGCTGGAACGCCGCGATGCTGGTGCACCGCGCGCAGCGTCCGGAGATCGGCGTGGGCGGGCACATCTCCACCTACGCCAGCTCCGCCTCGCTCTACGAGGTGGGGTTCAACCACTTCTTCCGGGGAAAGAACCACCCCGGTGGCGGAGACCAGATCTTCTTCCAGGGCCACGGCTCGCCCGGCATCTACGCCCGCGCGTACCTCGAGGGGCGGCTGAGCACCGATCAGCTCGACGGGTTCCGGCAGGAGCTGTCGCACCCGGGTGGCGGACTGCCGTCGTACCCGCACCCGCGGTTGATGCCGGACTTCTGGGAGTTCCCCACCGTCTCCATGGGGCTCGGCCCGATGAACGCCATCTACCAGGCGCGGTTCAACCGCTACCTGCAGCACCGCGGCATCAAGGACACCTCCCAGCAGCACGTCTGGGCGTTCCTGGGTGACGGCGAGATGGACGAGCCGGAGTCGCTCGGCGCGATCGGCGTTGCCGCCCGCGAGGAGCTGGACAACCTGACCTTCGTGGTCAACTGCAACCTGCAGCGCCTCGACGGCCCGGTCCGCGGCAACGGCAAGGTGATCCAGGAGCTGGAGGCATTCTTCCGGGGCGCCGGCTGGAACGTCATCAAGGTTGTCTGGGGCCGCGAGTGGGACCCGCTGCTGGCCGCCGACGCCGACGGTGCGCTGGTGAACCTGATGAACACCACCCCCGACGGTGACTTCCAGACGTACAAGGCCGAGTCCGGGTCGTTCGTCCGCGAGCACTTCTTCGGCCGCGACCCGCGTACCCGCCGGCTCGTCGAGCCGATGAGCGACGACGAGATCTGGAACCTCAAGCGCGGCGGCCACGACTACCGCAAGCTCTACGGCGCCTACCAGGCCGCGATCAACCACACCGGGCAGCCGACGGTGATCCTGGCCAAGACCATCAAGGGCTGGACGCTGGGCTCGCACTTCGAGGGGCGTAACGCCACCCACCAGATGAAGAAGCTGACGCTGGAGGACCTCAAGACCTTCCGCGACCGCCTCTACCTCGACATCCCGGACTCGGCGCTGGAGGAGAACCCCTACCTGCCGCCGTACTACCACCCGGGCGAGAAGTCCGACGAGATCAAGTACCTGCGGGAGCGGCGGGAGCAGCTCGGCGGTTACCTGCCGTCGCGGCGGACCACCACCATTCCGCTGGCGATCCCGCCGTCGGAGAAGTTCGGGGACCTGAAGAAGGGCTCGGGCAAGCAGAAGGTCGCCACCACGATGGCCTTCGTCCGCCTGCTCAAGGACCTGATGAAGGACAAGGAGACCGGCAAGCGCTGGGTGCCGATCATCCCGGACGAGGCGCGGACCTTCGGTCTGGACTCGCTCTTCCCGACGTCCAAGATCTACTCGCCGCACGGGCAGCGCTACACCGCGGTGGACCGGGAGCTCTTCCTGTCCTACAAGGAGTCCACCAAGGGGCAGCTGCTGCACGAGGGCATCAACGAGGCCGGATCGGTGGCGTCGTTCATCGCCGCCGGCACCGCGTACGCCACGCACGCCGAACCGATGATCCCGATGTACATCTTCTACTCGATGTTCGGGTTCCAGCGCACCGGCGACGCGCTCTGGGCCGCGGCCGACCAGATGACGCGCGGGTTCCTGCTCGGCGCGACCGCGGGGCGCACGACGCTCAACGGCGAAGGGCTCCAGCACGAGGACGGGCACTCGCTCCTGCTGGCGGCGACGAACCCGGCGGTGGTCACCTACGACCCGGCGTTCGCGTTCGAGATCGCGCACATCATGGAGAACGGCCTGCACCGCATGTACGGCGAGAAGCAGGAGAACATCTTCTACTACCTCACCGTCTACAACGAGCCGGTGCACCAGCCGGTGCAGCCGGACGGGCTCGACGTTCAGGGGCTGCTCAAGGGCATCTACCGGTACGCCCCGGCGCCCTCGGTCGACGGCAAGGCCCCGCGGGCGAACCTGCTCGCCTCGGGCACCGGCATGCAGTGGGCGCTCAAGGCGCAGCGGCTGCTGGCCGAGGAGTGGGGGGTGGCCGCCGACGTCTGGTCGGTGACCTCCTGGACGGAGCTGCGCCGCGACGCGATGCAGTGCGAGGAGCACAACCTGCTGCACCCCAGCAGCGAGGCGAAGGTGCCCTTCGTGCAGCAGCAGCTCGCCGACGCCCAGGGTCCGAAGATCGCTGTCAGCGACTGGATGCGGGCCGTGCCGGACCTCGTGGCGCGCTGGGTACCGGGCGACTACACATCGCTCGGCACCGACGGTTTCGGGCTCTCCGACACCCGGCACGCGCTGCGGCGCCACTTCCACGTGGACGCCGAGTCGATCACGGTGGCGACGCTGCGCCAGCTCGCGCTCCGTGGCGACGTGCCGCGCGACGTGCCCGCGCAGGCCGCCAAGAAGTACGCCATCGACGACGTGCGCGCCGCGCCGGTCGGTGAGACCGGCGGGGACACCTGATCCGCCCCGACTGCGGTACCGGGCCCGGCGCGATGGATTCGCGCCGGGCCCGCCCGCTTTCACGCCAGGGTCAGCCGACGGCGGCGAGGCTGGTCAGGCGTTCCAGTGACTCCTCCAGGTCTGCGCCGACGCGGCGCATGCCCAGGCGCAGCAGCGCCGCCTTGACCGGGCCGGCGGGCCAGCGTACGACGATCAGCCGGACCACGGTGCCGCCCTCGCCGGCCTCACCCGGGGCGAGCTGCACGTAGATCTCGGTCCGGGCCTCGGCGCGGGCGCCGGCGCCCTTGGCCCGCTCGCGCCAGCCGATCAGCATCGGCTCCTGATAGGCGATCACCTCGGCCTCGAGGGCGGCGCCTCGGCCCTGTACGAGCTGGCGGCGGCCGAAGCCCTCGCCGGAGAGCACCTCCGCCTGCCGGACTCCGGCCAGCCATTCGGGCAGCTGCTCGGCGCGCTGCACCACGTTCCACACCACGTCCATCGGCGCGGCCACCCACGCACTGCGTTCCACCAGGATCATCGGTCCGCCTCCACTGAGGACAACACTCATTTGGGAACCATATGTACAAAATAGGACCAAAGGTGTAAGGCTTCCGGCGACACGCCGTTCGGGTCTACAGTCCGCAGAAGCGCCCCGGCCTCAGGAGGACGCATGGACCCGAGCCCGCTCGACCTGCCCGCCGGATTCCGCTTCGGCGTGTCGACCTCCGCCTACCAGATCGAGGGCGCCGTCGGTGAGGACGGCCGCGGAGCTTCCATCTGGGACACCTTCAGCCGCACCCCGGGACGCATCGCCGACGGCAGCAGCGGCGACGTCGCCTGCGACCACTACCACCGGCACCTCGATGACATCGGGCTGCTGAGCGGGCTCGGCGTGGGGGCGTACCGCTTCTCGGTCGCCTGGCCCCGGGTGCAGCCGGCCGGATCCGGCCCGGTCAACCCCGCCGGCCTCGCCTTCTACGACCGGCTGGTGGACCTGTTGCTGGACCGCGGCATCGACCCGGTGGTCACCCTCTTCCACTGGGACCTGCCGCAGGCGCTGCAGGACCGCGGCGGCTGGCACGCCCGGGACACCGCCGCCCGCTTCGCCGAGTACGCCGACCTCACCGCCGCCCGCCTCGGCGACCGCGTCGCGCTCTGGATCACCCTCAACGAGCCGGTGGTGCACCTGACGTACGGGCACGCGCTCGGCGTTCACGCCCCCGGCGAGGCCCGCCTCTTCGACGCCCTGCCGGTGGCCCACCACCAGCTGCTCGGGCACGGCCTCGCCGTCGCCGCGCTGCGGGCCCGCAGCAGCGCGCCGGTGGCCATCACCAACAACTACTCCCCCGTACGCCTCGCCGGCGCCACCGACCCCGACCGGGCCGCCGGGCAGGCCTTCGACGCGGTGCAGAACCGGCTCTTCACCGACCCGGTGCTCGGCCGCGGCTACCCGGCCGCGCTTCCGGTCGACCTCACCGCGCTGCGCTACGGCGATCAACCGCTGGTGCGCGACGGCGACCTGGCCACGATCGCCGCGCCGATCGACGTGCTCGGCGTCAACTACTACAACCCCACCGGCGTACGCGCACCCGCCGAGGCGGACGCGCCGCTGCCGTTCGACCTGGTCCCCCTCGACGGCTATCCCCGGACCGCCTTCGACTGGCCGGTCGCCCCCGACGGCCTGCACGAACTCCTCACCGGGCTGCGGGAACGCCACGGCGCCGACCTGCCGCCGATCGAGATCACCGAGAGCGGCTGCGCCTGGGACGACGTTCTCGACGCCGACGGCCGGTGCCACGATCCGGAGCGGATCGACTACCTCGAAGGGCACCTGCGGGCGGTGCGCGCGGCGATCGATGACGGCGTGGACGTGCGGGGCTACTTCGTCTGGTCGCTGCTGGACAACTGGGAGTGGGCCGAGGGCTTCGGCAAGCGCTTCGGGCTGGTGCACGTCGACTTCGACACCCAGGTCCGCACCCCGAAATCCTCGTACGCCTGGTACCGCGACCTGATCGCCCGGCAGGGCAGCACCCGCTCGGCCGGACCACCGGCGTGACCACCACCGGCCCCGCCCACGCGGCACCGCGTCCCCCTGCCGCGCTGGCCGAGCCGGTCGCGCCGGTACGCCGGGGCTGGATCGCCCTGCTCTTCAGCGCCAACCTCGGGCTCTGGATGGCGTTCTTCACCCCGATCCAGATCCTGCTGCCCCAGCAGATCTCGGCCATCAGCCCGGTCGGCAAGGAGAACCTGCTGGCCCTGGTGACCGGGCTCGGCGCGCTCGCCGCGGTGATCGCCAACCCACTGGCCGGGGCGCTGAGCGACCGGAGCACGCCCCGGCTGGGCCGGCGCTTCTTCGGACGCCGGCACCTCTGGACGGCCGCCGCCGCGCTCCTGGGGGCCGGTTCGCTGGCCCTGCTGGCCGGGCAGCGGACCATCGCCGGAGTGGCCCTGGCCTGGGTCGCCGCCCAGTTCTGCCTCAACGCGATGCTGGCGACCCTCACCGCCGCCGTGCCGGACCGGGTGCCGGTCACGCAGCGGGGCAGGGTCTCCGGCTGGATCGGCATCCCCCAGGCGCTCGGCCTGGTCGTCGGCGCGGTGCTGGTCACCACGCTGGTCACCGGAGTCCGGGCGGGCTACCTGGCCGTCGCCACGGCCCTGCTGGTGCTGGTGCTGCCCTTCGCCCTGCTCACCCCCGACGACGCGCTGCCGCGTACGCACCGGCCGCCGCTGCGGGCACGGGCGCTGGTCGCCTCGATGTGGATCAGCCCGCGGGCGTACCCGGATTTCGCCTGGGCCTGGCTGACCCGGTTCCTGGTGCAGACCGGCAACGCGCTCGGCACGCTCTACCTGCTCTACTTCCTCACCGACCGGGTGCGCCACCGCGACCCCGAGGGCGGGCTGCTGGTGCTGATCCTGCTCTACACGGTGGGGATGATGGCCACGGCCGTACTCGGCGGGCGCGCCTCGGACCGCTCCGGGCGCCGCCGGATCTTCGTGATCATCTCCGGGGTGATCATGGCCGTGGCGGCGCTGCTGCTGGCGATCTGGCCGCTCTGGCCGGTGGCGCTCGTCGCCGCGCTGCTGCTCGGCGCCGGCTACGGGGTCTACCTCGCCGTCGACGCCGCCCTGATCACCCAGGTGCTGCCCCGGGCCGGCGACCGGGCGAAGGACCTCGGCGTGATCAACATCGCCAACTCCGCCCCGCAGGTGCTCGGCCCGGCCATCTCGGCGCCGATCGTGGTGTACCTGGGCGGTTATCCGACCCTTTACGCCGTCACCGCCGCGCTCACCCTGCTCGGCAGCGTCCTCGTACTCAAGATCCGTACGGTGCCCTAGTCCCCGGGTCCTGCCCGGCCCGCGCCGGGGTCCGTGGGAAACCGGCGGCGCGGCGCTCTAGGCTTGGCACGTGACGGTACGCGTACGCTTCGCCCCTTCTCCGACCGGTATGTTCCACGTCGGCGGTGCCCGCTCGGCGCTGCAGAACTGGATCTACGCCAAGCAGCACGAGGGCGTCTTCGTGCTCCGCATCGAGGACACCGACGCCGCCCGCAACAAGCCCGAGTGGACCGAGGGCATCCTCACCGCCCTGGAGTGGATCGGCATCGCCCGCGGCAGCTACGAGGGACCGCACTTCCAGTCCGCCAACGCCGGCGAGCACCGCGCCGCCGCCGAGCGCCTCTACGCCGGCGGCCGCGCCTACTACTGCGACTGCACCCGGGATCAGGTGCAGGCGCGTACCGGCTCGCAGTACCAGGGCTACGACGGCTTCTGCCGCGACCGCGGCCTCGGCCCGGGCGAGGGGCGGGCACTGCGCTTCCGTACGCCGGACGAGGGCGAGACCGTGGTGGTCGACCTGATCCGCGGCGAGCCGACCTTCGAGAACAAGCTCATCGAGGACTTCGTCATCGCCCGCGGCGACGGCTCGCCGGTCTTCCTGCTCGCCAACGTCGTCGACGACCTGACGATGGGGATCACGCACGTCATCCGCGCCGAGGAGCACCTGCCGAACACCCCCAAGCAGCAGCTGCTCTGGGAGGCGCTCGGCGCCAACCCGCCGATCTGGGCGCACGTGCCGGTGGTGGTCAACGAGAAGCGGCAGAAGCTCTCCAAGCGCCGCGACAAGGTGGCGCTGGAGGCGTACCGGGACGAGGGTTACCTTCCCGACGCGATGCGCAACTACCTGATGCTGCTGGGCTGGGCGCCCTCGGGCGACCGGGAGATCGTGCCCTGGTCGGTGATCGAGTCGGAGTTCCGGCTGGAGGAGGTCAACCTCTCCCCCGCCTTCTTCGACGAGAAGAAGCTGCGCGCCTTCAACGGCGAGTACATCCGCGCGCTGCCGGTGGAGCAGTTCATCGAGGAGTGCCGGCCGTGGCTGACCGGCACCGCGACGATCCCGCCGCCGCCGTGGCAGCCGGAGGAGTTCGACGAGGCCGCCTTCAACGCGGTCGCGGAGCTGGCCCAGACCCGCATCGCGGTGCTGAGCGAGATCGTGCCGAACGTCGACTTCCTCTTCCTGGCCGACCCGCTGATCGACGAGGGCGCGTGGGCCAAGGCGATGAAGCCGGGCGCCGCCGAGCTCCTCGACGCCGCGGTCGTCGCCTTCGAGGCACTGCCGCAGTGGGACGCCGAGTCGCTGAAGGCGGCGCTGGAGCAGGTCGGCACCGAACGCGGGCTCAAGCTGGGCAAGGCCCAGGCCCCGGTACGGGTCGCCGTCACCGGCCGGACGGTGGGGCTGCCGCTGTTCGAGTCGATGGAGGTGCTGGGCCGCGAGCGGACCCTGACCCGGCTGCGCGCCGCCCGCCTGCGCCTGCCCTGACCGCATCGCGGGGCGGCATTGCAACAACCAGGTCGCAGATTGCCTACGACATGGGATCCGCCCTCCCGCACGCCCGGGGACGCCGCTAGGATCCGATCATCGATCATTCGCCCCGCCTCGCGGCCGGTCGGCGATCGCGATCCGTTCATTGGCGTCCCCGGTCAGGTGCAGGCGGGTGACGTTCGGCGAATCCTCCGGAGCCCAGCCTGTCCCGCCCCCGGCGGGAGCGACGGCCCGTCCCCGGAGGTCAGCGCTCGGCCTGCATCACGACCATCCCCGACGGGGCGAGGAGGTCAGCGATGGCTCACAGGTTCTGGCGCCGGGCACTGGCAGTGGCAACTCTCGCGTTCGCCATGGCGCTGCCGAGCGCAGCCCCGGCAGCGGCCGCTCCCGAGATCACCGCGATCACCATCGAGGGTGAGGGGCTCGACGAGGCGCTGCGGCTGACGGCCGAGGAGCGCCCGGCCCATCTGGCCTCGGTGCTCGATCAGGTGAGCTGGCTCGGCAACGCGCACAAGACCGCCGCGCCGAAAGAGGAGACGCTCGGTCCCAAGTACACGGTGGTCGTCTTCCAGGACGGCGAACCGAAGCAGACCTTTGACCTCTACCCGCTGGCCGAGGGCGGTCCGCGCGTCTACCGCCCGAAGGAGCAGCCGAGCAAGCGCAAGACCAGTGAAGGCTGGTTCCTGGGGCGGCTGAGCATGTCGGAGAGCCTGCGCAGCGCGGGCGCGCCGTTGCCGGAGCAGATCGATCCGCTCTCCGGCGGCATCGGCGGCGGCGAGCGCCTGATCCCCGAGGAGGCGATCAACCCGGGCTCGGAGTTCGGCGAGGCCTTCGACGTGCTCCGTCCGGCGCTGCTGCTCAACGTCGGCCTCATCACGGTGATCACCGGCAGCATCGCCGGACTGGCGCTCTACGTGCGCCGACGGACCCGCTGACGTTTCTGGTCAACCGGCGGTCAGCACCAACGGTGCGGTGGCCGTTCCCGGCGGCGGCGACGCTGGCGTGGGCGGACCGGGCCGTGCCGGTGCGCGGATTCCCAGGCGATCAACTGCAGCCGGGGCAGGGCGCCCTCCTCGTCCAGGTCCGCATCTGCGTCGACCGGCTCGTCGGCGTTCTCCGTCGCGCTGACGGCCGCGCCGGTCTCCGGGTTGCGCGCCGCGCCACCGTCGGTACGCGGAGGGTGGTGGGCGTCGCCGAGACAGACCTCGTCCGGCTCGCAGCAGTACTCGGCCTCGCTGTGCCCCACCACAATTCCCTCCCCACGCCACCTGCGGCCCACACCGGTACGGGCGTCTGCGACGGGAACAGATGACAGAAGTTCACGTCTGGGCCCACACGGTAGCGGGCGAAGATGATCAGATCGATGGTCCGTTCAGGTTGCATGGGCCACACCGCTCGCGCGGCCTGCGGGAACATCGACGAAAACTGGCTGCGCTAAGGTGCCCGGCCGCAGGGAGATTCCGGACGGCCCCGGGGCCGTGACAGGCTATGGCGGTGACGACCCAGGCCGACCAGGAACAGTTCACGGCGACGCTGCACCGCATGGAGCGCGCCGTCGGCAGTCTCGCCACCGCCAGCATGGCGCGGATGGACGAGACCCTGCCGTGGTTCCGGGACATGCCGGCCGAGCAGCGCTCCTGGGTCATGCTGATCGCCCAGGCCGGCGCGCGGTCGCTGGTGCAGTGGATCCGCGACAACGGCGAGCGCGGCAACGACGCCCTGGACGGCGCGCAGCTCTCCGACGACGTCTTCGCCACCGCGCCGACCGCGCTGATGCGCGCGATCAGCCTCCCGCAGACGGTAGCGTTGATCAAGGTGACGGTCGACGTCGTCGAGGAGCACGTGCCGCTGCTGGCGGCCGAGGGGCAGGAGCAGGTGCTGCGCGAGCAGGTGCTGCGATTCTCCCGCGAGATCGCCTTCGCCGCCGCCCGGACGTACGCCCGCGCCGCCGAGTCGCGGGGCTCGTGGGACGTCCGGCTGCAGGCCCTGCTCGTGGACGCGCTGCTGCGCGGGGACTCCCCGGACGTGCTCGCCTCCCGGGGCGCCGCACTGGGCTGGACCGACGCCACCCCGGTCGCGGTGCTGGTGGGCCGCTCCCCCGGCGGCGAGGTCGCCGCGGTGCTGCGTGGCATCCACCGGCTCGGCCGCCGCATCGACGTGGAGACCATCGGCGGGGTGCACGGGGACCGGCTGGTGGTGGTCGTCGGCGGCGCCGCCGACCCGGTCGAGGTCACCACCGCGCTGCTGGAGGCCTTCGGCGCCGGCCCGGTGGTGGTGGGGCCGGCGGTGCCGAGCCTGGACGAGGCGACCGACTCGGCCCGCGCGGCGCTGGCCGGATTCCGGGCCGCCCCCGCCTGGCCCGCGGCGCCCCGTCCGGTCGCCGCCGACGATCTGCTCCCCGAACGCGCCCTCGCCGGTGACGCCCAGGCCCGGCGCCGGCTGCGGCAGGACGTCTACGCCACGCTGATCCGCGCCGGCGGTGAGCTGCTGGGGACCCTGGACGAGTTCCTCTCCGGCGGCGGGGTGCTGGAGAACGCGGCGCGGGTGCTCTTCGTGCACCCCAACACCGTGCGGTACCGGCTGCGGCGCGTCGCCGACCTGACCGGGTTCTCGCCGCTGGCGCCCCGGGACGCCTTCACCCTGCGGGTAGCGCTGGCGGTGGGCCGACTGGACCCGGCAGCACCACTGGCACCCAATCCGGCATTCGGCAGCAAAGCCCACTAAACGGTGTATCGCGTCGATCGCAGACCGTAATGTTTGGAGGAACCCTACAAAGGATCTAGTACGGTTTGGTACCGAGCGACAACCGCGCCACCAGTCCGCATGCAGGAGAGTCTTAACCGTGCTCGCCGTACTCTCTCCCGGCCAGGGTTCCCAGAAACCCGGCTTCCTCACCCCCTGGCTCGACCTCCCCGGCGCCCAGGCCCGCCTGCGCTGGTGGTCCGTTCCGGCCGGCGTCGACCTGGTGCATCTCGGCACCAAGGCCGACGCGGACGAAATCAAGGACACCGCCCGGACCCAGCCGCTGCTGGTCGCCGCCGCCCTGCTCGCCGCCGAGCACCTGCCGATGCACGACGTCGCGCTGACCGCCGGGCACAGTGTCGGCGAGCTCGCCGCCGCCGCGCTCGCCGGGGTGGTGCCCGCCGAGTCCGCGATCACCCTCGCCGGCGTACGTGGCCGGGAGATGGCCGCCGCCTGCGCGCTCGAACCGACCGGCATGGCCGCACTCCTCGGCGGCGACGCCGAGGAGGTCCTCGCCGCCCTCGAATCGCACGGGCTGCACCCGGCCAACCGCAACGGCGCCGGCCAGATCGTCGCCGCCGGCGCCCAGGACGGGCTGGCGAAACTCGCCGCCCAGCCGCCGGCCCGGACCCGGGTGATCACGCTGCAGGTCGCCGGGGCGTTCCACACTCCGTACATGGCGCCCGCCGAGACCGTCCTGGCCGAGGTCGCCGCCGGGATCACCCCGGCCGATCCGCACCGGATCCTGCTCTCCAACCTCGACGGCGCCGCCGTCAGCCACGGCCGCGAGGTGATCCAGCGCCTCGTCCGGCAGGTCACCGCCCCGGTGCGCTGGGACCTCTGCATGCGCAGCCTGGCCGACCTCGGCGTCACCGGCGTGATCGAACTCCCGCCGGCCGGCACCCTCGCCGGCCTGGTCAAGCGGGAGCTCAAGGGCGCCGGCGCCCCCGAGATCGTCACCCTGAACACCCCGGACGACCTGCCCGCCGCCCGCGACCTGATCGCCCGGCACGGCATGCCTCCCGGCCACGAGCCGACGATGCAGTTCCGGGTGGCGGTCTCGCCCGCGGCCGGCACCTTCCAGCCCGGCGACACCCTCACCGAGGGCGACCTCGTCCGCACCGGTCAGGTCATCGGCCACGTCGCGACCCGCCAGGGTCCCGTCGAGGTCACCGCACACCAGGGTGGTTCGCTGACCGAGTGGCTCGCCGACCGGGACGACCCGGTCGCGCCCGGGCAGCCGCTGGCCCGCATCGGAGGACACGCATGAGCACCACCGGCAGCCGGATCGTCGCAATGGGACACCACCAGCCCTCGCGCATCGTCACCAACGACGAACTCGCCGAGCTGGTGGAGACCAACGACCAGTGGATCCGGGAACGGGTCGGGGTGGTCACCCGGCGGATCGCCGACACCGAGACCGTCGCCGACATGGCGACCGCCGCGGCCGGCAAGGCGCTGGCGAACTCCGGCCTGACCGCGGCCGACATCGACCTCGTGGTCGTGGCCACCTGCACCTCGGTTGACCGGACGCCCAACGTCGCCTGCCGGGTCGCGGCCGGCCTCGGCATCACCGCGCCCGGCGCGTACGACATCAACACCGCCTGCTCCGGCTTCTCCTACGCCCTGGCGAGCGTCGACCACGCCATCCGTGCCGGCTCGGCACGCAACGCCCTGGTCATCGGCGCCGAGAAGCTCTCCGAGTTCACCGACTGGACCGACCGCTCCACCTGCATCATCTTCGGCGACGGCGCCGGGGCAGCCGTGGTCAGCGCCGCCGACGAGCCGGGCATCGGCCCGGTGCTCTGGGGTTCGGTGCCGGAGAAGAGCGACGTCGTCACCATCGAAGGCTGGCGCCCGTACGTGCAGCAGGAGGGGCAGGCGGTGTTCCGCTGGGCCACCACCGCGCTGGCGCCGATGGCGCGCGAGGCGTGCGCCCGGGCCGGCGTCGCCCCGGAGGAGCTCGCCGCCTTCGTGCCGCACCAGGCCAACGCCCGCATCATCGACGGACTCGCCCGGCGGATCGGGCTGAGCCCCGACGCGGTGATCGCCAAGGACATCGTCGAGTCCGGCAACACCTCGGCCGCCAGCATCCCGCTGGCGCTGTCGAAACTGGTGGAACGCCGGGAGGTGCCCGTGGGCGCCCCCGTTCTACTCTTCGGTTTCGGCGGCGGCCTGACCTACGCCGGTCAGGTCGTCCGCTGCCCGTGATACCCCCGCGCGGCGCGACAGCGCCGACGGCGCCCTCCGACGGCCCCACCGCCGGAGTGCACACCACACCAGGGAAGGAACAACAGCAATGACCCGTGACGAAATCACCGCAGGCCTCGCCGAGATTCTCGAGGAGGTCGCCGGCATCAACACCGCCGACGTCGCCGAGGAGAAGTCCTTCACCGACGACCTCGACGTCGACTCGCTCTCCATGGTGGAGGTCGTGGTGGCAGCCGAGGAGAAGTTCGGCGTGAAGATCCCCGACAACGAGGTGCAGAACCTCAAGACCGTCGGCGACGCCGTCAGCTACATCGCGGCGCAGTCCTGACATGAACCGACATGACGTCGTCGTCACCGGGCTCGGCGCGACGACCCCGCTCGGCGGGGACGTCGCGTCAACCTGGGACGCCATGCTGGCCGGCCGCTCCGGAGTGGGTCCGCTCACCTCGGAGTGGGCGGCCGAGCTTCCCGTCCGTATCGCCGCCGCGCTGGCGGTCGACCCCAGCGAGGTGCTCGAGCGGGTCAAGCTGCGCCGCCTCGACCGCTCCGAGGCGATCGCGATGATCGCCGCGCGGCAGGCCTGGTCCGACGCCGGCTTCGCCGAGTCCGCCCCCGACGCCGAACGCGTCGCGGTCAGCATCGGCACCGGCATCGGCGGCGCGCTGACCCTGCTGGCGCAGGACGACATCCTGGAGGCCTCCGGCCCCCGGCGGGTGTCGCCGCACACCGTGCCGATGCTGATGCCGAACGGCCCGGCGGCCTTCGTCGGCCTGGACCTGGGCGCCAAGGCCGGGGTGCACTCGGTCGCCAGCGCCTGCGCCACCGGCGCGGAGGCGATCGCCCTCGGAATGGACATCATCCGCGCCGGCCGCGCCGACGTGGTGGTCGCCGGCGGCGCCGAAGCCGTCATCCACGGCCTGCCGATCGCCGGCTTCGCCGCCATGCGTGCGATGTCCACCCGCAACGACGACCCGCAACGGGCCTCCCGGCCCTGGGACAAGGGCCGCGACGGCTTCGTCCTCGGCGAGGGCGCCGGCGCGCTGGTGCTGGAGCGGGCCGACCACGCCGCAGCCCGCGGCGCACACGTCTACGCCCGCCTCGCCGGCGCCGGGATCAGCTCCGACGCCTACGACATCGTGCAGCCGCACCCCGAGGGTGAGGGCGCCATCCGGGCGATCCGGCTGGCGCTGGCCGACGCGGACGTCAGCCGCGAAGACATCGTCCACGTCAACGCCCACGCCACCTCGACCCCGGTCGGCGACATGGCCGAGATCGCGGCGCTGCACGCGGCGGTCGGCTCCCACCCGGTGCTGACCGCTACCAAATCGATGACCGGCCACCTGCTCGGCGCCGCCGGCGCGCTGGAGTCGATCGCCACCATCCTGGCGATCCGCGACAGCGTGGTACCGCCGACGATCAACCTCGACGACCCCGACGACGGGCTCGACATGGACGTTGCGGCGCACAAGCCCCGGCAACTGGACATCCCGGCCGCCCTGAACAACTCGTTCGGCTTCGGCGGTCACAACGTGGCTCTCGTCTTCACCCGAGCCTAGAGACATACGCCTTGGAGGCACAGTGAGCACGATCGCCGCAGCCGGCGCGGACACATCCGTCGTCGATCACCGGGATCCCCAGGTCCGGCTCCGGGCCCTCTTCGACGCCGGAACCCTGCGCCTGGCCATCACCCCGGACACCTCCGGGGTGCTCTGGGCCCGCGGCGAGGTCGACGGCACCCCCGTCGTCGCCTACGTCACCGACGCCACCCGGATGGGGGGCGCGATGGGCACCGAGGGCTGCCGCCACGTCGTGGACGCCATCGACACCGCCGTACGCGAGCGGGTGCCGGTGCTGGGCCTGTGGCACTCCGGCGGCGCACGGCTGGCCGAGGGCGTCGTCGCCCTCGACGCGGTCGGCCTGATCTTCGCCGCGATGGTCCGGGCCTCCGGCCGGGTACCCCAGATCTCGGTGGTGCTCGGCCCGGCGGCCGGCGGCGCCGCGTACGGCCCGGCGCTGACCGACATCGTGATCATGAGCGAGGCCGGGCGCATCTTCGTCACCGGCCCGGAGGTGGTGCGCAGCGTCACCGGCGAACAGGTCGACATGGCGCGCCTGGGCGGCCCGGAACCGCACGGACGCCGCTCAGGCGTGGTGCACGTGACCACCCCGGACGAGGAGTCGGCGCTGGCCCGGGCCCGCGAGCTCGCCTCGCTGCTGGGCCGGCAGGGGCGTTTCAGCCCGGCCGACGTGGCCGTCGCCGACGAGGCGCACGACCTCGCCGGCCAGATGCCGGAGCAGGTCAACCGCGCCTACGACGTCAAGCCGGTCGTCAACGCGCTGCTGGACGCCCCCGGCGTGGAGCTGCACGCCAAGTGGGCCCGCAACGTCGTCACCACCCTGGGACGCTTCGCCGGCCGTACGGTCGGCGTCATCGCCAACAACCCGCTGCGCCTGGGCGGCTGCCTGGACGCCTCCAGCGCCGAGAAGGCCGCCCGCTTCGTGCGGATGTGCGACTCGCTCGGCGTGCCGCTGATCGTGCTGGTCGACGTCCCCGGCTACCTGCCGGGGCTGGGCCAGGAGTGGGACGGGGTGGTGCGCCGCGGCGCGAAGCTGCTGCACGCCTTCTCCGAGGCGGTGGTGCCGCGGGTGACGCTGGTGACCCGCAAGGCGTACGGCGGGGCGTACATCGCTATGAACTCCCGCTCGCTCGGCGCGACCGCGGTCTTCGCCTGGCCACAGGCGGAGGTGGCGGTCATGGGGGCCAGCGCCGCGGTGAACATCCTGCACCGCAAGAAGCTGGCCGCCGCCCCGGCCGAGCAGCGCGAAGTGCTGCGCGCACAGCTGATCGAGGAGCAGATCCGGATCGCCGGTGGCGTCAACCGGGCCCTGGAGATCGGCGTGGTCGACGCCGTCATCACCCCGGCCGAGACCCGGGCGCGCATCGCCGAGGCGCTCGCCGCCGCTCCCGCCGGTCGCGGCACGCACGGCAACATCCCGCTCTGACGGCGTACGTCGGCAGACGCCCGCCCGGTTCCGACCGGGCGGGCGTTTCGGCATCCGAGTGCGGCGACCCCGATCGCGGTCCGGCTACCCCGGTCGGGGCCGGCGGCTAGGCCGGTGACGGTCCGAGGGGGGTCGCCGATCGCGCTCCGCCGGTGCACCGGCAGGGCGCAGGTCAGGGCTTGCAGGTGGTCGCGGGCAGTCCGGCGACCTCGACCGGCAGCCGGCCCTTCGCCTCTTCCCGGCCGGCGAGCACCTGCGCCAGGGCGGTCATCGAGGCCGGGCTGGACGAGTAGGTGGCCAGCAGCACCGGAGAGGCGGCGCGGGCCAGCAGGTGCGGGGTGTCCATCGCCACGGTCACGTCCGCCTCGGCGTTCAGGTCCGCCGTGCCGTCGCCGTAGCCGACCAGGTGCACCACCGTGCCGCCACGCGTCACGACCGGAACGCCGGCCGCCGCCAGCTCCCCGGTGAGCAGCTCCCGTGTGCGGTCCCGCCCGGCGGAGGTGGTGACCCGCACGCCGCCGTCGACGGCGAGCCCGGCGCAGGAGCCGCGCAGCACCGTCACCGCCGCGAGGGCCAGCGCCCGGGCGGCGGCCCGGTGCGCGTCGTCGCCGAGCACCGTCAGCGGCGGGGCCGGGGTGGCCGCCAGGCGGAACTTGAGAGTCAGGATGCGGGCCGCCGCCGCCACCAGACGTTCGCGGGGCAGCGAGCCGTCGCGCAGGGCCGCCAGCACCCCGTCGTACGCCTGCGTGACGTTCGGCGGCATCAGGATCAGGTCGTTGCCGGCGTTGAGGGCGCGGACGGCGGCTTCCCCGGCCGGGTACTTCTGCGCCGGCGCCATGTTCATCCCGTCGGTCACCACGACACCGGTGAAGCCCAGCTCGCCGCGGAGCACATCGGTGAGCAGCTTGCGGGAGAAGGTCGCCGCGACACCGGGGTCGACGGCGCGCACGTCGAGGTGGGCGGACATCACCAGCTCGGCCCCGGCGGCGACGCCGGCCCGGAAGGGCCCCCACGCCTCGGACGCCAGCACCGTGCGCTTCTGGGTCAGGGTGGGCAGCTCGTGGTGGCTGTCGGCGGAGGTGTGGCCGTGGCCCGGGAAGTGCTTCAACGTCGCGGCGACCCCGGCTGCCTGCAGTCCGCGCACCGCGGCGGAGACCTGTGTGCCGACGAGCTGCGGATCGCCGCCGAACGAACGCGAGCCGATCACCGCACTGCGACCGACCAGCACGTCGGCCACCGGCGCGAAGTCGAGGTTGACCCCCATCGCCGCCAGTTCGGCGCCGGCCGCCCGCCACGCGTTCTCGGTCAGCTCCGCCTTCCCGGCCGCGCCGGCGGCGAGCGCGCCGGGCAGGAGGGTGACACCCTTGGTGATCCGGGTGACCACGCCGTACTCCTGATCGATGCCGATCAGCAGCGGCGCCGCGCCGGCGGGCAGCTTCCCGGCGGCCGTGTGCAGGCCGTCGGTGAGGCCCCGGACCTGCTGCGGGTTGTCGACGTTGGTGGTGACCTGGTTCGCCGCGGTCGGGTCGTCGGCGGAGAAGCCGACCAGGATCAGGCCGCCCAGGCGGTACTTCTCCACCATCTGCGCCGGGGTGTCGACCCCGGCGAGTTCCCGGTTGCGCGCCGCCGAGCCGGCCGACACCTCGGTCGCGGAGTCGCCGTAGGCGAACGGCATCAGTACCTGCCCGGCCAGGTCCTCGTCGGCCAGCGTGGCGACCAGCGCGGCGGCGCGGGCGGCGGGATCGTCCGGCGCCGCCGGGTCCGCGCTCGGCGTCGGTGGGGCGACCGGTCCGGCCGGTTCCGGTTCTTTCGACGGTGCGCCGCAGCCGGCCGTTACCGGTACGGCGAGCGCGGCGGCGAGCAGAGTGCGACGGGACGCGGAGGGCACCCGACCATCCCACCAGCCGCGCTCGACAGCGGCAAATCCGTCCTGCCGGTTTTCCGGCCTTCGGTCCGGCCTAGCCGACCTGGGTGAGCAGAGTCACCGGCGCGCCGTCACCGGCGTGGCGGTACGGCTCGAGCTCGTCGTCCCAGGCGGTGCCGAGGGCCTTGTCCAGGGCGTGGGCCAGCGCTTCCGGCCCCCGGGCGCCATACATGATCGTGCGCAACCGGTCCTCGCCGAGCTGGATGTCGCCGCCCGCGCCGACGGTGGCGCGGAAGAGTCCCCGACCGGGTACGTGCATGAACCGTTCGCCGTCGACGCCGGCGCTGGGCTCCTCGGTGACCTCGAAACGCAGCATGGGCCACTGCCGGAGGGCAGCGGCCAGCTCGGCGCCCGTCCCCGGCCGCCCGGACCAGCCGCATTCGGCCCGGCGGGCGCTGGGATCGACGGGCTGGGCGGTCCACTGCAGGTTGACCGGCGCGGCAAGGACGCGCGCGATCGCCCACTCGACGTGCGTGCACACGGCGAGCGGGGTGGAGTGGACGTATACGACGCCACGCGTTGGCACGGTTGACCTCCCGGTTGGCGAGGTGCGTCTTCCCCTACGACCTCGTCATCCGTGGCAGTCTCGTTGCCGAGCAGTGCTTGTCACAAATGATGCAGCAGTGGCGCAAGGTACGCCAGCGAAACGCAGAAATCGCCGTGCGACGATCTGGGGCGGCGCTGTTCGCGCCGGTGACCTGGGTGGGCAACCCGGACGAGACGGTGGTGTAAAGTTGAGTAGGCGGCTTCTGCCGCAGCCCATCTTCGGTGGCGAGCAGTCGAACTGAACTGCCGGAACTGCCGAGACCCCCCCGGACGTTCCCGTCCTCCGTACGTCTTGCAAGGAGTACCTCCGTGGCGAGCAACACCTCTAAGACCGCGCGCGCGTCCGTCCGGGCCGGCCAGGCCGGCCAGGGTGGTGCCCTGAGCGTGCTCGGCGAGTTCAAGTACCTCATTCCGCTCAACGGCGGCAAGCACGCCTACGTGCGGAACCTGACCAACGGCAAGACCGTGCACCTGCGTACCGACTCCGACGCCTTCGTCGAGGAGATCCGGACGCTGGCCGGTGCCGGCCACGCCACCAAGATCCGGGCTGAGATCACCGGCCTCGCCGCCCAGTTCCCGGGCGACGGCTGGGACACCACCGAGAAGCGCCTGGTCGAGGCCGGCATCTTCGAGGGCTGAGCCCCTTCCGCAGCAACAGCAACGACCGCCCCGGCAGCGCCGTGGGCGGTCGTTGCTGTGGCGTCGCCCCGGATCAGGGCAGCAGGGTCACCACACCGGTGGCGAGGTCGTAGATCGCGCCGACCACGGCGAGGTCGCCCTTGTTCCCGGCCGCGGCCAGCAGCTGCTGCTCACGCAGGGTCGCCACCGTCCGCCCGACGTGCCGCCGGGTCGCCAGCGCCACCGCCCGCGGGTCGTCGGCGCCCACCTCCTCGACCGCCGGGGTGATCTGGTCGACCAGGTACCCCAGCGCCCCGCCCGGCCGCTGCCCGCTGCGCAGCGCCTGCACCGTGGAGGTCACCGCGCCACAGCGTTCGTGGCCGAGCACCACGACCAGCGGCACCTTCAGCGCCGCCACGGCGAACTCCACCGAACCGACGACCGCCTGGTCGAGCACGTGCGCGCCGGAGCGGACCACGCACATCGACCCGAAGGTCTGATCGAAGATCGCCTCCAGCGGGACCCGGGAGTCGATGCAGCCGACGACGACCGCGTGCGGCTGCTGATCGCCGGAGGCGACGGTCGCGGCGGCGCTCACGTCGTGCCCGTGCAGCGGTCGGCCGTCGACGAATCGCCGGTTGCCGGCGAGCAGTTCGGCCAGTGCCCGGCCGGGACGGTCCCCGAGGTCCCCGGCGCGCGGCGCGTCTTCGCCGGCGGCGAGCTTCGGCTGAGAAGTCATTGGGACAGCTTGCGGCACGGATCCGGCAGGAAGGAAGGACAATGCGAGCCTTTTCACCACGGCGGTTCGTCGTCGGCCCGGCTGGGGTAAGCCGCCGACCCGGGACGTACCGTTGAGGACCCCCTGTCGGCACCGGCCGGCGGCGCGCGGGTCACATCTGACCAGCGGTTGCGGCCGGCCCGACGGCATGCCCGTACCCTCGCTCAGGTCCGACCCGCTCGCGGCCGACCTGCCGCGGGGCGCGTCCGGCCGCCGTCAGCAGAGCTAGGAGCGCCCCCGTTGACCGACCAGAGCACGTTGCAGCAGGAGATCGCCGTCGAGCAGGGCCATCTCGACCGGGTCTACACCCGGCTGGCCGAGCTGCGCCGATCCGCGCTGCGAGCCGAGCGGGACGGCTACCGCATGTCCCGGGTCGGCACCTTCGGCGCGCTGGTGGAGCGGGACGCGATGGTCTTCCACGCCGCCCAGCGGCGGCACACCCTGGACGCCGAACACGAAGGGCTGGTCTTCGGCCGGCTGGACCTGCGGGACCGGTCGGTGCTGCACGTGGGGCGGCTCGGCGTACGGGGCCGCAACTCCGAGCCCTTGGTGATCGACTGGCGGGCGCCGGCGGCGGCGGCCTTCTACCAGGCGACCCCGGCGCAGCCGCGTGGCGTGGTCCGGCGGCGGATGATCCAGTCCAGCGGTGAGCGGGTGACCGGCATCGAGGACGACCTGCTCGACCCGGAGCTGGCCGGACCGGAGCTTCAGGTGGTCGGTGACGGCGCGCTGCTCGCCACCCTCTCCCGCGCCACCGGGCACGGCATGCGCGACATCGTCGCCACCATCCAGCAGGAGCAGGACGCCGCGATCCGCTCCGACGCGGGCGGCGTCACGATCGTCTCCGGCGGTCCCGGCACCGGCAAGACGGCCGTCGCGCTGCACCGGGCGGCGTACCTGCTCTACGCCGACCGGGCCCGGTTCGCCGGCGGCGGCGTGCTCGTCGTCGGCCCCTCCTCGGTCTTCGTGCAGTACATCGGCTCGGTCCTGCCCTCGCTGGGCGAGGAGGCCGCCGTGCTGCACTCACTCGGGTCGCTCTTCCTCGACGTCACGGCCACCCGTTCCGACTCGTCACAGGTGGCGGCGATCAAGGGGTCGCTGCGGATGCGGCGGGTGCTGCAGCAGGCCGTACGCGACGCCGTACCCGGCTCCCCCACCGAACTGCGGCTGCTCTACCGCGGCGAGCTGCTGCGGCTGACCCGCGGCGAGCTGGACACCATCCGTGAGCGGGCGCTGGCGCGGGGCGCGCGGCGCAACGAGGCGCGCCGGGCCGGCTTCGACCTGATCTTCGACGCGCTCTGGGCACAGCTGCGGTCGCTGAACCCGGCGGGGCGGCACGACCGGCGCACCTTCGAGGGGGAGCTCGCCGACCGCGGCGACTTCCGCGAGTTCCTGAAGGCGTGGTGGCCCCGGCTGCACCCGCTGCACGTGCTGCGCTGGCTGGCCGACCCGCAGCGGCTGCGCCGCTACGCCCGCGACGTACTCGATCGCCGCGAGATCGACCTGCTCGCCGCCGCGTTCGCCACCGTGGGCGCCGAGGGGCCGACCATCGCCGACGTGGCGCTGCTGGACGAGCTGGACGCGCTGCTGGGCAAGCCGATGCAGCCCAAGCGGCACTCGCGGGACCCGTACCAGCTCGCCGGGGGCGTACGGGAGCTGAGCACCTACGCCGACCGGCAGCGGGTGGCACGGGAGGCGGGCCGGGAACGGCCGGCCGATTACCGCGACTACGCGCACGTGGTGGTCGACGAGTCGCAGGACGTCTCGCCGATGCAGTGGCGGATGCTGGGCCGGCGCGGACGGCTGGCGTCCTGGACGATCGTGGGTGATCCGGCCCAGTCGGCGTGGACCGGCGACCAGGCCGAGCTGGTGCAGGCCCGCGACCAGGCACTGGGCCGCCGGCCCCGGCGGGAGTTCACCCTCTCCACCAACTACCGCAACCCGGCGGAGATCTTCGAGGTGGCCGCCGAGGTGATCCGCGAGCTGGACCCGGAGCTGCTGCTGCCGCGCGCGGTGCGCACGACCGGGGTGCCTCCGGTGCGGCGCGTGGTGCCGGCCGCGGCGCTGCCCGACGCCGTCTGCGCGGCGGTGGCGACGATGCTGGCCGAGGTCGAGGGGACCGTCGGCGTGATCACGCCGGTCGCCCGCCGCGCCGAGATGGAGGCTCTTCTCGCCGACGTCGCCGATCCCCGCCTGCAGGTGGTCGACAGTCTCCAGGCCAAGGGCATGGAGTACGACGGCGTGGTGCTGGTGGATCCGGACGGCATCCGGGGCGGTTCCGCCGCCGGTGTCCGGACGCTCTACGTGGCGCTCTCCCGGGCCACTCAGCGGCTGACCGTGCTCGACGCGACCGGCTGAGACCCACCGCGTTCCGTACGCCCCGCTCGATCGGGCCGCCTGCGCCGACCCGATCGGCTGATCCCGCCGTCGAGACTGTTGCATACATTGCGATGTGAACATACCTTGGAGCGGGCATCGGCCGGTGACGGAGGGTATTGGCGTGGGCGCAGGTCACGACCATCACGCGCAGGTGATGCATGCCGGAGCCCGGCACCGGGGCAGGCTCTGGGCCGCGCTCGCAGTCCTCGCCGGGCTGATGGTGGCCGAGACCGTCACCGCGCTCGTCAGCGGCTCGCTCGCGCTGCTCTCCGACGCCGGGCACATGTTCACCGACGTGCTCGGCATCGCCATGGCGCTCGCGGCGATCAGCGCCGCCCGCCGCGGGTCGCACGACCCGCAGCGCACCTTCGGCCTCTACCGGCTCGAGGTGCTCGCCGCGCTCGCCAACGCCGTCCTGCTCTCCGGCGTCGCCTGCTACGTGCTCATCGAGGCGGTCCGCCGCTTCAGCGATCCGCCCACGGTGCTCACCGGGCCGATGCTCGCCGTCGCCGTGGCCGGACTGGTGGCCAACCTCATCGCCTTCGCGCTGCTGCGCTCCGGCGCCCGGGAGAGCATCAACATGCGCGGGGCGTACCTGGAGGTCCTCGCCGATCTGCTCGGCTCGATCGGCGTGATCGTCGCCGCGGTGCTGATCTCCGTCACCGGCTGGTGGTGGGTCGACCCACTCGCCGCGGTCGCGATCGGCGTCTTCATCCTGCCGCGGACCTGGCGCCTCGGGCGGTCCGCACTGCGGATTCTGGTGCAGGCCGCCCCACGGCACCTGCCGGTGGCGGCGGTCAGCGACCGGCTGCGGGCGGTGCCGGGGGTCTGCGGAATCCACGACCTGCACGTCTGGACCCTCACCTCCGGCATGGAGGTGGTCTCGGCCCACCTGACGGTGGCGCGCGAGGTCGAGCTGGCCGCCGTGCTCGCCGCGGCGCGAGCCGCCCTGCACGACGACTTCCAGATCGAACACGCGACGCTGCAGGTCGAGCCGCGGTCGATGCCCGGCACCTGCGAGCAACTGCGGTGGTGACGCCCGCCGGCGGACCCTCCCGAGCTGCGTTTCCGCGTCGCTGACGGTAGTGTCACCCGAGGCCACCGCCGGGCGGCGCCCCACCGGCGCCTGCGGCGGCCGCCGCCTAATCGCCACACGCGAGCCGGGGAACCACGTACCTGGGGTGCATCCGCGACAGCGGTAGGGATCTTCCGTCCCGAACCCGTCAGCTAACCCGGTCGGCGGCTGACGGAAGGACTCCACATGCCCCACACCACGACCCCGCACCACGCCCCCGCACCACGAAAAGGCCGCGCCCGCCTCGCCGTCCTGCTCGCCGTGACCCTGCTGCTCGGTCTCGTCAACGGATTCGCCGGCCAGCGTGCGGCCTGGGCAGACCCCGGCGACGAGGGCGGCACCCCGGCCCTGCGGGAAAAACTCGAAACCGCCAGCAAGGGCTACATCGACGCCAAGAACGCCCTGGCCAAATCCGTCAAACGCCAGAAGCAGCTCGACAAGCAGCTCAAGGAGATCGAGGCCGAGCTCGCCGAGCGCACCGGCAACGTCCGCGAGATCGCGGCCGCCGCGTACCGCACCGGCCGCGCCACCACCGCCTCCCTCCTGCTCGACAGCGGCTCGCCCGACGGCTTCCTCAAGCGCGCCGGCATGCTCGACATCCTCGCCGCCAACGAGGACCGGCACCTGCAGGAGCTGCGGGAGACCCAGGACCGGCAGAGCCGAGCCCGCGCCGAGATCGACGGCGAGATCACCGAACAGCGCAAGCAGGTGACGGTGATGGCGAAGCGCAAGGACCAGGCCGAGGCCGCGCTCGCCGAGGCCCGCACCGCCGCCACGCAGTCGGCCACCTACGCCGGCCCCGGCGCGTCGAGCGCATCGGCCCAGCCCGCGCCGCGCAACCCCGACGGCTCCTGGCCCAGCGAGTCGTGCAGCCTGAACGACCCGACCACCTCCGGATGCATCACCCCGCGCACGCTCCACGCCTTGCGGCAGGCCGAGGACGCCGGATTCACCCGGTACGTCTCCTGCTACCGCAACGAAGGCTCCGGCGAGCACCCCCAGGGCCGGGCCTGTGACTTCGCCGCCCAGCGCAACGGGTTCGGCGGCGTCGCCGGTGGCGCCGACAAGACCTACGGCGACAATCTCTCGTCCTACTTCATCGGCAACGCCGACCGGCTCGGTGTGCTCTACGTGATCTGGTACCGCCAGATCTGGCTACCCAGCAGCGGCTGGATGGGCTACAGCGGCGGCAACGGCGACCCCTCCAGCGACCACACCAACCACGTGCACCTCTCCGTCTACTGACCTTCGGCGGGCCCGGCCGGCAGGGCCGGGCCCAGCCGGGCGGCGAGCACCAGGTGCGCCGCACGGGCCTGCCGGAAGGCGTACCGGAACAGCGGCGCCGGAGCGGAAAGCGTGATCTCCACGTCGATGCGGACCAGACCGTCGGCCTCCGCCTCGATCGTGGTCCGGTTCAGCACGGTCGTCGCCGGCCACTGCCGGGCCCGCATGACCAGGGACCGCGCGGACATCTCCAGGGTGTCGACGGCGTAACTGGCCGGGAACCGGAACGGGCCCCAGGCCAGCCGGTCGGTGACCGTCCAGCTCGCCAGCGCGCCCGGGCGGGGCGGCTCCTGCCGCACCCGCACGATCAGCGGGTGCAGCTCGCCCTGGCAGGTCAGATCAGCGAGCCACCGCAGCGCCACTCGCGGCTCGGACCGGGCCTGCACGGTGTAGCTGAAACTGTCCTGTCGTGGCACGTCGCCTCCCCAGGCATCGGCGTGTGCCGATCGTGTCGTACCCGCAGCGGTACCGCAATGCCGCCCACGGGCCCGCATGACCTCGCCCGCTGCGGGAACTCCAGCCGCCCGCAGCCGAGGCGAAAGGGCAGCATGAGCGGACATGTGATGGTCTTCGCGCCCACACCCCGTCTGACGGTCACCATCGACAAGCCCGACGGCAACACCGAGCTGCACCTGCACCCCGGCGGCCAGGGCGTCTGGCAGGCCCGGATGATCGTCTCCCTCGGCGTCGACGTGGTGCTCTGCGCCAGCGTGGGCGGTGAGGTCGGGCAGGTGCTCGCGCCGCTGATGGCCGCCGAGGGGGTGGACCTGCGCCTGATCAGGCGCAGCAGCAGCAACGGCGGGTACGTCCACGACCGGCGCAGCGGCACCCGCACCGAGATCGCCGACGTGCCGGGCGAACCGCTGAACCGGCACGAGATCGACGAGCTCTACAACCTCGCCCTCAGTGAAGGGCTGCGCGCCCCGGTCAGCATCCTCAGCGGCCCGGACGACGACTCCCTGGTGCCACCGGAGATCTACCGCCGCTTCGCCGCCGACCTCGGGGCCAACGGCGGCCGGGTGATCGCCGACCTCTCCGGGCGGCACCTCAACGCCGTCCTCTCCAGCGGCCTCTACTTCCTCAAGATCAGCCACGAGGAGCTGCTCGACACCAACCGCGCCGCCGACGACAGCCACGACGAACTCGTCCGGGCGCTGCTCGCCCTGCACAGCGAAGGCGCGGCCGCCGTGGTGGTCAGCCGGGCCCGCGAACCCGCCCTGGCGTTGATCGACGGCGAGGTGCTGGAGGTCCGCATGCCGCGGCTGGAGGCGGCCGACCCGCGCGGCGCCGGGGACTCGATGACCGCGGGGGTGGCGGCGGTCATCGCCCGCGGCGGCGACATCCGCACCGCCGTACGCACCGGTGCCGCGGCCGGCGCGATGAACGTGACACGCCACGGCCTCGGCACCGGTCGGCGCGACTCGATCAGCGGGGTCGCCGAACGGGTCGAACTCGTCCCGACAGGCCTCAGTGACCCCGCCGCACCCCGGAAGCGGGTGAGCACCTGATGCGCACCAGGGTTCTGATCACCAACGACGACGGCATCGGCGCGCCGGGACTGCACTGGCTGGCCCGGGTCGCGACGGACCGCGGGCTGGACGTGGTGGTGGCCGCGCCGAAGAGCGAGTCGAGCGGTAGCAGCGCGGCGATGAACGCCGTGGAGCACGGCGGCAAGGTCATCGTCACCGAGTGGCCGCTCGACGGTGTGCCGGACGCCGCCTGCTTCGCCGTCGACGCCTCACCCGCCTTCATCGCGCTGCTCGGCATGCACGGCGCCTTCGGCGACCCGCCCCAGGTGGTCCTCTCGGGCGTCAACCGCGGCGCCAACGCCGGCCGGGCGATGCTGCACTCCGGCACCGCCGGCGCCGCGTTCACCGCCGCGGCGAACGGCGCCCACGGAATGGCAGTCTCGCTCGACGTCCTCTCCGCCATCACCGCCAGCGCCGCCAGTGGCGGGGCCGCGGTGCGTAAGGTGACCGCCGAGGACCGGCAGAAGGATCACCGGCGCAACTGGGTCACCGCCGCCACCCTCGCGCTCGACCTGCTCCCCGACCTGATGGCGGGGCCGGTGGAGACGATTCTCAACGTCAACTCCCCGGACGTGGCGCGGCACCGGCTGCGCGGTGTACGCCGCAGCGAGCTGGCCTGCTTCGGACAGGTGCAGATGACCGTCGCCGAGGCGGGCACCGGCTTCGTCCGCACCGCCTTGGAGGAGCCCGGCGAGGTCGCGCAGCCCGGCACCGACCTGGCGCATCTGGCGCAGGGGTACGCGACGGTGACGACGCTGCGGGCGCTCACCGAGACAGACGACGATCTGGAAGGGCTGCGCGGCTGGCAGGAGCGCTCCGAGGGCGCGAGCTGAACCTGTGCTCAGGCGCCGCTGGGAGCCCGGGACTCGCCGCTGGGAACCCGGGAGCTGCGCTCAGGCGCCGCTGGGAGCCTGCGCGTCCGATCCGGCGTAGTACGGCTCGGGAGCGCCGAAGAGACCGAGCAGCCCGGTGACCCAGAGCTGCCGGTGCACGAACCGGCTCGGCTGGGTGACGACAAGCTTGACACCGCTGACCTCGGCCGTCTGGAAACCGGCGACCAGGGCGCTGATACCGACCGAGTCGATGAAGGTCACGAGTCGCATGTTGAGCTCGATCCGGGACGGACGGCCCTGGTTGAGCACCTCGACGACGGCTTCGCGCACCTCGTACGCGGTGTCGACGTCGATCTCGCCGCGGGGCGCGATCTGCACCACCCCGTCCGGCAGCGCCGTCTTCACGATCGACAGGCTCACGCGAGCACCTCCACTCGCCCACGTTTCGGGCGCTTCATCAGTACGCGGGCCGCGACCGAGGGTATTCCTAAATCAGCCCGAAGCGCCACCCTGATCAGGGTTGCCGGCACGTGGGGGCCAGAAAAACCGGTCACCGCCGGACAGTGCGCATCATACGTCCGCCCGTCAACCCCGGGCCAATCTCGCCGCTGGGCCGGCGCAGCCGCCCGCGGCACGGGCGACGCGGTCGCGGTTTGGCCGGTCTGGCATCGGGGCACGTCGAAGGAGAAGCGTTTCCGCACCCGACCCGTTGACCGCGGCATTCGCCCGGCGAGGAGGTAGCACCGATGTTCGCAACCCCGAAGCTACTGGACCGGCGCAGCCGGCCCGAACGCGTGGCCGACCAGGCGTGGCACCACCTGCTCTCCACGGTCGAGTCGGCCGGCGAGAGCCTGAAGGGCAGCGCCCGCTCCGCCCAGCGCAGCACCGGCGATCTCGCCGGCGGCGCCGTCGACGCGGTGGAGTCGGTGACCGAGGAGGCCCGGCGCCGCGCGTCGCTCGCCTTCGACGCGCTGGCCGGACGCAAGTCCGGACCGAACTGGGGGATGCTGATCGGCATCGGCCTGCTCGGCGCGGCGCTCGGCTGGGCGGCGGCCGCCGCGGCCCGCACCGCGCTGCGGTCCGAGGACACCCGCCGCCCGGAGGAGATCGACTTCGTCGATGTCGACACCCCGGACCGGCCGGTCAGCTCGCTGGAGCCGTGAGGCCCTCGCGTACGGCATCGGCCGGCGGGCCCGTCACCGTAGCGGTGTCGGGCTCGTCGGCCGGATAGACCCGCAACTGCCCCGCGTCGAGCGCGGCGTGCAGCCGCCGCCCGGAGCGCAGGTCGAGCCCGGCGGCCTCCGCGGGGAGCACGTCGGCCAGCGCCGGTATCGGCCCGCCGAGGCGTACCCGCAGGTAGTCGCCGTGCGACTCGACCCCCTCGACCACCGCGGACCAGCCGGAGCGCGAACCGTCGAGGGCAGACGTGCCGGACCCGGCGGCGCCACCGGACGATCTGCCGGCCGGTGCGTCGCCGATACGCAGGCGTACCGCCGCAGGCCGGAAGGCAACCAGGACCTCCCCGCCGCAGGCCGCCGGCACCCCGCCACCGGATGACACGTCGCCGGGCACTGCCCCGCCGGACGACGCGCTGCCGGACTCTGGCGTACCGGGCAGGGCGATTCCGCCTCCCCCGGGCAACCACAGCCGCCCGTCTGTTACCCGGCCACGCAGCAGGTTCAGCCCCATCAACCGGGCCACGTACGCGGTCCGGGGCCGTACGGCGATCTCGGCCGGGCTTCCCTGCTGGGTGACCCGGCCCCGTTCGATCACGACCAGCCGGTCGGCGAGCACCATGGCGTCGAGCGGATCATGGGTGACCAGCAGGGTCGCCGCCGCCTGCCCCGCCAGGTGGTCCCGCAGCCCGGTGCGGACCTCGGCGCGGGTGCCGGCGTCGAGCGCGGCCAGCGGCTCGTCCAGGAGCAGCACCTGCGGCGCGACCGCCAGCGCCCGGGCCAGCGCGACCCGCTGGGCCTGGCCGCCGGAGAGCTGCCCCGGCCGGCGGGCGGCCAGCCCGGTCAGCCCCACCCGTTCCAGCAGTCCGTCGGCGATCGCGCGCGCCTCCCGGCGGGAGCGGCCCCGGCTGCGCGGGCCGAACGCGACGTTCTCCCGGACCGACAGGTGCGGAAAGAGCCGGTAGTCCTGGAAGACCAGCCCGGCGCGGCGCTTCTCGGCCGGCAGCCGGATCCCGCGGACCGGCTCCTCCCAGGTCCGCCCGGCCACCCGCAGATGCCCGTCGTGCAGCTGTTGCAGCCCCGCGACCGCGCGCAGGGCGGTGCTCTTGCCGGCGCCGTTGGGACCCAGTAGCGCCACCACCTCGCCGGCCGCGACGGCCAGCGCGAGTTTCAGGGCGAAACCCGGCCGCCGGACGACCAGCCGGGCGTCGAGGGACGCGGTCACGGGCTTGTCATCCACTTCTCCCGGAGCACGGCCAGGATGGTGACCGACACCGCCAGCAGCAGCACGCTGAGCACGATCGCCGCCTGCGGATCGGTCTCCATCGCCAGGTAGACGGCGAGCGGCATGGTCTGGGTACGGCCCGGGAAGTTCCCGGCGAAGGTGATCGTCGCCCCGAACTCGCCGAGCGCACGCGCCCAGCAGAGCACCGCGCCGGCCGCCACACCCGGGCCCACCAGCGGCAGGGTCACCCGCCGGAAGGTCGTCCAGCGCCCGGCGCCGAGCGTCGCCGCCGCCTCCTCCAGCCCGCGGTCGGCCGCGCGCAGCGCGCCGCTGACGCTGATCACCAGGAAGGGCATCGCCACGAACGCCTCGGCCAGCACCACGGCGCTGGTGGTGAAGGGCAGGGTGAGGCCGAACCGGGCGTCTAGCCATCCGCCGAGCAGCCCGTGCCGGCCGAAGACCAGCAGCAGGGCGACGCCGCCGACGACCGGTGGCAGCACCAGCGGCACCGTCACCAGCGCGCGCACCAGCCGCCGGCCGGGGAACCGGGTGCGCGAGAGCAGCCAGGCCAGCGGAACCCCGAGGAGCAGGCAGAGCAGGGTCGCCAGGGTCGCGGTGACCAGCGAGAGCCAGAGCGCGTCGAGCACGCCGGGGGCGGTCAGCCGGCGGGGCAGCTGCGCCCACGGCGTACGCAGCAGCAGCGCGGCCGGCGGCAGCACCAGGAACGCCAGGCCGAGCAGGGCCGGCAGGAGCAGCACCAGCGGCGCGCGGAACGCGTCGCCGGTGTCGCGCCCGGCGGCTGCGCTCGCTGCGGCGGGCATACCGTCGGCGGGGATGTCCCCGGCGGCCGGGTTGCTCTCGACGGCGGGGGTCACGGCAGTTGGAATCCGGCCTCGCGCAGCCGTTCCCGACCCGCCGCGGAGCGGACGTAGGCGACGAATTCGGCGGCGGCGGCCGGGTCCGCGGCACCGGGCAGCACCACGATCGGGTAGTCGTTGCCGGCGGCGGCGCTCTCGGCGAACTCCACGGCCTCGACCTCGCCGGCGGCCACCCGTACGTCGGTGCGGTAGACCAGCGCGGCGTCGACCTCGCCGAGGCGCACCTTGGTCAGGGCGGCGCGCACGTTCTGGTCCAGGGTGACCGGGGTGAGGTCCACGCCCGCGCTCGCCAGCGCCTTCTCCGCCGCGATGCCGCAGGGCACCTGGGCGGCGCAGATCGCCACCTTGAGGTCCGGGACGGCCAGGTCGGCGAGGGTACGCAGCCCGCGCGGATTGCCGGGCGGCACGGCGATCACCAGCTGGTTGCGGGCGAAGACAACCGCGTCCCGGCCGCCGGCGACCCGCTGCATCGACTCGGGTCCGGCGGCGGCGAAGACGTCGGCGGGAGCGCCGGCGGCGATCTGGCCGGCCAGCTGCGCGCTGCCGGCGAAGGAGAGCCGGACCCGCCTGCCGGGGTGGCTCTGCTCGAAACCCTCCCCCAGCGCGGTGAAGACCTCGGTCAGCGAGACGGCCGCCAGGACCGTCACCGTGCCGGCCGTGGCCGGATCGCGCCGGTCGGCGCCGCAGGCGGCGATGGCCAGCAGCAGGCAGCCGGCCAGCACGGCGGCGACCGGGCGACGGCTCACGGCAGCTCCACCATCACCGTGGTGGACTTCACCACCGCCACCGCGACCGAGCCGACGGTCAGACCGAGCTCGTCGACGGCCTCCCGGCTGGTCAGCGCGACCAGCCGGAACGGGCCCGCCTGGATGTCCACCTGGGCCATCACGGTGTCGCGGCGCACCGCCGTCACGATGCCGCGCAACCGGTTGCGCGCCGAGGAGCGGCCGCTGCCGGGGTCGGGTTCGTCGGCCAGCGACCGGGCGAATCCGGCGAGGTCGACCCCGTCGATCGTCCGGTGGCCGTGCCCGTCGCGGGTGGCCGGCAGCCGGCCGGCGTCCACCCACCGCCGTACGGTGTCGGCGCTGACGCCGAGCAGCTCCGCGGCCTCCCCGATGCGAAAACCAGCCATGCCGGGCAGATTACGTGGCAGCTGCGACGCCGGACAACCACTTCGACTCGCAACTGCCAGACCGCAAGGATCCGCGCAGTTGCCGGGGAACTGCTGCGTCCCCGGGGACTGAAAGCGGCACGTCAGGGAAGTCGCGACGGCGGCGGCTCACCCGATGCGGGCGATGGGGGCTCACCCGGATGGCGGTCACAGTGGTGGTCGAGAGCTCTACGACTGGAGAGGGAGTGATGTCCAATGGCGTCGACGGCGGTTTCCCGAGCCGACCAGCACATCCAGCAGGACGTGCTCGACGAGCTGACCTGGGAACCGAATGTGACCCCGACCGAGGTGGGTGTCACCGTCTCCGAGGGGGTGGTGGTGCTGACCGGGTCGGTCGACAGCTACGCGAAGAAATGGGCCGCCGAACGGGCCGCGCACCGTGTCCACCGGGTCCGGGCCGTCGCCAACGAGATGGAGGTGCGGCTGCCCACCGCCGCACACCGTACCGACGCCGAGATCGCCACCGCCGCGACCCGGACGCTGGAGTGGGACGCCTTCGTCCCGGTCGAGCACCTGGACGTCACCGTCGCCAACGGCTGGATCACCGTACGCGGACAGGTCGAGTGGGAGTACCAGCGCCGGGCCGCGGAGCGGTCCCTGCGCAAGCTGGCCGGCGTACGCGGGGTCAGCAACGGGATCCTGGTCCGCCCGATCGGCAGCGAGCAGGACCAGCTCGAACAGCAGCTGGCGGGAGCGCTGTCGCGCAGTCTCGCCGATGGCGCCGAGCAGGTCTCGGTGGAGGTCGAAGGGGACACCATCGTGCTCGACGGCCTGGTGCGCTCCTGGGCGCAGCGTGAGGAGGCCGAACGGGTGGCCTGGGCCTCCCCCGGCATCGCCGAGGTCCGCAACCAGCTCACCGTCGTCCTCTAGGCAGGGGTCGGACTCCCGCTCGCACCACCCTCAGATCAACCGCAGTTCCCGGGCCCGCCGTACGGCCTCGCGGCGCCGCGTCACCTGGAGTTTGCGGTAGATGTTGCGCACGTGGGTCTTGACGGTGTTGACCGACAGGGATACCTCGTTGGCGATCTCGACGTTGGACAGGATGCTCTGCAGGTAACGCAGGATCATCAGTTCCCGTTCGGTGAGCGGCTCGGCGGGCCGGACGCCGGGGGCCTCGGCCTGCGCGGGCGCGCCGCCGCGCCGGGCCGGCAACTCGTCCAGGAACGACCAGTACGCGGTTCCGGAGTCGAGGTGCGCGGTGAGCAGCTCCCGCAACTGGGGCTCGTCCGCGCCGAAGATCTGCCGGTGCTGCTGGGGCGCGGCGAGCGCCAGCACGCGTTCGAGGGCACGGGCCGCGCCGCGCGCGTCGGCGCCGCGGTGGGCGATCAGCGCCTGCACCAGGCCGGCTTCCAGCCGTGCCGCCAGGTTGAGCGGGCCCGCGCCCGGACCGTCCCAGGCGGGCAGCAGACGACGTGCGGTGTCGAGGTCGCCGTGGCCGGCTTCGGCGCGGGCCAGCACCACCGCCGCCATGCCCGTGGGCTCCGTTGCCGCCGAGGGGCGCAGCAGCGCCCGGACCCCGGCCAGGTCCGACCGGCGGCGGCGCAGGTCGGCCTCGGCGACACACAGCCGCTCCCGTAGCGCCGGGAGGCGGCCGGCTGCCTCCCGGGCCCGGCGCAGCGTCCGGACGGCGCCGTCGGGGTCTCCGGCGGCGAAGGCCAGCCGGGCCCGCACCTCCGCCGCGAGCACGGCCGTCGCCGGCGGCAGCTCCCCGGCCCGGTCGAGGTTGGCCTCGGCCTCCGCCGGCCGGTCACGGTGCCAGGCGGTCAGCGCGCGGGCAAGGTACGCGTGTGCGGCGTCGGCCGGGTCCCCGACCTGTTCGTGCAGGAGCGCCAGGGCCACCGCCGCTGCCCGCTCGGCGGCGGCCAGCTCACCCGCGGCGGCGTGCAGGACCGCACCGCGGGCGGCGCAGACCAGACGCAGCCGGGGCAGCTCGGCGGCCTCGGCGGCGACGAGCCCGGCGTCGAGTTCGACGCCGGCCGCCGGCAGGTCGCCATGGGCGAGCCGGACCAGGCCCCGCGCCGCCGCTGCAACCGCGACCGCGACCATGTCGGGCGCGGTGGCGGTGGCGGTGGGTGTGGTGGCCGAGGGTGTGGCGGCCGGCGGCTGGGCCGGCAGCCGGGCGGCCGCCCGGTCGGTCCGTTGCAGGTCGCCGGCGAGCTGGGCCGCGGCCAGGTCGAGCGCCGCGAGAGGGCCGCGCAGCGCCGCGGCGGCCGGCCCACGGGCCACCTGGGCCAGGTACGCGGTCCCGGCGGCGAGGTCCCCGGCGGCGAGCCGTTCCGCCGCCAGGGCCAGCGTGACCGCCGCGTCCGCCGGCGCCCCCGACGCCACCGGAACCACGGCACCGGGGGCAGGCTGGTACGGCAGCAGGTGCGCCCAGTGCCCGGTCAGCAGGCTTCCCGCCCGGGACCACTGACCCGCAGCCAGGGCGTGCCGCAGCGCCTCGGCGTACCGGCCGTGGCGCAGGTGCCAGCCGGCCGTACGGCCGTGCAGTTCGCGCAGCCGGGCCGTCCCGGTGCGCCGCAGCTCGCCGCGGAGCAGGTCGGCCAGGAGCCGGTGGCAGCGCCAGTGGGGCGACGGCGCCGGATGTGGCCGGACGAGACCGGTGTGCCGCGACACTTCGGCGAGCAGCGTCTCGCCGTCGCCGCCGGTCAGCTCGTCGAGCAGCTCGGCGGTGATCGGTGCGGTGAGGGTGAGCAGCGGCAGCGCTTCGCGTACCGGCCCGGCGAGCCCGGCGAGAATCTCCTCGCGCAGGTACGCCGCGATCTCGGGCTGCTCGCCACCGAAGCCGGCGACGAAGCCGTCCGGATCGGGGTGTCCGGCGAGGGTGAGCGCGGCGAGCCGCAGCGGCGCCGGCCAGCCTTCGGCACGATCCCGCAGCCGGTGCAGCTGCCGGTCGGTGAGGGTCACGCCGTGGTCGGCGAAGAGCGTCGCGGTCTCCTGCTCGGTGAAGGCGAGGTGGGCGCTGCCCAGCTCGGTGAGGGCACCGGCCACCCGCAGCCGGGCCAGGCCCAGCGGCGGCTCGGCGCGGGTCGCGACGATCAGCCGCAGTCCCCCGCCGCCGTGCCGCAGCAGGTGGTCGAGTCCGGCGGCGGCATGCGGATCGGCGAGCTGGTGCAGGTCGTCCAGGACGAGGGTCACCGGCCGCGACCGTGCGGCGAGCGCCGCCGCGATCTCGGCCGCACCGCCGTCGGCTCCATCCGCGGGCACGGCGCCCGGCTCGACGGGGAGGTCGAGGGCGGCGCGCAGCAGCGACCAGAGGCGCCCGGCGTCGTCGTGCGGTCCGAGCACGAGGTACGGCGGCGGGTCCGCGCCTCGGCGCTCGCGGATCCAGCTGGTGAGCAGTGCCGACTTCCCCCAGCCGGCCGGCGCGAGAAGCAGCGTCAGTGGTCCCTGCGCGCCCCGGTCCAGCACGTCGAGGAGCTGCTCCCGCAGCAGGGTGTCGGGCATCCGGCCTCCCCTTGGCCACCTCAAGGCACTCGTCGCCGCGCCGGTTACCCGGCCGGTACGGGTTCACCCCTTCCGTGTGAGCCGTTCTCACCCTGCCCTCGCGCAGGCTGGCGGCGGTCGCCGAGACCGGCGAGGTGCTCAATCCGGACGGAGGCGTGCGATGAAGGCGTTGTGCTGGAACGGCCCGGGACGGGTCGGCGTCGGCACCGTCCCCGATCCGACGGTGCGCAACGAACAGGACATCATCGTCAAGGTGCGCCAGAGCGCCACCTGCGGCTCTGACCTGCCGCTGGTGGCCGGGCAGATCCCACTCGCGCACGCCGGCGAGATAATCGGCCACGAGTTCGTCGGCGAGGTGGTGGAGGTCGGCCCGGAGGTGCGCCGGCATCGCGTCGGTGACCGGGTCGTGGCCTGCCCCTTCGTCTCCTGCGGGCGGTGCTGGTTCTGCGAGCACGACCTCCCCGCCTGCTGCGACAACGGCAACTCCGGCGCGCTGGCCGCCGAGGACACCTGGGGTGGCGCCGCCTCCGGCTGCCTGGGCTTCCCCGAGGCGATGGGGGGCTTCGCGGGCAGTCACGCCGAGTACGTACGGGTGCCCTTCGCCGACCAGAACGCCTTCGGCGTACCCGAGGGGGTGAGCGACGACCGCGCGCTCTTCGCCGCCGATGCCGTCTCGACGGGCTGGATGGGCGCCGAGCGCAGTCAGGTGGGCGCCGGCGATGTGGTGGCGGTCTGGGGTGCCGGCGCGGTGGGGCTGGCGGCGGCCCGGGCGGCGAGCCTGCTCGGCGCGGAACGGGTGATCGTGATCGACCGCTATCAGTACCGACTGGACCTGGCCACCGAGTGGGCCGGCGCGGAGACCATCGACTATCACGAGACCGACGTCCACGGTGAGCTGCGGGAACGCACCGGCGGGCGGGGACCTGACGTCTGCATCGAGGCGGTGGGGATGCAGCCGCACAATTCCGGTCCGCAGCTGCTCTACGACCGGGCCAAGAAGCAGATCCGCTTCTCCACGGAGCGGCCGAGCCCAGTGGAGCAGGCGGTGCTCGCCTGCCGCAAGGGCGGCAACGTCTTCGTGCTGGGGTTGTTCACCAGGCCGGTGGAGCGTTTCCCGCTCGACGCGGTGATGCACAAGAGCCTGACTGTGCGCAGCGCGCAGCAGCACGGCCAGCGGTACGTGCCGATGCTGCTGGAGCGGATGGCCCGCGACGAGATCCGCGCCGAGCGGCTGGCGACGCACCGGATGCCGCTGGAGGAGGCCCCGAAGGGGTACGAGCTATTCCGCGACCGGGCCGACCAGTGCGTACGCGCGGTCTTCACGCCGTGACACGGATGCGCGCCCGCGCTGTCGGACGGCCCGGCGTTTCGCGCGCTGGAAGTAATAGTCGAGGAAGTGTGTACAACACCGGCGGTGTCCGTACTACGGCCCTGATGTACCTGACTATCTGACTACCCACCGGCGTTGCCGGCCCGGGCGGCTCGGTGGGCGGGTCGCCGCGGAAACTGCGAGACTGCAGCGATGGCTGCCGCAGAACGTCGCTATGACATCGTCCTGTTCGGCGCGACCGGGTTCACCGGTGCGCTGACCGCGCAATATCTGGCCGGGCACGCCCCGGCCGGCCTGCGCTGGGCACTGGCCGGCCGCAACCGGGACAAGCTCACCGCGCTGCGCGAACGGCTCGCCGCAGCCCACCCCGACCGGCCCGCTCTGGCCGAGCTGCCGTTGCTCAGTGCCGACGTCACCGATCCCGCCTCGCTGCGGGAGGTCGCCTCCTCGGCCCGGATCGTCGTCACCACCGTCGGCCCGTACCTGACGTACGGCGGGCCGCTGGTGGCCGCCTGCGCGGCCGCCGGCACCGACTACCTCGACCTGACCGGTGAGGCCGAGTTCGTCGACCGCAGCTACGTACGCCACAACGAGGAGGCGATCGAAAGCGGCGCCCGGCTGATCCACGCCTGCGGTTTCGACTCGGTCCCCTACGACCTCGGGGTCCTCTACACCCTGCGGCACCTGCCGGGCGACGTGCCGATCAGCGTCGACGGCTTCGTGCGGGCCGGTGGCAGGTTCTCGGCGGGGACGTACCACTCGGCGCTGACGGCGATCTCCCGGCAGCGCGAGGCGCGCGAGGCGGCGCGGGCCCGGCGGGCGGCCGAGCCGGACCCGGCCGGGCGTCGGGTGCGGGTCGTGGCGCAGGGCCCGGCCCGGGTGCCGCAGCTCGGGGTGTGGCGGGTACCGCTGCCCACTGTCGACCCGCAGATCGTTCGCGCCTCGGCGCTGCTGAGCGACCGGTACGGTCCGGACTTCCGCTACGGGCACTACGCGGCGGTGAAACGGCTTGCCACGGTGGTGGGTGCGGGTGCCGGTCTCGGTGCGCTGGCCGCACTGGCGCAGGTCGGCCCGACCCGGCGGTGGCTCAGCGGCCGGCTCACCTCCGGGGCCGGACCGTCGGAACAGCAGCGGGAGAAGTCGTGGTTCCAGGTCCGTTTCCTCGGCTCGGCCGGCGGGCGGCAGGTGCTCACCGAGGTCTCCGGCGGGGATCCCGGTTACACCGAGACCGCCAAGATGCTCGCCGAATCGGCGCTCTGCCTGGCGAGCGACGAGCTGCCGGCGACCGCGGGCCAGGTCACCACGGCGGTGGCGATGGGGGACGCGCTGATCGACCGGTTGAGCGCTGCGGGCATTCGTTTCCGGGTCGCCGAGCCGGCCGCTTGACCCTCGACCTGGTGCAGACCTCAGGGTGATGCCCATGGAGAGGGAGATGCTCAGCATCGGGGAACTGGCCCGGGCAAGTGGGCTCACGGTCAGCGCCCTGCGCTTCTACGACGGCGCCGGGGTCCTGGCGCCGGTCGCGGTCGACCCGCACACCGGCTACCGCTGGTACGCCCACGATCAGCTCGCTCCGGCGCGGCTGGTCGCCGGACTGCGCCGGGTCGGCATGCCGCTGCCGGAGATCGCCACTGCCGTACGGCACTGGGGCGACAACGGCACGGTCGCCGACCTGCTCGCCGCGCACCTGCGGCGACTGGAGGAGGGTCTGGCCGACGCGAAGCAGGAGATCTCTTGGCTCCGGTCCCTGCTCACCAATGAGGAGCCGCACATGTCCACGATCCGGTTGACCATTGCCCGAGACGAGTTCGCCGCCGCGTTGGCGGCGGTCCGCTTCGCCGTCGGCGCCGACCCGGACCTTCCGATGATCAACGGTGTGCTGGTCGACGTCGAACCGGACGCGATCCGGCTGGTCGCCACCGACCGCTACCGGCTCGCCGTCGCCGAGGTCCCGGCCCGGGTGACCGGACCGGGCGGCCGGCACCTGCTGCCGACCGGTTTCGTCGACCGGATCGCACCGCTGCTGGCCGAAGCGGGCGAGGAGACGGTCACGCTGCTGCTGGCCGACGGCCGGGTGACGCTGGGCGCCGCGGGCACCGAGATCGCCGCCGACTGCCCGGACGCCGAGTTCCCCGACTACCGCCGGCTGCTGCGCGAGGCCCTGCCGGCCACCCCTCGGCACCGCGTCACCGTGGACGCCGCCGGACTCCGGGCGGCGCTCGGCGACGACGGTGCGGGCCTGCCGCCGGTGGTGGCGCTCACGGTCGACGACCGGGGTGCGGTAGGCGTCAGCCCGGCCGAGGCAGCCGTCGACAACGGCACGGTCGGGGCCGGCAGCGCGGTCGGGGTGAATCCGGAGTTCCTGCTGGAGGCGGTCGCCGCCGGCGGCGACGGTCAGCTCATGCTGGAGCTGGACGGTCCGATCAGGCCGCTGGCGGTCCGCCGCGCCGACGACACGCGGGCCTTCTCGATGCTGATGCCGATCCGCCTGGATCAGCCGCTGCCGGCGTAGCCGCCCGGCCTGCTTGCGCCGGCCGATGTACCTGCACCGGCCGATGTGCCTCTACCCACGTGCGTCTAACAGCCGATGTACGACGGCGCCCCGTGACCCGATCGGGTCACGGGGCGCCGTGTGGTGGAGCAGCGTCGGCTAGCGCATCAGCGCTTGCCGGCGGTGGCGTACGCCGCGCAGCCGATCAGCTCCAGCGACACCTGCAGCCGCTCGAGGCTGATGTTCTTGGCGATGGTGTCCTCCGGCGTGTGGTACGGCGGCTCCAGAATCGCCGGCGACTCCTCGCCCCGCCAGGAGAAGTTGGCGCTGGCGATGCCGACCTCCTGGAAGGACTGGTGGTCGCTGGACCCGCGCTGGGTCACCGGGGAGATCCGCGGCTCGTACCCGAGACGGCGGGCGGCCTCGGTCACCCCGTCGGTGGCCGCGTTCGCCGCGCCGTCGAAGGAGAGCACCCAGTAGCGGGTGGCCGGGTCCCAGCTGGTGGCGACCATGTCGTTCTGGTAGACGGCGACGATCCGGTCCCGCTCCTCCTGGGGCAGGTTGCGCACGTAGTAGCGGGAACCGATCAGGCCCTGCTCCTCCGAGCCCCAGAGCGCGAAGCGGAAGGTGGCGTCGGTCGGCACGTCCCGCAGCACCCGGGCCAGCTCCAGGCAGAGCACGGTGCCGGAGCCGTCGTCGTTGGCGCCCTGGGCGCCGATGACGGTGTCGTAGTGGGCGGTCACCATGACGACCGGGCTCTGGTCGGCGGGCTTGTCGCCCTTCTTGCCCTTGCCCTTGCCCTTCTTGGGGAGTTCCGCGATCACGTTGTACGAGGTGAGGTTGCGGTGCGCCTCGGTGCTGACGGTCAGGGTGAACCGACCGGCGGCCAGCAGCGCCCGGAGCCGGTGCTTCTGGACCTGGGCCACGCCGAGCACCGGGATGGCGACCGGGTTGGCGGCCGAACCCGGCAGGGTCGGATTGAACGTCGGCGCGCGCCGCGGCTCCTCCCGGTCGGCGGGGAGGAAGATGACGGCGGCGGCGCCGTGGGCGATCGCGGTGGCGACATGCTGCTCGCGACGGCCCGCGACGTAGTCGATCAGGACGATCTTGCCGGCCGCATCGGCCGGGTAGTCGACGTCGGCGCCGGCGCCGACGTCGATGACGTCACCGGTGACGGTGGTGTCCAGCGCGGCGTGGGCCGACGCGCCGACCTGCCAGCAGATGTCGCGGGGCAGCTTGGTCGGCGAGGAGAGCTGGCCGGTGAACTTGTCGGCCACGGTGAAGGGCTGAAGCTCCACGTCGTAGCCCAGCTTCTCCAACTGCCGCGCGATGTAGTTGGCGGCGGTCCGCTCGGAGCGGGTGCCGCCGATGCGCGGTCCGATCTCGTCGGAGAGCACCTTCAGGTGCTTCAGGGCCCGCTCCGCGGAAACCTTGCCGGCGACCTTCCGGTCGGCGGGGGTGAGCTTCGGCTTGCCGTGCGCGCCGGGACGCTTGTCGTTGACGGCCCAGGCGGGCGCGGGGAGAACGACGGTCGCGGCGGCGCCACCGAGGGCGACCGTGAGCATCCGGCGCCGGCTCAGCGCCGAGTCCGAGGGGGTCGAGGTCTCCACGGGGGAAACGGTATTGGTGTCCACAATAGCCTCCTGTACAGGCCGCCCGACTCGTTTCCGCGATGTGGACGAGCAGTGAACGGCAGGGGGAATGCTTCCAGGGCCACCGCAAGTGATCAAGGCTTTGAGCGGCCCAAACGCTCCTGCGGCAGGCGGTAAGTCCGTTTCCTGCCCGGCCGTCTGGTTCCCGATGACAGATCGCAGTGGCGCTGACGGCCGGCGACGGGGGAACGGGTGCGACCCGACCGGGTCGGCCGCTGCTGCGGCGGTAGCATCGAGTCGGCTTATCTCACGTCCGGACGGGAGCGTACTGAGCGTCATGCTCGACATGGAGTTGATCCGGAAGGACCGCGACGCGGTAGCGGTCGCACTCGCCAAGAGGCTCGATCCGGCCGAGGTCACCCGCGCGCTGGACGAGATCCAGGAGCTCGATCAGCAGCGCCGCACCCTGATCGGCGAGATCGACGCGGAACGGCAGCGCCGCAAGGCCGAGGCCCGCGCGTACGCGGAGGCCAAGCGGGCCGGCGTCGAACCGCCGAGCGCCGAGGACGACCCCGAGCGCAAGCCGCTCGCGGACCTGGAGGCCGAACTGGGCCAGGTGCAGGACCGGCTGCGCGCCACGATGAGCGAGCTGCCGAACCTGCCCAGCGACGACGTGGTGCCCGGCGGCAAGGAAGCGAACCGGGTGGTGCGCACCTTCGGCAGCGTGCCGCAGGTCGACAAGGTCCGCGACCACGTGGAGCTCTCCCGCGCGCTCGGCCTGGTCGACTACGACCGGGGCGTCAAGCTCGGCGGCTCCGGCTTCTGGATGTACACCGGCATGGGCGCCCGGCTGGAGTGGGCGCTGGTCAACTGGTTCGTCGAGCAGCACGTCAAGGCCGGCTACGACTTCCTGCTCCCGCCGCACCTGCTGCTGGACTCGGCCGGTTTCGCCGCCGGCCAGTTCCCCAAGTTCTACGACGACGTCTACCACCTGGACCGGGAGAGCGCCCCGCGCGGGCAGTTCCTGCTCCCCACCTCGGAGACGGCGATCCTGGGCGCGTACCAGGACGAGATCATGGACGCCCGCCAGCTGCCGCTGAAGCGCTTCGCCTACACCCCCTGCTACCGCAGGGAGAGCGCCGGCACGCACTCCGACGAGCGCGGCACGGTGCGCGGCCACCAGTTCAACAAGGTGGAGATCTTCCAGTTCACCCTGCCGGAGCAGGCCGAGGCGGCGCTGGAGGAGATGGTCAGCCACGCCGAGAGCCTGGTCGAGGGGCTCGGGCTGCACTTCCAGCGCAGCCTGCTGGCCGCCGGCGACGCGAGCGCCTCGATGCGCAAGACGCTGGACATCGAGGTGTACATGCCGAGCACCGGCAAGTACAAGGAGGTCTCCTCGGTCTCCTGGGCCGGTGACTACCAGGCGCGCCGGGCGAGCATCCGGTACCGGGAGCCGGGCAGCAAGCAGACCCGCTTCGTGCACACCCTCAACGGTTCGGCGCTGGCCACCAGCCGCCTCTTCCCGGCGATCCTGGAGCAGTACCAGCAGGCCGACGGTTCGGTGCTGGTGCCCGAGGTGCTCCAGGACAAGATCGGCACCGACCGGCTCGTCCCGCCCGGCCGGTAGGAGCCTCAGCGCGTACTTCAGCCGCCGGCTGGTCCTCGGACCGGTCGGCGGCTTCGTGCTGGGCAGCGGCAGCGGGCGGGGGAAGCCATTGACAGTCGCTGAAACACGTCGGTAATGTTTCGGCAACTTTCAGCCGTTTTGCAAGCGCTTGCACACCCCGGACGGCTGGGCTCTGACGCGTCACACACCCCCCGCTCCCCCGCCAGCCGTCAGGAGTCTCCCGTGCGTCACCACCGACTACGCCTCGCCCTCGTGGCGAGCCTGATCGTGGCCCTGCTCGTCCCGGCCACCACACCCGCCGCCAACGCCGCCCCCGGCGGCGCCCGCACCGTGATCGCCAACCTCTTCGAGTGGAACTGGCCCTCGGTCGCAAGCGAGTGCACCACCTTCCTCGGCCCCCGCGGTTACGGCTACGTCCAGGTCTCCCCGCCGCAGGAGCACGTCCGCGGCAATCAGTGGTGGGTGGCGTACCAGCCGGTCAGCTACCGGATCGAGTCCCGCAAGGGCACCCGCGCCCAGTTCAAGTCGATGATCGACACCTGTCACGCGGCCGGCGTCAAGGTGATCGTCGATGCGGTGATCAACCACATGTCCGGGCAGGAGAACCCCGGCACCGGTTGGGCCGGCTCGGCCTACAGCCACTACGACTATCCCGGCATCTACCAGCACCAGGACTTTCACCACTGTGGACGCAACGGCGGTGACGACATCGTCGACTACCGGGACCGGTACGAGGTGCAGAACTGTGAACTGGTCAACCTCGCCGACCTGAAAACCGGCAGCGAGTACGTCCGCACCCGGATCGCCGGCTACCTCAACGACCTGCTCTCCCTCGGGGTGGACGGCTTCCGTCTCGACGCGAGCAAACACATGCCGGCCGCCGACATCGCCGCCATCAAGGCCAAGCTGAGCCGGTCCGCGTACATCGTGCAGGAGGTGATCTACGGCGCCGGGGAGCCCATCCTGCCGACCGAGTACACCGGCAACGGCGACGTGCACGAGTTCCGCTACGGCAACGACCTGGCCCGCGTCTTCCGCAACGAGAAGCTCGCCTACCTGAACAACTTCGGCCCGGCCTGGGGCTATCTGCCCAGCACCTCGGCCGCGGTCTTCGTCGACAACCACGACACCCAGCGCGACGGGCACGTGCTGACCCACCGCGACAACGGCATCTACGCGCTGGCCAACGCCTTCATGCTCGCCTGGCCGTACGGCTCACCCACCGTGATGTCCAGCTACGAGTACACCAGCCGCGACCAGGGCCCGCCCTCGGACGCGAACGGCCGCACCAGCAACAGCACCTGCTACGCCGGCGGCTGGCGCTGCGAGCACCGCTGGCAGGTGATCGCCAACATGGTCGGCTTCCGCAACGCCGTCACCGGAACGTCGATGGTCAACTGGTACGACAACGGCGGCAATCACATCGCCTTCGGCCGCAACGGCAAGGGCTACCTCACGATCAACGACGAGGCGTACGCGGTCAACGGCCGCTCGTACCGGACGAACCTGCCGGCCGGGCGCTACTGCGACGTCATCCACGGCACGTTCACCAACGGCGCCTGCAGCGGGCCCGTCATCACTGTCGACTCCGCCGGCTGGTTCACCGCCAACGTTGCCGCGCACGACGCCGTCGCCATCCACATCGGTGCCCGGCTGAGCTGACCAACCAGACCACGCGAGTCCCCGTCCCGGTGCTGCTCTGAGCCACCGGGACGGGCGCGTGAGCGCCATCCGCTCCCCGACAGGGCCGCCTTCCATCGACGTACGCGATATCCTCGGCCGATGTCGCGCCGTGCCGCGCCCCTGCTGCTGACCGGACTGCTGCTGACGGGAGCGCTCGCCGCCTGCGCGAACGTCCCGCCCGCCGCACCGCCCGGATTCAGCCCGGCGTGGCAGACGGTGTCGCTGCCCACCGACGGCATCCTGGTCCGCGGTCTCACCCACTGTGCCGACCGCTGGTACGCCGTCGGCGCGACACCGGGCACCGACCAGCGCCCCGCCGCCTGGACCAGCACCGACGCCCGCACCTGGACGGCGATCGAACTGACACCGGTCAGCCATTACGGCGAACGCAGTCTGCTCTCGTCTGTCGCCTGCCATCAGTCCTCGGTGGTCGCCGTGGGCGCGGCGATCGGCGGCGTACACGGCAATCCGCGCACCAGCACCTGGCACCACCACCCGGACGGCTCCTGGCGGGAGCAGCCGGCAGGCCCCACCCTCTTCGGCGGCGCGGAGGCGATCACCGTCGGGCCGGTGGCCGCCGGGCCCGCGGGCTTCGCGATCGCCGGGACCTGGACCGGGCCGGACGGCCGACCGGCGCCGGCGGTCTGGACAGCCGGTCCGCGACAACCGTGGCACCGCACCAGCGGCACGGACGGACTGGACGCCGCCGGCGCGCCGGGCAGCGCCACCGACGTCACCGCCCTGCCGGACGGGCGCTGGCTGCTGGCCGGCGAGCGTCGCCCGTCCGCGCTACGCCCCGAGGCGATGTCCTGGCTCTGGGCCGACCCCCGCTGGCAGCCGCTCCCGCCGGCCACCGGGCCGGTCGAGAGCAGTTCGTTCGCCCTGGTCGCGGCCGGTCCGACCGACACCCTGGCAGTCGGCTCCGACGCCGGACGGGCCGTCTCGTGGCAGCTGGCCGGCGAAGGCTGGCAGCGCCGCGGGGAGGTGTCGGCGGTACGGCCGTTGCGGTTCCTGGCGCTGGAACGCTCCGCTGCCGTCGCGGTCGTGGCGCTCGGCGACGGCACGGGCGCACAGTTGTTCTTCAGCACCGATGCCGGCCGGCGCTGGGATCCGCTGCCGCCGCCGGTCGCGCTCACGGCCGGGTCAGCCCAGACCGTCGCCCTCGCGGTGGCCGGCCGACGGATCGTGCTCGCCGCCGGCGACGACACCGGAACCCGCCTCTGGACAGCCGAGATCCCGTCGGCGCCGGCGTCCTGACCCCCGGCCGGTTCTGGCCGGTGCGGTCCCAATCGGTTGGCCGGTCCCGATCGGCTCGGTTCCGATCAACCGGATCCCGGCCGGCGCGGCCTCGGGAAATCAGTCGCGGGACGTACGCCCCGGGGCTGGTTCGCTCTCGTCGTCGTCGTCGGAGCCCTGACCGGGGCCGGACTGGCCGCCCCCGGAGGAGCCGTTGCCGCCACCGGAGGAGTTGCCCTGACCGGCGCCGTTCTCCGAGGACGAACCGTTGCCCCCGTCGTCGTCGGAGTCACCGTCGCGGGAGGGCTCCTGCGTGCGCCGCTCGTCGGGGTCGTCGGCGTCCTCCTCGACCCGAGGCTCGGGGGTGTTGCCGTAGGCGATGTCGCGCGAGGGCGCGGTGAACTTCTGCGCCGGCTCGCCGGCCACCGCGTCGGCCATGATCTGGGCGACCGCGCGGACCACCGAGGACTGGATCGCCGACCCGACAGCGTCCTGCGGGTTGTCCGGGTTGACGGCGATGCCGGCGACGGCGATCTGCGGGGTGTAGCCGACGAAGGTCTCGGTGGCGTTGTTGTCGGAGCTACCGGTCTTGCCGGCCACGTCACGTCCGCCGAGAATCGTGCTGACCTGGCTCGCGGTCCCGCCGTTGCAGCGCCCGAACGCCGACTGCTGCCCGACCGGGCAGCGGGCGGCGTCGGTCGCGGCGCGCGCCACGTCCGGGTCGAGGACCTGCTCGCAGTCGGACCTGCCGACCGGCACCCGCTCGCCGTCCGGCGCGGTCACCGAAATCACCGGGGTCGGGGTGCAGTACGTCCCCTCGGCTGCCAGCGTCGCGTACGCGTTCGCCAGCTCCAGGGGTGTGGTGGAGACGACGCCCAGGGTGAAGGCGCCCCAGCTCTGCGCGCTCTGCTCGGCCTGGGCGGCGTCGGCGTCCGCCCGGAACCCGATGCCGAGCCGCTGCGCCATCTCCACTGCCTTCTCCGCGCCGACCTCCTGAGCGAGCTGCACGAAGTACGTGTTGACCGAGCGGCCAAAGCCGTCCCACATCGTGCGGTAGCCGTTCATCCAGGACGGGTTGGCGTTCACCGGGCACCAGTAGCCGCCGCAGCTGCTCTCGCCGCCGTCGGGATAGGTGGAGCGCAGCGGGCTGGGCGAGTTGTAGCCGGTGTTGAGGGGCTTGCCGTTCTCCAGCGCCGCCAGCAGGGTGAAGATCTTGAACGTCGAACCGGCCTGGTAGCCCTCGACGCTCCCGCCGCCGGCGACGAGCTGGTTGACCGTGTTCGGGTAGTTGGCCTGCCCCTTGGGGTTGGCGTCGAGGCTGTAGTGGCGGTTGACCGCCATCGCCAGCACCCGGCCGGTGCCCGGCTCCACCGCCGCGATCGGCACCGCCCGCTTGTTGTTGTAGCCGTAGACCTCCAGCGCCTGCTCGACGGCCGAGTCCTGCACCTGCGGATCGAGGGTGGTGATCACCTTGTAACCGCCGCGGCGCAGCGCCTGCTCCCGCTCCAGCTCGGTGTCGCCGAAGGCCGGCTGCTCAAGCCACCACTGCCGCAGGTAGTCGCAGAAGAAACCCCAGTCGTCGCGGTCGCTGGGCATCGCCGCGCAGCCGTTGGGCTGAGCCGACGGCCGGAGCTTCAGCGGCTCGGCCGAGGCCGCGTCCGCCTGCGCACGGGTGATCGCGCCGGTGCCGACCATCGCCTCCAGCACGTACCCGCGGCGCTCCAGCGCGGCGTCGACATCGCCGTCGATCGGGTTGTACTGCTCCGGCGACTGCACCAGCCCGGCGATCAGCGCCGACTCGGCCAGCGTCAGCTCGGCGGGGGTCTTGCTGAAGTAGCGCTCGGCGGCGGACGCGATCCCGTACGCACCGGAACCGAAGTAGGCGATGTTCAGGTACCGGGTGAGGATCTCGTCCTTGCCGATCTCCTGCTCGATCGTCCGGGCGTACCGGATCTCGCGCAGTTTGCGGGCCATCGTCTCCTCGGTCGCCGCGGCGAGCTCCTCCTCGGTGCCGGCCGGGTCGGTCTTGAGCACGTTGCGCACGTACTGCATCGTCAGCGTCGAGGCACCCTGCTGCACGCCGCCGCTGGTGGCGTTGGCGACGAACGCGCGGGCCAGGCCGAAGAAGTCGACTCCGCTGTGCTGGTAGAAGCGGGTGTCCTCGGCGGCGACGATCGCCTCGCGCATCACCGGGGCGATCTCGGCGAAGGTCACCTCGGAGCGGTTCACGTCGTAGAACGTGGTGATCAGCGTTTCGCCGTCGTTGGCGTAGATGTACGACCGCTGCCCGCTCACCGGGTTGCGCAGCGCCTCGGGCAGCCCTTCCCGGTCGGTGCCGACTGACTTCAGCGCGAAGCCGGCGAGGGCGCCGGCCGGCAGTGCGGCGACGCCCAGCAGGACACCGGCGAGCACGCCGGCGAGCACGAGGGTGAACAGGCGGGAGAGCGTTGACGAGCGGGGGGCCATCTTCTCAGGGTGACGCGGGCACGCCGGATTGACCAGAATTGTCGCCGACCTCACGCCCGGTTTGACGACGGTAACGCGCCAAGCTCCCCGACTGCCCGGTACGGCCGGGCGACCGGCGGCCATCGGGCGCTACCGAAACGATTGCCCTCCCTGTCCGGGGGTAACGCGGCCCCATGAGGGCGAGTTTCCGGATCGGGCGTATCGCCGGGGTTCCCGTGGGCGTGAACTGGAGCGTCCTGGTGATCTTCGGCCTGATCGCCTGGGCACTGTCCGCGCAGCAGTTCCCCGCCGCCTACCCGGACCGCCCCACCTGGCAGTACGTCGTCGCCGGGCTCAGCGCCGCGGTGGCATTCTTCGTCGGGCTGCTCGCCCACGAGGTTTCGCACGCCATCGTCGCCAAACGCAACGGGCTCGAGGTCGGCGGCATCACCCTCTGGCTCTTCGGCGGGGTGGCCGAGCTGCGCGGTGAGGCCCGCACCCCCGGTGCGGAGCTGCGCATCGCCGGAGTCGGGCCGCTGGTGAGCCTGATCCTCGGGCTCGCCTTCGGCGGGCTCGCCGCCATCGCGGCGCTGGCCGGCACGGGCGACGGCAGTCTGCTGGTCGGCGCGCTCGCCTGGCTCGGCGGCATCAACGTCCTGCTGGCCGTCTTCAACGTGCTGCCGGCCGCCCCGCTGGACGGCGGCCGGCTGCTGCGCGCCGCGGTCTGGAAGTGGTCCGGCGACCGGACGAAAGCCTCCGTGGTCGCCGCCCGGGCCGGCTGGGTCCTCGGCATCCTGCTGATCGTCTTCGGTCTCTGGCAATTCTTCACCGGTGTCGGCTTCGGCGGGATCTGGCTGGCCCTGATCGGCTGGTTCCTGATCAGCGCCGCCGGGGCGGAGGAGCAGCAGGCCCGCATCGGGCAGGTGCTGCAGGGGGTGCGGGTCGGCGACGTGATGACCCCGCAGCCGCAGTCGGTGACCGGCAGTGTGAGCGTCGCCGACTTCGTCGACCACTACCTGTTCGCCTACCGCCACACGACGCTGCCGCTGACCGAGGGCGACCGGCCCGTCGGCCTGGTGACCCTGGACCGGGTCCGCGACGTCGCAGCCGACGCCCGCGGCGCCACCACGCTGGAAGAAGTCTCCTGCCGCGCCGACGAGCTGGTGCTGGCCCACCCGGAGGAGCCGCTGACCGACCTGCTGCCCCGGCTCAACGAGTGCGCCGACGGGCGGGCCCTGGTGGTGGTCGAGGGCCGGCTGGTCGGGATCGTCTCCCCCAGCGACATCAGCCGCGCCGTGCAGCGGGCAAGCGTCCGTCCGTGAGCGGCCGCCCCGGCCTGTGCGCGGCCGTGCGGCGCCCCGCCGGTGAGCGGCCGGGGGTCAGCCTCCGATCGACTCGCGAGTGCCGCCACTGAGCAGGGCGCGGTCGGCGGCGGCCGTGCCACCGGCCCAGCCCTCGTTGTCGCGGATGCTCAGCCGCTTGCTCGTCGTGCCGCCGAAAAGCTGCTCCACCCGCTCCTCGACGGCCTGGACGCGGGAGCTGAGCACCGGCAGGAGATCACTGCCGGCGGCCTGCGTCACCGCCTCGGTCGCCTGGGACAGCCGTTCCCCGATGCGCAGCGCGAAGGCGTTGAGGAACGACTCGTCGTACGCGCGGGTGCGCCGGCCGGCGCTGCCGCGCCGCTGCGCCCGGCCCTGCAGCATCGCCGTGGTGGCCTGCACCAGCAGCGAGGTGTAGAGCAGCTCCACTGCCTCCAGGTCGGCGGGGAAGCCGAGCACGGTGGCGAAGCCGAGATCGTCGGACCAGACGCTGCGGCAGCGGTTGGCGTCGGCGACCTGCTGGATCAGCAGCGCCTTCGCCTCGTCGTAGGGCTTGTCGGTGCCGAGGCGCACCGCTTGCGGCACGTCCCCGCCGCTGCCGGCGCCGGCGAGCAGCGCGGCGTCGATGCTGTGCCGGGCCATCAGCTCCTGCGCCTTGGCGGTGAACGCCTCGGCCTCGTGCGGGTACTGGCTCGACTCGGCCTTGGCCAGCAGCGCCCGGACCCGGTCCAGCATCCGGCTGCCGCCGGCGGTACGGGGCGCGGGACCACGCCGGGGCGCGCCGCCGGGCGGCGGGCTGAGCGTGGCGATCACCGGCAGCCGCTCGAGCAGCGCCAGCAGCTCCACCGCGTCGCGGAGCACGTCGGTGCGGTCGGTGCCGTCGCGGCGGGCCCGCTCGGTCAGGTAACCGCTCTCGGAGCTCCACCAGCAGGTCGCTTCGAGCACGGCGAGCTGGGCGTCCCACCAGTCCGGGACGGTGCCCTCGGGGTAGCCGCGACGCTGCGCGGCGATCAGGTCGACGGCCAGGCGCGCCGGGGCCGGTCCGAGCCGCCGGCCGGCGACGCGGGCCACGTCGGCGGGCTGCCAGCCGTACGACCAGAGGCGTGCCAGGGTCCGGATCAGCCGGGCCACGACGACGCCGTCGGCGGCGGTGCCGCCGACGTAGAGCTGGTCGAGGCGGCTCTCCACGGCGCGTACGTCGCCGGCGCGCAGCGCGCCGACCGCGTCGGTGAGCCACTGCTCGACGTCAGGCGTCGTCACGTTCGTCCCCCGGTTCTCCCTCGGCGTCGATTCGGCGGTGCCCGGGTCGACCGCTGGAACTGTACAACCGCGTGGATGCGCCGATGATGGAGCTGTGACCGCCGCCGCAGTACCCCCCGAACCTGTGACCCCCGACCCGCCGGGCCCCTGCCGTCCGGCGGTGCTGCGCATGGGCTGGGAGGACGTCGCCTTCGTGCACTGGCCCGTGCCGCCGCGCAGCGTCGCCGCGTTCCTGCCCGCCGGGGTACGTCCCGACGTCTTCGACGGCGTCACCTACATCGGCCTGGTGGCGTTCCGGATCACCCGGACCGCCCCCGGCGTGGGCGTGCCCCTGCCCTACCTCGGCACCTTCTGCGAGACCAACATCCGGCTCTACGGCGTCGACGACGAGGGCAGGCGCAGCGTGGTCTTCCTGTCGATGGACGCCGAACGGCTGCTGCCGGTCCTCGTCGCCCAGGCCGGACTGCGCCTGCCGTACGTCTGGTCGTCGATGGGTCTGACCCGCGAGGGTGACGTGCTGCGCTACCGCACAAGGCGGCGCACCGGGACGGCGACCAGCCGGCTGGCGTTGCGCGTCGGCGAACCGATTGCCGAGCCGAGCCCGCTGGAGCACTTCCTCACCGCCCGGTGGGGTCTGCACGTCGACACGTACGGCCGCACGCTCTTCCTGCCCGGCCGCCACCCGCGCTGGCCGCTGCACCGGGCACAGTTGCTGACGCTGCAGGACGACCTGGTCGCCGCGACCGGGCTGCCCGCGCCGCAGGGGCCGCCACTGGTGCACTACTCCCCCGGTGTACGCGCCGAGTTCGGTCTGCCCCGCCAGGTGCGCCCGCCCGGCTGACGCCGGCGGCGTCAGGGCCGGAAGTCGTCGTGCAGGACCACGCGCGAGAACTCGTACCCGTCGGGGGTGCGCCAGTAGTGCAGCCGGCGGGCCGCGGCCGACTCCCGCTGGAGCGCGACCCGCCAGCAGGTCGCGCCGTCGGCGGCCCGCCGTACGTACGGGCTGCCCGCCTCGCCTGCGCGCAGTTGGTGCAGGTCGCGGCCGGCGATGTGCTTGGCCTGGTCGGTGAGGACCTCCACCACCACCGACACCACCTTCGCCCGGCTGGCCCCCTCGACCTGGGTGATGCTCTCCAGAAAGCCGGGGGCGAGCCGGTACGCGGCCAGCGGCTTGCCGGCCTTCTCCGCCGCCGGTACGCGCTGCGCCCACTCGCGCAGCACCTCGTAGCGGAACTGCTCCTCGGGGTCGAGGAAGAGCGTGCTCTCGTCGACCGGCTCCGCCCGGCCCTGGAGACTGCGCAGCTTCGCCGCGGCCTGCTGACGTTTCAGGTCGGCGCTGCGGTAGCGGGTCTGCAGCCCTTCGATGATCTGCCGCGCCCGGTCCAGCTCGTCCTCCAGGTCGGCGGCACGTGCCCGCAGCCCGGCGAGTTCGTCGGCGAGCGCCTTGCGGGTGGCGCGTTCGGCGGCGAGCTCGTTGTCGAGCTGCGCGAGCCGGATCCGCAGCTGGTCCGACACCCCGTCGGGGCCGGCGGCCGGCGCGGAGGGCTTGCTGCCGGCCTGGGGCTTCGGCGCGACGGCCCCACTGCGGCGGGCCAGGTCCAGCGGGCTCGGCAACCGGGACGGCGTGGCCAGCGGCCCGGTCGCGGGCGTCGCCACCGGGCCGGTCCCCGATGTCGCCCCCAGCCCGGTGGAAAAGGTCCCCGCCGACCCGGGCGCGGGCGCACCCACCTGTCCGGGCGCGGGCGCCCCCACCTGTCCGGTTGCAAGCGTCCCTGCCGGCCCGGGTGCGGGCACGGCCGGCGTGCGCGGCGCCAGCACCGGGGCGCGTGGCTGGTCGAGGGCGGGTGGCCGCGGCGGCTCCGGCTCGGACAGCCGCAGCCACGGCGGACCGCCGGGCAGCAGGCTCGGCGCGGGTTTCGGCGTCTCCTCGTCGTCGACGTCGTCGAGTCGCAGCACCGGCGGATCGGCGCCGACGAGCCGGCAGGCGATCACCTCGCCGATGGTGAACAGGCCGGTGAGGCTGTCACGGGGGTTGCTGGTGACGGCCTCCCGGGGCACCTCGACCGGCAGGCCGGGCAGCAGCCGTACGGTCACGGACTCGTCGGTGACGGCGGCGACGTCGGCGAGCACCACGTCGCCGGTCCGGTACGCCCGGGTCACCGCCACGGCCGCGTCGGCGGCCAGGATGCCGCGGAGCTCCTGACGCAGGTCGAGCCGCATGGAGACCGGGTCGTGACTGCCGGTGACGGACTGTCCCTTGACCAGCAGCCGGTCCAGCGGCACCCCCGGCAGGGTGAGCTCTTCCCAGACGGTCGCCAGCGCGGCGTCGTCGAGGGTGACCACCGCGCGGGAGCCGATGACGCCGAGCACCTCGCCGCGGCGTACCCGGGCTCCTGGCGCGGAGCGCGACTCCAACAGCCCCGCGGTCAGCGCCGCCTCCAGGGCGTCGTTGATGAGGTGTTCGGTGATGCGGGCCCGGTCCTGCGGCGAGTACGCGAAGCGCAGTCTGCTGCGGGAGGGTTTGCTGACCCAGTGGTGGTCGACCGGATAGACGCGTCCCGCTCCGCCGTAGACCTGGGTCATCTGCGGCATCGCGATCGAGAACGCCCAGGAGATGTCGCCGGTGGGCATCACCACCACCTCGGCGAGGTCGCCGACATCCTCCTTGATCTTCTCCGGGTCGGCGAAGGGCTCCTCCTGACCGGCCGGCACGGTCACCACCACGACCGGCCAGCGCCGCCCGGGCAGCGCCAGCCAGCCGGCGAGCGCCTTCGCCTCGGTCTCGGAGCCGATGGTGCGGATCTTCGGCGGGGGCACGGCGGTGGCCGCTGCGTCGAGGTGCGCCTGCCCCATGTGATGACCTGCTTCCGGCAGCGTCGTGCGTCGTGTCCGTCCGTCGACCGAAGCGAACAGTGCACACGGTACGGCGTGGACGGCCGCGTGGTTACCACCGGAAGCACCGCTGACCCCCGCCGGTCAGCCGTTATCCCTCAGGTCCGGCGGTCGAACCGCCTTATCCCGGCTGTCAGGACCAGCTGAAGGCCAGCGGCCGACCGGTGAACTCCGCGTAGGGGGCGAAGGCCGTTTCGGCGCGGGCCCGGTCGGCCGTGCCGAACGGCACCAGCGGGCGCACCTCGATGCTGATCTGCTTGGCCCGGACGGTGCGCCGCCAGGTGCCGACGACCCGCCCGGCCCGGACCAGGGTGGACTGGAACACGGCGTTGCCGCCGGGGATGACGGCCTGCTTGTGGGCCGGGTCGAGCATCAGGGCGCGGTCCTTGAAACCGAGCAGGTACTCGTCGAAACCGGGCAGTGCCAGAAAATCGTCGCCGGGCGCCTCGTCGACGGCGTCCAGCAGGGTCGCGTCCACCATCATCTCGACCCCGCCGACCCGTACGGCCGCCAGCGCGTCACCGGCCAGGGCGATCCCGCGCCGGCAGTCGGCGGCGGTGAGGCCGGTCCAGCCGGCGAAGTCCTGGCGGGTGGTCGGGCCGTGGCTGCGGAAGTAGCGCAGCGCGATGGTCGCCAGCGCCTCGTCGCGTTCGGGCCGGTGCGCCTCGGGCGCCCACTCGTCGAGGAGCACGAAGCTCTGTTCGGCGCCGACGTGCGGGGCGATGCAGAGCGTGCCGCGCTGGCTGGCGTACCAGAGCAGGTGGTAGAGCTGTTGGCCTTCGACGCCGATGCCGGCGGAGGTCAGGGTGTCGCGGCACTGGGCGCGGGTGAGCCGGCCGCCACCGGCGAGGGCGGCGCGCAGCACCTCCTCGGCGCGGTCGGCGGTCTCCTCGGTCAGCCCGATCACCTTCCGGCGCTGCGCCGCCCCGGCGAGGACCCGCGGGCCCATCAGCTCCAGCATCCACTTCGCGTCGCGGGACGGCACCAGGTGCACGGTGCCGCGCATCGGCCAGGTACGCAGCACCGTCCGCTGTTCGAGTTCGGTGTGCAGGTCGTCGGAGCTGCGGCCGGGCAACCGCAGGCCCAGCGACCACATCAGGCTCGCCAGGTCCTGGCCCTGCATCGCGCCGAACCACTCGGCGGTCGCGGCGACGTCGGCGGGCCGTCCGGGTCGGGGCGTCAGCAGCAGGCTGCGCAGCCGCAGCGCCAGCGCCTGTGGCTCGGTGAGTTCCATGGGGCGTAGCCAACCAGAAACCTGTGACACCGGGCGGGCGTCGCGGCCACGACCGTGGCCTCCGCATCGGCGGCCTCAGGTGACAGGCGGGCACGCACCGTCGCGGGGACCGCGGAGCAGGCCGCAATCGCCGAGCGTGTGATCATGGCGGGGTGAGTTTGCGCAGCGTGCACGACCGGGACGAGCTCGCCGCGCTGCTGCGCCGCGATCCGGCACTGCACGCCTACGAACTGGGCGACCTCGACGACGAGTTCTGGCCGCAGACGACCTGGTACCGGCACGGCGATGCCGTCGCACTGCTCTACCACGGCACGAGCCTGCCGACCCTGATCGCCCTTGACCCGCCAGACCGGCAGGCCGAGCTGACCGCGCTGATCGCGGCGGCGGTCCCGCTGCTGCCAGCCCGCTTCCACGCCCACCTCAGCACCGGCGCCGAGACCGGCCTGGCCGCCGGGTACGACCTGCACCAGGTCAGCGGGCACCTGAAGATGAGCCTCACCGACCCCGGCCTGCTGCCGCCGGAGCCGGCCGACGGGGACGCCCTGGGCGAGGCGGACCTGCCGGAGCTGCTGAAGTTCTACGACGCCGCGTACCCGCAGCACTGGTTCGAGCCGGGCATGCTCGCCAAGGGGCCGTACCTGGGAATCCGGCGCGACGGGGAGCTGGTGGCGGTCTGCGGGACCCACGTCTGGTCGCCCGCGTACGGGGTGGCGGCCATCGGCAACGTCGCGGTGCGGCCGGACGTACGCGGGCAAGGACTCGGCCGGACGGTGGTCGGCCAGTGGTGCCGGCTCGCCGCCGCGCGGGTGGAGCGGATCGGCCTGAACGTCCGCGCCGACAACGTCGCGGCGGTGGCGCTCTACCGGCGGCTCGGGTTCAGCGTCGTCGGCGAGTACGTCGAACTGCTCGCGACCAGCCGCCCGGCGCCCGCGACCCGGCCCTGACCACCGGCCGGCGCGTGCCCGGCCGCCGAGTGCCGGGTGCCGAGTGCCAGCCGCCGGGTGCCGGGTGCCGGGTGCCGGGCCTTTGACACGGGTGGCCCCGCCTGCCGGGAGACCGGTCAGGCGGGGCCGACGGCGCTGTGTCGATCAGGTGGTGCGTTCCGTGGTTTCGGGGACGCCGGGCAGCGGCAGCTCCTCGACCAGTTCGCCGTCGACGGCCGCGGCCTGCGCCGGCAGGGGCTGCTCCCGCAGGTGCCGGTTGTTGCGCGGCTCCTGCTTGGTCTTGGCGTCGTTCAGCCGTCGGCGCAGGTCGTCACGGACGTCGTTGAGGGCGGCGTGCAGGTCCTCCTCTGAAGAGGTGGTGACGATCTTCTGCCGGCCGGCGATCCAGCACTCCAGGGTCACCTTCTGGCCGGGCGCCTCCCGGTCCTTGACCGACACCTCGATCTCGGTGCGGTCGGCGCCGAAGGACGCCAGCCGGTTGTCCAGGGTGGCGAACTGCTCGGCGATCCAGTTCCGGTCGCCCTGGGAGAAGCCGGCCCCGACGCGCAGGCACTCCTGCACGGTGGCGGGGTTCGGGTGGGCGCTCATCGCGGTCCCCCTTCCTCGGTACGGGAAGAGGCCGGGTAAGTACGTTCGCGCAACATCTCGTTCGCCCTCCAATCAGCCGCGTGCGGTGATGGCCCGCGGTTGATCGGAGCCTTACCCCGGCAGTACCGCTTTGGAACAGCCTGTCCCGATCCAGTGCCGCCGGGCCGCCACGCCAGGGTGAGCGGGAATCGGGTTTGGGCAATTGATCAGGAACCTTGACGCCCAGGAAAACGGGGCGACGCAATGATGATCCGTGGCAGCATGTGCCGGTGCTGCTCACTGTCACCACCACGCATCAGCCGGCCACCGATCTGGGCTACCTGCTGGTCAAGCATCCTGACCGGCTGCACAGCTTCGATCTGCCGGGCGGCACCGCGTACGTCTTCTACCCGCAGGCCGACCCGGCGCGCTGCACGGCGGCGCTGCTGCTGGAGGTGGACTCCGCGCGGCTGGGTGGTGGGCGCGGCCGGGGCCGGCGCAGCACCGTGCCGGAGGGGTTCAGCCTCGGCCAGTACGTCAACGACCGGCCGTACGCCGCCTCCAGCCTGCTGGCCTCGGCGCTGTCCAAGGTGTTCCGCTCCGCGCTGCGCGGCGACTCCAAGGACCGGCCCGAGCTGGCGGCGACGGCGATCCCGCTGGAGATCCGGGTGCCGGTGCTGCGGTGCCGCGGTGGCGCGGAGATCGCCGAGCGGCTCTTCGCCCCGCTCGGCTGGACGGTGACGGCGACCGAGATCCCGCTGGACGACGCCCACCCGCAGTGGGGCGCCAGCCGTTACGTGGACCTGCTGCTGACCGGCACGCAGCAGCTCGCCGACGCGCTCAACCACCTCTATGTCCTGCTGCCGGTGCTGGACGACTCGAAGCACTACTGGGTCGCGCCGGACGAGATCGACAAACTGCTGCGGGCGGGTGCGGGCTGGCTCGCCGACCACCCCGAGCGGGCACTGGTGAGCCGCCGCTACCTGGCCCACCAGCGGGCACTCGCCGGACTGGCGCTCGCCCGGCTCGCCGAGCTGCGGCTGGCCGAGAACCCCGCCGAGGCCGACAGCGTCACCGAGACCGAGGTGGCCGATGCGGGCGCGGAGAGCGGGCCCGATGCGGCCACGGAAAGCCCGGCAGACGCCGCCCCGGCGTCCGGCGCCGACGCGACCACCGGGACCGACGCGGGTCCGGACGCCGGCGGGCAGGTGGCAACGCCGCAGGCCGTCGGGGACACGCCCGAGGCGAAGCGGGAGTCGCTGGCCGTACGGCGTCGGGCGGCGGTCCTGGCGGCGTTGGAAGCCGCCGGCGCGACCCGGGTGCTCGACCTGGGCTGCGGCGGCGGCGCGCTGCTCGCGGCGCTGGTCCGCGACCGGCGCTACACCGAGATCGTCGGCACCGACGTCTCCAGCGGGGCGCTGGAGATGGCCGCACGGCGGCTGCACCTGGACCGGGTCCCCGAGCGGCAGCGCGACCGGGTGCGGCTGTGGCAGAGCGCGCTGACCTACCGCGACGACCGGCTGCGCGGCTTCGACGCGGCCGTGCTGATGGAGGTGATCGAACATCTCGACCTGCCACGCCTGCCCGCGCTGGAGGACGCCGTGTTCGGGCACGCCCGGCCGGCGACGGTCGTGGTGACCACCCCGAACGTGGAGTACAACGTGCGCTACGAGGGGCTGGCCGGTGGCGGGATGCGCCACCCCGACCACCGGTTCGAGTGGAGCCGGGCCGAGTTCGCGCAGTGGGCGCACCGGGTCGCCGCGGCCCACGGCTACCGGGTCGAGATCGCCGGCATCGGCGACGACGACCCGGAAGTCGGCTCCCCCACCCAGATCGCCACCTTCGTCAAGGAATCCGCATGAAGACTCTCGACATCCCCGAACTGGCGCTGGTGGTCCTGGTCGGCATCTCCGGCTCCGGAAAGTCGACGTTCGCCCGCAAGCACTTCGCCGCCACGCAGGTGCTCTCCTCCGACGCGTTCCGCGCGATGGTCGCCGACGACGAGAACGACCAGTCCGCGTCGGCGGAGGCCTTCGACGTACTGCACTACGTCGCGGGCAAGCGGCTGCGCGCGGGCCGGCTGACGGTCGTGGACGCCACGAACCTGCAGCCGCACGCCCGCGCCGCCCTGGTGAAGGTGGCGCGCGAGCACGACGTACTGCCGGTGGCGGTCGTGCTGGACGTGCCGGAGCCGCTGGCCTGGGAGCGGACCCAGGCCCGGCCGGACCGCACCTTCGACCGCCGGGTGCTGACCCGCATGCAGCGGGACCTGCGCCGGTCGTACGGGCAGCTGGCCCGGGAGGGCTTCCGCAAGGTGCACGTCCTGCACGGCGTAGAGGAGATCGACACCGCCACGATCCGGTACGAGCGCCTCTACAACGACCGGCGGGAACTGCACGGGCCGTTCGACATCATCGGCGACATCCACGGCTGCCGGGCCGAACTGGAGGCGCTGCTGCTGCGGCTCGGCTGGGAACTTGAGCGCGACACGGAGGGACGGCCGGTCGGCGCCCGGCACCCCGAAGGGCGTACGGCGGTCTTCGTCGGCGACCTGGTCGACCGCGGCCCGGACTCGCCGGGCGTGCTGCGCCTGGTGATGGGGATGGTCGGCGCGGGCAGCGGCATCTGCGTGCCCGGCAACCACGAGCAGAAGCTGCTGCGCCGGCTGCGGGGACGCAACGTCTCGCTGACCCACGGCCTGGCGGAGACCGTCGCCCAGCTGGAGGCGGAGGACCCGGCGTTCGTCGCGGAGGTGGCGTCCTTCATCGACGGGCTGGTCAGCCACTACGTGCTCGACGACGGGCGGCTGGTCGTCGCCCACGCCGGGCTCAAGGAGGAGTACCAGGGACGGGCGTCGGGCCGGGTCCGCTCCTTCGCGCTCTACGGCGAGACCACCGGCGAGACCGACGAGTACGGCCTGCCGGTGCGCTACCCGTGGGCGCGGGAGTACCGGGGTGCGGCGATGGTCGTCTACGGTCACACGCCCACGCCGACCCCGGAGTGGATCAACAACACGATCTGCATCGACACCGGCTGTGTCTTCGGCGGTGAGCTGACCGCGCTGCGCTACCCGTCGAAGGAACTGGTCGCGGTGCCGGCGGCGAAGGAGTACTACGCCCCGGTCCGGCCGCTGACCCCGGCGGCGCCGGATCGGCCGGTCGACGCCCTCGACCTCTCCGACGTCACCGGCCGCCGGCACATCGACTACGGCTACGGCACGCTGACGGTCGCCGCCGAGAACGCCGCCGCGGCGCTGGAGGTGATGAGCCGCTTCGCGGTGGATCCGCGCCGGCTGGTGTGGCTGCCGCCGACCATGGCACCCAGCTCCACCTCCACCGTGGATGGTTACCTGGAACACCCGCAGCAGGCGTTCGAGGACTACCGCAGTGCCGGTGTGACCCGGGTGATCTGCGAAGAGAAGCACATGGGCTCGCGGGCGGTGGTGCTGGTCTGCCGGGAGGACGGCGACGGCCCGTTCGGGCCGGGTGGCGGGGCGGTGTACACCCGTACCGGGCGGCCGTTCTTCGGTGCGCCGCTCGACGGCGAGCTGCTCGCCCGGGTCCGGCAGGCGGTGACTGCGGCCGGTCTCTGGGATGAGCTGGCGACCGACTGGCTGCTGCTCGACTGTGAGCTGCTGCCCTGGTCGGCGAAGGCCGGCGGGCTGATCCGGGAGCAGTACGCGAGCGTCGGCGCGGCCGCGACGGCGGCAATGCCGGCCGCGCTGTCGGTGCTTGACGCCGCGGCGGCCCGCGGGCTGCCGGTCGCCGAGCTGCGGGACCGGGCGGTGCGGCGGGCGGGCAACGTCGCCGCCTACCGGGAGGCGTACCGGGCGTACGTGCGCCCGGCCGAAGGGCTGACCGGGGTGACGCTGGCGCCGTTCGCGGTGCTGGCCGGCAACGGCGTCAGCTACGCCGACCGGGATCACGGCTGGCACCTGGGCATCGCCGACCGGCTCTGCGCCGCAGACCCGGAGTTCTTCACTCCCACCCGGCGACAGGTGGTGGAGCTGGCCGACCCGGCGGCGCTCGCGGCGACGACCGACTGGTGGCTGGAGCTGACCGCCGCCGGCGGCGAGGGCATGGTCGTCAAGCCGTACGACGGTCCGGGGGCGCGCGACGGCAAGGGCCGGCTGCTGCAGCCCGGCGTGAAGTGCCGGGGCCGGGAGTACCTGCGGATCATCTACGGTCCGGACTACACGGACCCGGAGAACCTGGCGGCGCTGCGCAACCGGTCCCTGGGCCGCAAGCGGGGGCTGGCCCTGCGCGAACACGGCCTCGGCCTGGCGGCCCTGGACCGGCTGGCGCAGGGTGAGCCGCTGTGGCGCCGGCACGAGCTGGTCTTCGCGATCCTGGCCTGCGAGTCCGAACCGGTGGACCCGCGGCTCTAGCCCTGCCCGCCCTCAGCCGCGTCCGCGCAGCGCCCGCAGCACCTCCAGCGCCTGGGCGTATCCGGTGAAGTGCACGTCGGTACGGGTGGCGTGGTCGGCGAGCGTAAGCGCCACACCCCGGAACGCCGGGAGGGCCGCGACGATCTGCGCCACGTTCTGCGGTGTGTAGTCGAGGACGGCGACCAGGTCGTGGCCCCGGGCGAGCTGGTTGAGGTCGTCGATCTGCAGCTCGTCGTCGTAGGCTGGCGACTCGTCGCGCAGGACCTGCCAGGCGTTGCGGTACTCGGGGAGGACGTCGACCTGAAAGAAGGCCGCCTGCAGGTCGTCGACGGTGGTGTACCGGCTCAGGATCCAGGCGGGATCGTCGTCGTGGGCGGCTTCGATGCCGGCGTACACGATGGAGATGCCGGCCTCGCGCAGCGCGGCGCGTACCTGCGGTTCGGGGATGGCGCCGCCCAGTGGCTGGACGAGCCGGGCCCCGATGGCGCGGGCCCGGCGAATCCCGTCGAACGGGTCCTCGCGCAGGTCCAGCATCGCGACGAGCCCCGCGGTACGCAGCGAAGCGCCGATCTCCGCGGCCAACTCCATCGCGACCGTCCGCCGGTCGGCGAAGCGCGGATCCGGGTCGAGCGGGACGCCGATCAGGCCGGCGCCGAGCTCCTCCACCGCTTTCGCCTCGTCCACCGAGCAGACCCGATCGACCTTGATCAGTTTATTCATAACGGATTATCGTCCCATTCAGCTGATCCGCGCCCTTGAAGTCCGCCGGCACCACCCAGATCTTGCCCTTCGTGCTCGTGGAGATCTTCCAGTACGGCGAGCCGGCCGGCGTGTGCCGGCCACCACCGGGATGGACCTGGACGTTCGTCACCTCCGGATGCCGGTCGATGCGCACCTGCACGGCGTTGCCGGAGGTTCCCTTCTTGGTGCTCTGCTCGACGGTGGCGTCGTACCCGGCATCCCGGAACACCTGGGCGATCTCTTCCGCGGAGCGCCCCGCCACCGACTGCGGTGAGTTCACGAAATCGTCAATGGTCGGTGCCGAGCCGCCGGAATCGGGGCTGTTGCCGGAATTCGGCGTACCTTGACCGCCGGGTCCACCCGGGCGGCCGTCCTCCGCGCGCCCCGTCACGATTGCGTGCCCAGCCTTCACGCTCGCCGGGCCGGGGCCGTTCGCGCCGTCTTTCTGCGACGACGAATCGGCATCATCGCCGCCGTCGCCGGGCTTCCGTGGTGGTGGTGTCATGGCAACCTAGCCGTCGAGAAACCAGGAGAGGCCGGGCCAGGGTCAGGGTCGACGCATCGGTGAAGACGCACCGCCAGGCCTCGCGGCTGCCGGCCCCACCGTACCGGTGTCCCAGCAGTCTGGACGGAGAATATATCGACGGCAACCGTTCGCGCTGCCCCGCCGTGTCAGCGCGGTCAGAAGAGCGTCAGCGGTTCCACCGGCGCCGGCTCGCGCAGCGGCGCCAGCTGCGGCAGGTGCGTGCGGACCTCGTCGTGGAATCGGCGGGCCAGGGCCGGCGCGTCGGCGTTGTCGGGGGTGTGGATGAAGACCGTCGGCGAGCGCCCCTCGCGCAGCCACCCGGCGACGACGCCGACCCAGCGCTGCCAACCCTGGACAGTCAGGTCGGTGTCGTCGCGACCGAGGTAGCGCACGATCGGACGGTCGGTGAGCGCGGCGGCCCGCAGCGGCAGCCGCGGCTTCTTCATCCAGGCGTCCCGTTCGGCGTCACTGGTGGGCCGGTGTGCGAAAAACGCGGTGGTGTCGAAGGGCACCCATTCGGCCGCAGCGGCGTTCAGTGTCGCCTCGAGCCGCGCGGCGGCGCGCGGGTCGGCGAAGAAGTCGCGGTGGCGCACCTCCACGGCGTACCGGTGGGTGTCGGGCAGGCGGCGCAGGAAGGCGGCGAGCGCGGGGACGTCGTCGGGGCCGAAGGAGCCCGGCAGCTGGATCCAGAGCGTCTCCGCCCGTGGGCCCAGCGGGGCGATCGCGTCCAGGAAGGTGCGCAGTTCGGCGTCGCCGCCGGTGAGGCGGCGTTCGTGGGTGACGACCTTCGGCAGCTTCGCCAGGAATCGGAAGTCCGGGCCGGTCTGCTCCGCCCACGACGTGGTGGTCTCCGGCGTCGGGGTGGCGTAGAAGGTGGTGTTCCCCTCTACCGCGTTGCACCAGCCCGCGTATGCCCGAAGGCGCTCATGGGCCGGCGCCGGGTGCGGCAGGAAGCGTCCCTGCCACGCCTTGAGGCTCCACATCGCGCACCCCACGTGCAGCCGCATCGCCTGGCGCCCTCCCCCACCGACACCGGCGGCCGGTGAGCCGGCCGCCGCTACTGCGGGGCCACGTTACCGCTCGGCCCAGACACCCAGTTCGTTGCCGCTGGGGTCGGTGAAGTGGAACCGGCGGCCACCGGGGAACTCGTACGGCCCCTCGACCACCGTGCCGCCGGCGACGGCCACGGCCTGGACCGACGTGTCGAGGTCGGCGGAGAAGAGCAGCACGAACGGACCGCCGCCACCGCGCGCCTGCTCCTTGAGGTTCAGGCCGCCCACCTCGGGCGCGGACTCGTCGTGCGGGTTGCGGATGCCGGCGTACGTCGGGCCGTAGTCGTTGAACTGCCAGCCGAACGCCTCGGCGTAGAAGCGCTTGGCGAGGTCGAGGTCGGTGACCGGGATCTCGATGTAGTCGATGGCGTGATGACGGTGCGTGGCGGTGTCGGACATGCCGGCATCCTGCCCGCCGGGTACGACACGAACGTCACACCGTCAGTCGCCGGGACGCCCCTGCGCCAGCCAGTCGGCGAGCCCGCGCAGGCCCACCGCCCAGCGCCCGAGGTCCGTCACGGCGGCGTGTTCGGTCACCACCGTGAGCAGCTCGGCGACCGCGGCGTCGGCCTTGCCCTCCTCGAGGAAGGTGAGCGCCGAGAAGACGCGTACGGCGTCGGAGTCCGGAAACTCGCGACGGGCACGTGCAAGAACCTCCCGCGAGGCGTCCAGCTCACCGAGCCAGCGCAGCGTGCTGCCGTACTGGCACAGGCAGCGCCGCAGCACGTCGCCCTCAAGCCCCAGCTCGAGCGCCTGCTCGTAGCGGATTCGCGCCTCCTGCTCCTGGCCGGCGGTGTCGTAGGCGCCGGCGACCTCGTACGTCAGCACGGGGTGCCCGGGGTGGCGGGCCAGGAGGTCCTCGAAGTAGGCGATCGTCGGCGCCATGTTCGCGCGGTCACGCCGCTCGTAGCCGACGCGGATCGCTTCGGCGATCTCGGGAGCGATGGGGGAATTCACGACGGCGAGGCTATCGCAGCCATCTGCCATCTGCTCGCCGAGCAAACGCCCCCGGGTCGTTCTTCAGCCGGCCGTCACCGGTTCGGGGCGATCCCGCCGCGAGGCCGGCGCCGCGGGGGTCGCCGGTTGGCAGGGAGGCAACGTCCCGTACGGCGATGGCGGAGGCCGCCGGGACACCGCCGGCAGGCTGGGCGGCGGACGCCGGGGTCGACACCCGGCCTGATCCGGCACTTGATCCACACCTACCTGGGCCTCTGGGAGAACCCGGTCAGCGCCGAGCCCTTCCTGGCCGTCCCGACGGAGCGCGCGCTTCAGGTCCACCCCCATTTGCCGCCGTTGCCTGGGTGTTCCGCACCCAGGCAACAGGGCACCCCATGCCCCTAGCCTGGGGACATGCGCGACAACCAGCTCGGAGAATTCCTGTGTGCCCGCCGCGCGGCCCTGCAGCCGCAGGACGTTGCCATGCCGAGCCACGGCCTGCGCCGGGTCACCGGCCTGCGCCGTGAGGAGGTCGCCGTCCTGGCCGGGGTGAGCGCCGACTACTACACCCGCCTGGAACAGGGCCGCGAACGCCACCCCTCGCCCCAGATGCTCAATGCGCTCAGCCGTGCCCTCCGGCTGGACGGCGACGCCCGCGCGCACCTGTACCGCCTGGCGGGGGCTGCACCCAGCGAACAGTTCGACCACGTCACGGACCGGGTCAGCCCTACCCTGCGGCAACTGCTGGACGGCTACCCCGGCGCGCCGGCATTCGTCATCAACCGGACCCTGGACATCCTGGCGACCAATGCCCTGGCCGACGCCCTGTATTCGCCCTTCGCGCCGGTGGACAACCTCGCGCGGATGACCTTCCTCGACCCCGCGGCCCGCCAGTTCCACACCCGGTGGAGCTGGACGGCCGAGGCGACCGTCGCCAATCTGCGCCATGCGGCCGGCTTCGACTCCGAAAGCGCGCGGCTCCGGGAACTCGTTCACACCCTCACCGACCAGAGCGCGGACTTCGCCCGTCTGTGGAACACCCATGCGGTACGCGGCAAGACGCAGGACGCCAAGCACTTCCTCCACCCCGAGGTCGGCCCGCTCTCCCTGACCTACCAGGCCCTCGACGTACGCGACGCCCCGGGCCAGCAGCTCGTCGTCTACCAGGCCGAGCCCGCCGGCCCCAGCGCCCAGGCCCTGAACCTCCTCGGCTCCCTCCACGCCACCTGGAAGCAGACCCGGCCTGACCCTCGACAGGCCCGGCTGCGGTGAGGCTGTGATAGCGAGTGCCTCCTCAAAGGATCATGACGAAGTGACTGCGAACCACCCGCAATCGGCTGGTTCAAGACGACGCACGGCCCGGCGGAGGCTCCTGGCGGCGCTCGGTGGCGGTGTCACCCTCGGCGCTCTCGGCCTGTTCGCGACAAGCACCACCAGCGCACCCGGCAACCGGCACGGGAGCGACGTTCGTACCGGCCCCACGATCGGCGCCGAGCAGAGAAGAGGAGAGGCCCAGATGCTCGACGAGACGCTGCTGGCGGCCATCACCGCGAACAGCGGTGACCCGCGCCGCCCGCTGCTGTTCCACAACACCACCATCCATACCGCCGACCCGGCGATCGGTGACCTGGCGGGGGCGGATCTGCTCCTCGCCGGAGACGTCATCGTCGGTCTCGGCCCGGACCTGCACGCCGCGGCCGTCGATGACGACCCGATCGTCGTCGATGGCACGGGGCTGACCATCGTGCCGTGGATCATCCGCGGCGCTGCGGACGCCGGCTCGCACGCTCACCTCGCCGACCGGGTCGGCGTCCTCCGGCCGGGCAGCCCGGCGACCTTCGCCGTGCTCCCCGGGCGCTCCTCCGGGGCCGGACTGGAGATGGTCGTCTGGCGGCCGGAGCAGGCCGCCGTGCTCGTCGTCGACGGCGAGGTGACGCTCTTCGACGGCCGCCCCCTGACTCCGACGCCGACCGAACCCCTCCGGTCGCAGTCGGTGCGGAACCCGTACCTGGGGATGTGGATCGACGAATCCGGCTACATCCACCAGGAGCTGACCGCCGACGGCCGGTACGACGAGACGCGAGGCGGCCGGCCGCACGCGTACCAGGGGGCGTTCTGGATCGAAGGCGACTGGATCGTCTACCGGGACGACCTGGGCTTCTGGGCGTACGGGCGGTTCAACGACGGCGTGCTGCACCATGCCGGCTACACCTTCCACCGCCGCGACGAACGCGATGATCCCGAACGGACCGCCCACCAGTATCTGTGGCGCAATCAGCAGAGCCTCCAGGCCCAGACCGCGTAGCGGGTCGGTCGCGTCATTGGAGAGGTGGTTGGCCGGCGTAGCCGGACTCCCAGGCGTACACGGCGATGCCGACCCGGTTCCGCGCTCCGAGCTTGCGCTGGATGCTGGCGACGTGGGTCTTCACCGTCCCGGCGCTGATGAACAGTTCGGCGGCGATGTCGGCGTTGGTCTTCCCCTCCGCCACCCGGCCGGCGATCTCCATCTCCCGCGGCGTCAGCGCCTCCACGGGCGCCGGCAGGGCCGGCTGCGTGACGTGCTTGAGCAGGCGCACCGTGATGGATGGGCTGATCAGGCTGTCCCCCGCCACCGCCGCCCGGACCGCCTCGATGAGCAGCGCCGGACCGCAGCGTTTGAGCAGGAAACCGGAGGCGCCGTAGCGCAGCGCCGGATACACGTACTCGTCCAGGTCGAAGGTGGTGACCACCACGACCTTGGTCGCGCGGGTGGCCGGGGAGTCGGCGAGCAGCCGGGTCACCTCAAGGCCGTCCATTCGGGGCATGCGGATGTCGACCAGCGCCACGTCGGGGCGCAGACTACGGGCGAGTTCGACGCCGGCCACGCCGTCGGCCGCCTCGCCGACGACAGTGATGTCGGGTTGGCTCTCCAGAATGCGGCGCATGCCGTTGCGGACCATCTGCTGGTCGTCGGCGATCAGCACTCGAATGGGCATCTCGCAGATCGTGGCACAGCCCGCCGGGGACGGACGGCCTCGACTCGGATTCGGGTCATGGCCCGGGCGAGGGATCATGCCCTCACCTGACCCCGGGCACGGCCGGCAAGGTACGTGACGCCGACGAGAGCCGCGGCAACACCGAGGATCAACAGTGGACCGGGGCCGGCCGGCACGCCGTCGGGGCGGGCGGTGCCCATGAAGTCCAGGAAGGCGATTCCGTTGATCGCGGCGTACCACCACATCAAAAAGATCGCCTGGAAGAGCCGATGGGTGCGGCTCAGCACGCCCAGGGCCAGCGCCAGCGACGGAATGAAGAGCGCACCCGCAGCCCAGACCGCCAGGCCCGGCCGGTCGGCCGCGGCCAGCATTCGCACCGCGGGGGCGATGCCGGCCAGCGCGGTGAGCAGCACCCCTGCCGCCCACTCGGCGATCAACCTTCGCCGGCCCCATGGGTACGCCCCCAGGATCGCGTCCACGCCGTACTCGTACCGCTGGGTGCCCAGGCGTGACCAGACCAGTACGGGCCAGATCCAGCTCAACGGCAGGATCACCAGGATCATCCCGTCGAAGGGCATCACCAGGCCGAGCACCGTGAGCAGCACCGCCCCCAGCCACCACCAGGGCGACACTCCCTGGATCAGGACCCGGAACTCGCCGACGAGCAGGCGGACGTACCCGCCGCGGCGCCGCACCACTGAGGCGGGCAGGCTCCTCGTCGTGGTGACCGCCGGCCTCGCCGTGGTGCCCGCCGGCCTCGCCGGAGCGGACGATGCGCCTGCCAAGGGCACCGCGGGAGTCACGGGCTCCTCCACCGCGCCAGCCGCCGCCGAACCGTGACCGCGAGCCGGATCGAAGCGCGGAAACCACAAGGCCGGCACGAGGGCCAGCAGCACCGCGAGCGCGATCATCGCGAGCCGGCCGCCGAGAAAGCCGCCGGTGAGGTCCAGTCCGTCCCAGACGAAGGTACGCAGCGGAGTGTCGAGGTAGACGAGGCCGAGGCTGAAGCCGCCCTCGGAGATGTCGATGCCCTGCTCTGCCATCGCAAGTCCCATGGACTGCGCCACCGCGTGCACTCCGATGCCACCGAGCGGCGCACCGGGCGACTGGCCGCCGATGGCCACCACCAGCCAGACGAAGAACCACACGATGTTGCCCAGGCCCGCCCTCAGCAACGGCACGCTCTCGAAGAGCAGCGCCATGGCCGCCGTGAACGCCACCACCGGCAGCGCGATCACCACGAAGGGAGCCAGGAGCGCGACCGGATCGATCCCCCGGTCCTCACCGCGCGCCACCTGCACCACCAGCGCGGTGACCGCCAGCACCCCGACCATCGAGGCGAGGATCAGGCAGTTGCTCAGGAACTTGCCGAAGAAGTAGCCGGCCGTACGCATCGGCGTGGCGGCGAGCAGCCGGCCGACGCCGCTGCTCTGGTCCCGGCTGATCGCATTGCGCACCACGTAGAACCCGCCGAGGGTGAGCCACAACGCGCCGGCCAGCGCGATCAGCGTCCCGGTGTAGGCGGAGTTGTAGACGCCCCGGTGGTGGCCGATGTACATGACCACCCAGCGGGCGTCGGCCTCGGGCGCGGCGACATAGCCCAGCCCGACGGCGGCGAGCAGGGTGACCGCGTACGCCGGGCGGCGCATCCGGTCCTTGCAGTCGGCGACGGCGAGCCCGCCGATGATCGCGAGAGACATCACCGCACCACCCCCTGCGCCGCGTACCGGCCGGCGGCCCGGTTGATCACGGCCAGGTACGCGTCCTCGAGATCCGGGGCGACCGGTACCGGGTCCGGGCCCGGCGCCACGGGCGAGAGCAGCCGTACCCGGACGCCCGCGGCGGTACGCACCAGTCGGCTGATCACGAACCGGTGCTGGAGCACCGGCACCTGAGCGGAGGGGACGACGAGTTCCCAGACCTGCCCCTGCACCTGACGGAGCAGTCCCTCCGGGCTGTCCCGGCAGAGCAGCCGGCCGTTCGAGACGATGGCGATGTCGGAGGCGACCGACTCGACGTCCGACACGATGTGGGTGGAGAGCATCACCACCCGCTCGGCGGCGAGGTCGCTGAGCAGATTGCGGAACCGGACCCGCTCCTGCGGGTCGAGCCCGGCGGTGGGCTCGTCAACGATGATCACCTGCGGATCGGCGAGCAGGGCCTGGGCGATGCCCACCCGCCGCAACATGCCGCCGGAGTACTTGCCGAGCGGCCGCTTCAGGGCCTCGGTGAGATTGACCATCTCGATCAGCTCGTCGATGCGTGCCGCGGCCGACCTGGCGGAGAGTCCCTTGGCCGCTGCCAGGTAACGCAGGAACTCCCGTGCGGTCAGGTTCGGGTAGACACCGAAGTCCTGCGGCAGGTATCCGAGGACCCGGCGCAGCAGATCCGGCTTCGCCACCACGTCCTGGCCGTTGAAGAGCACCTGGCCGGAGGTCGGTTTGGTGACCGTGGCGGCGACCCGCATCAGCGAGGACTTCCCCGCACCGTTCGGCCCGAGCAGGCCCAGCAGCCCGGGCTCCATCCGCAGCGTCACCGCGTCCACCGCGCGTTTGCCCTTGGCGTAGACCTTGGTGATGTCGGTCAACTGCAGCATCTGCTCCCCCTGATTGCCTCGGCCACCGCATCATCGGCAGTCAGGCACCCGCCGGACATCTGCCGATCGGCAGATTCGTCGCAGCTTTCTGCCAGGGATGCCCCCGCTCTCCTCGGGGAAGGCAGGAGTCTGTGGCAGCGGGAAGCGGGTCAGGCGATTCCTGGTGACACGGAGGGCCCCGACGTGTGCTTCGGCTCGATGAGCCCGGGCGCGGGGATGACGCACCGGACGCACCAGCCGGTTTCGGTCCGGCCGGCGCTCAACTCGCCGCCCAGGGCACGCACCCGCTCCTCCAGCCCCACCAGCCCGGTGCCACCGCCTACCCGCCGGACGGTGAGCGCCCCCGCGGTACGGCCGTTGTCGGTCACGCCGATCTCCACCGCGGGGCCGGGGACCGTACGTACCCGCACCTGCACCTCGGTGGCCCGGTACGCGTGCCGGCGCACATTGGTCAGCGCCTCCAGCACGACCGCGTACCCGACGGCCTCACGCTCGGCTCCGATCGTTGCCTCCGGCCCGTCCGCCAGGTCGGCCACCGCTCGCAGTGACGAACCGGAGGAGAACCGATTGACGAGTTCCGGGAGGTCAGCCAGCCGGTACACCCGAGCGGACGCTGCGCGGTCACCGTCGCCGCCGACGTCACGCAAGGTCTGCACGGTGTGGTCCATCGAGTCCAGCGCCCGCAGCCCGGCCGCTTCGATTCTCGCCAGGAGCGTCCGGGCCTGCTCGGCGTCGAGCGGCTCCCACTGGGCCGCCTGCGCTTCCAGGACGATGCCGGTCACCTCGTGGGCGACGAAGTCGTGCAGGTCGGCGGCGACCCGAAGGCGCTGCTCGCGGCGGGCCTCGTTGACAGCGCGTACGCGCCGCATGTCCAGCGACCGCAGGTAGCCGCCGATTCCGGCAGCCACCACCACCGGGAACATCGTCAGCGCCACCGTGATGATCGAGAGTTCGAGGACCGGGCCGTCGTCGCGCAGGGTGAACCGCAGCGGCAGCAGCAACGCCGCCGCCGCGCAGGCCGTCGCCGTCACCACCACCAGCCGATCCGGCACGGAGCGGATGACCCGGCCGAGCAGGAGCAGCAACGCCGGCATCTCGAAGAACATCCAGAACAGCGCCAGCCCGGCAGGCCCCGGATAGACGACGTCGACCAGCAACGACAGTGCGGCCGTGCCGGCCGCCGCATGGGCGAGCGACACCCGCCGCAGCGGCCACCGGATCAGCGGCACGGCCGTGGCGAGCGCCGCGGTGCCGGCCACGACCCAGCCGGGCAGTGGCGCGATGAAGGCGGGACAGAGCACCAGGAAGGCCAGGAGCGCGGCCAACAGATGCGTGTTACGCCAGGTCGATACGGTTCCGGTCCGCATCCGGTCAGGTTAGACAGCGGCCTGAAAACTTCAACCTGCCCGCCGCGTATCGGAAGGCTGACCACGTGCGGCAGCTTGGACCGGGTGGGCCTTTTCCACGGTCCGACGCTCACCCACAGCCAGGTCGGTCGAGTCACGCCTGGGTTACCCGGCGCGCCCTCTTCAGATTCAGGATCAACTCGTCGCGCTTCTGATGCGCGTGCCGGTTCCAGGCAGGCTGGCCCGGGCCGCTGCGCCAGGATTCGCGCAGCGGGCTGTTGTCCACCGTGTCGAAGCCGAACTGGTCGTAGAGGCGCGTCACGAGTTCGACGGCTTCGGGGAAGTCGCTCGACACCGACAGCGCCAACCGCTCGGGGTGACCGGCCGGCCGCGCGGAGGTGAGCAGCCGGGGTGCCTGGATGTGGGTGAACGCCTTGGCGACCTTGGAGGTGGGGAGCTGTTCCTGACGGAGCTCGTGGACGGTCTTCTCCCCCGAGTCGATGACCGGGATGTTCCCGTCGCGCCAGACCATGTAGTTGTTCGTGTCCAGCACGATCTTGCCCGCGAGCTCCTCGACCGGCATGTCGGTGACGACCTTGAGCGGCACCGCCACGATGGCGAAGTCGCCGGCCGCCGCGGCTTCCGCCGCGTATGCCGCCCTTGCCGACCCGCCGAGTTCGGCGATGAGGCCGTTCAGCGTCTCGGGCCCCCGGGAGTTGGCGATGACGACCCGGTAGCCGGTCGCGATTGCCACGCGGGCGATCTGACTGCCGACCTCACCGGCCCCGATGATCCCGATCGTTGTCACAGCTGGTTCCACCTCGATATCCCTGATCTCAGGCGGTCAGCTGCCGGAGCAGCTCGGCCGAGTCGTGCAGGGCGGTCATCTGCACGAACCGGCCGTCGCTGACCTTGTAGATGGCGTACTCGACGATTTCGAACGAGGCGCCGGAGGGAGGGACACCGAGCCACTCCTTCACCGGGGTGCCGGTGTTGATCGCGCGTACGGCGATGCGGTCCCGGTCGAAGAGCAGTTCCTTGACCTCCCAGCGCAGGTCCGGGACGGCGTCGACGTCGTGCTTCTGCACCGCGAGGACGTCGTCGCGGGTGCCCGGCTCGCCGTTGAGCATCACCTGGTCGTTGATGAACTCGTCCATCCCGTCGAACTTGTGGGCGTTGAGATCCGCGACGTAGCGCAGGTACCAGTCACGCAGACCGTTCTCGGTCATTTCAGGTGTCCTTTCGGGACGATCGGTCCGCCGGGCGTCCTCCGCGTCCATTGCTGCTGACGAGGGTCACCCGGCGGCCGATATTTTTGTACTGATCGGTTGCGGAGAACGCTAGCAGGTTTCTGTACCGATCGGTTGGTGAGCCGGGTCACGATGTGTACCGAGCGGTAGAGTGGCGTCATGGGCACTGCGACGCACACCCCCGGCCGACCACGGGCGTTCGACGAGGAGACCGTCCTCGACCGGGCCACGGAGGTCTTCTGGCGGCACGGCTACGAAGGCGCGTCGCTGAGCGCCCTCACCAGCGCGATGGGCATCAACCGGCCCAGCCTGTACGCCGCGTTCGGCAGCAAGGAACAGCTCTTCCAGCGCGCCTTCGCCCGCTACCACGACACCCAGCTGGCCAACGCGCGCGCCGCCCTCGCCCAACCCACCGCGTACGCCGCCATCGAGGCATTCCTGCGCTCCAGCGCCGACGGCCTCACCGCCGGCGACCACCCCGCGGGTTGCCTCTCCGTCCAGGGCGGCCTGGCCTGCTCACCCGAGAACGCCCGGATCTCCGAGGTCCTGGCCGCCGGCCGGGCCGCCACCGAGTCCGCCCTCGAAGAACGACTGTCCCGCGCGGCGAAGGAAGGAGACCTCCCGGACGGCGTCGAGCCCCGGGCGCTGGCGCGGTTCGTGATGGCGCTCAGCGAGGGTCACGCCGTCCACGCCGCCGCCGGCGCGAGTCGCGAAGACCTGCAGGCCTCCGTCGACATCGCCCTGCGAACCCTCCTCGCACCCCATCGCTGATGGAATCCGGCAGCGAAGTGCGGCACTTTTGATCCTCGCTGCTGACAACCTTTGGCGGCACGATCGCCGTGTTAAGGGGCGTCATGAGGAGCTGATGCCTTGCCAACCGAAGATGTCGAGTACGCCGTGTTCGTCCAGCGGGTCTGGCCGGAATACCTGAGGATCGCCACTCTCCTCTGCGGAGACCAGCACGAAGCCGAAGACCTCCTGCAGGACTGCCTGGTCGCCCTGTATCCACGCTGGGGAAAGCTCGCTCGGCGGGGCGATCCAACCGCCTACCTGCGCCGAATGCTGGTCAACCGCCGGGTCAGCCGGTGGCGGCGGCGCCGTAGGGAAATCTTGACCGACCGCCCCCCGGACAGCACGGCGCCCTCCGGGGAGCCGGGCGATCCCCATCCGGAACTGGCCGCCGCGTTGCGGTCACTGCCGCGCCACCAACGTGCCGTGGTGGTCCTGCGGTACTACGCCGATCTCACCGAAGCGGACGTGGCGTCGACGCTGGGCTGCTCGATCGGCACGGTGAAGAGCCAGCATGCGCGGGCGATGACCCGCCTGCGTGCGCACATGCCGAAATCTGATCTCTTGAAGGGAAGGACGGGTTGATGAGTTCGGACGATTCGCACCTGTCGGGCGCGCTGCGGTCGATGGCCGGCCAAGTGAATGCGCCGGCAGCTCCGGTGGAGGAGATCATGCGCCGGGGGCGGCGGGTCCACCGGACCCGGACGATCGGATCCCTGGTGGCAGTGGGGGCCGTCGTCACCGGCGCCGCGGTGGTGACGACGATGTCGCTCGGCCCATCCGTGCCGGCGTACGCCGTGGTCGCTCAGGCTGACGACCGGATCAGCGTGACCGTGAACCGGTTCGGCGATCCGGCGGACGCCAACAGCGCATTGCACCGGATGACCGGTGGACGGGTCGTGATCGTCCTGGAGCAGTCGAGCTGCCCGCCCGGCAGCCAGGGCGAACGCTTGATGCCCGAATCGGGACCTCAGGGTCCGATTGGCCTGAAGAGGCCCGGCCTCGCGTCGGTGGACTCCTCATCAGTTTTGACGGTCAGGCCGGACTCGGTGCCCGCCGGCCAGGTGCTTGTCCTCACGCCAACCGCGCTTCCGCACGTTGACGGGGCGGTGTCATGGGGGCTGCAGTTCCACCGTCAGCCTGGTCCGACCTGCGTCACGCGGTGACGCACCGGGCTCGACCGGTCCAGCTCACCGGAGGGTTTCGCACCCCAGCGGACCTGGGCACCCTTCAGTTCTGACATCGGCCGATCGGCAGAAGTGGCGGCGATCACAGCACTATGGCACCCGATTCCGCCGCACCGGTCGTCTTACCCCATGTGAGACGAAGCCTGGACGCGGCCGACGAGCAGGAGCTCGTACGCCGCGTGGCCCGCAGCGACCGGCGGGCCTTCGACGAGCTCTACCGGCGTACGGCGCCGTGGCTGGAGGTGCGGCTGCGGCGCCGGTGCGCCGACCCGGACGTGGTCGCCGACGTGCTCCAGGAGACCTACCTGGCGGTGTGGCGGTCGGCGGGCAGCTTCGCCGGCGGCCACGTCAAGGGCACCGCCGTCGGCTGGTTGTGGACGATCGCCGCGCACCGCCTGGTCGACGCGTTCCGGCGCCGCGCGCGGCAGGGCCGGATGCCGCAGGTCCACCCGGCCGACACCGTCGCGCCGGCCGCCGAGGAGGTGGCGCTGGCCGGCCGGGTCGGGCAGGAACTCGAAACCGCCCTCGCCGCCCTGCCGCCCGAGGTCCGCGCGGTGCTGCGCGCCACCGTTCTCGACGGCTTCTCCGTCCGGGAGACGTCCGTGCTGCTCGGCGTCCCCGAGAACACCGTCAAGTCGCGGGTCCGCCGGGCCCGGATCGCCCTGCGGGAGGCCCTGTCATGACCACCCACCCCACCCTCGGCGAAATCGACCGCTACGCCGCCGGCGAGCCCGGCCTGGACGAGGCGACCGTCTGGTCGATCGAGGTGCACCTGGAGGGCTGCGCCGACTGCCGTGCCCGCCTGGCCGGCGGCACCACGGCCGCGTCCCGGACCCTGATCACCGAGGTCGCGGCCGCCCTCGACCGCGAAATCGCCGCCGGCCCCACCCCGAGAGCCAGGGCCTTCTTCCGTACGCCGGTGCGGCAGCGCTGGTTCGTGGCCGTACTGCTGCCCTGGGTTGTCATGGCCGCCGCCGTGCTCGGCACCGCGGCGCTGCTCACCCACTCCCTGCCGCATCTGCCGTCGATCGTGTTGCTGCTCGCTCCCCTGGCGCCGCTGCCCGGGGTCGCGGCCGCCTGGAGCAGACGCACCGACCCGGCATGGGAGCTGATCGCCGGCACCCCCTCGGCGGGCCTGACGATGCTGCTGCGGCGTACGGCCGTGGTGCTGGTCCTCGTCATCCCGGTGCTCGCGGCGTTCGGGGCCGTCGGTGCGAACCGGGCGAATCCCGCGCTGATGCTCCTGCCGTGCCTGGCCTTCACCGCCGCCACGCTGCTGCTCGGTTCCTTCGTCGGCGTCGCACGGGCCGCGATCGGCCTGATGGTGGCCTGGGCCGCCGCCGTGGTCGCCCCGAGCCTCGCCACCGCCGAACTTCCCGTGCTGCTCACGCCCGCAGCCGCCGGCCCATGGGCCCTCGGCACGGTTGCGTTGGCCGCCCTCACTCTCCTGCGCGCCGGCACTTTCCGGCGCCTCACCTCGTTCTGAAGGGAACACCATGCGAACGGTGAGCACGGCCGAGACGGCCGCCACCATCCACCCCTGGGCCATCCACGCCCAGGCGCTGCGGGTACGAGCCGGACGCCACCTGGCCGTGGACGGACTCGACCTGAGCCTGGGCACCGGCGTGCACGGCCTGCTGGGGCCCAACGGCGCCGGCAAGACCACCCTGATCCGTGCCCTGGCGACGGTGGCCAAGCCGGCCGGCGGCACGCTGACCCTGCTCGGCACCCCCGTCGACGGCCGCGCGGACCTGCGCCCGGCCCGGCGCGCGCTGGGCTACCTGCCGCAGCACTTCGGCTTCTACCCGCGGTTCACGGTGCGCGAGTTCGTGTCGTACATGGCCTGGTTGAAGGAGATGCCGAAGGCCGACGTGCCGGCCGCGACGCAACGCGCGATCGACCGGGTGGGGCTCGCCGCCAAGGCCGACGCCCGGCTCAAGACGCTCTCCGGCGGCATGCTGCGCCGGGCCGGCATCGCCCAGGCCATCGTCAACGACCCGCAGTTGCTGCTGCTGGACGAGCCGACCGTCGGACTCGACCCCGAGCAGCGCCTCGACCTGCGCGAACTGCTGCGTGACCTGGGCACCGACGCCTGCGTACTGGTCTCCACCCACCTGGTCGAGGACGTGGTCGCCGCCTGCACCGACGTGGTGCTGGTCAACGAGGGCCGGCTGCTGTGGCAGGGCGCGCCCGAAGCGCTGGGAGCACAGGGCGACGCCGGTCACCCGGGCGACAGCCCCGCCGAACGCGGCTACTCGGCCCTGCTGCGCCGCCATCGCGCGGAGGCGACCCGATGAGCATCCTCGGACTCGAACTGCGCCGCTCCGCCGCAGCCGGCGCCGCCCTGCTCGCCCTGGCGGTCGGCGTGGCCGCCCTCTACCTCATCCCCGGACGCTGGTCGGAGGGGTGGATGCCACTCGTGCTGACCAGCAAGGAGTACCTGATCCTGCTCTGGCCGCTCGCCCTGGCCGCCGGCGCCTGGCAGGGCCGCCGCGAGCACCGGGCCAAGGTCGGTGAACTCTTCGCCACCACACCCCGGTCACGCGCCCGGCGGATGCTGCCCGTCCTCGTCGCCATGGGCGCCACTCTCGGGCTCGCCTACCTGCTCGTGCTCGTCGCGGGCGGCGTACGGATCGCCTCGACCGCCTCCTATTTCCCGCCGGACGTCGTCGTCATCGTGCTGGTCGGCGTGCTTTCCCTGGTCGCGGCGGCCTGGTTGGGTCTGGGCCTGGGGCGGCTGCTGCCCGCCCTGGTGACCGCTCCGGTGCTCGCCGTGGCCGGCGTGCTGCTGGTCTTCTTCACCGCGATCATGCGGCCGTGGTGGTTGGGCGCGGTGCTCTCCCCCGTCTACGGCAGCAGCATGTGGTACCCGTTCCAGACCATCGACTCGGGCGTGACCGGCGCGCTCGCGATCTGGATGGGCGGGCTCGCCCTGGCCGGCGTCCTGCTGCTGGTCGGCGGGAGCCCCCGCGCCCGGGTGGCCGCCGTCCTGCCGGTGCTGCTGGGCCTCGGTGTCGCTACGGCGATCGTTCCCCGCGACAAGGCCGCCCTCCTCGCGCCGGTCGACCCGGTCGCCCGCGAACTCGTCTGCACCGACGACGCGCCGAAGGTCTGTGTGACGCGGGTCCACGCGAACGTGCTGGAGTCGGTGACCCCGCTCGCCCGCGAAGGGCTGGCCGTCCTCGCGAAGCTGCCGGGCGCACCCACCGAGGTACACGAGTACGCGCGGGCCATTGACGAGGAGAACCCGGCCGTCCGCGACGACGTCGTCGTGATCAACGTACGGATCGACGACCGCGGCGGCCTGGCTCTACCCGACGTCGTGGTGCTCGAAGTCGTGTCCGGACTGGGCGTCGGCTACACCGGCGACTGCCCTCGTGACCCCGCGGTCGAGCGGGCCGCCGCCTACCATCTGCTCGGCCGCGAGCCGGTCTCCGACCTGGAGCTCTACCCCGAGATGATCTGGGAGGAGCCGGAGTTGAACGCCGAGGCGGTAGCGCTCTGGCAGGACCTGCAGGAACTGCCCCCGGCGGAGGCGCTCTCCCGCGTAGCGGCCGTACGGGCGGCGATCCTGGCCTGCCAGGACAGCACCGGACTGCTGTCGCAATGATCCTCCACCTGCGCGCGCGACGCGTACCCCTGGCCCTGGCCGCGTCCGTCGGTGCCGCGGCCCTGATCTGGGCGCTGTGGCTGATCTTCTCCGACAATCGCGACTCGGCTGCCCTGATCGTGGTGCTGACGATCGCGCTGATGGTGTCGGCACTCTCGCCCACCCTGGCCGGCCCGGACGAGGATCTGGAACGCGCCGCCGCGCTGCGCTGGCCCCGGCAGCGGGCCCTGCACCTGCTGGCCGCGGTGGCGGTCGTGGTCGTCGTGCTGCTCGCCACCCTGCTCACCGGCGCGCGGTTCGGCCCGGCCACGCTGGTGCTCGGCACCACTGCCGGGCTGGTGGGCCTGACCGCTGCCTGCGCGACGGTCGTCGGCGCGGCCCGCTCCTGGTTCCTTCCGCTGGGATGGACGGTCGTCGCCGCCCTGTTCCCCCAGTCGTCGGGCACCTGGGGCGTCCTCGCCACCTGGCAGAGTCAGCCGCACACCAACGGACTCGCGGCGACGGTCGCGGCCGTGCTGGCGGTGGGCGGTCTGGCGACGTACGCCTTTTTCGGAGCGGCCCGGAGCGCCACGGCCGATCAGTAAAGCGTTGCCACTGACGAAACCGTCCCACCGCCGGCGCGAAGCTCAAGATGCCGGCGGTGGGAGGGTGGTCCTGCTTCGGGGGGCCTCCGAGGTGGCAGCCCTCCACCGGGTGCCTGCCGGCGCCTTTGCGATGGTGACCGACGACGAAGCGGAGGAGTTCGGCATGGGCCGGCGCGTAGAGCTGCCCCTGTCCCCTGCACCAGCCGGTTAGTGGAAACTGCTCGCAGAAATCAGGATCGCAGGATTTTTTCGATCGCCCTACCCCGGGCCAGTTCGTCGACCAGCTTGTCGAGGTAGCGGAGCTGCCGCATCACCGGGTCTTCGATCTCCTCGACCCGCACTCCACACACGACGCCGGTAATCAGCGGGGCATCGGGGTTCAGACGAGCCTCGGCGAAGAACTCCTCGAACGAGGTCTCCTCCGCCAGGTGCCGCTCGACGTCGGTGTCGTCGAAGCCGGTCAGCCATGCGATGACCTGGTGCAGCTCGGCTTTCGTGCGGCCCTTCTTCTCCACCTTGGTGACGTAGTGCGGATACACCGCGGAGAACGGCATCCGGTAGACCCGCTGCAGGGTCTTTTCGTCCGTCTTCATGCCGCAAACCTAGCGTCAGCTTCGAACCAGGTCATCCACCTGCGTCATCAATCCTCAGTTTGCCCCACCGCCCCCAGCGCGACTACGGGGACTTCGGTCCATTCGTGTTCTGTCGAAACCAGTACGAGCACGCAGTTCGCGAGGCTGCGGCCGCCAGCCTGCCCCCATCCCCCTGACAGGGGCCAAGGACTGCGACGACCGCTCGGTGTCAACGGTGGCGGCCCGAGTACCGGTCGGCTGGCGGCGCCGTGCTCAGCACCGCGGTCGGGGCGTCGCCCTTGCCCGTTCCGGCAGGCGCCGTCGAGGGGGTTTTCGCGGGCGGAACCGACTCGTTCGGGGCGCGTCGGCGGCGGATCATCAGCGCGAGCGCGCCCCCGGCAATCAGCAGGCCACCCAGGATGGTGAAGATCAACGAGCTGCTGCCTTCGTCGCTGACGGCTTTCAAGGCGGGCACCGCCGCGGCATCGCTCGTCTCCGGCTCGGAAGCCTCGTCCACCGCCGGCGTCGAGCTCGCTGCCGCTTCGGGTGACGGTGGGGTCTTGGTGGGCGGGGCGACGGCGGCCAACGTGACCAGCGTGCTCGCGGTGTCACCGGCGGTTCCCGTCACGGTGGCGCGGGTGGTGCGGTAGCCGTCGAGGGCGACGATGATTGTGATCGGGCCCGCGGCGATCGGTTTGCCGGCACTGGATTTGATCGAGAACCGGCCGCTGCGGTCGCTGGTCGTACGGTATTCGTGCCCGGCGCTGTCCCGGACGGTCAAGGCCGCGCCGCCGACCGCCTTCCCGTCGCTGTCGCGGACTCGGCCGGCGACTCGGACCACATCGGTGGACGGCTCTTCCGCGTCGGGTGACGAGGTCCCCGGGCCGTGGACGTACACCATCTTGTGGTCGAAGCTGTTCTGCTCGCCGAGGCGGACGGCGGCCGAGATGTTGAGGCCGGTGGTCACATTCGGGCTTACCGTGGGCGCCACGAGCGTGGCCTCGAGGTCGAAACTCTGACCCGGTTTGAGGCTGGGCTCTGCCCGGCATCCGGTGGCGCATCGCAGGCCGCCACCGATCACCACGATCGCCGTTTCAGTCCTGTTCCCGGTGTTCGTGACGCGGACCCGCAGACGCACGGTGTCGCCGGGCTTCACGTTCTCCGCCGACACGCTCAAGATGCTGATGGGTGCCGGCGCGCCCGCCACGGGTACCGCAGGCAGCGCAAGCGCCGTCGCGATCAGCGCGATCAGCGCGGCACCGCGGGCACGTAAACGGGTTGCCACTTCCCACCATCTTCCTCGGAGGCAGGCAACACCGGTCGATGACGCCGCGCGGCCACTATGCCCTGTGGAGGCGTGTTGCGCGACCCCGTACGACCCGCGCCGGCCCCTCGTCAGAACTCGGGTGGAAACGGCGTCAAGAATCGCCAGTGCCCGATGTTCATGATCAACGAAGTCGGCTCGCAATCATCTACGATCTTGCATGTTACTGAGACCCTGCGCCGCGCCACCACGATTGTGCAAACCATGCGTTTGGCGACCCCGGCCCCGGGCAGCCGAGGCCGCTGACGCATGCGGCCAAGCAGGCTAAACTAACCCCTTAGCTAAGCGAGGAGGTTGCGCCATGTCGGCTGAGGCCGTGCACTACAACATGCATGATGCCAAGACCCATCTGTCGCGCATCATCGAACGGGTGGAACGCGGCGAGGAGATCATCATCGGCCGGGCTGGCACCCCGGTGGCGAAGGTCGTACCGCTGGTCCGGCGGGTCAACCGCGCCGCAGTCGGCTCCCTCGCGGGCCAACTGGACCTCTCCGGCGACTGGGACTCACCACAGACCAACGCCGAGATTGCCGACGACTTCGGCATCGGCGCATGAACCTGCTGTTGGACACTCACGTCGCGCTCTGGGCCATCACCGGCGACCCGACCCTCGGCGCCGAGTTGCTCGATCGACTACGCCACGAGCCGGACATCTTCCTCTCCCCGGTCACCCTGTGGGAGATCACCATCAAACAGAGCACCGGGAAACTCGCCGGACCCCCTGATCTTGCAGAGCGGGTAAGAGACATGGGCTTCCGGGAACTCCCGGTGACCCACGCCCACGCCATCGCCGCCAGCCGCCTGCCATCGCTTCACCGCGATCCCTTCGACCGCATGCTGGTGGCACAGGCAATCACCGAAGGACTGACCCTCGCCTCCCGCGACGCGTCGATAGCGCTGTACGACGTGGACGTCCTCAAGGTCTGATCCGATTCTTAGAAGGACTATTCGGCAACTTCCTGCGATCGCCTGTAGTCCTCCGTCGACTGATGCGCGACACTCGTTCGCCAACTGATCTGCAACACCTCAACGCGCTGGTCCCGGCAGATTCGGGCGTCCGCGGAACTCGCTTGATCTGGCGACTGAGGTTGGTGCATCGTCGCCGCATGAGTGTCAGAACGGTCCTCGTGACCGGCGGCGGATCGGGTATCGGCGCGGGCATCGTGGTAGAGCTTGCTGCGGCCGGCTATCAGCTAGCCGTCGTTGATCGCAACGCCAAGGCCGCCGGCCGGGTCGCTGAGCAGGTGAAAGCCGCTGGCGGTAACGCCGTGCCCGTCACCGCCGACGTCAGCGACGTGGACGCCGTGGCCAGCGCTGTGGCCGAGGTGCGCGATTCCTTCGGGACGGTTGACGTCCTGGTGAATAATGCCGGCTTCGCCCGGGACAACCACATCCTGGACATGCCGATCGAGGACTGGGACTCCGTGCAGTCCACGCACCTGCGGGGCAGCTTCCTGATGCTCAAAGCCGTGGCTCCGCTGATGAGCGCCCAGCGGTGGGGCCGTGTCGTCAATATTTCGAGCATCTCCGCGCTCGGGGACGACGAACGTGTCAACTACGTCGCTGCCAAGGCGGGCCTGGAGGGACTTACCCGAGCGGCTGCTCTGGACCTCGCCCCCCACGGGATCACCGTCAATGCAGTGGGGCCAGGTGTCATCCCGACGGCAATGACTGAAGTCAGCGCAGCACGTGCCGGCCGCAGCCTGGACGAGCAGTTGGCCGCCCAAGCAGCACAGATCCCACGCGGACGTGTGGGATCGCCTCACGATGTGGCCAGAGCCGTCCAGTTCTTCATCGCCGAAGACGCGGACTTCATCACCGGCCAGGTCCTCTACGTCAGCGGAGGCCCGCATGGCTGATTCCGGACCGATCGTCGTCCGCGAGGCATCTGGTGAAGACTGGCCCGGCATCTGGCCGATCATTGCCGAGGTCGCCCGCGCAGGGGAGACGATCGCGATGGACGCCACCCCGGATGAGGCGACCGTACGCGCGGACTGGATGACTGGGCCGCCTGGCCGCGTCACGGTGGCCTGCGGCCCCGATGGAGCCATCCTTGGGACCGCAAACATGTACGCCAATCGACCAGCCCAGGGGTCACACGTCGCCTCGGGCACCATCATGGTCGACGCGAGAGAACGCGGACGCGGTGTGGGCCTGCCCCGCTTTGACGGACATCCGAGATCAGGGGACCTGGGGTCTCCGGGAGGATGTCCATCATCATGGAG
>NZ_JBLLDT010000003.1:0-181813 GCF_049523535.1 Melissospora conviva
GCCCGCGATGCGGGCCGCGCCGCCCGGCCTCGGCCTGCTGGCGACCTCCGGCCGGCATCGGCCGGACCGGGCGGCAAACGCTGGGGGATTCTCAGGGGCTTTGAAGACCTCGGGGCTCTGCCCCGAACCCCGGCCCCTCCTCGGAGATGTCGCCGCGGATCACCTCGTCGGGCACCACAAGGGCTACCGGCCTCCCCGGACGGGGCCAAGGTCGTTCGTCCGGTAGGGCGCTCCACCTTGTCCCCGCCCGGGGAGGCCGGAAGGTCGGAGACTGCCCGACGAGGAGATCCGCTCGACCGAGGCTTGGTTCCCTTGCAACGAGACAACAAGGTGACAGCCCTCGCGCTGGCGCATTGGCCGGGGCGCATGATGCGATGAAGTCTCGATACTGGGGAGGGCACGTTGGATGGAGCGAATCAGCGGAGGTCTTTCGGGCTGGATAAGGCCCGCGCGCTTCGGGCAGATTTGACGCGGAGCGTATTGGCGTTAGGTGAACCCAAGATAGCGGGAGGCCTTCACCTTCTTCTTCCTTTTGCGGCGCTTATTGCAGTTGTTCTATTCTTTGTGCTTTTGGCAATTCTCTGGGCGGTCACGTCAGTTCTGTCCGGCTTTAAGGTGCCGGATGAGAGGGTGCTGCCTACGGTGTTGACGGTGTCGGTCAGCCTGACGGCGCTAATTGGTGCTTCGCTGGGTGCGATCTACGCCTTTCGTAAGCAAATTCTCGCCGAGCGAGAAGGTCTCCGCGCCGATCAGCAAGTATTTTCGGATCGTTACGTCAAGGCGGCCGAACTGTTGGCCCACGAGCGCCCACAAGCGCGCCTAGCGGGACTCTACTCACTTGCGATCCTTGCTGATGACTGGGACGAGGGGCGCGCCGCCTGCGCAATGGCCATTTGTTCCTATGTAAGGGTTAATAGTGTGCAGTCCGTGGCTGAGGTAGGCCCCGGAGAGCAAGAGGTGCAAAGAATTGCATGGAAGTCCATACGGTCGAGGCTGCTCGAAATTGAGGAAAATCAGTCATGGCATGACCAGGAGTTGGACTTCTCTGGCGGAAATTACCGCATAGTGGATTTGGATGGTATTCACCTAAAAGGTGCGGTGGTGCAGTTCCGCGACTGCATATTCGAGGACGGTGAAATCAGATTACGTGGGGCTGTGATTGATGATGGCACCTTGGATTTCACCGGCTCGGTCTTCCGTAACACGAATATCCGTCTTTCGGGAGTGCAGCTTAAGGGTGATGCCCGGATACTCTTTGACCGAACTACTGCGGCGGACTCCCTCTTCGCCTTTGATGGAATGTGGATACAAGATGATTCCGAACTGCGGTTCAGGCATGCCGATGTCCAAGATTCGAGACTAGATTTCGACGTCCTGGAGGGCTCGGTCGAGTACCATCCCGCCCACGCGCACACCATCGACGGAGAATTGACTTCTCGTACTCAAAGTTCGAGCGGACGCGTATTTCTATGTGGCGATTGACGTTTACTAATAGGTTGGTTTTCGAGAGCGTAGAGACCAGTGATGTTGAGATAGACATTTCTGGGAAGATACTCAAAAAGGAGGGTTTTGGCCGCTTGGTATACGTAAATCTGAACGTCCGTCCTGCCGGGCCAACGACGATTCGGATGGGGCCAGGGTCACTGTCAAATGGGGATCTCCGCATCGTGCCAGGGCGCGGGGGGGTGGCGACGCTAGACGTCAGCATCTACGATTTCAAGCTGCTCGGAGGTGAATTGTTGGTGTCAGCCTTCAACTCGTGCTGGGAGAAGATACAGATTGACTTGACTGGTGAGCAGGTCGGCAGGCTAAGGATTCACGGCCGCTTCCCGTCATCAGCGCAAGTGGACATCGATCCCTTGGCGGAGGTTTATACCTCTCCAGGCAAAAAATGGGATCCTGGTGAGGAAGGAGCGGCGCTGCCTCCTTGGATCACCCGGGTGCCGGCCGATGACAGCAACGATTGACCGCAACGAGATCGGACCGTGGGGTACGAGCGCGGACAGTGGCGAGCGGCACGCCAGGCTCGCAGCTCAGACGAACGTCCGGACGCCGTCGCCGAGGCCACGGATCAGATGATCCAAAGCCCGCCCCGCCGCAGTCCGCATCCAGTCCGCAAGAGGTCGGCGGACAGTGGGGGAGTTGTGAGAGATGCCGACAGGTGTTCCGCTGCTAGGCCGCCATGTGGGCAGGTCGGCGGACCGGGCAACTTGATCTCGTAATGCGTAGGTCGCCGTGGCAATCACGTGCCAGTAGCCAGTACCACGGGCGGTCAGGAGGGAGCACGAACAGTCACAAACTCCCTGCGTTGATTCCAAGCTGACGGTGCCGAATCGTGACTGGGTCTACCATCGCGGCGTGCAAGACGACGACATCAGCGGGCACATCTGGCGCGAGGAGGCGGCGAGAAAGTCGCCCCTTGTGCAGGACGCCCAGGCGCTAGGCCGGCTGATCGAGCACGACCGCGACCCGGCCGAGGTGTCGTACTACGAAGCGTCCGCAGACCCAGACGCGCAGGCGCTGGACGATGCGCAGCGCTCCTATGCCGGGCAGTACCTCCGCAGGTTGCGGCGGCTTCGGGTGCGAGACAAGCACGCCAAGACCGACAGTCAGGACTGACGGCTGTACAGCCAGCGGTACAGCCAAGCGGGTCCGCCACGAACGGCAGCAGCCGACACTCCCCGACGGTGCGACCAGGCACCCGGTCCTCTGACCCGGTATCCGCAACCTTCTCTTAATCCGCGGGTTCGGGGTTCGAGTTCCTGGCGGCGCACCAACGAGCAAGGCCCTGGTAAGGCGTTCCACGCCGAACCGGGGCCTTGCTCGTTTCCGCTGGCGGTGGGTGGTCGCTCGGTGGGTGCTCGGGAGCCGTTGGACGGCGCGCCACCAGATAGTGGATCCTCTATACGCTTAATGGGCAGGCGCCCTTCGAGGAACTCGATCAGACGTCGGGGTTCCTTGGAACCCGTCGGCAAGCGTGTAGCGAGTACACCTCGGTGACTGAGCCGGCACGCTGACGCACCAGTGGCGTGGAGGACAACCGTCGCGACGTCGAGGGAGGTCGTGAGTGGCGGATGCACGTTCGAGCGAACTGATCGCTGTGTATGGCGCGCTCCTTGATGGCGCAGCGACTGAGCCGGATCGCGTCGACCGGCTGTCTGATCTGGTCGTCGGGGCCCTGAGCCGTTACGCGGTGAAGGCGCGTCGGTCTCGGCCGGGTGTCTTGACTTCGGCCAGAACTGTCGCCGTGCCGCTGCCCTCGGTGAACATCTCAGTGGAGATCGCTGGTATTGATGAGCCCCTGACTGCGGCTCATGTTGCGATGGTGGGAGCGCGTGCCACAGCGACGCTGCGACCGGCAGTGCTATCGATGCAAGGCTTCAATCCGGAGTCGGTTGAGGTAAGTGGTGATGTCATTCTGCTCGATCGACACCATCTTGAGGCGATGCTTGGCGGGCTCGTGAACCCGGTAGAGCTGCTGGAAGCTGTCGCCCAACAGGCGATCTTCGACGCTCAGCCCTACATGTCCCTGACCCGGTTCCTCGCAATCCAGCAGCCGGCGCCCTGCCTACAGTTCGCGCCGCCCGATCGTCTACCTCCGCCGTGGGAACTGGTGGACAGGGTCGAGGGCGACGTGCGGGTCCGTCAAGTTCTCGGAGGCCGTCCGGGCTGGCCGGAGATGACGGGCATGGCGGTCATGGATGACCGGAGATTGCTGCTAACCACTGCGGATGGGTTGATTGAGGTTGATGTAAGGCGTGGTACCGGAACCTGGTTTCTGGCGATGCGAGGGCTACGCGGTGCCCCCCTCGTTCGGGGGGACGGGTCGGTGCTGGTGATTTGCCATGACACTGTCATCGCTTACTGCGACGACAAAGTTGTCCCGATCGCCGGGGGTCTCCGCGGCGTGGTCGGTCTGTGTGCGGATCGTGAGGGCGATGCGTGGGTGCTGTCGGGGACCGGAGTGGAGCTCGGTGAGGGCTCCGACACATTGGCGCTGACGCGCATCGGAGACCAGTTCGGGCGGCAGCAAACGTACGCGGTCGGCTTCAACGCGAGCGTTCATGGCGTGACATGGCTGCATGGCCGAAGCTTCTATCTCGCGGCCGGCGGCAACAGTGAGCCGTTTTCATCCTGAGTAGCGGCTGGTCTCGACGCGGTGCAGGACGAGGATGGCCTGCACGATCGCCGTAGCGCGGCGGGGACAGCAACGCAGCTTGGCCAGGATCTTCCAGGTCTTCAGCGTGGCGATGGCTCGTTCGCCGCGGGCGCGGAGCCGGGCATGACCACGGTTGACGGCCCGCTGGCGGCGGGACAGCTTCGGTCGGTAGCGGTGGCGCTTGAACGGCGTGCGCACGCTTCCGCCGGCTCCCTGATAGCCCTTGTCCGCGAAGGTCAGCACGTTTGCGCTGGTCAGCGCGTCGATCAGGCCGTGGGCGCGGGCGGCGGTGAGGTCGTGGACCGCGCCGGGCAGCGCGGCCGACGCCCAGACCAACCGCCCGGCCGGATCGGCCAGGACCTGCACGTTCACCCCGTGGCGCTTGTGCTTACCGGAGTAGTACGGCCGCTGGTCAGCGACCCGGTCGATGGGAATCAGCGTGCCGTCGAGGATCGCGTACGCCAACCGGGCAGCCCGACGCATGGCGGCGGTGAGGTCGTCGGCGCAGGCGGCGAGCAGGTCGACGGCCTCGCGTAGGTACCGCCACACGGTAGCCACCGACACCTCGAAGCCGGCCGCGAGGCGGGTGAGGGTGTCGCCGTTGCGCAGATGGGCCAGGGCCATCAGCGCCTGCTGCTGCGCAGGCAGCCTCCGCCAGCGGCCGCCGAGCGCACGTCGGCGGTCGCGGATCATCTCGGTCAGGCGGGTCAGGCTGCGCGTGGACAGCGGGATACTGGCAGGATAGGTCAGCAACGAAGCTCCCGTGCTGGGCAGTGCGTCTTGGTCGACTGCTGTCCTACCGGGAGCTTCGTCCTATCCGGACAATCGACACGCCGCCCCCGCCTACCTGGTCAACCGCCCTTGATCACGATGAAAAGAGCTCAATGGTGTCGTTGATCTCTCCCGCAGTAGCGCCGTGCGGTCTGCTGACCAGGTCAGATCGGAGCAGCCGTACCCCAACCACGTGATCGCGCCCAATGCCTGGACGGTTCTCACCGGGTCGGCAAGTGGCAGTGGCGTGGGCGTAACGATTTATCGCACCGACGTTCTTGGCCGGAGTACCGAGCTGCTGGCGCGGTTGAGGCTGAACAAGGTTCAGGGCATGGCAGTGGTTTTAAGCAAGTGTTTCTACATTCTCGGCGACGTCCGCGGCAACGATCTTCAGTTGCCTCGGCCGGTGATCCTCAAAGCGACGCTTCCACACCAGGCTCAGCCTGCCGAGGTAGGTATGGCGACGCCGCTTCATCAGCTGCGGTTGGCGGCTAAAGGGGAGCGGCGCGACTACGCGCTGGAACCCAAACCAATTGCCGAAGGTGGGCAGGCGATTGTCTTCAGCGCTCGGCACCGCGCGAGCGGTGCACGGGTAGCGTTCAAGAGGCTGAAGATTAAGAATCCGGAGAACGTCGCGCGCATGCGCCGCGAGGTCGAGGCAGGGCAACGTTTCGGCGACAACGCTCACGTCGTACCGGTCCTTGACTTTGACCCCGTCGCCGGTTGGCTCGTAATGCCCCTGGCGTCGGACACTGCGGCCGAGACCCTCGACGAGTTTGAGAGTCCGCTGGGTCTTCTCGAACTCGTCAGGGCGATTTGCGAGGGCCTTCGGCAGCCACACAAGGAAGGCTGGGTTCACCGTGATCTGAAGCCAGCCAACATCCTGAGGATCGACGGAATCTGGGCCGTCGCCGACTGGGGACTGGGCCGACGGCCGCGGGGCCGGACGAGTCAGCCCGGGCGCACCCAGGTTGGAGTGCTCTACGGCACCGAGGGCTTCGCCGCGCCGGAGCTGTCCGACGATGCCCACGAAGCCGGCCCACAAGCCGACATCTACAGCCTCGGACAGCTCATTGGCTGGGCTCGCACGACGCAGTGGCCGCGAGCCAACCGGCCGCTGGTGCCAGCGGAGACGCCCTGGCAGGCCGTGGTTGAGGTGATGACCCGCGACGACCCGACCCAGCGACCGGCCACGGTCGACGATGTCCTGGCGCTGGTGACCTCTGCCGTGGCAGACACCGGTAACTTGCAGGCGGCGGCTTCAGACGTCGAGCCGTCAGTCCACGGTCCCCTCGTGGTCGCCATAGAGCCGGAGCGCCAGCCTGCAGCACAACAGGTGTTCACGCCGGCTCCGGTTCTAAACTCATCAGCCGAACCGAGGGTTGTAAAGGGTTTGCTAGGGCGCGTCGAGTTCGACGGCCACGTCGTCACAATCGTCAAAGACGGCTTTGGTCCTAAGATGAAGGGTAGTCGCGCCGTAGAAATCAATCAGATCGACGCGGTCGTTGTTAAACCTGCTACACACTGGAACCACGGCTATATCCAGATCATTGTCGAGGGCCAGTCGCCGGTGCCTGCGCAACGCGGCTTATTCCTCGGCGGCCGGCCCTCTATGGAAGACTCACTGTCGATGTCCTTCCGGTACCGGACCAATGAAGAGATCAGCCGGTTGAAGGAGTCCATTGAGGCGGCCATCGGGCGTGAGTGAACCGTCCAACGGTGAGCGCGCCATCTGTGGTGCTGAGAAAGCAGCGAAGCTGTGGATATGTCAGCAGCGGGGTCTGCTGCACCAACAGATGACACCTGAGATGGCTTGCCGTTGAGGCGGGCTGGAAGGATGCTGAATGGGCCCCGGTTGGTGGTCCACCGGCTATGAGAGCGTTGGTTGCTGGTTGGTGATCCACTGCTGCCGGTGGGCGTCGGGGGTGAGCCAGTCCAGCGAGCCGTGGGGTCTGTAGGTGTTGTACTCGATGCGCCAGTCCTCGGCCAGTACCCGGACCTCGAGGAGGGTGTTGAACGCTCGTCGTAGTAGATCGCGTCGAGGTGGGTCAGGGGTGCGTCGAGGATCTGGGCGAACTGCCGGGCGATGGTTGATTTGCCGCTGATGACGGCGATCCTGTCCATTGTCCTCGACAGTAGGGGCAGAGCGCAGGTCAGGTCATGGGGGGCGCCCGCGATCAGAGGTTGCCGGAAGCGCCGGTTGGACTTCATCAGCAAGCCGGACCGCCGTCTCGAAAGCCACCGTCCAGGGAAAGACGTCTTGCCGCTCGTTGCCGCTGCCGGGCGGGTGCGGTTCCCACTGATCGTCGGGGCCGAGCAGGATGTGTATTCCTTCGCCGCGGAGGCTGTCCACAGCGTGCCGGAACGGTGCCCGCGCGGCGAAGGCGGCGTTGACGAACGGGACGATGACGGTCGGCACCCGCCTGCCGATCAGCTCGGCGGCCGAGGTCATCGCGTAGTTGTCGGCCAGGCCGAGAGCGATCTTGTTGATCGAGTTGTAGGTCGCGGGAGCGATGACCAAGGCATCGGTGGCGGGAAGTGACCGGCGCCCGCCGGGCGACGGCCGGTAGGTCGACCGGACCGGATGACCGGTGAGGCGCTCAAGCGACTGCGCGTTGATGAAGTCCATCGCGCTCGGCGTGGCCGTCACCGCTACTGTCCAGGACTGCTCCTGCGCTGCCCTGACGAGGCGGGTTACATCGGCAGCCGGACCGGCGCCGCAGACGACGATCTGGAGGTGGCGGCCGGTCACAATCGGATCCCGGCGTCCTGAGCGAAGCCGACAACGGCGGCGCGGACAGAATCGTTGGCGAGCACGGCGAGGTTGCCGGCGATGCGTTGGACCGCCGGTCGGCAGCGGATTTCCTCGGGCGCCACCTCGTACGCGGTGCGCAGCGCGCTGAGACCGCACTCGTAGCGGCCCCACTGGGTGTAGGCGCGCGCCACATCAACGAAGAGCGACGCCTTGCGTTCGGCCAGCGTCACCTTCTCCAGCGGCACCGTGCGGGCGATCGCGACGGCCGTCCCGGCGTCGCCGAGGGTCAGTGCGATGTTCACCCGGTGCAGCAGGACATTGGTGGCACCGAAGCCGGTCCACCGGTCGTTGCCGTCGTAGCCGAGGCGGGTTGCAGCGCGGGTTGCCTCATCGAGCATCGCGTGTGCGGTATCCCGGTCGTTTCGGCGTGCGGCGGCGATGGCTCCGCGCAGGACGAGGGCGCCGTAGACGGCCACTGCATCGGTCGATGCTAGGCGGGTGTCCCGGTCGAGCGAGTCGGCGGCCTTCCCTGCGAGAGTCACCGCCTGGGCGTCGTGACCGTTGCTCATGAGCGCATGGGTCATGATCCGGGCGCTGGCGGCGATCGACACGGGGTCCTGGCTCATGCTGGCAGCTCGAGTGCTCCGTTCGGCTGCTACCAGGGCCATCCCCCGATCTCCCACTTTCAGCAGGACGCTTCCAACGACGTGGTACAGGTCGGCGGCGAGGGTCTCGATTTGTAGTCGCTGCTCGCCATCCGCATCGGACTTCCCTGGTTCGAGGACCGGCAGCAGCGCCACAACCCGGGCGAGTACGTGCTCGTACCGGCATGCCTGATAGTCAGTCTTGGCGGCGCGGACGGCTCGGGTGAACTGCGAAATAGACAGCACCGCGCCGTCCGAGTGTGGTGGTGCGAACAGCGCTTCGAGCAACGGCGCGACGTTGGGTGCGGCGGCGACAACGGCCGCCGTCCCGCGTAGGAGATCTCTGCGTCGCACGTCACCATCCGAGCCCGAGTCACTGTCTCCGTCATCGCCAGTATCTGCATGCGCACCGGCATCCGGTCGGGCGGCACCCACAAATGCGCCGCTGGTGCCAACCGTCCGCAACGCCTCGAAGCGCTCCCGCACCTCAGGCGTGGCGCGGGCCAGCACGGTGTCGAGTGCGGCTTGCATGTCCGTGCGGGGGAGCACCTCGTCGCCCTGGCTGCTCCACTTGGCCACGGTCCGCCGCGCAGCGCCGAGGTGCTCGGCGAAGGCGGTCATGCTCATCCGCAATGCCTTCCGGAGCGCGTTCGCGTCCTGGCCGGTCCAGGTCGTCACCGCAGCCATCACACGTCCTTCCGGAAGAGACGTTCATCGGTGTGGGTGATGGTAGCCGCACGCGGGGTGACGGCAGGTGCACTGCAGGTGCACCGGCGAGACATTCCCTCCGTCCACCGTCCAAGCCAGTCTGGATGTGCCGACGCGCCGATTGTCCAGCGGTGCGCCGGGGCCAGCGGCAATCTCACCCCAGGGAGATCCAGATGGACGTGCCGATCGGCGACAGGTCGGAATGCGACCCGAGGCACCGGCAAGTGCTCGCGCCGGTCACTCTGTCGACCGCACGGGCGACTCCTCGTTCACGTACCGCCGGAAGGGCTGCGTGGGCGGGTGACCGGCGGTCTGCTCTCAGCCGCGGGCCGACGGCGGTGGGCTTGCCGGGATGCCGGCAAGCCCACCGCATTCAGAGGCCAGCGTCGGCCGGAGAGCAGTCATGACGGTATATGTGTCGCGGTATGCCGCGACCGGAGAGCTGACGTCACACCCACCGCGCAGCGGGGGCTCCGACGATGACACGGCGGGGCTCGGCCGATCCGCCGCTGCTGACGCACGTCTGGCGGATCGTGTTCGAGGGGCAGGCGCGGCAGGGCGACCGTCGATGAACGGTGACCGCGTGTGTGCCTCCAGGGCCGACCGGCCGCTGCCGGCTCCCCTGGGACATGTGCCGTTGCGTCCGTTCTGGCTGTGTCGGGTGTGTGGTCAGTCCTGGCCGTGTGGACGGGCCAAGCTGGATCTCCTGGCCGACTACCAGGACAGCCCGCTCAATCTGTTCATCTACCTGGCCGGTCTTCTTCACGAAGCAATAGACGACCTGCACCGACTCAACGCGAGCACCACCGGCGAGGTCAGGGGCCTGTTCGACCGGTTCCTCGGCTGGCCTGCCCGGGGCCGCGGCCGCCGTCCAGGACTTCTTCCGGACAGCGCGGACGAGCCGGGGCACGTCGGCGGCGGGGCCGGGCCCGAAGAGGACGATCTGTAATGGCTGCCCGTCAAGGCTTGGCGAAAGCTGCCGTTCGGTGGCCGGTTGCAGGTGTCATGACGCTGCACTGAGACCTCCAGGATTTCCCGGTCGTCACCGACCACGACCCGGATCCGGTCGGGGCGCTAGGTGCAGAGTATGAATGCGGCCCTGTGTCACGGCCGGGCCGCGTCGGCGGGGCTCTGCGGGCCGTCGAGCAGGTCGTCGAGTTGACGCTCGGTCCGGGTAACGAGGTCGCGTCGCTCCTGCTCGTCGAGCGTCTCGTAATGGGACCAGAAGCGCTCGAATGCGGTGCCGAGCTCGCCGCCGTATGCGTCGGACATGGCGGCTTCGCGCAGGTCCTGCTGTCCTTCGAGTACGGCCTCGGCCATTTCCCGCAACGGCCCCCGGGGCCCTTCGGCGAGTTCGGTCAGGGTGACGCGGAGCAGCTTCGCGAGGCGCGGATCGTCACCCGCCACGTCGTAGACACTCTCATGCATGTCAGCGCCCTCCCGCGTTGATCGGCACGTCCGGCCTCGCCTGCGGATGCTGGGGCACGAACGGGTGGTGATAGGAAGCGGCGTTTGGCTGGGACACCGCGTCGATGCGGGCGATCTGCGATTCGATGACACCGAGGGCGCCCTGGACCGCCGTGTACAAGTTGCTGATCATTTTGGTTGCTTGTCCCCAGAGTCTCAGCATGTCCACCACCTGCAGGGCGGCCACGCCGTACCCGATGACGGGACCGATGCCCGACGTCGCCGTGGCGGTGCCGGCGGCGGCGGAAATGCCGGCGATGATGGCTTTGTCGAGCAGCATCTTCACGATTCCGCTGAGTGCCTCACAGCTGCTCCAGACCCCGTGGGCTATCTCCCCGAGTTCTGCGGACATCTCCGCGAACGGGTCCTGCAACTCCGCCAGGCTGGACGCCGTCCTGCTGAAATGCGCGTACGCCTGCTCCGCGGCGGCGCCCTCCCAGCCGCCGTGGAGTGCGATCGCACCGCCCTGGAGGTTGTAGCCGATGTCGTGCACGGCCTGGGCGGCGTGACCGAACGCAACACCGCTCTGCGCGACGGCCTGCCAGTCACCCACCACTTCGGAGGTGATTCGCTCCAGCGGGTTGAAGCCGAACACGGCGTCGAAGCCCACGAGGGCCCAGTGCGAAATCGACAGGTTGTCCATGAAGCCGAGCGGATGCGAGTACTCGACGTCCATCGACCCGGTGAGCCGATCCGAGGGATCGAATCTGTCGTTGAAGGACGGCCCGCACGGGTCGTCGGCCCAGGCCTGTTCGAGTGGGGTGCCGTGGGCGGCGCTGCGCGGGGCCGGCAAGGAACGGTCCATTCGGGCGGCGGCGGTGGTGTCCGTCCATCGGTAGTAGCTCGCGGCGGAATTCAGCCCGGACTTGCTCGACAGCAGGACTCCGGAGGCTCGGTCGATGGCGCCGAGGGCGGATTCCAGGGCTCGAGCGTGTCCTGGTCCGAGCAGACAGATGAGGGCGCCCTCGCCGTGGCCTGCCGGCGCCGGATGCTTTTCGAGGTACGACCGGACGGCGATGGCGTCGCTCCCCGCGCGGCCCACCTGCAGGGCGTATCCGTCCAGATATCCCGGCTGCACTCTGAAAGTCATTGCTCTCCGTTTGCTGCGGCAGGCGTGGGCGCCCGGTTCTGCGGATGCTTCAGTCGGTCAGTTTCATCGCGAGGAGTACGCCGATGACGCCCGAAGTGGTCATCGCCGCTGCCCAGAAGCTGATGATTCGCGACGGTCTGAAGTCGGAGTCGCGCAAGGCGAAGACTCCGAGTACCCCTCCGGCTGTGCACGCGATCTGGCCTGGTAGCAGCGGTGTGAGGCCAAGCATGACAAGGGTGAAGAGCATGAAGCCGCCCAACCAAATGGAGAGCACTGCCGCCTGATGCCGAATGGCGGCGATATCCTCGTTCTCCCGCAACAACGGAGTCCCTTTCGCGCGCTATTCCTTCGGTGACGCGGAGCCCGTTCGCTGACAGCAGTCAGCGTGGGCAGCCAGGAGCGTAGCAGCGCGACGCATTGTTGTCCGTCCATCATGGGCGGCGGTCGGGAAGCCCTCTGGTGTACGCCGTCCGGGTAAATCCCCGCGTCTTCTCATCAGGGGCGGGTCGCCAGGATTGCGCCGGTGATGATGTCGAAGAGGTGATCGGCGCGGGAGGCGAACGCGGGCTGGTCGCCGACCCAGGCGAGTGCCGCGCCCAGGGCGTACAGGACACCGCCATCGCCGCCGGCGCGGAGGACCGGGTCACCGCCACCGTCGCCGAGGTGACCGGGCATCAGCCGCGCACGTTCCGAGCCTTCTGTGCGGAGCGCCTGGGGGGAGCCCGGTGAGGGCGGGCGCTTCGCCAGGGCAGTCCGGGGCCAGGGCCGGATCTATCATTTCAACGGCGCACTGACCCCCGTGCGAGGAGGCCGGCACCCAGATGGACGACATCGATCAGCGATCCGAGCCGACCGGCGATCAGCTGCTTGCCGTGGCGCGAAAGCACTGCGCCGAACTCTGCGGCGGTGAAGGCGAGTTCCCGTTCGGGCCCAACGCCGAGGTCTACAAGGTCGGCGGCAAGATCTTCGCGCTCTTCATGGGGCTCGACAGCCGGACCGCACGGCTCAACGTCAAACTGCCGCCGGACGAGGGCGCCGAGCTGCGGGCGTCCTTCCCGGACTCGGTGACCCCGGGCTATCACATGAACAAGCTGCACTGGAACACGATTCTGCTCGCGGGAGAGCCGGCGCGATCGGAGCTGACCGAGCTGCTCGACATCTCGTACGGCCTGGTGCGGTCATCCCTGCCGCGCCGCGTGCGAGACCAGCTGTAGTTACCGGCTGCCACCCGCGGTGGTCGAAGTCGAACCGGAGCACGGCGAGCATGAGACGACCAGCGGTCGCAGCCCCGTTGTCACCCTGACCCGGCTCGACACCTCAGCTGTCGGCTGAACCGCGGACCTGGCGAACTCGCTGTTGCTCGAGAGCCTGTCGTTGCGTACGCCTGTGTTCGAAGATCCGGGCGGTCACGACCGTCGCGCTGACCACGAGAACGAGCAGGATCAACCATTTCATGTGCGCACGCTACAAGCGTGGGAAGCCGGAGAGGAATACCACCGTGGGCGGGATCAATTGCCCGGCACGAGGTCCGATGTGGTGGCGGTCGCGGCGGTCAGACGACTCGGCGTTCGGCGGTCAGTTCGCTGGGGGTGTCGCCGGTGTTGACGGTCTCGCTCGGTTCGATCAGCAGGATCTCGGCTCCTTCCGCGGAGACGGGCTGGTGAGGCGTGCCGCGGGGCACCACGTACAGCTGCCCGGGGCCGAGGGTGACGTCGCCGGCGTCCATCCGGATGGTCAGTGTGCCGCGCAGTACGAGGAAGAGCTCGTCTGTCTCCGGGTGGCTGTGCCGGGTGAACTCGCCTCTGGTCTTGACCACGCGCACGTCGTAGTCGTTCATCAGCGCGACCGTACGCGGGGACCAGGGCTCGTCGAATTCCGACAGGGCAGCGGCGAGATCGACGGACTTGTTCATGTGTTCATCCTGTGCGATGCCCGCGCGAACTGTCGAGTGGCGATTGCCTGGGCATGCGGGCAGCCCCGCTCATGTGCCGGAGACAGTGCGCGTCGGGCTGACCCCGCCCCGGCCGGCGGGGTCAGCCCCGGTGCGTCGGCTGTCAGGCGAGTTCCCGCCGCCGCAGGTGTGCGGCGAACTGGTCGAGGGCGCTGTCCCAGCCGTCGTAGACGTTGTCGTCGCCGGGTGCGGCGGCGATTCCGCGCAGGTCGAAGGTCATCCGGGTGCGGCCCGGCGCCAGCGGTGCGAGGGTCACGGTGATCAGCGGCGCGCTCTCGGGGTCGTCGTCCGGGTTGCCCCAGGTGAAGACCAGCCTCTCGTTCTCGACGACCTCGCGGTATTCGCCGCCGGTCGGGTACCGCTCGCCGGTGGCGTCGTTGACCATCGTGTACGCGTACCGGCCGCCCACCCGGGCGTCGATGGCGACGGTGTCGCGCGGAGTGTGGAGTCCGGCCGGGTGCCACCAGGCGGCCGCCTCGTCCGGGTCGGTCCAGGCCCGCCATAGCTCCTGCGGCGCCGCGTCGAACTCCCGGACGATCGTGAAGCCCTTGCTCGTGTCGATCATGGCTGTTCCTTTCGTCTCGTGCGAAGGCGCTCCTCCAGCAGGTCGAAGCGCTCGGTCCACTCGGCGTGCTGGGTGGCGATCCACCTCGACGCCTCGTCCAGTCCCCGTTCCCGCAGGCTGCACTCGCGCCACTGGGCATTCACCGTGCGGGTGATGAGACCTGCCTGTTCCAGCACCCGGAGGTGCTGGGAGATTGCCGGGCGGCTCATCGGGTAGTGCGCGGCCAGCTCACCGACGGTCTGTGGCCCGCTGCCGAGCCGGGTCAGGATGTCGCGTCTCGTGGGATCGGCGAGGGCGCTGAACACGAGACTCAGAGGATCGTCGGCGGCAGGCATTTAGGCGGTCCCTTACGTAAGGAGTTGCTTACACGCTAGCGCCCCGGGTGGCCTGACGCCAGGGTTTCCCCGAATGCCGCCTGTTCCCGCTCCGCGACGTGCCGGTTTCGCGCCTCACTGGCGGCGGGCCAGATAGACCACGTCGGGTTCGCCGCGTGGCACTTCCACCAGGTGGGTCGTGACCGGTCCGATCACCGCGGCCAGCCGGGCCGCGTACTCCGGCGCGGCCGCCGCGCTCCAGATCGCCAGCACGCCGCCGGGAGCGAGCCGGTCGCGCAGCAGTAGCGCGCCGCCGTCGTCGTAGAGGGCGCTGTTGCTCTCGAAGACCGTCCACTCGGGCCCGTTGTCGACATCCAGGCAGATGGCGTCGAAGACCTCGCCGGTGTCGCGCAGCCAGCGCACGATGTCGTCGTTGACGAGCCGTACCCGGGGATCGGCGAGGGCGTCGCCGCTGACGGCGGCGAGTTCGCCCCGGTGCCAGTCGATCAGGTTCTGCTCGATCTCCAGCACCACGATCTCCGCCGGCACGGGGGAGGCCGCCGCCTCGACGAGCGAGAATCCCACCCCGAGGCCGCCGATCAGCAGCCGCGCTCCGGGCCGGGTGAGCGCGAGCGCTTCCCGGACGAGTACGCGTTCGGAGGCGCCGTTGCGGGTGTCCATCAGGAAGACGCCGTTGCTGATGATCTCGAAGTGTTCGCCCGCGCGGCGCAGGACCAGCTCGCCGCGCCCGGTGGTCACCCGGTCGACTACGTCGATGTCACTCATCGACATTGTTATGTCACACAATCGCTGCCGGTCCCAGCCCATTCGCTCCCGCCGGGCTGAGTCGGCGGGGTCGGCTGGGCTGCGGGCGGTCCCGGGCGGTGCGAGGGGTGCGCATGATCGGCGGTGGGACAATGCGTTGCATGAGTGAAGAGAACGGGTGGCTCCAGCAGCTCCAGGCCAACCCGGAGCACTCCCGGTGGTACATCGAGCGCTTCCGGGCGATGGCCGAGGCGGGCGCCGACCTGGCCGGGGAGGCGCGGCTGATCGACGCGATGCTGCCGCGGGGCGGGCGGGTGCTCGACGCGGGCTGCGGCACCGGACGGGTCGGTGGGTTCCTCGCCGCAGCCGGGCACGAAGTGGTCGGGGTGGACCTCGATCCGACGCTGATCGGGGCGGCCCGGCAGGACCATCCGGGCCCGCAGTGGCTGGTGGGGGACCTGGCCGAGCTGGACCTGCCGGCCCAGGGCATCGCCGACGGATTCGACGTGGTGGTCTGCGCGGGGAACGTGATGACCTTCGCGGCCCCCGGCACCCGTCAGGAGATCCTGCGGCGGTTCCGGCGGCACCTGCGCGCGCAGGGCCGGGCGGTGGTCGGCTTCGGCGCCGGTCGCGGCTACGAGTTCGCCGACTTCCTCGATGACGCGCGCGCCGCCGGGCTGGTGCCGGATCTGCTCCTGTCGACCTGGGACGTGCGGCCCTTCGCCGACGACTCGGACTTCCTGGTCGCCTCCCTGCGCCCACAGTGACCGCGTCGTCGGTCCGGCCGAAGGCCGCCGCGGCCGGCTGTCGTTTCGCCCCGCGCAGTCCCCGGTCCGCCGCTCCTGCGCCGCAGTGGATGAACAGATCGTTTAAAGCATTCCGTTGACAACGTCGCGCGGCGGTGCTTCGCTGGACGCATGAGCGAAACCCGTCACGCCGACGAGGCGTTCCTGCCGCCGGATGCCGCGCAAGCCCGGGCCGAGCGTCAGCATGCCGCACTCTTCCGGATCGCCGAGCGGCACGCCGACACGTCGACCCGGCGACACCGCTGGCACCACGCCGAGGTGCCCGACCCGTACGAGGCGGTCGCGCTGGTCACCGCGCTCGCCGGGGGCGCGGCCCTGCCCGAGCCGGGGGAGGAGCCCGTCGACCAGGCCGACCTCACCGCCGCCCTCACCCTCATCCCGCACGTACGCGCCGAACTCGACTCGCTGGAACTCGGCCTGCTCTCCCTCGCCCGCGACCGGGGCATGACCTGGCAGGCGATCGCCTTCGGGTTGGGGCTCGGCACGGCGCAGGCGGCCCGGCAGCGCTACGAACGGCTGGCGGGCCGCAGCGAGACCGCGCAGAGCTGACGGGCCCCGGAGCCTTCTGCGCAGACGTGGACCGGTGCCGCGCCACGGGTGAATGCGGGCGAAGTTGGGCAGTACCCGCTGTCACACTCCATCGCCCTGGATACTCCCGGGGGGTATGGGAGTAGCATGGGTGGCATGGACGAGAAGTTGCCCGTGGCGTTGCAGCGGATCGATCTCGACATCACCGGGATGACCTGCGCCTCCTGCGCCGCCCGGATCGAGAAGAAGCTCAACCGGATGCCCGGCGTCACCGCCTCGGTCAACTACGCCACCGAGAAGGCGTCGGCCACCGTCGAGGAGGGGATCAGCGCCGACGACCTGATCGCCACGGTCGAGGCCACCGGCTACCAGGCGGCGCTGCCGCCACCGCCGGCCCGCGTCGCCGATCACGCCACCGCAGGCCCGGAACGCCCCAGCGCCGCCGACACCGAGCTGGCCGCACTGCGTACCCGGGTGCTCGTTTCGCTGGTGCTCACCGTGCCGGTGATCGTGCTGGCGATGGTGCCGCCATGGCAGTTCACCTACTGGCAGTGGCTGTCGTTGACGCTCGCCGCGCCGGTCGTCGTCTGGGGCGGCTGGCCCTTCCACCGGGCCGCCGCGGTCAACCTGCGCCACGGCGCGGCGACCATGGACACGCTGATCTCGCTCGGCACCCTCGCCGCCTTCGGCTGGTCGATCTGGGCGCTCTTCCTCGGTGACGCCGGCATGCCCGGCATGACCCACCCCTTCTCGTTCACCATCGAGCGCACCGACGGCAGCGGCGCGATCTACCTGGAGGCCGCCGCCGGGGTGACCCTCTTCCTGCTCGCCGGGCGCTACTTCGAGGCCCGCGCCAAGCGCCGCTCCGGCGCCGCCCTGCGGGCCCTGCTCGAACTCGGCGCCAAGGACGTCAGCCTGCTACGCGACGGCGTCGAGACCCGGGTTCCGGTGGATCAGCTCGCCGTCGGGGACCGGTTCCTGGTCCGCCCCGGCGAAAAAATCGCCACCGACGGGGTGATCGAGGACGGCTCCTCCGCCGTCGACGCGAGCATGCTCACCGGCGAGTCGGTGCCCGTCGAGGTCGGCCCCGGCGACAGCGTCGTCGGCGGCACCGTCAACGCCGGCGGACGGCTGGTCGTCACCGTCGCCCGCGTCGGCGGCGACACCCGGCTGGCGCAGATGAGCCGCCTCGTCGAGGAGGCGCAGAGCGGCAAAGCACAGGTGCAGCGCCTCGCCGACCGGGTCTCGGCGGTCTTCGTACCGATCGTCATCGCACTCGCCGTCGGCACCCTCGGCTACTGGCTCGGCACCGGCGCCGGGGCAACCGCCGCCTTCACCGCCGCCGTCGCCGTACTGATCATCGCCTGCCCGTGCGCGCTCGGCCTGGCCACGCCGACGGCGCTGCTGGTCGGCACCGGCCGCGGCGCCCAGCTCGGCATCCTGATCAAGGGGCCGGAGGCGCTGGAGAGCACCCGGCGCGTCGACACCGTCGTGCTGGACAAGACCGGCACCGTCACCACCGGCCGGATGTCCCTGGTCGACGTGGTCCCCGCGGCCGGCACCGACCGCGACGAGCTGCTGCGCCTGGCCGCCGCCCTGGAGGCCGGCTCCGAGCACCCCGTCGCCCGCGCCGTCGTCGAGGGCGCGCCCGCAGCACTGCCGGACGTACGCGACTTCGCCAACGTCCCCGGGCTCGGAGTTCGCGGCACCGTCGAGGGACACCAGGTGGTCGTCGGCCGTACGGCGCTCGTCGGTGAGCTGCCCGCGGAGCTCGCCGCCGCCCGGGACGCCGCCGGCGACCGGACCACCATCGCCGTCGGCTGGGACGGCCAGGTACGCGGCCTGCTCGTTGTCGCCGACACCGTCAAGCCGACCAGCGCCGAGGCGGTCGCCTCGATGCGGCGGCTCGGCCTGACCCCGGTGCTGCTCACCGGCGACGCCACCGAGGTCGCCGAACGGGTCGCCGCCGAGGTCGGCATCGACGAGGTGATCGCCGAGGTCCTCCCCGCCGACAAGGTCGACGTGATCAAACGACTCCAGGAGCGGGGGCGGGTCGTGGCGATGGTCGGCGACGGCGTCAACGACGCGGCCGCGCTGGCCCAGGCCGACCTGGGGCTGGCGATGGGCACCGGGACGGATGTGGCGATCGAGGCCAGTGACCTGACCCTCGTTCGGGGGGATCTGCGCGCAGCCGTCGACGCCATCCGCCTGGCCCGTCGTACGCTACGGACGATCAAGAGCAACCTGTTCTGGGCGTTCGCCTACAACGTGGCCGCCCTGCCGTTGGCTGCCGCCGGCCTGCTCAACCCGATGATCGCGGGCGCGGCGATGGCCCTGTCATCGGTCTTCGTGGTGAGCAACAGTCTGCGGCTGCGGGGGTTCCGACCGCTCGCCTGAGGGGAGCGCGGATGGTCGATCGACGCCTCTACCAGCACCTGGTCAGCCGGTTCGGGCAGTGGCCGCCCCGGCAGCCCGTACAGGTCGTCGCCTCGGCCCGGCGCACCCGGCCCGGCTGGGACGGGCGGCTGCGCCCGGCGATCGCCCTCGCCGCGCCCGCCGGCACCGTCGTCTCCGTGCCGCCGGAGCACCTGGCGACCGTACGGCGGCTCGCCGGCCGGCTCGGCGACGGCCCCGCCGGAGCGCGGGAACAGCTCGACGGGCTGCTCGCCGCCCTGCCGGCCGCCATCGGGCACCCCGACTGCGGACAGGACCGGGGCACGTTCCGCTGGACGCTCGCGCCGGCCCCGCTGGAACCGGCCGGGCAGTGGTGCCCGCCGGCCGCCGCCGGACTGCCCTCCTGGCTGCGCTGGTACGGCGAGGACGTGCTCGTCGTACGCGACGACGACGGCCGGTACCTCGCCGGCGCCGGAATCAAGCGGCACGACGCGTACGGCGCGGAGATCGCCGTCGGCACCGTCGAGGCGGCCCGTGGCCGGGGCCTGGCGCGGCGGCTGGTCGCCGAGGCCGCACGGCGGGCGCTGGACGAAGGGCTGGTCCCGACGTACGTGCACGACCCGGGCGATGCGGCCGCGGCCCGGGTGGGGGACGCGGCGGGAATGGCCGAGCGGGGCTGGCGCCTCTACACCCTCGTCCCGGAGTGACCACGCAGGTCAGCCCCCGGGGTCAGGCCGGGAAGCCCGGTGTCAGCCTGCGGAGCCCGGTGTCAACCTGCGGAGCCCGGCGTCAGGCTGAAGGGTCCGGTGTCAGGCTGCGGGGTTCGGGATCAGGCCGAGGAGTTCGGCGGCGGCCCGGGCGTTGGCGTGGCTTGCGCCGTGGGTGATGACGAAGGCGCGGGCGTCGGCCGGCCGCCACGATGACGGCCAGCCCATCTCCACCACCGTGACCGGGTGTGCGGCGGCGAGCGCGTCGACGAGTGCCCGCGTTGCGGGGAACCGGTGCAGCCGCCGCCCCACCACCACGATCGGCCGCGGCCCCGCCAGCGCGCGCAGCGTCGCCACGTCGGTGTCGGCGGCGACGATCTGCAGCTCCGCCCCGTCGTCCAGGTGCGGCCCGAGCCCCCACGGCACGCGCTCCTGCACGAGGGTGGAGCCGGAGTGCAACCGGATCACCAGCGGCCCGGCCAGGCCGTCGAGGCTGCCTTCGACCCGGACGGCCCGGCGAGCGACGGCGTAGCCGAGGTCGGCCTCGGTGAAGGTGCCCGGCGGCTCCGGACGGGCCCAGGCCGCCAGCGCCGCCGTGCGGGCGGCGGCCTCCTCCAGCCGGGCGAGCGGCAGCCGCCCGTCGGTGACGGCGGTGACGACGGCGTCGGCGGTCTGCTCGACGAGGGCGGCGTCGACGGTGGCGCCGATGCAGAGCAGGTCCGCGCCGGCGGCGAGCGCCCGGACCGCGCCCGGGCCGACCCCGCCGGCGGCGAGGGTCGCCCCCTTCATCTCCAGCGCGTCGGTGACGACCACGCCGGTGAAGCCGAGTTCGCCGCGGAGCAGGTCCACCAGGACGGCCCGGCTGAAGGTCGCGGGCGCGTCCCCGGTGAGCGCCGGGACCCGGATGTGGGCGGTCATCACCGCCTGGGCCCCGGCCGCGACGGCCGCCGCGAAGGGCGGCAGGTCCCGCCGCCGGAGCACCTCGACCGGTACGTCCACCGTCGGCAGTTCGAGGTGGGAGTCGGCCACGGTCGCGCCGTGCCCGGGGAAGTGCTTGGCGCAGGCGGCGACACCGGTCGACTGCAGGCCGGTCACCGCGGTGGCGGCGTGCGCGGCGACCCGCTGCGGGTCGGCGCCGAACGAACGGGTGCCGATGATCGGGTTCTCGTCGGCGGTGTTGACGTCCACCGTCGGGGCGAAGTTCAGGTTGATGCCGCCCGCCGCCAGGTTCGCCCCGATCGCCGCGTAGATCCGCGCGGTGAGGACGGGATCGTCGACCGCACCGAGCGCGGCGTTGCCGGGGTACTGGCTGCCGGTGGCGTGGTCCAGGCGGGTGACGTCGCCGCCCTCCTCGTCGATGGCGATCAGTGCGTCACCGCGGGCCTGACGCAGCGCCGTGGTGGTCGCCACCACCTCGCGGAAGGTGCCGATGTTGGTGCCGAAGAGGGTGTGCCCGGCGAGCCCGTCGGCGAGCAGGTCGAGCGCCCACGGCGGTGGGGTCGGGCCGTGGAAGGCGGCGAGCAGCGTGCCCAGGGCCAGCCGGCGCAGTGCGGGATCGGTCGCCACGGGTTCTCCCTTCGGTGGTTGTTCCGAGCCTGCCACTGGCGGTGCTCGCGCCGGGGCCGATCGCCGGCGTCAGGCGAGGTCGCGGCGGCCGAAGGAGGCGAAGGCCGCCGCCATTGCGGCGCCGACGACGGCCAGCAGCACCAGCAGCGCAGTCGGCGCCGTGATCACGTCGACCGCCCACGCGCAGTTCTCGCCGGCGCTGTCGCAGGAGCGGGTGTAGTCGGTGCCCCGGCGCCCGCCGGTGCCCCACGCGAAGACCCAGGTGCTGAGCATCCAGCGGTCCGGGTTGACGGTCCTGCTGATGAGCAGCGCGAGCCGGCCGCCGGCCTCCCAGAGAATCAGGTAACCCATCGCGATGCCGAGGGCGGCCGCGGTGTGCCGTCCGAGCGTGGCGAGCGCGAAGCCGAGCGCGCCCGCCAGCAGCGCCAGCACCAGCAGCCGCAGGAACGTCAGACCGAGCGCGCCCCACGCCTCGGGCTCCTGCCAACCGGGGTGGCCGTTGACCGCGGCCACCAGGCGCAGCGCCCCGAGGTAGAGCCCCGCCGAGACGACCGAGAGCGCCGCGACGCCGGCCAGCAGGGCGGCGAGCTTGATGCCGAGCGTGGCGACCCGCCGGGGATGCCAGAGCAGCAGGTTCGTCATCGCGCCGCTGGTGATCTCCGCACCGACGTACGAGGCGCCGATGAGGAAGGCGATCATGATCGCGAAGATCATCAGAATGACCAGGAGGCCATTGGCATCCTCACTGAAGATGAAGACGTGGTGCAGGTAGCCCGTCCGGATCTGCGCGGCGCTGGGGCGGGACGAGTTGGCGGCCGTCAGCCCGATCGTGATGGCGCCCGGTACGGCCAGCAGGACCACCATGATCTGGACGAAGGTGCGGGACCAGAGCCGTTCGAACTCGGCACGGAACTGGTTCACTGGTCGCTCCCTGCGGCGTGGGCGGCGCGATCGCCGAGGTCGATGGTGACCGCCGGTTGCGGCGCCGGGGCGTCGTAGCCCTCAGGGCCGGCCTGGTCGAGCAGTTCCGGCCGGGTGAGCGCCAGGAAGACGCTCTCCAGGTCGGGAGTGAGCGGGGACAGCTCCCGCACCCAGTGCCCCTGTTCGCCGAGGAGACGGCTGATCAGCTCGGGGTCGGCGGCACCGGTCACCACGAGCTGGTCCTCGTGCGTCACCACCTCCAGTCCGGCTGCGGTCAGCAGCGGCGCGGCCAGGTCGGGCTCGGCCACGCGTACCCGGTAGGAGCCCTGGTCGAAGCCGGCGAGCACCTCGTCGACGCGGCCGGTCGCGACGCGGCGGCCGGCGGAGATGATCGTGACGTGGTCGCAGATCATCTCGATCTCGGCCAGGATGTGACTGGAGATCAGCACTGTCGTGCCGGTGGCTGCCAGGTCCCGCAGCAGGTCCCGCATCTGGCGCATGCCACCCGGGTCGAGCCCGTTGGCCGGTTCGTCGAGGATCAGCAGCTCGGGGTTCTTGAGCAGGGCGGTGGCGACCGCCAGCCGCTGCCGCATGCCCAGCGAGTACGACCGGACGGCGTCATCGCCGCGCCCGGTGAGCCCGACCTGATGGAGCACCTCGTCGACCCGGTGCACCGGCACGCCGGCGGAGATCGCCAGCAGCCGCAGGGTCTTCCGGCCGCTGAAGTTGCCGAAGAAGCGTGGGCTCTCCACGATGGCGCCGACGCGTCCGACGACCTCGGGAAGGAAATGCGGCACCGGCCGGCCGAAGATCCGCATCCGGCCCTCGTCGGCGCGCACCAGCCCGAGCAGGGCGCGCAGAGTCGTGGTCTTGCCGGATCCGTTGTCGCCGAGGAACCCGTGGATCTCACCGGCCCGCACTGTCAGGTCGAGCCCGTCCAGAGCGAAGTGGACACTGCCGCGGGGCCGCAGGAAGGACTTGCGCAGACCTTCGACCTCGATCACTGCCGTGCTGCCGACCTGTGGTGGTGCCACATCCATGCCGATCCCTTCCGCTGCCGACAAGATCGCTCACTGTACGGTCCGCGCGGGCGTGGGTGGGGGCGGTGCGCGGCTGCGTGGTTGGATGGGTGCGTGCCTACAGACCTGGTCTCCGGCGCCGGTGGCGCCGCCGTCCCGCCCCCGGCCGCTGACCCTGACCTGGTGATCGAGTTCGACGGTGTCGGCGTCACCCGGTCCGGCAACCGGCTGCTGCACGACGTCGACTGGCGTGTCGAACTCGACGAGCGGTGGGTGATCCTCGGCCCCAACGGCGCCGGCAAGACGACCCTGCTGAATCTCGCGGCCGGCCGGCTGCACCCCACCACCGGTACGGCTTTCGTGCTCGCCGAGCGGATCGGGCGTACCGACGTCAACGAGCTGCGGACGCGCATCGGCCTGGCGACCGCCGCGCTCGCCGAGCGGATCCCGGCCGGCGAGCGCGTCTCCGACGTGGTGCTGACCGCCGCCTGGTCGGTGGTCGGCCGCTGGCGGGAGAGCTACGACCGCCTCGACGAGGGCCGCGCGACCGGGTTGCTGGCCCAGCTCGGCGTCGGCGGCTTCGCCGACCGCGAGTACGGCACCCTCTCCGAAGGGGAGCGCAAGCGCGTGCAGATCGCCCGGGCGCTGATGACCGACCCGGAACTGCTCCTGCTCGACGAGCCGGCCGCCGGGCTCGACCTCGGTGCCCGGGAGGACCTGGTCGCCCGCCTGGCAGACCTGGCGTACGACCCGGACGCCCCGGCGATGGTGCTGGTGACCCACCACGTCGAGGAGATCCCGCCTGGCTTCACGCACGCGATGCTGCTGCGTGAGGGGGCCGTGGTGGCGCAGGGCCTGATCGGTCAGACGTTGACCGGGGAGAACCTCTCGAAGACCTTCGGGCTGCCGCTGGTGGTCGAACGGCGCGGGGAGCGCTTCGCCGCCCGCGCCGCCTGATCCACCGGGTGGCCGGCACCGCCTGATCCGCTGAATGGGCCGGCGCGGCTTGACCCGCGCCGCCTGACTGCGTCGCGTGATCGGCGCCGCGGGGTCAGCTGCCGCGGTCAGCTGCCGTCGTCGTCGCCGAGGCGGTTCTCGCCGCGGCGGCGCAGTATCCCCAGGCCGGGGATGCCGGCGATGGCCAGCCGCAGATCCCGGGTGACCTCCAGCAGGTCGTGGATGTCGGGTCCGACCCGGTCCAGGGTGGCCAGGATCGGCATCACGTCCGAGGTGAGGTGCCGGCGCAGCTGCGGCAACTCGTCCACCAGCCGGATCGCGGCGTCCACCTCCTCGGCGGAGAGTTGCTCGACGAAGCGGTTCGCCATCGGCGCGGCCTTGCGCAGCGTGCTCTCGTACGCGGCGAGCAGCTCCCCGGCGGTCACCGCGAGGTTCTCGGTACGGCCCAGCGCGCTGCCGGCCCGCGCGGTGATCTCCTCGACGTCGGCGACGATCACCCCGGTGGCGGTGGAGACCCGCTGCGCCTCGGTGATGACCGCGGAGGCGGCGTCGGCGATCGTGGTGGCGCTCTCCACCGCTGTGCTCGCGGCGGCGTTGAGGACCGCCACCTCGCGGATCGCCCCTTCCGCGCTGTCGACCACCCGGTCGGTGCGTTCGACGATCGCCTCGACCCGGTCCAGCAGGACGGTGATGCGGCGTACGACGGTCTCGATGTCGTCCAGCAGCCCGAAGGCGCGGGCGGGCAGCGACACCACGGTCGAGGCAGAGTCGACAGCCAGGCCGACGGCGGAGCGGGTCAGGCCGAGGACCGCGGTCGGGCCGGGAAAGGGAAGCGCCATTGCATCATTGTGCGGTCTCCTGTCGAAAACGTCCCGGCGGCTGGTCACACCCGCTGGTCCGCTGCGGGTCACACCCGCTGTTCCGGCTGCTCCACGGCCCGCTGGACCGCCCGGTAGATCTGGCCGAACCGCTGCCCGTCGGAGCTGCTGAGCAGCCGTACCCCCTCGGGTTGGCCGTGGCAGTGGATCCAGAGTTCGTGCTGGTTGTCGCCGCGGTCGTAGGAGCGGTCCAGCCAGCCCAGCGGCACCTCCAGGAAGGGCAGCAGCACCGCGGCGCCGACGATGAAAGCGATGATGACGGTGGCGGCCAGGCCCCACTGGTTGCGGTCCCAGGCGGCGTAGCCGAGCCCCACCAGGCAGAGCACGGCGAGCAGCGGGGGGATGCTGAGCAGCAGGACCAGCACGCCGCGCCCCAGGCGCCGCGAGTGGATCCGGGCGGTCCGCCGCCCGCGCTCGTGCCAGACGTACGCGACGTCGGCGACCCGTACGACGTGGTCGTCGACGCGGATGGACTCCGAGGTGACGTGGACCGTCGGGTCGCGGTAATAGATCGCCATCGTTGAGGATAACCCGGGAACGCCCGCCGGGGTGGCCCCGGCCGCCTGGCTGCCGCACGACCGCAGCGGGCGCTTGCGCGCGTGCAGGAGGGGCCGGCGGGGCGGGTCAGCGACGGGCGGCGGGGCGGTGGTTCTCCATGGCGCGTTGCAGGGCCCGGTAGATCTGGCCGAAGCGCAGCGCGTCGCCGGTGCGCAGCAGTTGGACCTCCCGGCCGCGCCAGCGGGCCCAGATCTCCAGCTGCCGGCTGCCACGGACGTAGGAGCGGTCCATGTACTCCAGCAGGAAGTCCGCGATCGGGCCGACCGCCAGCCCCAGCAGCAGCGATACCCCGACGATGGCGACGGTGACCGTCGCCGACGGACGCAACCAGATCGCCAGCGCGAGGCCGAGGACGGCGGCGACGACCGGACCGGCCAGGGCGGCGCCGAGAGCGCCGCGGCGGGCCACCGCACCCCAGGAGCGGCTGCCGCGGCGGTGCCAGATCTGGGCGCACTCGGCCAGCGCGAAACGCTGCCCCTGCACCTCCACGAACTCGGACGTGACCCGCACAGCGGGGTCGTCGTAGTAGGTGGTGCTCATCTCCGGCCCCTGTTCTTCGGCGTCAGACTCGACAAAGGTACCCACAGAAGCCCTGCGTAATGTGGGGCCGCGACCAAGACATGGAAGTGAGGACGAGGCGTGGGCGATTTCGTGCGGCTGGAAATCAAGGACGGCATCGGCACCATCAGGCTCGAGCGGCCGCCGATGAACGCGCTGAACAAGCAGGTGCAGGAGGAGTTGCGGCAGGCCGCGGCGGAGGCCACCGCGTCCTCGGACGTCTACGCCGTGGTCGTCTACGGCGGCGAGAAGGTCTTCGCCGCGGGCGCCGACATCAAGGAGATGGCGGAGATGTCGTACGTGGACATGTCCGCCCGCGCCGCCGACCTCTCCAGCGCCCTCGGCGCGATCTCCCGCATCCCGAAGCCGGTCGTCGCCGCGATCACCGGGTACGCCCTCGGTGGTGGCTGCGAGCTCGCCCTGGCCTGTGACTGGCGGGTGGTGGCCGACAACGCCAAGCTCGGCCAGCCGGAGATCAAGCTCGGCATCATCCCCGGGGCCGGCGGCACCCAGCGCCTGGCCCGGCTCGTCGGACCGGCGAAGGCCAAGGACCTGATCATGTCGGGCCGGATGGTCGACGCCGAGGAGGCGCTGCGCATCGGCCTCGCCGACCGGGTGGTCCCGGCCGAGCAGGTCTACGAGGCCGCGCTGGAGCTGGTGAAGCCCTACGTCGGCGGCCCGGTGCAGGCGCTGCGGGCGGCGAAGCTCGCCGTCGACGGCGGCCTGGACATGGACCTCGCCTCCGGCCTGAACTGGGAGAGCCAGCTCTTTGCCGGGCTCTTCGCCACCGACGACCGCGCCGAGGGCATGGCCGCCTTCGTCGCCAAGCGCAAGCCGGGCTTCACCGGCCGCTGACGCAAGAGGCGACCGGCCGGTTCACGGGTTCGTGACCGGCCGGTAACCTCTGTGCTCCCGGACACACGATCGATGGGAGCGGATCATGGCCGAGCGGATCGAAGGTCACGGCGGTGACCTGGCACTCGCTGCGCTGCGCGCGGGCGGCATACGCGAGATGTTCACCCTCTCCGGCGGTCACGTCTTCCCGCTCTACGACGCCGCGCACCGGGCCGGGTTCCCGCTCTACGACGTCCGGCACGAGCAGTCGGCGGTCTTCGCCGCCGAAGCGGTGGCGAAGCTGCAGCGCCGCCCCAGCCTGGCCGTGCTCACCGCCGGGCCCGGCGTCACCAACGGCATTTCCGGGCTGACCAGCGCCTACTTCAACGCCTCCCCCGTGGTGGTGCTCGGCGGCAGGGCGCCGGCGTTCCGCTGGGGCTCGGGCAGCCTGCAGGAGATCGACCACCTGCCGCTGGTCGCGCCGGTCACCAAGCACGCCGAGACGGTATTGCGCCCCGACGACATCCCGCGGGCCGTGGGCGCCGCGCTGACCGCCGCCCTCACCCCGCACCGCGGCCCGGTCTTCCTGGACCTGCCGCTGGAGGCGGTCTTCTCCGTCGCCGACGTCGACGCCCCCGTCGGGCCGGTGATCACGCCGGTCGCGCCCGACCCGGAGCACGTCACCCAGGCCGCCCGGCTGCTCGCCGCCGCCGCCAGGCCCGTCATCATCGCCGGCTCCGACGTCTACGCCGGGGATGCCGTCGCCGCCCTGCGCGAGGTCGCCGAGGCGTACGGGGTGCCGGTCTTCACCAACGGCATGGGGCGCGGCGCGTTGCCGCCGGGGCATCCGCTCTCCTTCGCCAAGGCCCGCCGGGTCGCCTTCGCCGGCGCCGACCTGGTCGTCGTCATCGGCACGCCGCTGGACTTCCGGCTCGGCTTCGGCGACTTCGGCGACGCCCAGGTCGTGCACATCGTCGACGCGCCGGCGCAGCGCGCCCAGCACGTGCAGCCGGCCGTCAGCCCCGCCGGTGACCTGCGGCTGGTCCTCACCGACATCGCCGGCCACGGCGGCGACCGCGTCGACCACACCGACTGGATCGCGCAGCTGCGGGTGGCCGAGGACGCCGCCCGCGCCCGCGACGCCGCCGAGATGGCCGCCGAGACCGATCCGATCCGCCCCGCCCGCGTCTACGGCGAACTGCGCCGGGTGCTCGCCGCCGACGCCATCACCATCGGCGACGGTGGCGACTTCGTCTCGTACGCCGGGCGCTACCTGGAGCCGGCGCAGCCCGGCACCTGGCTCGACCCCGGCCCGTACGGCTGCCTCGGCACCGGCATGGGGTACGCGATGGGGGCCCGGGTCACCCACCCGGACCGGCAGATCTGCGTGCTGATGGGTGACGGCGCGGCCGGTTTCTCGCTGATGGACGTCGAGTCGCTGGTGCGCCAGAAGCTGCCCGTGGTGATCGTGGTAGGCAACAACGGCATCTGGGGCCTGGAGAAGCACCCGATGCAGGCGATGTACGGCTACGACGTCGCCGCCGACCTGCAGCCGGAGCTGCGCTACGACGACGTGGTGACCGCGCTCGGCGGGGCGGGGGAGACGGTCGCCAAGGCTGCCGATCTGGCGCCGGCGCTGGGCCGGGCCTTCGACTCGGGTGTGCCGTACCTGGTCAACGTCCTCACCGATCCGGCCGACGCGTACCCGCGTTCGTCGAACCTGGCCTGAGGGCCGGTTCCGGCTGTGGCGCCGCCGACGGCCCGCGGGTACGTCGGCGGCGTCACAGCGCCGGTTCTGTCGGTTCGGTGACACCTCACGGGGGAAAACCGGCTGACTGCCGGCCGTGGCCGTCGTAACGTCAGCCGCGGACCGGCAGCATGTCGTACCTGTCGTCCAATCTGGGGTTTCACCAGCGCAGACGACGGGAGCCGTCCATGGAGCACGCGATCCGGGCCGAGGGGCTGGTGCGGCGCTTCGGCACCACCACCGCCCTCGCCGGAGTTGACCTGGCGGTGCGCACCGGCACCGTCTTCGGCCTGCTCGGCCCGAACGGGGCGGGCAAGACCACGGCCGTACGGGTGCTCGCCACCCTGCTGCGACCCGACGCCGGGCACGCCACCGTCGCCGGGTACGACGTGGTGCGCCAGGCCCACCAGGTGCGGCACTGCATCGGCCTCACCGGCCAGTACGCCTCCGTCGACGAGACGCTGACCGGCGCGGAGAACCTGCTGCTGATCGGGCGGCTGCTGGGTATGTCCCGCGTCGCCGCCCGGGCCCGCGCCGGGGAGCTGCTCGCCGAGTTCCACCTCACCGACGCGGGCGGGCGGGCCGCCAAGACGTACTCCGGTGGCATGCGGCGCCGGCTGGACCTGGCGGCGAGCCTGGTGGGGCGTCCCCAGGTGCTCTTCCTGGACGAGCCGACAACCGGCCTGGATCCGCGCAGCCGCAACGAGCTGTGGGACCTGGTGCGGGGGCTGGTCTCGACCGGCGTGACGGTCCTGCTCACCACGCAGTATCTGGAGGAGGCCGACCAGCTCGCCGACGAGCTGGCGGTGGTCGACCACGGCCGGGTCATCGCCACCGGCACACCGGACGAGCTCAAGGCGAAGATCGGTGGTCAGGTCGTGGTCGTGCGCCCTCTGACGGCGGCGGACCTGCCGCGTGTGGCGGCGATCGCGGCGGAGCTGACCGGGGCCGGCCCGGAGATCGGGCAGAGCGCTGTCACCGTGCCGGTCAGCGGCACGGCGGTCCTGCCGGAGCTGGTGCGGCGCCTCGACGAGGCGGGCGTCGAGGTCGGCGAGCTCGCGCTGCGCGGGTCGACCCTGGACGAGGTATTCCTCTCGTTGACCGGGCACCGCCCCGAGGACGACGACGGCGGTGACGGCGACGAGCTCGTCGTCACCCGGGAGAGGACGACGGCATGACGGCGATCACCGCGGCCCCGGCGCTCGCGCCGGCCCGCCGGGTCGGACTGCTCACCGGGGTACGCCACGCGCTGACCCTGGCCTGGCGCAGCCTGGTGCAGATCAAGCACAACCCGATGGAGCTGCTGGACCTGAGCATCCAGCCGGTGATGTTCCTGCTGCTGTTCACTTTCGTCTTCGGCGGCGCGATCTCCGGCTCACCCGGGGACTACCTGCAGTTCGCGCTCCCCGGCATCATCGTGCAGAACGCGATCTTCGCGACGATGACCACCGGTTTCGGCCTGAACATGGACCTCACCAAGGGCGTCTTCGACCGGCTGCGGTCGCTGCCGATCGCCCGCTGGGCGCCGCTGGGGGGCCGGATCCTCGCCGACACCACCAAACAGGCATGGTCGATGGCGCTGCTGGTCGGCGTCGGCGCGCTGCTCGGCTTCCGGTTGCAGAACGGCCTGTCGGGGCTGCTCGGCGCGTTCGCGCTGCTGCTGGCCTTCTCGCTCGCGGCGGCGTGGATCTCGGTGCTGGTCGGGGTCAGCGTCGGCGAGCCGGAGAAGGTGCAGATCTTCGGCTTCATGGTGATCTTTCCGTTGACCTTCACCAGCAACGCCTTCGTGCCGACCGAGACGATGCCCGGCTGGCTGCAGGCATGGGTGGAGGTCAACCCGGTGACGATCCTGGCCGACGCGTTGCGCGGCATGCTGATCGGCGGGCCGGTCGCCGCGCCGACGGTGCAGTCGCTGCTCTGGGCGGTGGTGATCGCCGCGATCTTCGGACCCCTGGCGATGCGGGCCCTCAAGCGCCGGCTGTGAGACGCGGTCCTCTAAGCGCCGGTTGTGAGACGCGGTCCTTCAAGCGCCGGTTGTGACCGGTGCCGGTGCCGGTGGTGGCGGTGATCGCGGGTGATCCGCGGCCGGTCAGGCCTCGGGGCGGTCCTGTTCGCGCGGCGGCTCGCCGGTCTCCTCGGGGGCCGGCTGCGCGTCCGGGCCGGTCGTGGGCTGCGGCGGCTGACCGGGCCGGTTGTTCAGTGAGCGCAGGAACTCCGGGTCGTCGTCGGGTGCGACCGGGCGGGCGGGGCGGCGGGCCGGGGCGGCCGGGTCGGCGAGCCGGGTCAGCCGGGACAGGGTGCCGCCGGCGGCCGGGGTGACGGGCCGGCCGGTCAGGAACCAGGCGACGGCGCCGATGACGGGGACGAAGATGATGACGCAGACCCAGGCCCAGCGGGGCATCCTGCGGATCTTCTCCTCGGTGGAGAGACAGCTGATCAGAGCTGCCGCGGCGAGGGCTACCTGCAGGACGAAGAGAAGGATCATGACGCGGGCCATGGTTCAACTATGACCCATGGCCCGGGTTCAGCCGAGACGGTGCACAGAAAGCATCACTCCCAGCAGTGCGAAGGCGGCGACGGCGAGGGCGGTCACCGGTAGGGCCGGCCCGGGGCCGAGCCGGGATCCGGTGGGCGTCACCCGGGGCCAGAGCACGGTCAGGGCCACGGCCCAGACGACCAGGCCGACGAGGAGCAGTATCAGCCCGGTCCGGCCCTCCCCGAGCCCCATTCGGACGATCAGCAGGTACGAGATGGTCAGCGCCAGCGCGGTGCGACGCCAGGAGAGTCGGGTGCGTTCGGGCTGGCGCCCCGGGTCGGGCGGCATCAGCGGCCGGGGGCGCCGAGGAAGAGCACGACGCCGATGAGCGCCAGTGCCCCGACGCCGACCGCCAGCGCCATGATCGCCGGGAAGCGGGACGGGGGCAGGTCCTCGTCGCAGCGCATCGACTTCTGCACCCGGGCCCAGTGGTCGACGGCGCGGATCGCCACCAGGGCGCCGAGGGCGAGCAGCACGATCGCGATCAGTTCCCGCAGGTACGCCGGCCGTAGCTCCGGCAGGAACTGCGCGGCGGCGAGGCCGCCGGCGACCAGGGCCAGCGCGGTACGCAGCCAGGCGAGGAAGGTCCGCTCGTTGGCCAGGGTGTAGCGGTAGTCCGGTCGGGTGCCGACGTCGCGCAGGTACGTCGGATCGAACCAGTCCCGGATCCTGGTGAACACCGGCCCATTATCCGTGCCCGGCTTCGTCCTGGGCGTCACCACCGATTCCTGCGTCTACACTCCCTGTTGTGGATCAACCGCTGACCGAGCAGGAGAAGCTGACCCTCAAGACCGGCGCGTTCGGTGCGGTCTTTTTGGTCTCCAACGCCGATCCGGGTCTGCTCTCCATGATCAAGGAGAGCTTCGCCGCCTCGGACGTGATCGCCGGCACCAGTGGCCTGGTCAAGGTGGTGCTCACCGGCGGCCCGGTGCCGAAGCTGCCGACCGGGTCCGCCCGGGTGGTCGAGGCGGAGGTGCTGCCGGCGCTGCGGGAGTCGGTGCGGATTCTGCGCACCAAGGCGCCCGACGAGATGGAGCCCTACCGGGCCGTGGTGCTGGAGGCGGTGGACCGGGTCGCCCGGGCCCACGGCGGGGTGCACGCCGCCGAGGCTGCCATGATCGAAAAGGTCGCCGAGGCGCTCTCCGCCTGAGCCGGCGGCGGCGCCGGGTCGATGCGGTCGATAGACGGTGACCTGTGTCACTCTTGTGGCGGCGGGGCCGATGCTACTGACAGGTAACATGATTCCGTGGGCAAGTACACAGCCCCCGGCGGTTGACCACGCATCCGTGCACGCGGGAGGCTGCGCCCGAGACCGGGCGTTACACCGCAACACCAACAGGAGGGTCGTCGAAGCGCGATGAACATCGTCGTACTCGTCAAGCAGGTGCCCGATTCGGGCGCGGACCGCAACCTGCGCAGTGACGACAACACCGTCGACCGCGGTTCGGCGAACAACGTCATCAACGAGATGGACGAATACGCCATCGAAGAGGCGTTGAAGATCAAGGAAGCTCACGGTGGCGAGGTCACCATCCTGACCATGGGTCCGGAGAAGGCGACCGAGTCCATCCGCAAGGCGCTCTCGATGGGTCCGGACAAGGCGGTGCACGTCGTCGACGGCGCGCTGCACGGCTCCTGCGCCGTGGCCACCTCCAAGGTGCTCGCCGCCGCCCTGCAGAAGCTCAACGCCGACCTGATCCTCTGCGGCTCGGAGTCGACCGACGGCCGCGTGCAGGTCCTGCCGCACATGCTCGCCGAGCGTCTCGGTGTCGCCGCCCTCACCGGCGCGCGCAAGCTCACCGTCGACGGCTCCTCGCTCACCGCCGAGCGGCAGACCGAGGAGGGCTACGAGGTCGTCAGCGCCTCGACCCCCGCCGTGGTCAGTGTCTGGGACACCATCAACGAGCCCCGGTACCCGTCCTTCAAGGGCATCATGGCCGCCAAGAAGAAGCCGGTCGAGACGCTCTCCCTGGCCGACCTGGGCATCGCCGGAAACGAGGTCGGCTTTGACGGTGCCACCAGCACCGTCCTCGAGCACAGCAAGCGCCCGCCGCGCTCCGGCGGCGAGAAGATCATCGACGAGGGCGAGGGCGGCATCAAGCTGGTCGAGTACCTCGCCACCGAGAAGTTCGTCTGAGCGGGCTGAGGGAGACGGAACGCAATGGCTGAGGTATTGGTCGTCGTCGAAGCCACCAAGGAATTCGGCGTCAAGAAGGTCACCCTGGAGATGCTCACCCTCGCGCGCGAGCTGGGCACCCCCTCCGCCGTCGTGCTCGGCGGCTCCGGCGCCGCCGCCGCGCTGAGCGAGAAGCTCGGCGAGTACGGCGCGCAGAAGATCTACGCCGCCGAGGGTGACGAGATCGACGGCTACCTGGTCGCCCCCAAGGCGACTGTGGTGGCCGAACTGGTCAAGCAGGTGCAGCCGGCCGCCGTGCTGCTCGCCTCCTCCCAGGAGGGCAAGGAGATCGCCGCCCGCCTGGCGATCAAGCTGGACAACGGCGTGCTGACCGACGTGGTCGGCCTCGACGCCGACGGCACGGCCACCCAGGTGGTCTTCGCCGGCTCCACCATCGTCAAGTCCAAGGTCACCCGCGGTCTGCCGCTGGTCACCCTGCGGCCGAACTCCGTTCCGCCGACCCCGGCGCCGGCCTCCCCGGCCGTCGAGCAGCTCACCGTCGCCGTCACCGACGTCGACAAGCTGGCCAAGGTCGTCGAGCGGGTCGCCGAGCAGAAGGGCTCCCGCCCGGAGCTGACCGAGGCCTCGACCGTGGTCTCCGGCGGTCGCGGTGTCGGCAACGCCGACAACTTCAAGCTGGTCGAGGAGCTGGCCGACCTGCTCGGCGGCGCCGTCGGCGCCTCCCGGGCGGCCGTTGACTCCGGCTACTACCCGCACCAGTTCCAGGTCGGCCAGACCGGTAAGACGGTCTCGCCGCAGCTCTACATCGCGCTCGGCATCTCCGGTGCCATCCAGCACCGGGCCGGCATGCAGACCTCGAAGACCATCGTCGCGGTGAACAAGGACGCCGAGGCGCCGATCTTCGAGCTTTCGGACTTCGGCGTGGTGGGTGACCTGTTCAAGGTCGTCCCGCAGGTCACCGAGGAGATCCGCAAGCGCAAGTGAAGTGACGCTCGTCCGGTGCGGGCCGGGAACCGTGACACGGTTCCCGGCCCGCACTGTTGCCGAAGCCCGCGCGTCGAGGTGGGGGCTGGGGCGCCCGGGCTGTTGCCGTTGACTCCTGTCCGGCGAAGCCGCCCGATCAGTCCGTCAGGGTGCCCCTCAGCAGGCTGTTGCCGGAGTGGGCGGGATCGTTGTCGTACGCCTCGGCGGAGAGGTCGACAACCGAGTACTCCTCAAGGTCGACGTTGGGTGGCAACGGCAGTAACTCGTCCGTCGCGTCGCCGAGCACGCCGATCGAGAGCATCTTCATGTTCCGCGGATTGATGAGCCAGACCTCGTAGTAACCCGGGACCTCCGGCAGATTCGTCAGGTGCAGGTGCAGCCGGCCGTTGTCGAAGACCCGCGCCTCCCCTCTGGCCTCGGAGGGCGTCGCGCCGTACGCCGCCAGCGGGGCGCTGGCCAGCACCACGCGCGCAGGCTCGGGATCCGGCGACGACCCGGTGGTGTCGACCACGACGAGGGTGCCGACGATGCCGGCCGCTGCGGCGGCGATCGCGGTCGTGGCCGTCACCGCCCGGCGCGACCACCGACCGCGCCGGCGCGACCGCATCGGAAGCGTCGTGCCTTCCCCGTCGGAGGGCCGTCCGACGGCGGTGCGCCCGCTGGAGTCGCGTTCGTCGGGGGTGCGTTCGTCAGGGGAGGGGTCGGGGCGGGGCGCAGGCACGGCCGGCGCGGACTCCGCGGCGCCGACCTGCGCGACGATGCCCTGCCAGACGTGCTCCGGCGGGTCGGGCAGGTCGTGCAGGCCCCGGGTGCCGGCGCCTAGGCCGGCCACGTGCCGGAGAGTGTGCACTTCGGCCCGGCAATGCGCGCAGCTCGCCAGGTGGGTGCTCTCGGCGGCGTCCGCCGCCGCCTCACCGAGCGCCAGGAAGACCAGCCGGTCGTGCTCCGGATGCGGCACCGTCCACCTCCCATCTGCGTTTCAGACTCGCCATGCCGCGGCGGATGTGGCTCTTCACCGTGCCGAGCGGCACCCCGGTCACCGCCGCTATCTGCTGGTGGGTCAGGTCGTCGAAGAACGCCAACTCCAGCATGCGCCGCTGATCGTCGGGGAGCCGGGCCAGCTCGTCGGCGACGACCAGCCGGTCGACCACCGTGTCGGGGTCCGGGACCGTGCGTGCCGGCTCCGGTAGTCGCCGGACCGTCTCGACGACCCGGGTCTCCCGGGCGGCGGCACGCAGCCGGTCGATCACCTTGCGCCGGGCGATGCCGAGCAGCCAGCCGACCAGCGAGCCCTTGACCGGGTCGAAGGTGTCCCGCCCCAGCCAGGCCGCGACGAAGGTGGTCTGGGTCACGTCCTCCGCGTCGCTGCGGTTGGCCAGCGTGCTGGTGGCCAGGTGCAGGACCGCTCGGCCGTACCGGTCGTACGCCTCCCGCAGTGCCGGCTCGTCGCCCGCGCGGAAGCGGGCGGCGAGGTCGTCCTCGGGTGGGTACGGCTCCTGCCGTGCCGCTGTCACAGGGCAGCTCGCCTTCCGGGGGGCATGCACGACTGTAACTCCCTCAGCCATCGCCCCACCTTTGCCCGTCGGTCTGATCTCAGCAGCTCTTCGCTTCGGAGGCGGCGCGCGGATGCGGATTCAGCGGACGAAAAGAAGTTGTCTGCGGGCGCATCCGGCGGTGGTGGGCCGGACGAAGCTCGTTGCGCACACCCGGTTCGACAAATCAGCATCAACCACCAGGAGACAGACATGCAGCTTCCGACCTTCCGCCGCGTCGCCGTGGGTGGCGCGGTCGCCGCGCTGACCTTCGCCGGCGCCGGGGCCTTCACCGCCACCCCGGCATATGCGGCCTCGGCAAAGGTCTCCGTCGTGCACGGCATCCCGGACACCCCGGTCGACGTCTACGTCAACGGCGAGAAGACGCTGGAGAACTTCAAGCCCGGCGACGTGGCGGGCCCGCTGGACCTGCCCGAGGGCGAGTACGACATCGCGCTCACCAAGCGCGGGGAGCCGGTGGACCAGGCGATCCTCACCGTCGACGACGCGGCGGTGCCGGGCGGGGCGAACATCAGCCTCGCCGCCCACCTCGGCGGCGGGGGCGAGCCGACCATCACGCCGTTCGTCAACGACACCGGCAAGGTCGATGCCGGCAAGGCCCGGCTGATCGTCCGGCACACTGCGGCCGCCCCGGCGGTGGACGTGCGGGCCGGGGGCACCCCGGTCTTCAGCGGGCTCACCAACCCGAACGAGGCCAAGGCCGACGTCGACGCGGGCGCGGTCGAGGCCGACGTGGTGCTCGCCGGCACCGGCACCGTGGTGATCGGGCCGGCGGAACTGAACCTCGCGGAGGGGACCGCGACGATCGTCTACGCCATCGGCTCGGCCGAGGCGGAGAACCTCGGCGTCGTGGCGCAGACCATCACCGGCCTGCACTCGGCCCCCGCAGGGGTGCCCAGCGGCGACGGCGGCCGGGCCGGTGACGGCGTGGGCGCCTGGTGGTACGTGCTGGCCGGCGGCGGCGCGCTGCTCCTGGCCGGCGGCGGGGTACGGACGGCCACCGTCCGGACCGGTCGCAGGTGACGGTGCGCAACCGCGGCGCGCTGGCGGCCATGGCCGCCGGCGTTGCCGCGCTCACCGCCGCCGCCCTGGTGGCGTGCGCATCCCAACCGGCCGCGGAGGTCGGTGCCGACGAGGCGCGGGCCCTGGCCGGTGCCACGCCGGCCCCGCCGGTCACCGTCGGCGGCACCGCGGGGGTCCCGGTCCTCGGCGGGGGCCTGCCCGACGGCACGGCGGTCGTCGCACCGGTACGGCTGGAGATCCCGGCCATCGACGTCACGGCCACGGTGAACGCGGTCGGTATCGACGAGCGGACCGGCGAGTTCGAGGTGCCGCCCAGCGTCGGCCGGATCGGCTGGTACCGGTACGGGCCGGGGCTGGAGACGGACGCCGGCTCGGTGGTCGTCGCGGGCCACGTCGACAGCGCCGAGCAGGGCGAGGGCGCCTTCTACCGGCTGCGTGAACTCGACCGTGGTGACGTCCTCACCGCGACCGGCAGCGACGGCCGGGCCCGGCTGTACCGGGTGATCGCCCGGGAGGTGTACGACAAGACGAAGATCCCGCTGGACCGGTACTTCGCCCGCGACGGCAAGCCGCGGCTGACCCTGATCACCTGCGGCGGGCCCTTCGACGCGGAGACCCGCGAGTACCGCGACAACATCGTCGTCACCGCGGTGCGGGCCTGACCGGCCGGACCCGCCGGGCGGTGACCGGGCGGGGCGCAGCACCCTCCCCGCCCGGTTCCGGCGTGCGTGGTGGTGGCAGGGGGACCTCCGGCATCCGGCCCGCCACCAATCGCCCGTAGGCTGAACGGTGATGGCATACCTGGATCACGCGGCGACGACTCCGATGCTCGACGAGGCGCTGGAGGCGTACGTCGCGACCGCCCGCACCGTCGGCAACGCCTCGTCGCTGCACGCGGCCGGTCGTCGTGCCCGCCGGCTGGTCGAGGAGTCCCGGGAGCGCGTGGCCGCCGCACTCGGCGCCCGCCCCTCGGAGGTCGTCTTCACCGGCGGTGGCACCGAGAGCGACAACCTGGCAGTCAAGGGAATCTTCTGGGCCCGCCGCGCCGCCGACGCCTCCCGGCACCGGGTCATCTGCAGCGCCGTCGAGCACCACGCGGTGCTCGACTCGGTGCAGTGGCTGGCCGGGCACGAAGGGGCACACATCGACTGGCTCGCCGTCGACGCGCTCGGCCGGGTCGACGTCGACCGGGTCGCCGCCCTGCTCGACGAGCACGGCGACCAGGTGACCCTGCTCACCGCGATGTGGGCCAACAACGAGGTCGGCACGCTGCAGCCGGTCACCGAGCTGGCCCGGACCGCCGCCCGGTACGGCGTGCCGGTGCACACCGACGCCATCCAGGCTGTCGGGCAGGTGCCGGTCGACTTCGCCGAGAGCGGCGTCTCGGCGCTGACCGTCACCGGTCACAAGCTCGGCGGCCCGGCCGGCGTCGGCGCGCTGCTGCTCGCCCGCGACGTCGCGGCGACCCCGCTGCTGCACGGCGGCGGGCAGGAACGCGACGTGCGCTCCGGCACCCTCGACACCGCCGGCATCGTCGCCTTCGCGGTCGCCGTCGAGAGCGCCGTCAAGGGCCAGCAGGAGTACGCCGCCCGCGTCGGCGAACTGCGCGACCTGCTCGTGCGGCGGGTGCAGGCCGCCGTGCCCGACGTGATCTACAACGGCGACCCGGAGCAGCGGCTGCCGGGCAACGCCCACTTCTCCTTCCCCGGCTGCGAGGGGGACGCCCTGCTGCTGCTCCTCGACGCCCAGGGCATCGCCTGCTCCACCGGCTCGGCCTGCTCGGCCGGGGTCGCCCAGCCCTCGCACGTGCTGCAGGCGATGGGGGCCACCGACGACCGGGCCCGCTCCTCGCTGCGGTTCAGCCTGGGCCACACCTCGGTGCCGGCGGACGTGGACGCGCTGATCGCCGCCCTGCCCGCGGTCGTGGAGCGGGCCCGCCGGGCCGGGGCGCTGCGTTCCGGAGCCTGACCGGGAGCCGCCGCGCGGCTTCGGCACGCGTACACCGGGCGGTTACCCTCGATGAACACGAAAAGGGGTGTGTGGTGAGGGTCTTGGCAGCCATGTCCGGCGGGGTCGACTCGGCGGTCGCCGCCGCGCGGGCGGCGGAGGCGGGGCACGACGTGACCGGTGTGCACCTGGCGCTGGCCCGCAACCCGCAGACGTACCGCAGCGGGGCCCGCGGCTGCTGCACGCTGGAGGACGCCCGGGACGCCCGGCGCGCCGCCGACGTGATCGGCATCCCCTTCTACGTCTGGGACATGGCAGAGCAGTTCCACGCCGAGGTGGTCGACGATTTCGTCGCCGAGTACGCCGCCGGCCGTACCCCGAACCCCTGCCTGCGCTGCAACGAGAAGATCAAGTTCGCGGCGGTGCTGGACCGGGCGATCGCGCTCGGCTTCGACGCCGTGGTCACCGGCCACCACGCCCGGCTCGGCCCGGACGGGCTGCTGCGCCGCAGCGTCGACGCCGGCAAGGACCAGTCGTACGTGCTGGCGGTGCTGACCCGCGCGCAGCTCGACCACTCGATGTTCCCGCTCGGCGACATCACCAAGGCCGAGGTGCGCGCCGAGGCAGCCCGGCGAGGGCTCGCCGTGGCCGAGAAGCCGGACTCGCACGACATCTGCTTCATCGCCGACGGCGACACCCGCAAGTTCCTCGCCGAGCGCCTCGGTGAGGAGCCGGGCGACGTCGTCGACGCCACCACCGGCGCCGTGGTCGGCTCCCACTCCGGCGCGTACGCGTACACGGTCGGCCAGCGCAAGGGGCTGCACCTGGAGCGGCCCGCGGCCGACGGCCGCCCCCGCTACGTGCTCTCGATCACCCCGGTCACCAACACCGTCACCGTCGGCCCCGCCGAGGCGCTCGAGGAGAGCCACGTCGCGGCGCTGCGCCCGGTCTGGTCGGCCGGACCGGTACCCGCCGGGCCGATCGAGTGCGAGGTGCAGCTGCGCGCCCACGGCGACGTGGTGCCGGCGACGGTCGTCGTCGAGGGCGACCGGCTCACCGCCGAGCTGCGCCGCCCGGTGCGCGGCGTCGCCGCCGGGCAGACCATCGCCGTCTACCGTCCCGACCCCGACGGCGACGTCGTGCTCGGGTCGGCCACCATCAGCCGGTAGCCTTCGCCGCGTGACCGAAACCTCCTGGCCCTGGCCGAGCGGCGCCGCGACCGGGATCGGCTCCCTGCCGGGGACCGACGCCGTCGAGGCGCAGCGCATCATCCTGGGTGAGCTGCCCGACCTGCCGTACCTGCCGGAGCTGCCCGCCCGCGGCCCGGGCGCCGACCTGATCGGCCGGACCGCCGGGCTGCTGGTGGAGCTACCGGTGGAGCTCTACGCCGGCCAGTGGCGCGTCGCCGGGCGCCCCGGCCGCGACCTGAAGCGGGCGCACGACCTGATGGAGCGCGACCTCGACCAGCTCACCGAGCAGGCCGAGGGGTACACCGGGCCGGTGAAGATCCAGGCCGCCGGCCCGTGGACGCTGGCGGCCGGTATCGACCTGCCGATCGGTGGGCGGCTGTTGCGCGACCCGGGGGCGGTGCGGGACCTGACCGGTTCGCTCGCCGAAGGGCTGCGCGCCCACGTCACCGAGGTACGCCGACGCCTGCCGGGCGCGACGGTGCTGCTGCAACTCGACGAGCCATCCCTGCCCACCGTCCTGGCCGGCCGGGTGCCGACCGAGAGCGGGCTGGGGGCGTACCGGGTGGTCCAGACCGAGACGGCGCGGTCGGCGCTGCGGACCGTGATCGACGCGGTGGGCACGCCGGTGCTGGTGCACTGCTGCGCGCCGGACGTGCCGCTGGAGCTGATCCGTACCGCCGGCGCGAGGGCCATCGCACTCGACCTGGCGCTGCTGCGCGACCTGGACCCGCTCGGCGAGGTCATCGACGCCGGGTTGGGCGTCTTCGCCGGCGCGGTGCCGACCCGGCCGCCGGCCGCCGGCCGGGTGCCGACCTCCGCCCAGGTCGCCGACCGGGTACGCCTGGTCTGGGACCGGCTCGGCTTCCCCCGTGCCCGGCTCGGGCAGCAGGTGGTCGTCACCCCGGCCTGTGGCCTGGCGGGCGCCACCCCGGAGTACACCCGCGCGGTCTTCGCCGCGTGCCGCGACGCCGGCCGCCGGCTCGCCGAGGGTTGATTCGTCGTATCGACGGGCATGATGTCGGCATGATCGGACAACTACGTGCCGTGGCGATCGACTGCCCGCAGCCCCGGGCGCTCGCCGAGTTCTACTCCCGGCTGCTCGGCCTGGAGATCACGTACGACGAGGGTGACTGGGTGACCATCGGCGGCCCCGGGCAGCCCCGGGTCTCCTTCCAGCAGGCGCCGGACCTGCTGCCGCCGCAGTGGCCCGACCCGCAGCGCCCGCAGCAGATGCACCTCGACGTCACGGTGGACGACATCGAGGCCGCCGAGGAGCAGGCGCTGGCGCTCGGCGCCCGGCGCCTGCCGGGCGAGGGCGAGAACTGGCGGGTCTACGCCGACCCGGTGGGCCACCCGTTCTGTCTCGTCTGGGACTGAGCGCCCGGCCCTCTCCGGTTGCGGATGCCGTGCCTCGCCGTTGTTCGTCAGACCTGCCCAATAGGCTGCCGGGTAACGTCATACGGAGGTCGAGGGTGTCCGAAGAAGCGATGTCGCAGCAGCTCAGCCCGGCACAGCAGCTCAGCCCGGCGCAGGAGCTCAGCCCGGCACAGGAGGCGGCGGCGGGAGCGGAGCCGCCGGCCGGCGTACGGGAACGGCACGCCGCGCTCAGCCAGGAGCTCACCGACCACCAGTACCGCTACTACGTGCTCGACGCGCCGATCGTGGCCGACGCCGAGTTCGACGCGCAGCTGCGGCAGCTGGAGGCGCTGGAGCAGGAGTATCCGGCGCTGCGGACCCCGGACTCGCCGACCCAGCGCGTCGGCGGCACCTTCTCCACCCTCTTCACCCCGGTCGAGCACCTCGAACGGATGATGTCGCTGGACAACGCCTTCGCCGACGAGGAGCTGGCGGCGTGGGCCGAGCGCGTCGAGCGCGACGCCGGCACCGCGGTGCGCTACCTCTGCGAGCTCAAGGTCGACGGGCTGGCGATCAACCTGACCTACGAGAACGGGCGGCTGGTGCGGGGCGCCACCCGCGGCGACGGGCGCACCGGTGAGGACGTCACCGGCAACGTCCGCACCATCCGCAACATCCCGCACGAGCTGACCGTCTCCGACGAGTTCGGGGCGCCGCCGGAGCTGCTCGAGGTCCGGGGCGAGGTCTACTTCCCGGTCGACGCCTTCGCCGATCTCAACGCCGCCCTGGTCGAGCAGGGCAAGGCGCCCTTCGCCAACCCGCGCAACGCCGCCGCCGGCAGCCTGCGGCAGAAGGACCCGCGCATCACCGCGTCGCGTCCACTGCGGCTGGTGGTGCACGGCATCGGCGCCCGGCGCGGCTTCCAGCCGCGGGAGCAGTCCCAGGCGTACGCCGCCCTGCGTGCCTGGGGGTTGCCGACCAGCGACCGCGCGCAGGTGGTGGACGACCTGGCCGGTGTCGCCGAGTACATCGCCTACTACGGCGCCCACCGGCACGATGTCGAGCACGAGATCGACGGCGTGGTGGTCAAGGTGGATCCGGTGGACATCCAGGGCCGGCTCGGCTCGACCAGCCGGGCACCGCGCTGGGCGATCGCCTTCAAGTACCCGCCGGAGGAGGTGACCACCACGCTGCTCGACATCGCCGTCAACGTGGGGCGCACCGGCCGCGTGACCCCCTTCGCGGTGCTGGAGCCGGTGCGGGTCGCCGGCTCGGTGGTGGGGCTGGCGACACTGCACAACGCCCGTGAGGTGGAGCGCAAGGGCGTGCTCATCGGTGACACGGTGGTGCTGCGCAAGGCCGGCGACGTCATTCCCGAGGTGCTCGGCCCGGTCGTCGAGCGGCGGCCCGCCGATGCCCGGGCCTTCGTGATGCCGACCCACTGCCCGGCCTGCGGCACGCCGCTGGCGCCGGCCAAGGAGAGCGACGTCGACATCCGCTGCCCCAACGCCGAGACCTGCCCGGCGCAGCTGCGGGAGCGGCTGGCCTACCTGGGCAGCCGGGCGGCGCTCGACATCGACGTGCTGGGGGAGAAGGCGGCGGCGGCGCTGGTGGATTCCGCCGCGATCGTCAACGAGGGGGACCTCTTCGACCTCGACGAGGAGCGGCTGGCGACGGTGCCGTTCTTCGTCAACAAGAACGGCAGCCTCGGCAGCAACGCACGGCGCTTCCTCACCAGCCTCGACGCGGCGCGGGAACGTCCGCTCTGGCGGGTGCTGGTCGCGCTCTCCATCCGGCACGTCGGCCCCACCGCCGCGCAGGCGCTGGCCCGCCACTTCGGCGCGATCCAGGCGATCGACGAGGCGAGCGAGGAGGAGCTGTCGGCGGTCGAAGGGGTCGGTCCGACGATCGCCGAGAGCCTCAAGGAGTGGTTCGCGGTGCAGTGGCACCGCGACGTGGTGCGCAAGTGGACCGAGGCGAACGTGCGGATGGCCCAGGAGCCCACCGAGGAGGGGCCGCGGCCGCTGGACGGCATCGCCGTCGTCGTCACCGGAACGCTCGCCGACTTCTCCCGGGATCAGGCTGCGGAAGCGATCCAGTCCCGCGGCGGCAAGGTCAGCAGCGGCGTCTCCAAGAAGACCGGCTTCGTGGTGGTGGGGGAGAACCCGGGCTCCAAGGCGGAGAAGGCGGCCGGGCTCAAGGTGCCGGTTCTGGACGAGGCGGGTTTCCGGGTGCTGCTCGAGGAGGGGCCGCAAGCCGCTCTGGCGGTGGCGCGGCGCGGTGAGCCATGATGGACCTACCGCAGTGGGCATTTGTGAATCTTGCGGACGAGTCGTCGCGTATACCAACTTAATTACGACTACGTCCGATTCGCGTCTGTCGCGCCGAATCGTACTCCGGCAGCGTTTGATGGGGAGCGGCGCGACGAGGGGTCGCGTCGGGCTTTGTCGCGGCGGGAGGTCTGAGTGGAGCCGAGCGCGTTGCGCAACTCCGTTCCCCCGGAACGGGCGGTGCCCTTCTTCGGATTCGTCGCGGCGGTCGTGCTGCTCGCGGCGGCCTGCTGTGTCCCTTCGCTGACCACCCTGCCCGCGCTGGTTGCCCGCCCGGACCTCGCCCTGGTGCTGATGGCGGTGCTCGCCGTGCTGAGCGACGTGCGCCCCTTCGCGCCGCCGGTCGGGCGCCGGACCTCCTCGGCGGTCTATCCGTCGGTCTGCTTCACCTTCGCGATCATGCTGGAGTGGGGACTCGGCGCGGCGGTCACGGTGCAGGCGGTCGCCGTCGTCGTCGCCGGCCTGCTGCTGCGCCATGCCGCCTGGCGGATGCTGTTCAACCTCGCCCAGTACGCGCTCGCCCTGGCCGCGGCGTACGCGGTGACCGGCCTCGTGCCCGGCGGGCCCTTCGGCGGTGCGGGACGCCCCGGCTGGGCCGAGGTGGGGGTGCTGGCCGCCGCCGCGCTGGCATGGTTCGCCGTCAAGTACGTCTCGCTGACCACGGCACTGGTGTTGCGCTTCGGCACCGGGTGGGGGAGCACCCTGCGGCAGGGGCTGCTCTTCGAACTCCTCGCCACCGGTGCGCTGCTGCTGCTGGCGCCGGTGCTGGCGGCCGCGGCCCGGACCAGCCCCGCGCTCATCCCGTTGATCATGGTGCCGCTCTACGCGGTGCACCGGATGGCCCGGCTCACCACCGAACAGAAGGAGCTGGCGGCGCGTGACCCGCTGACCGGGCTGGCCAACCGCAAGGCACTGCTGACCGCCGTCGCCCAGGAGGTGCGGGCACACGGTGAGCGCGCCACCCGCGGGATGGCCGACTCCCGCTTCGCGCTCCTGCTGATCGACCTTGACCGCTTCAAGCACGTCAACGACGCGCTGGGACACGCCGTCGGCGACCGCCTGCTGGTGGAGGTCGGCAAGCGGCTGCGGACGACCCTGCGCCCCGGCGACGTCATCGCCCGGCTCGGCGGCGACGAGTTCGCCATCGTCGCGACCGGCCTGCGGGACGACGCCCAGGCCCGGCAGGTCGCCGACTGCCTGGTGAGGGCGCTGACCGAACCGGTGCCGATCGACGGTCTGCCGCTGGACGTGGGCGGCTCCATCGGCGTGGCGCTCTTCCCCGAACACGGCGAGGACTTCACCACCCTGATGCGCCACGTCGACGTGGCGATGTACGACGCGAAGCACCGGGGGGACTCGGTGGCGGTCTACTCGCCCGAGTCGGACCACAACTCCCCGGAGCGGCTCAACCTCCTGGCCGACCTGCGCCGGGTGCTGGAGGGGGATGGGACCGCGCCGAAGCCCGGCGGGACCGGCACCCCGTCGCCGGAGAGCGACCCGGACGAACCGGGGCCGCGAACCGGTCCGCCGGTGGCGGCCCGGCAGCGGACCGCTGGGGCCCAGGGCGAAATCAGGAGCGCGGTGCCGGACCCGGCCCCCGGGGAGCCTTCGCACGGCGGCGGCGATCGCCGGGCCGGCAGCCGCTGGGGCGCCTGGCGTCGCAGCCGGGCGGCCGAAGTCGTCAACGAGGACGAACTCCTCAAGCGCATCGTCACGTCCGCTGATCCACGCGGGCGCAGCGCCGACGCGGCGCTGCGAGCGGCCGGACCGCCCGGGCTCGTGGCGGTGGACCGCGCCGGTCCGGCGACCGGTCAGGGCACGGATCGGGAGACCCCGGCCCAGCGTCCCGCCGAGTCGGCCACGCGACCGGCGGCCCCGGCGGCAACGGTCACTCCGGCGGCCCCGGCGGCCCCGGCGGCACCGGCCGGGGCGGCAGCAGCGGCAACGGTCCCGGCGGGGCCGGGGCGCCCGGCGGCGGACGTCGGCGAGATCACCATGTACTACCAGCCGCAGATCAACATCGCCTCCGGCCGGGTGGTCGGGGTCGAGGCGCTGCTGCGCTGGCACCACCCCACCCGCGGGCGGGTCGACCCGGAGGAGCTGATCCGGGTCGCCGAGCAGAGCCCGGTGATGCGGCTGCTCACCCGCCGGGTGGTCGACGACGTCGTCAACCAGCTGGCGCGGTGGCTCGCCGCCGGCGTCGACGTGCGGGCGGCGCTCAACGTCAGCGTCCGGGACCTGCACACCGGGGAGATCGCCGACCAGATCGCCAGCCTGCTGCAACGCCACGACATCCCGCCGGACCGGCTCCAGGTGGAGATCACCGAAGGGGCGCTGATGGCCGATCCGCGCCGGGTGCTCGCCACCATCTCGCGGCTGCACCAGATCGGGGTCGCGATCTCGCTCGACGACTTCGGGACCGGCTACTCCTCGATGCTGCACCTGCGACGGCTGCCCCTGGCCGAAGTGAAGATCGACCGCTCCTTCGTACTGGGGATGTCCGACGACGCCGACGACGCGGCGATCGTCCGCTCGATGATCGACCTGGCGCGGGCGCTCGGGCTGCGGGTGGTGGCCGAGGGGGTCGAGGACGAGCGGACCTGGCGGCTGCTGCACGAGGCCGGCTGCGAGGCGGCCCAGGGCTGGTTCTACGCCCGGCCGATGCCCGCCGACGAACTGACCGAGTGGCTGGCGCGCTACCGGCCCCTCACCCCGGCGCCCACCCCCGCCCCGGACCCGGCCGCCACCGCGGGGTCCGCCGCCGGACCGAAGTCCACCGACGGGACGAACGGGCGGCACCGCCGCCGGAGGTGACCCGGGCCGCGCCGGGTGCACCCGCGCCCCGGATACCGGTCGGGGGAGTCGGGGGCCGGCGGGTTCCGGTGCACAAATAGACTCGTTCGGGGCCGCCACGCCCGTGCCGGCGCGTGGCCGGCACACACCGGGCAACCGTGTGGCACCCGCACCCGGGCAGCCGTACGGCTCCGGCACACCGGCAGCTCAGGCTGCGCAGCAGACGCTAGGTATGAAGGGGGCACCGATGGCCGCCATCTCCCGCGAGGAGGTCGCGCATCTGGCGCGACTGTCGCGGCTCGCCGTCACGGAGGAGGAGCTCGACACCTTCGCCGGTCAGCTCGACGTGATTCTCCAGGCGGTCGCACAGGTCGGCGAGGTCACCGCCGCCGACATCCCGCCCACCTCGCACTCCGTACCGCTGACCAACGTGCTGCGCGAGGACGTCGTGATCCCCGGTCTGACCCCGCAGGAGGCGCTCTCCGGCGCCCCCGACGTGGCGGAGCAGCGTTTCCGGGTGCCCCGCATCCTGGACGAGGAGGCCTGAGCATGAGTGACCTGACCCGACTCACCGCCGCCGAGATCGCCGGGCTGGTCGCCGCCGGCGAGACCTCCGCGACGGAGGTCACCCAGGCCCACCTCGACCGCATCGCCGCGGTCGACGACCGGGTGCACGCCTTCCTGCACGTCGACACCGAGGGCGCGCTGGACGCCGCCCGCGCCGTCGACGCCCGCCGCGCCGCCGGTGAGCCGCTCGGCCCGCTGGCCGGGGTGCCGGTCGCCGTCAAGGACGTACTGGCCACCAAGGGCGTCCCCACCACCGTCGGCTCCAAGATCCTCGAGGGCTGGCGTCCGCCGTACGACGCCACGATCGTGCAGCGGCTGCGGGCCGCCGGCACCGTGATGCTCGGCAAGACGAACATGGACGAGTTCGCGATGGGCTCCTCCACCGAGTACTCGGCGTACGGGCCGACCCGCAACCCGTGGGATCTGGAGCGGATCCCGGGTGGTTCCGGCGGTGGCTCCGCCGCGGCGCTGGCCGCCTACGAGGCACCACTGGCGATCGGCTCGGACACCGGCGGCTCGATCCGCCAGCCCGGCGCCGTCACCGGCACCGTCGGCGCCAAGCCCACCTACGGCGGCACCTCCCGCTACGGCCTGGTCGCCTTCTCCTCCTCGCTGGACACCCCCGGCCCGTGCGCCCGTACGGTGCTCGACGCCGCGCTGCTGCACGAGGTGATGGGCGGGCACGACCCGCGCGACTCCACCTCGATCCCGGCCCCGGTGCCGGACGTCGTGGCCGCGGCCCGCCTCGGCGCCACCGGTGACCTGACCGGGGTGAGGCTCGGCATCGTGACCGAGTTCTCCGGTGAGGGCGCGGAGCCGGGTGTGCTGGCCGCGTTCCGGGAGTCGGTCGACGCGCTGACCAAGATGGGGGCCGAGATCGTGGAGATCTCCTGCCCGCACTTCTCCTACGCGCTGCCGGCCTACTACCTGATCGCCCCGAGCGAGGCCTCGTCGAACCTGGCCCGCTTCGACGGCGTCCGGTTCGGCCTGCGGGTCGGCGACGACGGCGAGCGGTCCCTGGAGGAGGTCATGTCGCTGACCCGCGAGGCCGGCTTCGGCCCCGAGGTCAAGCGCCGGATCATGCTCGGCACGTACGCCCTCTCCAGCGGCTACTACGACGCCTACTACGGGCAGGCGCAGAAGGTCCGGACCCTGATCACCCGGGACTTCACCAGCGCCTTCGAGCAGGTCGACGCGTTGATTTCGCCGACCACCCCGTTCACGGCGTTCCCGCTGGGCTCGCGCACCGCCGACCCGTACCAGATGTACCTGGCGGACCTGTTCACCATTCCGACCAACCTCTACGGCGGACCCGGCATCTCGGTGCCGTGCGGCCTGTCGGACGGGCTGCCGGTCGGGCTTCAGGTCATGGCCCCGACGTTGGCCGACGACCGGATGTACCGGGTCGCGGCCGCGCTGGAGTCGGCGCTCGGCACGTTCACGCCGCCGGCGCTCTGAGGGCTGCGCGGGGCCCGGTCCGTCGTCGGCAGCCGCCGGCCGGGCCGGGCCTCGTCGTCTTGTGTCCACCCTCGACCACGGGCGGGCAGCCGGGCGTCACCTCCATTAATGTGGACGGCGTGACTGCGCCTGGGGGAGACGGATTCGAGGTCGAGCCGGAGAAACTGACCGCTTTCGCGGCGACCTCCCGCGGCCGTGGCGACCAGTTCGACGAGATCCGTACGCGGATGCGCGACGGCGCGGTGGGCCGCTCGTCCTTCGGCATCATGCCGGCTTCCTTCTCGCTCTCCGATCAGTACGACACCGTGCTGGAGGAGTGCCTGCAGGCGCTGGCCGACGCCGCGGAGGCGATGGAGACGGTGGCCGAGGGTGTCCTCGCCGAACGGGACCAGTACCTGCTGACCGATGCCGCCGCCGAGCGGATGTTCGGCGGCGGCAACTGATGCCGCAGCTGTCGACGGGCCGGCTACGGTGGCGCGGCAACGGGAGGGGATGACGCGGTGTCGACTGTGGCGCTCGAGCGCAGCAAGACCTACTTCGAGCAGTTCGTCGCCGGGGTGCCCGATCCGCTGCGGGACTTCACCCGGTCGCTGCTCTGGCCCTTTGAGCAGCTGCTGGAGCTGGTCGCCGGTGACCCCGACGACCTGATCCGCGGCGCCGAGAAGTGCCTGGCCGCCTCGACCGAGGTGCTGGCCCTGGCCGACCAGCAGCGCAACGACCGGGCCCAGCTCGCCCCGCCGGCCTGGGGTGGGACGGCGGCAGCCTCCTTCCAGAGCAGCATGGCCAACCTCGAGGAGGCGATCGGCAGCCTCTCCGAAAGCCTCGGCGCCGCCAAGGATGTGCTGGTCGATGCGGCCAACGCGGCGGTTGACGCCTTCAACCTGCTGCTCGAGCTCATCTTCGAGTTCCTGGTCGCCCTCGCCATCGAAGCGCTGGTCGCCGCCGCGGCGGCGGCGCTCAGTTTCGGCGCCTCGATCGCGGCGTTCGCCGTACGGTGGCTCGGCCGGCTCGCGGTGGCGCTGAGCCGCGGCATGAAGATCGTGATGAAGCTCGGTCGCCTCTTCGAGCAGCTCGCCGAGAAGCTCGTCGTCGTCCAGCGCTGGCTGACCACCTACCGTCGGCGGGTGATGGAGCTGCGCAAGCTCAAGAAGGAGTACGCCCTGTGGAAGACCCAGGGGCGCACCACCGAAGGGCTCAAGATCCTGGGTGAGCACCAGCTCAAGGTCGGGCTGCCCCGGTTCGCCTTCAACGCGGTGTCGCCGATCAACCTCTCCGGCATGGGTGGCGCCGTGATCGACACCGGCCTGGGCCTGCACGACATCTCCGACGGCACCAAGGACCGCAACTATCTGCAGGACGGCACCTACAGCGACGATCTCGGGCCGTACACGCGGGGTGTGCAGAATCTGATCGACTCTGTCGGTTACTGACTCAGGAGGCGCAAGCGTGGAGTACCCGGCCCTGGAACGGATCGAGCAGCTCGTGAAGAGCCTCGACGGTCTGCAGCAGCGGATGGCCGATCGGGTCGACGAGCTGCGCGCGCAGCCGGTCGAGGTCAGCGACGAGGCAGGCCTGCTGCGCGTGGTGGCCGACCACGGCGGGCGGATCGAGCGGGTGGAGATCTCCGCGCGGGCCATGCGCCTGGGCTCGCCGGAGTTGAGCGACGAGATCACCGCGCTGGTCCGCAAGGCCCAGCAGGTGGCGACCGACCGCTTGCAGGAGTCGATGCGCGAGACGCTCGGCACCGACGCAGCCTTCCCGCTGGACTGACCGTGGCCATCGACTACCGGCTGCGCTACGGGACTGCCCTCGCCGCCGACCTCCGGCCGGGCGAAAACCTGATCGAGGTGCGTGAGGCGAAGCGTCCGCAGGGCCCGGCGCCGGAGAAGCCGCTGCGGCCGGCCGACCCACCGCCGGGCACGGGCGCGGCGGCCGGCTCGATGGGGGTGGCCGACATCGTGCTCAGCGGTGTCGACGCGATCGACAACATCGGTGGCGGTGGCCCGACGGACTGGCTGATGCGGCTGCTCTTCGGCCGGGCCGCGCACGGCCGGCCGGACTCGACCGCGGGCGGCTACGCGATGGCCGTACCCACCGACGACACGCTGGTGGTGGCGGTGACCGACCGGCGGCTGCTGGTGCTGAAGCTGACCGGCTCCGATCCGCTGCGGCCGCTGGGAGCGCCGCCCGAGCCGGTGGCGCCCGAGCGGTTGACGCCGCTGTGGTGGGTGCGGCGGGCGCAGGTCGCCGGGGCCCGCCGACGGTGGCACCGGCTGCACGGCGCCCGGCTGCGGGTCGAGTTCCGTGACGACTCGTGGCTGGAACTGACCGGGCCGATCCTGCTGCGGCGCGGCGGGGCCGAGGCGCTGCGGGCGGCGCTGACCGGCTGAGCCGGGCGCGCGCCACAGCGCCTGCAAACCCCCGGCAGCCCGGTCGGGGCGAGCCACTAGGCTGGTGCTGGTTTATCCGGTTGCCGCGCAGAGCTGGAGTTCTTGATGAGCACGACCGTCCTGCCCTCGTACGACGAGGTCGTCGCGCGCTACGAGCCCGTGATCGGCCTGGAGACCCACGTCGAGCTGGGTACGAACACCAAGATGTTCTGCGGCTGCCCGACCGACTTCGGCGGCGAGCCGAACACCCGGGTCTGCCCGGTCTGCCTCGGCCTGCCCGGTTCCCTGCCGGTGGCGAACAAGGCGGCGATCGAGGCGACCATCCGCATCGGGCTCGCCCTGAACTGCTCGATCGCCTCCTGGTGCCGGTTCGCCCGGAAGAACTACTTCTACCCGGACATGCCGAAGGACTTCCAGATCAGCCAGTACGACGAGCCGCTCTGCTTCGACGGCTACCTCGACGTCGAGGTCGACGGGGAACTGGTGCGCATCGGCATCGAGCGGGTGCACATGGAGGAGGACACCGGCAAGACGCTGCACGTCGGCGGCGCGACCGGTCGCATCCACGGCGCCACCGAGTCGCTGGTCGACTACAACCGGGCCGGCATCCCGCTGGTGGAGATCGTCACCAAACCGATCCCCGGCACCGGCGCGATGGCCCCCGAGGTGGCCCGGGCGTACGTCACCGAGCTGCGGGACGTGATCCGCACCCTCGGCGTCTCCGACGTACGGATGGAGGAGGGCTCGCTGCGCTGCGACGTGAACACCTCCCTCAACCTGCCGGGGGCGGAGTGGGGCACCCGCACGGAGACCAAGAACGTCAACTCGTTGCGTTCGGTGGAGCGGGCGGTCCGCTCGGAGATGCTGCGCCAGGCGTCGGTGCTCGACGCCGGCGGCCGCATCGTCCAGGAGACCCGGCACTTCCACGAGGACACCGGCGACACCACCTCCGGGCGGTCCAAGGAGACCGCCACCGACTACCGCTACTTCCCGGAGCCGGACCTGGTGCCGATCGCGCCGGACGAGGCGTGGGTGGCCGAGCTGAAGGCGGCCCTGCCGGAGCTGCCGCGGCTGCACCGCCGCCGGCTGCAGGAGCAGTGGGGCCTGTCGGAGAAGGACATGCAGTCGGTGCTCAACGCCGGCGCGGTCGAGCTGCTCGAGCAGACCGTCGCCGCCGGCGCCACGCCCGCAGCGGCCCGCAAGTGGTGGCTGGGTGAGCTCTCCCGGCGCGCCAACGAGGCCGGCGTCGAGCTGGCCGCGATCGGCGCCACCCCGGCGCAGGTCGCCGAGCTGCAGCGCCTGGTGGACTCCGGCAAGATCAACGACAAGCTGGCCCGGACCGTCCTGGAGGGCGTGCTCGCCGGCGAGGGTTCGCCCACGCAGGTGATGACCGACCGGGGCCTGGAGGTCGTCTCCGACACCGGCGCGCTCACCGCCGCCGTCGACGAGGCGATCGCCGCCAACCCCGACATCGCCGAGAAGGTCCGCAGCGGCAAGGTCGCCGCCGCCGGCGCGCTGGTCGGCGCGGTCATGAAGACCACCCGCGGCCAGGCCGACGCCAAGACCGTCCGCGAGCTGATCCTGGCCCGCCTCGGCGCCGAAGGCTGACCCGCGGCGCTCGCAACGCCGACCGGGTATCCGCTTTCCCTCTGACGTCATCAGCGCTGATGACCCGCCCCCTGGAGTCGTACCGTGAGCCAAGAGCCTGCCCGCCTCACCCCCGACCTCGACGTCCTCGACGAGATCCAGCAGCGGGTGCTCTGGCTCAGCACCCGCATCGTCGACGCGGCCAACCACGACCGCAGCACCGGTGACGGCGTCAAGGTCGGCGGGCACCAGGCCTCCAGCGCCTCGCTGGTCACCGCGATGACGGCCCTCTGGTTCGCCCACCTCGACGCCGCCGACCGGGTGGCGGTCAAGCCGCACGCCTCGCCGGTCTACCACTCCATCCAGTACCTGCTCGGCAACCTCGACCGGTCGTACCTGCCGAAGCTGCGCGCCCGCGGCGGCCTGCAGTCCTACCCGTCGCGCACCAAGGACCCCGACGGGGTGGACTTCTCCACCGGCTCGGTGGGGCTCGGCGCCGCGGCGCCGCTCTTCGCCGCCGTCACCCGCCGCTACGTCGACGCCCACTTCGGCAAGCGCCCGGACTCGCGCTTCGTCGCGTTGATCGGCGACGCCGAACTCGACGAGGGCAACATCTGGGAGGCCGTCGCCGACCCGGCCACCACCGGCCTGGGCAACGTGATGTGGCTGGTCGACTTCAACCGTCAGTCGCTGGACCGCGTCGTCCCCGGCGTACGGATCAACCAGTGGCGCGGCCAGTTCGAAGCCGCCGGCTGGCACGTCGTCGAGGTCAAGTACGGCCGCCGGCTCGCCGAGGCGTACACCCGGCCGGGGGGCGAGGCGCTGCGCGACTGGATCGACGCCATGCCCAACGAGCAGTACCAGTCGCTCTTCGGGCTGGACGGTGCGGCACTGCGACGGCAGTTCCTCGACGGCGCCCCCGCCGCCGTCGAGACGTTCGTCGCCGACATCCCCGACGCCGAACTCGCCCCCCTCGTCACCGACCTGGGCGGCCACGACCTCGCCGCGATGCTCGACGCGTACGCCCAGTGCGACGCCGTCACCGACCGGCCGAGCGTGATCTTCGCCTACACCGTGAAGGGCTGGGGGCTGCCGATCGCCGGCAACCCGCGCAACCACTCCGCGCTGCTGAGCACCGAACAGGTCGACACGCTGCGTACCGCGCGCGGGCTGACCCGCGACACCGAATGGGACCGGCTCGACCCGGCCACGCCCGCCGGCATCTGGGTCGCCTCCCGCCGCGAGGCGCTGGCCCGGCCGCCGCGCGAGCAGTCCCTGCCGATCGCCGTGCCCGAGGCCACCGGCGTACGCGCGAACAAGCCGATCTCCACCCAGGAGGTCTTCGGGCGGGTCCTGGTCGACCTGGCCCGCAACGAGCAGGTCGCCCCGTACCTGGTGACCACGGCGCCGGACGTGGCGACCTCCACCAACCTCGCCGGGTTCATCAACAAGACCGGCGTCTTCGCCCCCTCCGAGCAGCGCCTCTGGAACCCCGACCGGATGCTGCGGTGGGAGGAGCACCCCGCCGGGCAGCACATCGAACTCGGCATCTCGGAGATGAACCTCTTCCTGCTGCTGGGCCAGCTCGGACTCTCCTGGGACCTCTCCGCCCAGCCGCTGCTGCCGATCGGCACCGTCTACGACCCGTTCGTGCTGCGCGGCCTGGACGCCTTCCTCTACGGCACCTACTCCGGTTCACGGTTCATCGTCGCCGGCACCCCCTCCGGGATCACCCTCGCTCCCGAGGGCGGGGCCCACCAGTCGACCATCACCGCCTCCGTCGGGCTGGAACTGCCCGGGGTGACCTTCATCGAACCGGCGTACGCGACCGGGCTGGACTGGCTGCTCTGCGACGCGCTCGGGCACATCGCCGCCGGTCCGAGCCGGACCACCACCGCCGCGCCCGCCGAGGACGGGGCGTACTACTTCCGCCTCACCACCCGCCCCATCGACCAGGCGCCCTTCGCCGCGGCCCGGGCCCGGCTCGGCGACGCGGTGCTGCGCCGCCAGGTCGTCTCCGGCGCGTACCGGCTGGTCGACGCCCACCAGGCGTACCCGGAACTGGACCCCGGCGCCCCGGTCGTGCAGCTGGCCGCCTCCGGTGCGCTGCTGCCCGAGGTGCTGGCGGCGTCGAAGGAGCTGGCCGAGGAGGGCATCGCCGCCCACGTGGTCGAGGTGACCTCGCTGGACCGGCTCTACCGGGCCTGGCAGCGGACCCTGCGCCAGGGCGTGCGGACCGCGACGGTGCCGAGCGTGGCCGGTGTGCTGCGGGCGGCGTTCCCCGACCGCGCGCCCGTGGTCACCGTGCACGACGCCTCGTCGCACGCGATGGCCTGGCTCGGCTCGGCGCTCGGGGTGGCGGCGGTGCCGCTCGGCGTCGACGAGTTCGGCCAGTCCGGTTCGGTCGAGGAGCTCTACGAGCTGCACGACCTGCTCCCCGGCAGCATCGCCAACGCCGCCCTGGCGGCCCTCTCCCTCAGCTGACCCCGGCCTGGCGGGGCGGCGCGAGCCCGCCCCCGCCTGGCGGGCGGCGCCGAGCCCTGCGCTCGCAAACCACACCTGCTCTGCTCTGCCGGGAAAGTGAAGATCGTTAGTTGGTTTCCGGTGTTCCCGGCGGGTCAGGGCACCGGAAACCAACTAACGATCACGACTCCCCGGGTTCTGGCCGCCGCCTCACGGGTTCGGCCGTGCCGGTTCAGTCTGTCGGGGTCGGCCTCGCCGGCGTACCGGATGGGGCCGGGCTCGCCGGCGTCGAGGTCGGATCCGGGGCGCCGCGGGTCGGGGTCGGGGTGACCGGGGCGTCCACGACACCCTCCGCCGGGTCGCGCACGATGTGCCGTTCCAGGTTCACGTGCGCCTCGCCGGTGCCACCGACCCGGATGTCGTCGTACGCCTGCAGGCGCCGCTCCTGGTCGAAGTAGAGCACCGACATGCTCAGCGGGGTGGCCTGCTCGCCTTCCAGACCGCGCAGCCCGGCGCCACCGGACGAGCCCTGCACCATCAGGTCGGTGTTGAGCTCCGAGCCGGGCGCCTGGGGCAGCCGTGACACCTGGCGGTTGTGGGTGTGCCCGGCCAGCACCAGCGGGGTCAATCCGGAGAGCGGGCCGGCCGCGGACGGGTCGTGCACCAGCGCGATGTCCACCGGTGCGCTGTTGGCGCGGATCCGGTCCGCCAGCGTCTCCCCGTTGGCGATCAGCTGGTTGGCGGTGTCGCCGGAGAGCTCGGAGCCGCCCATCGGGGTGCTCTTGTCGGGCGTGAAGCGGGGATCACCGATGCCGGCGATGGCCAGCCCGCCGACCGTGGTGACCGAGTCGTCCAGGACGATCGCGTTCGGCTGGCTGCGTACCGCGTTCTCGGTGGTCGCCGAGTCGTGGTTGCCGCGGATGTAGACGTACGGGACGCCGAGCTGGGCGATCGCCGCGACGTAGGAGGCCTCCGGCTCGCTGCCCCAGTCGTTGATGTCGCCGGTGTCGATGACCACGTCGATGTCGTACTGCTCGACGACGGTGCGGATGATCTGCCAGCCGGTCGGGTTCAGATGCATGTCGGAGACGTGCAGCACCCGGGTGGTGTTCGGATCCGGCTCGTAGACGGGCAGCTCGGAGACGGTGGTGTAGAGCTTGGTGACGTTGCCGATGATCTGCTGGAGCTGCTCGCCGTACTTGTTGTAGTCGTCGGCGATGCGCCGCACGTCACCGACGATCGCCGGCGCGTTGATCAGCAACCCCTCGTAGCGCGGCTCGTCGAGGGACTCCGGCCGAATGGTGAGCCCCGCGTACGCGAGGGTGCCGCCGGTCACGGTCAGCGCCAGCAGGCCGGCCCACGCGGTACGGCGGGTGCCGCGGAAGACGAGGGCGGCCAGGATCAGGGTGGCGAGCACCGAGACGGCGGTGGTCCGGACGGCCAGCCGCAGTACCCCGGCCCGCAGGTCGTCGACGGCGGTCTCGGTCTGCCGGGAGATCATCGCCGGGTTGTCGATCAGCTCTTCGGTACGCCCCGGGTCCAGCGCGCCGAGCCGGATGGTCAGGTGGCTCGGGCCGGCGTGGCTGTCGAGTTGCAGCGCGCCGAGCGGGGGAATGGCGATCGTGGTCCGGCCGTGGCCTGCGGGGCTGATGCTCAGCTCGGCCCGGAACGGGCCGATGTCGGTCTCCACCCGGCCGCCGAGCGCCACCCCGATGACGATGCCGGAGAGGGTGACCGCGAGCACCGCCAGCGCCGTGCCGATCCGTCGGCCGCCGGGCCCGCGCAGCCACCCGCCGAGCCGGAGACCACCGGGTCCGCGCAGCCACCCGCCGGGTCCGCGCAGCCACCCGCCGAGCCGTCTCCACGTACGGCGTTCGGCCGGGGTCTTGCCGACCCCGGCCGCAGGCTGCTCGTTACGGTCCCCGCTCATACCTGAATTCTGCCTGCCCGCGGAAGGATCTTGCCAAACGTGTGACTCAGCTCCGTCCGGTGCCGCTGTCGCCGAAGACCAGCCGCAGGATGCGATCGTCGCCGGGCTGCGGGGTGCCGCGCCCGTCATGGTTGGAGGTGGTCAGCCAGATCGAGCCATCGGGGGCGGCCACGACGGTGCGCAGCCGGCCGTACTCGCCGGTGAGCAGCTCCTGGGGTTGGCCGAGCACCCCGCCCTGGGCCGTTGTCTCGACCATCCAGATCCGCTCGCCGCGCAGACAGGCCGCGAGGAAGTGCCGTTCCAGCATCGCCGCGCCGGAGCAGGACGCCTCGCTGGTGCCCCACTGCACGATCGGGTCGACGAACTCGCCGCCGCCGGAGCCGATGCCCTCGACCTGCGGCCAGCCGTAGTTGCCCCCGCGCTTGATCAGGTTCACCTCGTCCCAGGTGTTCTGCCCGAACTCGGTGGCGTACATCCGTCCGTCGGCGTCCCAGGCGAAGCCCTGGACGTTGCGGTGCCCGAGCGACCAGACGAGCGACCCGGCGGTCGGGTTCCCCTTGGCCGGCTTGCCGGCGCCGGTCATCCGCAGGATCTTGCCGCCGAGGCTCGCCGGGTCCTGGGCCAGTCCCCGCTCCGAGGCGTCGCCGGTGCTGGCGTAGAGGAAACCGTCGGGGCCGAAACCGAGTCGGCCGCCGTTGTGGATGCCCGACAGCGGGATGCCGGTGACGATCGGTTCCGGTTCGCCGCCGAGACGCAGCCGGGCGATCCGGTTGTCCCGCTCGGTGGAGTAGTAGATGTAGACCGTCTGGTCCCGCTCGTAGCCGGGGGAGACGGCGATGCCCATCAGGCCGCCCTCGCCGGCGGCGTCCACCTCGTCGAGGGTGGCGACGGTGCGTACCCGCAGGCCGTCGGCGTCGGACTCCGGCCCGACCTGGAGGATGCGGGCGGTGTCCCGCTCGGTGACCAGCGCGCCGCCGTCGGGCAGGAACGCCACACCCCACGGCACCTGAAGGCCGGTGGCGATCTCGGTGACCGTGACCTCCGCGGCGCCGGACTGACTCGCCCCGGCCGACGGGGTGGGCAGGTTCGGTGGGCGGCCTGCCGGGTCGGGATCGGGCTCGCCGAAGCTACAGGCGCCGGCGGCGAGCAGGAGGGCCGTACCGAGTGCGGTCAGCCGCAGGCCGCGCCGACGGCCGAGACTGCCGTGCTGCCGAGGGCCGCCGTGGCTCCGCAGGTCGCGGTCGGTCCGGAGGTCGCGGTCGGTCCGGAGGTCGCGGTCGGTCCGGAGGTCGCGGTGGTGCCGGGGGAGATGGGCGCTCACCCGGATCAGCCTATCCGCACCGGCAAGAGTTCCCGGTCGCTGTCGCCGGAGCAGGGCTCGGTTGACCAGCAGTCCGGGCTCCGACCCGGCGGCTGGCGGCGGCGAATTCGTCTGCTGGGCCCGGCAACGGCTCGACGATCTTCACTAGCGGGATCCCTGTATGGTGCCCGGCGTGAAGGTATGGATTCCGCACGAGCCGGGGCGTGAGCTGCTCGGTGAGCTTCCCGCCGGCGTCACCGTGGAGGTCGTCGCCGACCCGGCCACCACCGGGTCGCCGGCCGGTGTCGAGTTCTGGGTGCCGCCGTTCCTCTCCGGTGCCGGGGTCACCGGGGCGGCGAGCCGCCTGCCCGACCTGCGTGTGGTGCAGCTGCTCTCCGCCGGCGCCGACGCCTGGGTCGGCCGGGTCCCCGCCGGGGTGACGCTCTGCGACGCGCGTGGCGTGCACGACCCCTCCACCGCCGAGTGGGTGGTGACGGCGATCCTGTCCCAGCTGCGGGCCTTCCCGGCCATGATCCGCGCCCAGGCGCGCCGGGAGTGGAGCTACGACCAGGTCGCCCCGACCGGCGAACTCACCGGCAAGCACGTGCTGATCGTGGGCGCCGGCTCGATCGGCACCGCCGTCAAGGCCCGCCTGGAGCCCTTCGACGTCACCTTCACCCTGGTGGCGCGCAGCGCGCGGCCGGACGAGGGCGTCCACGCCGTCGCCGAGCTGCCGAAGCTGCTGCCGGCGGCCGACGTGGTCGTGGTGCTGGTGCCGCTCACCGACGCCACCCGCGGGCTGATCGACGCGGAGTTCCTCGCCGCGATGCCCGACGGCGCGCTGCTGGTCAACGGCGCCCGCGGCCCGGTGGCCGACACCGCGGCCCTCACCGCCGAGCTGGCGACCGGACGGATCAGCGCCGCGCTTGACGTCACCGACCCGGAGCCGCTGCCGGCCGACCATCCGCTCTGGACGATGCCGAACGTGCTGCTGACCCCGCACGTCGCCGCGTCGGTCACCGGCCTGCAGGCGCGCGCCTACCGGCTGGTCGGTGAGCAGCTGCGCCGGTACGCCGCCGGCGATCCGCTGATCAACGAGGTGGTCGACGGTTACTGAGCGGCCTGCGGCTGCGGCAGTGGGTTGCCGCTGGCGGCGGCGATGGCCGGCAGGTCGCTGCGGCGCACCGCCGGCAGTGGCACGACGGTGCCGTCGACGAGCCGGGCGAGGCCGCGCCCCCGTTCGTCGGCGGCCACCTCGCTGACCCGGGACCAGGGCAGGAGGCTGGAGCCGAGCAGTGCGCGTACCCGCAGGCCGTCGAGGTCCGCGTCGGTGCCGGCGCGCCAGGCCCAGACGATGACCGCCAGCGGCACCAGCAGCAGCGGCAGCAGGTACCAGCGGGCACCGGCGAGCGGCATGGTGCCGAAGAAGGCGATGACCGCGGCGGCCACGATCGCCTGGTTGTGACGGATACGAACGGACGGGGCATCGGTCATCCGTCGATTTTCTCATCCGCGCCGGTCAGCCCCGGCGCGGGGCGGCGCGGTGGTGACCTGCGTCGATGTCCTGCCGGTGTCGCCGTCGTGTTCCGCCGGGGGTGAGCCGGCTATGTCGGCGACGTAACCGGAGGGCGAACCGGTCGTTTCCGGGGTAGGCGCGTCCGATCCTGGTACGCGCGCGTACCGGTCAGTGCCCCCTCACGAAGGCGATGACGCCGTGTCCGTCACGCACCTGCTCCGCGCCACCCGGGACCGGCTGCCCCGACCGGGTGACCTCGCCCTCGTCGTCGTGACGACGATCCTGCTGATCACCGGCCTGCGCGGGACGCTGCCGCCACTGGCGGTGGTGGTCCTCGCAGTCGGCGTCACCGCCGCGGTGTCGGCCGTCGGACTGGCCCGGCTGGCCCAGCGCCCCCATCAGCGGCTGCGCCGCGCCGCACATCTCTTCGACGCCGGGCTGGTCGCCGCGGCGCTGGCCGTGGCGACCCTGCCGGTGACGCCGACCGCCGGCCGTTCCCTGGTCGCCGCGGCCGGGCTGCTGGGCGCGTTGCTCTTCCTCCTGACCGGGCTGGCGTTCATGCCCGGTCCGGCCCTCGGGCCCGCCGCCCGGCTCCGGCGGGCAGTCGACGGCTTCAGTCTCGGGCTCAGCCTCGTCTTCGCCACCTGGGTGCTCTTCCCCGCCGACCCAGCCGTGCCGCTGTTGCGGATCGCGGCCCTGCTCACCGCCGCCGGGCTCGCGGTCGTCTCGGTCACCGCCATCACCAACTGGCGCCGGTGCCGGGGTACCGCACTGGCCGGGCTCGGCATCGCTCTGGTGCTCTGCGCGCTGATGCTGCTCACCGGCCTCTTCGCCGCCGGCCGGCACGACACGACGATCCTGCTGCTGGTGCCGCCGCTTGTCGCCGGGCCGGCGATCGTGGTCGCCGGGCTGCGCCACGCCAACCGCCCCGACCGGGGGCCGCGCCGGCACCCGACGCCCTCCGGCTATCCGATGCTGACCGCGCCGGCGGTGATCGCCAGCGTCGCCGCGGTGCTGCACCTGCTGCGGTCGGGCGACTTCGACCGTACGGCGGTCCTGCTGGCGCTCGGGCTGATCCCGCCGCTGGTGGTGCGGGAGCTGCTCGCCTCCCACGACATCCGCCGCTCCGCCCGGCAGCTGGCAACCCAGGAGGCGTACTTCCGCAGCCTGGTCTCCGGCGGCAACGACCTGACCCTGGTGGTCGGGGTGGACCTGCTGGTGCGCTGGCAGTCCCCGGCCGCGGCACGGCTATTCGGGCTGGTCGAGGCCGAGGTCGTCGGCCGGCCCTTCGCCGACCTGATGCACCCCGACGACGCCGGCCGGCTGCTGGCCGTGCTCACCGGCCCGGAGCTGGACCATCCGCGGCTGGTCACCGCCCGGCTGCGTGACGGCGACGGGGCGTGGCGGGAGACCGAGTCGACCATCACCGACCAGCGTGAGGTGCCGGAGGTCGCCGCGTACGTGGTGCACGTGCGCGACATCGGCGAGCGGCGGCGGCTGGAGCGCACCGTGCAGCGGCTGTTCATCACCGATCAGCTCACCGGCCTGGCGAACCGCCGTGAGCTGATGCGGGCAATCGCGCAGTGGCGGGCGGTCCGCCGCTCCGGCGGCGCCCTGCTCGTGATCGACCTGCACGGGATGGCGGACGCCAACGACGCCCATGGCCGGGCCGGCGGCGATCGGGTGCTGATGGAGGCGGCACGCCGGATGCGGGCGGTGGCCGGACCGGAGAAGGTGATCGCCCGGCTCGCCGGCGACGAGTTCGCGGTGGCCGGGATGGAGGGGTCGGTGACCGCGTACGGGCTCGGCGGGCGGCTGCTGACGGCGCTGACCGAGCCGTACCCGGTGGCGGAGGGGACGGTGCGGCTGCAGGTGAGCATCGGCCTGGCCGAGTTCGCCGACGCCGCCGACGTCGAGGACGTGCTGCGCCGCGCGGACCTGGCCCGGCGCCGGGCCCGCCAACTCGGCCGCAACCGCGTCGAGTGGTACGACCCCGGCCTGGAGGAGCGCCTGGCCCGGCGGCTGGAGCTGGAGCGGGAACTGCCGGGGGCGGTCGGCCGCGGTGAGCTGGACCTGGTCTACCAGCCGGTGATCGACCTGCGCGACGCGCTGCCGGTGGGGACCGAGGCTTTCCTGCGCTGGCGCAGCCCGGCGCTCGGCACTGTGCTGCCGGAGGAGGCGCTGCCGGTGGCCGAGGACCTGGGGCTCGGCGACGAGGTCGGCACCTGGGTCTTCCGCCGCGCCTGCCGCCAGGTCGCCTCCTGGACGGAGGCGAGCCGGCCGGTCTGGATGGCGGTGAACGTCTCCCCGCGTGAACTCCTCGGCCCGGACTTCGTGACCCGCGCCGCCGACGCGCTGACCGAGTACGCGGTGGAGCCCGACCGGATGGTCGTCGAGGTCGCCGAACCGGCCATCACCCGGGACGTGACCCGGGTGGTGGAGCAGCTCGTCGCGCTGCGGCAGCTCGGGGTGCGGATCGCGCTGGACGACTTCGGCGCCGCCCAGGCGTCCCTGGCGCAGCTGCGCCGGCTGCCGCTGGATCTGCTCAAGGTGGACCGGGCGCTGCTGACCGCCGCGGCAGGGGAGGCGGCCGGTGGTCAGCGGCTGATCGACGTGGTGGTCGGGCTGGGCCGCCGGCTCGGGATCGACGTGATCGTCGAAGGGCTGGAGTCGGCCGACCAGATCACGCAGGCGCGGGCGGCCGGCTGCCGGTTCGGGCAGGGGTTCGGCCTGTCGGCGCCGGCGCCCGCCGAGCGGGTGGAGGCGTACCTGGAGGAGTTCCCGGCCGCCCCGCGCTGATGCGGCGAGGCCCGGCCGCCGGGCCGGCGGCCGGGCTTTTGCGCGATCGTCAGGTGGTCACTCCGGGACGCGGCGGTACGCGCCGTCGCTGGCCGAGGTGGCCATCGAGGCGTACGCGCGCAGCGCCGCGGAGACCGGACGGTGCCGGTCGAGGGGGGTGTACGGCTTGTCGCGCTTCTCCTGGGCGACGCGGCGCGCCTCGAGCACCTCGGCGGCGACGTCGAGTTCGATCGAGCGGTTCGGGATGTCGATGACGATCTCGTCGCCCGGTTCGACCAGGGCGATGAGCCCGCCGGAGGCGGCCTCGGGGGAGGCGTGGCCGATGGAGAGCCCGGAGGTGCCGCCGGAGAAGCGGCCGTCGGTGAGCAGCGCGCAGGCCCGGCCGAGGCCGCGTCCCTTGAGGAAGGAGGTCGGGTAGAGCATCTCCTGCATGCCCGGTCCGCCCTTGGGCCCTTCGTAGCGGATCACCACGACGTCGCCGGCGACGACCTCCTTGGCGAGGATGGCCTGCACCGCGTCGTCCTGGGACTCGTAGACCTTGGCGGGGCCGCGGAAGGTCAGGCAGTCGTCGGGGACGCCGGCGGTCTTGACCACGCAGCCGTCGGGGGCGAGGTTGCCGCGCAGGATCGCCAGCCCGCCGTCGGCGGAGTAGGCGTGCGCCAGGTCGCGGATGCAGCCCTCGGCGGCGTCGGTGTCCAGGGTGGACCAGCGGTTGCTGGTGGAGAAGGGCTCGGTGGTGCGCACCCCGCCGGGCGCGGCGTGGAAGAGCTCGATCGCCTCCGGGGTGGCCGTGCCGCTGCGGATGTCCCAGTCGGCCAGCCACTGCGTGAGCGTCGGCGCGTGCACGGCGTGCACGTCGGAGTTGAGCAGGCCGGCCCGGTGGAGCTCGCCGAGGATGGCGGGGATGCCACCGGCGCGGTGCACGTCCTCCATGTGGTACTTCGGCGAGTTCGGGGCGACCTTGGCCAGGCAGGGCACCCGGCGGCTGATGGCGTCGATGTCGGCGACGTCGAAGTCCATCTCCGCCTCGCGGGCGGCGGCGAGCAGGTGCAGGATCGTGTTGGTCGAGCCGCCCATGGCGACGTCGAGGGCGACGGCGTTCTCGAAGGCGGCCCGGGAGGCGACGGCGCGGGGCAGCACGCTGGCGTCGTCACCGGCGTAGTAGCGCTTGGCGATCTCCACAACGGTCCGGCCGGCTTCGGTGAAGAGGGCCTTGCGGGCGGCGTGGGTGGCCAGCGTCGAGCCGTTGCCCGGCAGCGCGAGCCCGACGGCCTCGGTGAGGCAGTTCATCGAGTTGGCGGTGAACATGCCGGAACAGGAGCCGCAGGTGGGGCAGGCGGAGCGTTCGATGTCGCCGAGCTGGGCGTCGGTGACCGCGTCGTTGGAGGCGGCGATCATCGCGTCGATGAGGTCGATCTTGTCGTGGACGATGCCTTCGATGGCGACGGTCTTGCCGGCCTCCATCGGGCCGCCGGAGACGAAGACCGTCGGGATGTTCAGCCGCAGCGCGGCCAGCAGCATCCCGGGGGTGATCTTGTCGCAGTTCGAGATGCAGACCAGGGCGTCGGCACAGTGCGCGTTGACCATGTACTCGACGGCGTCGGCGATCAGCTCGCGGCTGGGCAGCGAGTAGAGCATCCCGTCGTGGCCCATGGCGATGCCGTCGTCGACGGCGATGGTGTTGAACTCCCGCCCGACGCCGCCGGCCTCGGCGATCGCCTCCGAGACGAGCGCACCCATGTCCTTGAGGTGCACGTGTCCGGGTACGAACTGGGTGAAGCTGTTGGCGACGGCGACGATCGGCTTGCCGAAGTCGTCGTCGGTCATTCCGGTGGCCCGCCACAGGGCGCGGGCGCCGGCCATGGTCCGGCCGTGCGTGGAGGTCTTCGACCGCAGGTCAGGCATACCGACAAGTTTTACACCGTCGGCTGCGGCGGTCCGCGGCTGTCTCGATGTGTCCCAGCAATTGCGCGTGCGGGTTCCCGTGGAGCACGGTGATCCGGCAGAGTTGGGGTCGTGCATCTTCCCCCGGGCATGGTGATCGTCTTGATGGCGGTCGGGCTGACGGCGACCGCGGCGACCGCCTCGCTGGCCGTCTCGGCACGTCCGGCGGGGCGCTGTTGTCCGGCGTACCGGATGCTGGCGGTCGCGGCCCTGGTCGCGGCGGTGAGCGTGCTGGCCGGGCTGCTCGGCGACGCCGTGCCGGCGTGGAGCGTGCAGCGGCGGGAGGCCCTGGCCGCGGTGGTGGCGGTGGGCACGTCGCTCGGCACGCTGCTGGCCGGGGCGGGGTTTCTGCGACTGCCCGGCGTCTGGGTCTCGCTGGCGGTCGCCGGCCGGGTGCTGCTCGACGGGGTGATCCTGGCCACGGCGGCCTGGTTCGTCGGCTGGGTACTGCTCAGTGAGCCGACGCGGCTGCTCGGCGCCGCCACCGGCCGGGCCGACGGCGCGATTCTCGGTGCCACGGTGGTGACCGCTCTCGCCGTCGGACTCGTCTGCGCGGTGCTGCTGCGGGCGCTTCCCCCGCGCGGGCCACTGCTGCGGCTCGGCGGCGGGATCGTCGCGCTCGCCGTGGGCGGGCTCGCGCTGACCGCCGGGCTCGGCTGCTGCACCGGTCCGTGGCTCAACCCGGCCGGCGGGATGCTGGCAGTGACCGGGCTGGCCCTGCTGGCGTTCGCCGTACGCCGCCACGACCGTCACGGCGCCGCCGAGGTGACCGAGATCCGGCGCGACAGCGCGTACGCCTTCGTGCCGATGGCCGCCATGGCGCTCTCGGCGATGTACCACCTGCTGCTGCAGGGCAACTTCGACGTGTACGCCATCGTCGCCGGCAGCATCGAGGGTTTCGCACTCGTCACCCGCCAGTACCTGGCGCTGCGCGATGTGCGGGCGTACGCGGAGCGGCTCGCCGAACGGGAGGCGCACTTCCGGGAGCTGGCGCACACCGATCCGCTGACCGGGCTCGCCAACCGGCGTGGGCTGCTGCGGGCGCTGCACCACGACGCCACTGTCGGTGCCCCCTGTGTGCTGCTGGAACTCGACCTCGACGGCTTCAAGCACGTCAACGACGACCGTGGTCACGACGTCGGCGACGCGGTCCTGGTCGAGGTGGGGCGGCGGCTGCGGGCCGGGCTGGGCCCGGGCGACGTGGCGGTGCGTCTCGGCGGCGACGAGTTCGCGGTGCTGTTGCGCTGCGCCAAGCAGGACGCCGTGCCGCTCGCCGAGGAGCTGCTGGAGCGGCTCAACCAGCCCTACGACCAGCACGGCGCGCCGGTCCTGCTCTCGGTGAGCATCGGGATGGCCGGCGGGGTCGGGGGCGTCGACGTCGAGTCGCTGCTGCGCGACGCCGACCTGGCGCTGCGCTACGCCAAGCAGCGGGGCAAGAACCGCATCGAGCACTACGACCTCGCCTACGACAGGTTGCTGCGCCGGCGTACGACGCTGGAGCACGAGATGCGCGGCGCGATCGCCCGCCACGAGCTGCGCCTGGTCTTCCAGCCGGTGGTGGCGGTCCCTTCGGTGCGTCCGGTCGGCGCCGAGGCGTTGCTGCGCTGGCAGCACCCGGAGCTGGGCAACGTGCGCCCGGACGAGTTCATCCCGCTGGCGGAGGAGTGCGGCATGATCGCCAAGCTCGGCGCCTGGGTGCTGGACCGGGCCTGCCTGCAACTGTCACAGTGGCTCGCCGACGGCCACGACGTCTGGCTGTCGGTCAACGTCTCGCCGCGGGAGTTCCACGCCCCCGAGTACGTCGTGCAGGTCGCCGAGGCGCTGCGCCGGCACGGGGTCCCGCCGCAGCGGCTGGTGCTGGAGGTGACCGAGCACGCCGTCGCCGACGACCTCGACGAGCTGATCCGGCGGCTGACCGATCTGCGCCGGACCGGGGTGCGGATCGCGTTGGACGACTTCGGCGCCGGTTACTCCTCGCTGGGGCAGCTGCGCCGGCTGCCGATCGACATCCTCAAGATCGACCACAGTCTGGTGGCCGAGCACGAGCCGGTGGCACCGGTCGGGCAGGACGGCCCGGCGTTCGCGCCCATGGTGGACGTGGTGATGCGGCTGGGTCATCAGCTCGGCCTCGAGGTGATCGCCGAGGGGGTGACCAACCCGGCGGAGCTGGCGGCGGTGGTGGCGGCCGGCTGCCGTTTCGGGCAGGGGCAGCTCTTCGGCTGGGGCGTGCCCGCCGAGCACCTTGAGGCGATGCTGAAGGCGGCGAGTTCGTCGACGTCGCGTCCGGTGCCGATGCCGCGGGTGCTGCCGTTCCCCGATTCCCCCGTCGGTGCTGGTCAGCAGGGGCCGGCGGGGGCCGGCCGGGGGCCGCAACGGCGGGTCGGTACTGCCCGAACGGGTGAAAAGCACGCGTCCGTTGACCAGGATGTGGGAGCAGTTGACTCATCGCGTGAGATGCGTCAGTCTTGACCCATGTCGTTGACCAGGTCGTTTCGAGTACTTACCTGAGCGCGCTCTCAGCTGTCTGAGAGTGCGCTGGCCCCGTGCGTGTATCGCACGAGGGCCGTTTTTATTGCCGGCTGTAGCCATCGCCGACGGGCCAGCGGTGCCCGCCGAACCGCTTGGACACGCAATCCCTACCGAGCCGAAGGCCTGAAACTGTCATGACGAGACCAACGCCCGAGACCCTCGCCCACGTCGCCCGGCGCGCCCGGCCGGCCGAGCCCGCCACCGATGCCGAGACCGGCCGTGCCGCCGCGGCCAGCCGTTCGGTAGAACCGGTCGCCATCTCCGGCGCCGGCTCGCTCGTGCGTTCCCTCGAGGCGCTCGACGTCGAGGTCGTCTTCGGCATTCCGGGCGGGGCGATCCTGCCGGCGTACGACCCGCTCTACGACTCGAAGGTGCGGCACATCCTGGTCCGTCACGAGCAGGGCGCCGGGCACGCCGCCACCGGGTACGCCCAGGCCACCGGCAAGGTCGGCGTCTGCATCGCGACCTCCGGCCCCGGCGCGACGAACCTGGTGACGCCGATCGCCGACGCGTACATGGACTCGGTGCCGATGGTGGCGATCACCGGCCAGGTGGCGCGCCCCTCGATCGGCACGGACGCCTTCCAGGAGGCCGACATCCAGGGCATCACCCTGCCGGTCACCAAGCACAACTTCCTGGTGCAGACCCCCGAGGACATTCCGCGGGTGCTCGCCGAGGCGTTCCACCTGGCGGCCACCGGCCGCCCCGGGCCGGTGCTGGTCGACATCCCCAAGGACGTCCTGCAGGCCCGGACCACCTTCTCCTGGCCGCCGGTGCTGGACCTGCCGGGCTACCACCCGACGCTGCACCCGCACGGCAAGCAGATCCGTGAGGCCGCGCGGCTGATGACCAGCGCGAAGCGTCCGGTGCTGCTGGTCGGCGGCGGCGTGCTCAAGGCCGGTGCGACGACCGGCCTGCGCAAACTGGCCGAGCTGAGCGGCATCCCGGTCGTCACCACGCTGATGGCCCGCGGCGCCTTCCCCGACTCGCACCCGCAGCACCTGGGCATGCCCGGTATGCACGGCACCGTCGCGGCCGTCTATGGCCTGCAGAAGGCCGACCTGATCGTGGCCCTCGGCGCCCGCTTCGACGACCGGGTGACCGGCCGGCTGGACTCCTTCGCGCCGGGCGCGACGATCGTGCACGCCGACATCGACCCGGCCGAGATCGGCAAGAACCGCGCCGCGGACGTGCCGATCGTCGGCGACGCCCGGCACGTCATCGACGAGCTGATCGGGGCGGTCACCGCCGAGCAGGCCGAGGGGCACCGGACCGACCGCAGCGACTGGTGGGCCACCCTCGACGACGTCCGCGAGCGATACCCGCTCGGGTACGACGAGCCGGTCGACGGCACGCTCGCCCCGCAGTACGTCATCAAGCGGCTGGGCGAGATCGCCGGACCGGACGCCGTCTACGTCGCCGGCGTCGGCCAGCACCAGATGTGGGCCGCGCAGTTCATCTCGTACGAGAAGCCGGCGACCTGGCTGAACTCGGGCGGGCTGGGCACGATGGGCTACTCGGTGCCGGCGGCGATGGGCGCCAAGGTCGGCCGGCCGGACGCGGTCGTCTGGGCCGTCGACGGTGACGGCTGCTTCCAGATGACCAACCAGGAGCTCGCCACCTGCGCGCTGGAGGGCATCCCGATCAAGGTCGCGCTGATCAACAACGGCAACCTCGGCATGGTGCGGCAGTGGCAGACCCTCTTCTACGGTGAGCGCTACTCCAACACCGAGCTCGGCACCCACAAGCACCGCATCCCGGACTTCGTGAAGCTGGCCGAGGCGCTGGGCTGCGTGGGGCTGCGCTGCGAGAGCGCCGCGGATGTGGACGCCACGATCAAGAAGGCGATGGAGATCAACGACACTCCGGTCGTCATCGACTTCGTGGTCGGCAAGGACGCCATGGTCTGGCCGATGGTGGCCGCCGGCACCAGCAACGACGAGATCATGTTCGCCCGGGACGTCCGGCCGGCCTTCGACGAGGATGACATCTGACATGAGCGACAACATGCACACGCTCTCCGTGCTGGTGGAGAACAAGCCGGGTGTACTCGCCCGCGTCGCCGGGCTCTTCTCCCGGCGCGGTTTCAACATCAGTTCGCTGGCGGTCGGTGAGACGGAGAACCCCGACGTCTCCCGGATCACGATCGTGGTCAACGCCGACTCCTCCCCGCTGGAGCAGGTCACCAAGCAGCTGAACAAGCTGGTGAACGTGCTCAAGATCGTCGAGCTGGATCCGGGAGTCTCCGTCGCCCGCGAGCTGCTGCTGGTGAAGGTGCGGGCCGACCGCGTCGCCCGTAGCCAGGTGATGGAGACCGCCGCCCTGTTCCGCGCCCGGGTCGTCGACGTCGGGCCTGAGACGCTGACGCTCGAGGCGACCGGTACGCCGGACAAGCTCGACGCGCTGCTGCGCGACCTCGAACCGTTCGGAATCAAGGAAATGGTCCAGTCGGGCCTGGTCGCGATCGGCCGGGGCGCCCGGTCCATCACCGCCGGTCCCGCGCTGCGGGCCGCCTGAACCACGCGCCGCCACAACCACGACGGGCCGCACCGGGCCGTTGTACGAAAGGGAAGTTCATGAGCGTTGAGGTGTTCTACGACGACGACGCCGACCTGAGCCTGATCCAGGCCAAGAAGGTCGCCGTCATCGGTTACGGCAGTCAGGGCCACGCCCACTCGCTGTCGCTGCGCGACTCCGGGGTCGAGGTCGTCATCGGCCTGCCGGAGGGTTCCAAGAGCCGGGCCAAGGCCGAGGAGCAGGGTCTGCGGGTGCTGACGCCGGCCGACGCCGCCGCCGAGGCCGACGTGATCATGATCCTGGCGCCGGACACGGTGCAGCGCACCCTCTACAACGAGGCGATCGCGCCGAACCTGACCGCCGGCAAGGCGCTCTTCTTCGGCCACGGCCTCAACATCCGCTACGGCCTGATCACCCCGCCGGCCGATGTGGACGTGGCGATGGTCGCCCCGAAGGGCCCGGGTCACCTGGTCCGCCGCCAGTACGTCGACGGCAAGGGTGTGCCCTGCCTCGTCGCCGTCGAGCAGGACGCCAGCGGCAGCGCCTTCGCGCTGGCCCTGTCCTACGCCAAGGCGATCGGCGGCACCCGGGCCGGCGCGATCAAGACCACCTTCAAGGAGGAGACCGAGACCGATCTCTTCGGCGAGCAGGCGGTCCTCTGCGGCGGCGCCGCGGCGCTGGTGCAGACCGGTTTCGAGGTGCTCACCGAGGCCGGTTACGCCCCGGAGATCGCGTACTTCGAGTGCCTGCACGAGCTCAAGCTGATCGTCGACCTGATGTACGAGGGCGGCATCGCCCGGATGCGCTACAGCGTCTCCGACACCGCCGAGTTCGGTGACCTCACCCGCGGGCCGCGCGTGATCAACGCCTCGGTGAAGGACGAGATGCGCAAGATCCTCGCCGAGATCCAGTCGGGTCAGTTCACCCGTGAGCTGATCGCCGAGGAGGAGGCCGGCCGCCCGAACTTCGCCAAGCTGCGGGCCGAGGGCGAGGCGCACCCGATCGAGGTGACCGGCAAGAAGCTGCGGGACATGATGAGCTGGGTGGACCGGCCCATCACCGAGACCGCCTGAGCAGTGCCGACCACGGCCCGTGCGCCCCGCGTCCTCCCCGGCGCGTGGCACACGGGCCGTCACTGTCCGCACCGGCGGGTGGCACACCGGCCCGTGCGGTTGAACCCCGTGCCACATGTGGCCTTGCTCGCTGTTGCGTGCGTCGTTGTCAGAGATCACTACGCCGCACCCGGGCCGAGCGTGGAACCCGGCCGGACAGGCCCCGCAGGAGCCTCCTGTGAGGGCACTCACCTCGATCCGTGGGCCGTTCCCGGTGGCCCGACCCCTACGATCGCCGTAGGTGCTGCCGGCACCCCACGGCCAGGACAGGTCAAGCGCCAGGGCGCGAAGTGCCGCCCCGTCGCCGCACCATCGCCATGACGACACCCAGAGGAACAATGACTCCTGTCGTACTGATCGCCGAAGAACTCGCACCCGCCGCCATCGAGGTGCTCGCCCACGACTTCGACGTGCGTCACGTCGACGGCACCGACCGGCCGGCTCTGCTCGCCGCGCTCGCCGAGGCAGACGCCGTCATCGTCCGCAGCGCCACCCAGATCGACGCCGAGGCCGTCGCCGCCGCGCCGCGGCTGAAGGTCGTCGCCCGCGCCGGTGTCGGCCTGGACAACGTCGAGGTGCCCGCCGCCACCGCCCGCGGCGTCATGGTCGTCAACGCGCCGACCTCGAACATCGTCTCCGCCGCCGAGCAGGCCGTCGCGCTGCTGCTGGCCGTCGCCCGCAACACCGCCAGCGCCAGCGCCGCGCTCAAGGCCGGCGAGTGGAAGCGGTCGAAGTACACCGGCGTCGAACTGCAGGGCAAGACCGTCGGAGTGGTCGGCCTCGGCCGTATCGGTGTGCTCTTCGCGCAGCGCATCGCCGCCTTCGGCACCCGGCTGATCGCGTACGACCCCTACCTTCAGCCGGCTCGCGCCGCCCAGCTGGGCGTACGCCTGGTCGGGCTGGAGGAGCTGCTGCGCGAGAGCGACTTCATCTCCATCCACCTGCCGAAGACCGCCGAGACTGTCGGGCTCATCGGTGAGAAGGAGCTGGCGATCGTCAAGCCGGGCGTGCGAATCATCAACGCCGCCCGCGGTGGGCTCGTCGACGAGCAGGCGCTCGCCGACGCCCTGGCCACCGGCCGGGTCGCCGGCGCCGGCGTGGACGTCTACGCCAAGGAGCCCTGCACGTCCTCGCCGCTCTTCGCCTTCGACAACGTCGTGGCCACCCCGCACCTGGGTGCCTCCACCGCCGAGGCGCAGGACAAGGCCGGCCTGGCCGTGGCCCGCAGCGTGAAGCTCGCCCTGCAGGGCGAGTTCGTGCCGGACGCGGTCAACGTGCAGGCCGGCGGCGTCGTCGCCGAGGACGTACGCCCGCTGCTGCCGCTGGCCGAGAAGCTCGGCCGGGCCTTCACCGCCGTCGCCGGCGGGGTGGCCGCCAGCGTCACCATCGAGGTCCGGGGCGAGATCGTCGCCCACGACGTGTCGGTGCTGAAGCTCGCCGCGACCAAGGGCCTGTTCAGCGCGGTCGTCGAGGAGCAGGTCACCTACGTCAACGCCCCGCACGTCGCCGCCGACCGCGGTGTCGAGGTGGAGCTGACCACGCAGACCGAGACCGTCGACCACCCGAACCTGGTCACGGTGCGCGGCGCGATGGCCGACGGCCGTACGGTCAGCGTTTCCGGCACGGTCGTCACCGCCGGTGCGCGGGACGTCCTCAAGCTCACCGAGGTCGACGGCTTCGACGTGGAGATCGGGGCCGAGGGCATCCTGATCTTCCTGCGTTACGCCGACCGGCCGGGTGTCGTCGGCACCGTCGGCACCATCCTCGGCGAGGCGGGCGTCAACATCGGCGCGATGCAGGTGGCCCGCCGCGAGGCCGGCGGCGAGACGCTGATGACGCTGACCGTCGACTCCGCCGTCGACGCGGAGCTGCTGACCGCCGCCGCCGGGTCGATCGGCGCCGTGCTCGCCAGCACCGCCGACCTGCGCGACGAGTAAGAGGCACGCGAAGGTGAGGGCCCGGCCGGGATCGGCCGGGCCCTCACTGCTGTCCGAGGTGGGGTGAGGGGCGCAGGTTGCCGCAGGCGGCGGGGGGCCGCTCAGCCGGCGACGGTGACCGGTGGCGGGTACACGGTGCCGTCCTGCGGGTCGAGCAGGTGCAGGCCGTGCTCGGCCGCGAGCCGCTCGATGTCGAGCAGCACCTGGTCGGGGCAGTCCTCGCGCATCCTCATCTCGATGTGGTCCGGGCCGCAGTGCAGGGGTGTCACCTCCCAGGGGCTCTCCGCCCGGGGTGACTGATCCGGGTAGCTCGCGGTGATGGCCCGGTAGAAGGCTACGATTCCCGGCATCGGTCCACTCTGGACATGCTCACCCTGGTGGCACCGTTGCTGCGCCTGCCGGACCTGCGCGGTGGAGGCCTGTGGGGGCAGCGCCCAGACGATCAGATCGAAACTCACGCTGCACAGGGTGCCATCCCGGTCACGCCCGCCGGTAGCTACCCCGCATCGCCGCCGGTGGCGGCGTTGCACTCCTCTGTGGAGGCTCTTGCGGGAGCCGTTCGTAATTGACTAGCGTGGCGTTGCGGTTACCCGGTTTGCCCGGTGTCGACCCGTCTTCGGGTGGCGGGCCCCGACCGGTGGCGCCGGGGCCGCGTGCCATCGCGTGCGCGAGCCACGCGCACCCGCCCCGGCGGTCTCCACGGTCGTTGCCGCGGCTGTGGAGGCCGATCCGGAGTTCCACACCCGACTCTCCGATGTCGACGGCGGCATCTGGGGGCGTTCAGCGCCGGGTCGTGACCAACGCCTGGTAGCCGTCGGCGGTGGGGAACCAGTCGAGACCCGCCGGGCCCGCGGCGAAGAGCGCCGTGGCGTACGCGTCGGCGACGGCGAGGTTCGGGCCGAGCACGGTGGTGGCCGCCATCTCGCGGGCCGGCTGACCGGTGTGCGGGTCGTAGACGTGGTCGCGCCGGCCGCTGACGCCGGAGGTGCCGATCGCGCCCGAGGTCAGTTCCAGCAGCAGGGGGTGGCGTCGCGCGCCGGCCGGGTCGTGGACGGCGATCCGCCACGGGCCGCCCCGCGGCGACCGGCCCGCGACGGTCAGGTCGGCGCCGGCGCGGACCGCGTAGTCGTGCACCCCCGCCTCGCGCAGCCGGTCGGCGGCGCGTTCGGCGGCCCAGCCCACCAGCAGCCCGCTCGGGTCGAAGCCGCCGGGTACCGCCCAGGCGTCGAACCAGCCGTCGGTGGCCGCCCGCATCGCGGCGCACCGGTCGACCAGGTCGGCCAGCGGTGGGTACGAGTCGGCGCTGATCTCGTCCCGGCGCAGTCGTGCCACCAGGCTGCGCGGCTCGCCGGGGCCGTAGGTGAGGTCGATGGCGCGCAGTTCGGCGACCGCCTCGCGTAGCGCGTCGACGACCGGCCGCGGGCCGAGGTACGCCGGGGTGTGCAGCAGCAGGACGTACGTGCCCAGCGTGGTGCGCACGCTGTGCTGGACCACGCGGCGGTCGTGGTGGCGTCCGAGATGCTCCGGAGCCTTGTCGGCACCGTGCCCGAGGGAGAGGTCGGGCTTGGCCCGGTGTGTCGCCGGGTGCTCGTGGCGTCGCAGGTCGTACATCGCTGCCGGGCTCCTTCCGATCGGTCTCCGGCTTTCTGCTGTGGCGGCCTGGAACGGCGCCGGGCATCAGGGGGTTGACGATAGGGAACCCAGATGACCGGGAAGTGGAGATTGACTGAGAAGAAGCTGATGATGGCGATCTTCCACATGCTGGAAGGGTTGTACCGCGAGCCGGGACTAGGCGTACGGTTTAGCTTCAACAGCGAGGTAGTGAGGGGTTCGAGGTGTCGGTGGCGCGGATCGCGGTGGTGGCCGGAGACGGTATCGGGTCCGAGGTGATCGACCAGGCCCGCAAGGTGATCGACGCGGTCCTGCCGGGCGTCGAGGCGACCGAGTACGACCTGGGCGCGGCGCGCTACAACCGCACCGGCGAGGTGCTCCCCGACAGCGTCCTGACCGAGCTGGCCGGCTACGACGCCATCCTGCTCGGCGCGGTCGGCGACCCGAGCGTGCCGCCGGGTGTGCTCGAGCGCGGCCTGCTGCTCAAGCTCCGCTTCGCCTTCGACCAGTACGTCAACCTGCGCCCGTCGAAGCTCTGGCCGGGCACCACCACCCCGCTGGCGAACGTCAAGCCCGGTGAGATCGACCTGCTGGTGGTCCGCGAGGGCACCGAAGGGCTCTACGCCGGCGCCGGCGGCACCCTGCACCGCGACACCCCCGCCGAGGTCGCCACCGAGGAGAGCCTCAACACCCGCCACGGAGTGGAGCGGGTCGTGCGGGACGCCTTCGCCCGCGCCCAGCGCCGGGAGCGCCGCAAGGTCACGCTGGTCCACAAGGCCAACGTCCTGACCCACGCCGGCTCGCTCTGGACCCGCACCTTCGCCGAGGTCGCCGCCGAGTTTCCGGACATCACCACCGAGTACCAGCACGTCGACGCCGCCGCCATGTTCCTGGTGACCCAGCCGCAGCGCTACGACGTGGTCGTCACCGACAACCTCTTCGGCGACATCCTCACCGACATCGCCGCCGCGGTGACCGGTGGCATCGGCCTGGCCGCCAGCGGCTGCATCAACCCCGAGGGCCGCTACCCGTCGATGTTCGAGCCGGTGCACGGCTCCGCGCCGGACATCGCCGGCAAGGGCATCGCCGACCCGGCCGCCGCCGTGCTCTCCGCCGGTCTGCTCCTGGACCACCTCGGCCACCACGAGGCCGCGGCCCGGGTAGCCAAGGCGGTCGGCGAGGAGCTGGCCGCCCGCAAGCCCGGCGCGCCGCTGCGTACCGTCGAGGTCGGCGACCGGCTCGCGACCCTCGCGGTCGCCTGAACCGCAACCCCGGTTCACCCGTACGTCCCGCGCCCGGCGCGGCCGGTGACCCCGGCCGCCCGGCGGCACCCCCGACTTCGCTGCGGCCCCGACGGGAAGCAGGAGGGCACCGGCGCACCGTGAGACCGATCCGGTGCCCGATCCCCTTTAACGAACGTTCGGGGTAAGTTCTCAGACACTTGTTGCGTACACGTGTCCCACGTGTGCGTCCGTTCCGCCACATGGAGGTCAGCGCGATGAGCGGTGGTGACCAGCTCGATTTCGAGATCCGTCCGACGACTGCGCCGGTATCCGCCGCGGACCGGGCCGCGCTGATGGCCAACCCCGGCTTCGGCCGGGTCTTCACCGACCACATGGTCACCATCCGCTACAGCGAGGGCAAGGGCTGGTACGACGCCCGGGTCGAGGCGCGCGCGCCGATCCCGATGGACCCGGCCACCGCCGTGCTGCACTACGCGCAGGAGATCTTCGAGGGGCTCAAGGCGTACCACGCCGCCGACGGCGGGGTGACGATGTTCCGGCCGGAGGCGAACGCGGCGCGCTTCAACGACTCGGCGGCGCGGATGGCGATGCCGGCCCTGCCCGAGCAGGTCTTCCTCGACTCGCTGCGGCACCTGGTCACCATCGACCGGGAGTGGATCCCCAGCGCCGACGGCGCCAGCCTCTACCTGCGGCCGTTCATGTTCGCCAACGAGGTCTTCCTGGGTGTGCGGCCGTCGACGGAGTACCTCTACGTCGTGATCGCCTCCCCGGTCGGTTCGTACTTCTCCGGCGGGGTCCGGCCGGTCACCGTCTGGGTGTCGCCGACCTACACCCGTGCCGCGCCCGGCGGCACCGGCGCGGCGAAGTGCGGCGGCAACTACGCCGCGTCGCTGATCGCCCAGGCGGAGGCGGCCGAGCACGGCTGCGACCAGGTCGTCTTCCTCGACGCGGTGGAGCGCCGCTACGTCGACGAGCTCGGCGGGATGAACGTCTTCTTCGTCTACGACGACGGCAGCATCGCCACCCCGCCGCTGACCGGCACCATCCTGCCCGGCATCACCCGCGAGTCGGTGCTGCGGCTGGCGGCCGACGCCGGGCACGAGGTGCGCGAGGAGCCGATCAGCTTCGACCAGTGGCAGGCCGACGCGGCCTCCGGCCGGCTGCGCGAGGTCTTCGCCTGCGGCACCGCCGCGGTGATCACCCCGATCGGCACCATCCGCCACCCCGAGGGCGAGTTCACCATCGCCGACAGCGAGCCGGGTCCGATCTCGACGAAGCTCGGCGAGCGGCTGGTCGGCATCCAGCGCGGCAAGGCCGACGACCCGTACGGCTGGGTGCGCCGGGTGCTCTGAGCGCGGCCTCGCCGGCCCGGCCTCCGGCGACGCCGTCGTCGCCCGCACCTCGACACAGGCGTGAAGCGGCCGGCGGGGACATCGTCCCCGCCGGCCTCTCGTGCTGTGGTGGTGCGTCAGGCCTTACCGCAGCGGCGGATCCGAGGGCATGGCCGAGTAGGTGTTGTCGTAGTAGCCGCCCAGCTTGTCGCGGTACGCCGGGTCGGTGTGGCTGACCTCGTCGTACTCGGGGGCGGCCTTGATCTGGTCCTTCGTGCGGTCCACGTGGACCTTCTGCTCGTCGTGGTCGACGCGGTTGACCACGCCGGCCGGGAGCATGACCTTCTTGCCGAAGATCCACGGCCCGGTGTCGATCACCAGGTAACCGGCGTCCACCTCGTGGCCGGCGGCATCGATCTTGCCGATGCTGCCGTCGGCGGCCTCGACCTTGTAACCGACGAGGTCGGGACCGTTGACCACCGAGTCATCCCGGTAGCGCCACGGGTCGAAGGTGCTTCCCGCGGGCTTCCCGCCGGGGATGGTTCCCTCACCGTGCGTGATCGGCGCGGTGTCGGCGTGCGTCGTTCGAGGATCGAGCCCAGTCATGGCTGTCACTCCTCTTCTCGACCGTCAAGTCGCTCGGGGATGGTTCCTCTGTCCCGGCGATTCCTACCCCGCCCCCCGCGTCACCAATCATCCAGATCCTGATCCGGACGGCGTCCACGGCGCTCACGTCCCCGCCGGAGCCGGCCGAGGAGCGAGCGTTTGCCCCGCTAGACCGCTTGCGAGGGTCGGCGGTGGGCAGTGTTTCCCGGAATCTGGACCGGGGCCACACGTCCGGCCCGGGCGTGGCAGAGTGCAGGGCATGACCTCGCTCCACCTCATTATTCTCAGTTAGCGCGCCGGCCTCCCCTCCGCCGAGCGCGCAGACCTCCCGCATCCGCCGGGAGGTTTTTTGTTGCTCTCGAAAGGAACCACGATGAACTTCCAGGTCTACGACACCACTCTGCGTGACGGTGCGCAGCGCGAGGGGATCAGCTACTCCGTCGGCGACAAGCTCGCCGTCGCCCGGCTGCTCGACGACTTCGGCGTCGGCTTCATCGAGGGCGGCTGGCCGGGCGCGATGCCCAAGGACACCGAGTTCTTCCGCCGGGCCCGCACCGACCTGAAGCTGCGCCACGCCGTGCTCGTCGCCTTCGGCGCCACCCGCAAGCCCGGCGTCGCCGTCGCCGACGACCCGCAGGTCCAGGCGCTGCTCGACGCCGAGACCGAGGCGGTCTGCCTGGTCGCCAAGTCCGACCTGCGCCACGTCGAACGCGCGCTGCGCACCACGCCGGCGGAGAACCTGGCGATGGTCGCCGACACCGTCGCGTACTTCGTCGCGCGGGGACGGCGGGTCTTCCTCGACTGCGAGCACTTCTTCGACGGCTTCCGCTTCGACCCGGCGTACGCGGCCTCGGTGGTGCGGACCGCGCTCGACGCCGGCGCCGAGCGGGTGGTGCTCTGCGACACCAACGGCGGCATGCTCCCCTCCCAGATCGGGTCGGCGATCGCCGAGCTGACCGCACGGGCCGGCATCGGCGCCGACCTGCTCGGCATCCATTGCCAGAACGACACCTCCTGCGCGGTTGCCAACACCATCGCCGCCGTGGAGGCCGGCGTCGGGCACTTCCAGGGCACCGCGAACGGCTACGGCGAGCGGCCCGGCAACGCCGACATCTTCGCCGTGGTCGCCAACCTGCAACTCAAGCTCGGGCTGCCGGTCCTACCGGAGGGCTGCCTGGAGCAGATGGTGCGCGTCTCGCACGCCATCGCCGAGATCGCCAACATCGCCCCCGACACCCACCAGGCATATGCCGGGGCCGCGGCCTTCGCCCACAAGGCGGGGCTGCACGCGAGCGCGATCAAAGTGGATCCGCTGCTCTACAACCACGTCGACCCGCAGGTGGTCGGCAACGACATGCGGATCCTGGTCACGGAGATGGCCGGCCGGGCCAGCATCGAGCTCAAGAGCCGCGAGCTGGGGATCGACCTGGCCGGCCACCCCGAGGCGCTGTCGCAGGTGACCCGCCGGGTCAAGGAGCTGGAGGCGCAGGGCTGGTCGTTCGAGGCGGCGGACGCCTCGTTCGAGCTGCTGGTCCGCGCCGAGCTGCCGGAACAGGCACCGGTACGGCCCTTCACGCTGGAGTCGTACCGGGTGCTGGTCGAGCACCGGGAGGACGGCCGGATCGTCTCCGAGGCGACGGTGAAGGTCTGGGTCGGCGACGAGCGGGTGATCGCCACCGGGGAGGGCAACGGCCCGGTGAATGCCCTCGACGAGGCGCTGCGGTCGGCGCTGCTGCGGCACTATCCGCAGCTGCGCGACTTCGAACTGGCCGACTACAAGGTGCGCATCCTGGCCGGCACCCACGGCACCGGCGCCACCACCCGGGTGCTGGTGGAGACCGTCGACGGCGCGGGCCGGGAGTGGACGACGGTCGGGGTCGACCGCAACGTCGTCGAGGCGAGCTGGCAGGCCCTGGTCGACTCGCTCACCTACGGCCTGGCCCGCACACCGCGCTGACCTGCCCCGGCCGGCCCGGAACCGCCGCCCGCCGGACCGCTTGCCTGAAGCTACCCGGATGGCCGTGGGACTGCTTGCGAGCAGTCCCACGGCCGGCCGCCGGTAGGTCAGCCGGCGGATGGCAGGCGCAGCACGGCGAGGACCGCGCGGTGGTCGCCGCCGGGCAACGGGTGCACCGAGGCCGACCGGACCGCGATGCGCCGGTCTGCCAGCACGTGGTCGATCGTCACCGGCGGGATCGGGTCGCCGTCGTACGGCCCCCAGGTGCCGGTCAGTCCGCGTCCGGTCGCGGCGGCGGCGTCGGCGTAGCCGGTGGCGATGAGCCGCCGCAGCGGCGCGTGGTCGAGGGTGGCGTTGAAGTCGCCGGCCAGCACCCGCAGCGGGCCCTGCGGGGTGGCCGGCGGCTGGGCGGCGAGGTCGTCGCGCCAGGCCCCGTTCTCGCGCGGCGCCCACGGTGCGGCCGGGTGGACCGACTCGACCAGCACCGACGGCCCGCCGGGGACGGTCACCGTCGCGTACGCCTGCGCGAACCCGAAGCCCCCGGCGTTGCGCCGCAGCCCGGTGTCGTCCAGCGGGTAACGGGAGTAGAGCGCCGAGCCGGTGCTGCCGACCTCGGCGATCGTGTGGAGGTACGGCAGCTGCCCGGTCAGCCCGGCGCGTTCCAGTCCGGCCTGCGCGTCGGGGGTGAACTCCTGCAGCGCCAGCACGTCCACGTTGTTGTCGCGTACGAGCGTGACCAGGGCGGCCGGGTCGGCCTCGCCGAGGCAGAGGTTGGCGGTGAGCACGGTCAGGGTGGGGCCGTCGGTGGCGGGCTGCCCGGCGGGCAGCGCGCGGGGGGCGACCGTCGCGATCAGCAGGAGGCTCGCCAGCAGCGCCACGCCGGCGGGGCCCCGGCGCCGTAGGGCGAGGGCCGCGAGCAGCGGCAGCAGCGACACCGCCGCGACGTACGGGGTGAAGGCCAGCAGCTGCACCAGCGGCCCGGCGTCGATGCCGGTGAGCCGGATCACCGCCCAGACCAGCGTGGCGCTCGCCGCTGTCCAGGTCAGGACGGTGGTCACCCGGCGTTGCCGGCGGCGAGGTGTGGCTGCGGGAGCGTCGATGATCACTGTTCCAGCCTAGGTCGCGCCGCGGCCGCATGCCGACCCGCTGCGAGAAGGAGGTTTGCTGCACCGTGCGCCGGGGATGCGCCCGGCGTGACGGACATCTCGGACAGCCCGGCTGCCGCCCCCAGCATCGCGGGGGAGAGCGCGCCGGAGTTGGAACAGGCGCTTTTCGAGGTCAAACGGGTCATCGTCGGGCAGGACCTGCTCGTCGAACGGCTCCTGGTCGCGCTGATCGCCGACGGGCACTGCCTGCTGGAGGGCGTACCGGGGGTGGCCAAGACCCTGGCGGCGCAGACTCTGGCCACGGCGGTGGGCGGCAGCTTCTCGCGCATCCAGTTCACCCCCGACCTGGTCCCCTCCGACATCGTCGGCACCCGCATCTACCGGGCGTCGTCGGAGACCTTCGACACCGAACTCGGCCCGATCATGGCGAACCTGGTGCTCGCCGACGAGATCAACCGGGCGCCGGCGAAGGTGCAGTCGGCGCTGCTGGAGGCGATGGCCGAACGGCAGGTCTCCATCGGCGGGCGCAGCTATCCGGTGCCCACGCCCTTCCTGGTGCTGGCGACCCAGAACCCGATCGAGTCCGAGGGGGTCTACCAGCTCCCGGAGGCGCAGCGTGACCGGTTCCTGATGAAGGTGACGGTCGGCTACCCCACCGACGCCGACGAGCTCGCGATCCTCTACCGGATGAGCACCGACCGGCCCAGCGCCCGCCCGGTGCTGGACCCGCAGCGGCTGTTGGCGCTACGGGCCCGGGCCAGCCGGATCTTCGTGCACCACGCCCTCGCCGAGTACGTCGTACGGCTGATCCTCGCCACCCGCGACCCGGCCCGGTTCGGCCTGCCGGAGATCGCGCCGCTGCTCGCCTACGGTGCCAGCCCCCGGGCCACCCTCGGTCTGGTCGCCGCGGCCCGGGCCCACGCGCTGCTGCGCGGCCGGGACTACGTGCTGCCCGAGGACGTACGGGACCTCGCCGTCGACGTGCTCTCCCACCGCCTGGTGCTCTCCTTTGATGCGGTCGCCGACGGGGTGACGCCGGAGTGGATCGTGCGGCGGCTGGTGGCGGCGGTGACGCCACCGCGGATCGCACCCGGCCGCGACGAGCCGCTGCGCAGCATGGTGACGAGCTGATGGCGGCAGGGCTGACCGCCCCGGCGCGGCCCGCCTCCCGGCCGACGGCACCGCCTTCGGCGTCCCGGCCGGCAGCGGCCCCGCGGCCCGGTGCCGCCTCGGCGCCCGGGCTCGGCGCACTGCTGCCGGACGACCGGCTGCGCCGGCTGGAGCTGGCGGTCACCCGCCGCCTCAACGGACTGCTCCACGGCGACCACCGGGGCCTGCTGCCCGGCTCGGGCAGCGAGATCGCCGGCAGCCGCGAGTACCGGGCGGGCGAGGACGAGGTACGGCGGATGGACTGGGCGGTCACCGCCCGCACCGGTGTACCGCACGTCCGCGAGACCGACGCGGACCGGGAACTGAGCACCTGGGTGCTGGTCGACGGGACCGCCAGCATGGACTTCGGCACCGCGGATCTGGAGAAGCGCGAACTCGCCGTCGCCGCGGTCGCCGCGGTCGGCTTCCTCACCGCCGGCGGCGGCAACCGGCTCGGTGCACTCGTGCTCCGCGGTGACGGGATGCGCCGGCTGCCGGCCCGTGGTGGTCGCCACCACCTGCTCGCCCTGCTGCGCGGTCTGCTGACCGCGCCGCACGCGGTGGACGCGGCCCGGCCGGCCGCCCGCCGGGGGCGCCCCGCCGCGGTTGCCGCACCCGCCGCCGGGCTGCCCGAGGGCTGCGCGGCGATGGGTGGGCTCGCCACCCGGCGCGGGCTGGTGGTGGTCGTCTCGGACTTCCTCGACGGCTTCGGGACCGACGAGAACGCCCCGCCGGCCTGGGAGCGGCCGCTGCGCCGGCTCGCCGCCCGGCATCAGGTGCTCGCCGTCGAGGTCACCGATCCCCGGGAGCAGGAGCTGCCGGACGTCGGGGTGATCACGATGGTCGACCCGGAGACCGGCCGGCGCCGTGAGGTCGACACGGGCAACCCGCGGCTGCGCCGGCACTTCGCCGACGCCGCCGCCGCGCAACGCGTACGGCTCACCGAGGCGCTGCGCCGCTGCGGCGCTGCCCACCTGGCGCTGCGTACCGACCGGGACTTCACCACCGACATCGTCCGGCACGTGCACGCGCAGCGGCGGCTGGCGCTCGCCTCGTACGCCCGCTCCCCAGGAGGTGCTGCGGCATGAGCTTCGAATCCCCGCTGCGGTTGTTGCTGCTGCTGGGCGTGGCCGGGGTCGTCGTGGCGTACCTGGTCATGCAGCGCCGGCGCAGCCGGTACGCGGTGCGCTTCACGAACCTGCGGTTGCTGGACCGGGTGGCGCCGGACCGGCCGGGCTGGCGGCGGCACGCGCCGGCGGCGTTCTTCCTGGCGATGCTGGCGCTGCTGGTGGTGGGGTTCGCCCGCCCCAGCGCGGAGGTGGAGGTGCCCCGCGAGCGGGCGACCGTGATGCTGGCGGTGGACGTCTCCACCTCGATGCTCGCCGACGACGTCGACCCCGACCGGCTGACGGCGGCCAAGGCGGCGGCGGGGAAGTTCGCCGGGCGGCTGCCGAAGGAGTTCAACGTCGGACTGGTGGCGTTCGCCGGCAGCGCGGCGGTCTTCGTGCCGCCGAGCACCGACCGTTCGGCGCTGCGCAACGGCATCAACCGGCTCGCCGAGGGGAGCACCGGGGTGCAGGGCACCGCCATCGGGGAGGCGATCGCCACCTCGCTGGAGGCGATCCGCGGCCTGGACACCGCGGCCGCCAACGACACCCCGCCGGCGCGGATCATCCTGCTCTCCGACGGGGCGAACACCTCGGGCCGGGATCCGATCGACGCCGCGGCGGACGCGGTGGGGGCCGAGGTTCCCGTGCACGCCATCTCCTTCGGCACCCTGACCGGGTCGGTGGCCCGCGGCGGCCGGGCGATTCAGGTGCCGGTGGACGGGCATACGTTGCGGGCGGTGGCCGAGCAGACCAAGGGCGGCTACCACGAGGCGACCTCCAGTGACGAGCTCAAGGAGGTCTACGAGGACATCGGCACCTCGGTGGGCTACCGCACCGAGCGGCAGGACATCTCGGCGCGTTTCATCGGCCTGGGCCTGTTGCTGGCGATGGGTGCCGCCTTCGGGTCTCTGCGGTGGTTCTCCCGCCTGCCCTGATCGTGATCCGGGCCTGACCGCGAGGCGAGCTTGTTCGTCACCCGAGCCTGATCGTGAACCGAGACGAGGAGCGGACGATGGCAGTGCAGACCGGACTGGGCGAGCCGCGGGGTCCGTGGTTCCTCTCACCCGAGATGGAGGGCGACAGCGCCGGCCGTACGGGTGGGCAGCAGCAGCCCGACGAGCCGTCCCGGCGCCGGTGGCTCCTCTCCGCGGTGGCGGTGATCGCGCTCTCCACCGTCGCCGGTGGTCTCGCTGGCGGGGTGACGGGGAGCCAGGAGCAACCGGAGGCGGCGCCGGCCGCCGGGGCGGGGATCTCCCCGCAGCTGATCGAGGCGGCCGAGAAGACGGTGCCGGGGGTGGTCTCGGTGCTGGTACAGGGAGGCAGCGGGTCGGGCTTCGCGATCGACGGCGAGCAGCACATCGTCACCAACGATCACATCGTGGAGCGGGCCGGTGGCGGCACCGTCGTCGTCGAGACCTCCGCCGGCCGGCGGCTGGCGGCCGAGGTGGTGGGGCGGGATCCGGCCAGCGACATCGCGGTGCTGCAGGTGCCGGCCTCGACCGGGCTGACGCCGTTGCCGCTGGCGAAGCCGGGCACCACCCGGGTGGGGGAGTCGGTGCTGGCGGTCGGGTCGCCGCTGGGGCTCTCCGGCACGGTCACCGCCGGCATCGTCAGCGCTCTTGACCGCCAGGTACGGCTGCGCAACAGCCGGCACACCGCGGTGCAGACCGACGCCTCGATCAACCCGGGCAACTCGGGTGGTCCGCTGGTCAACACCCGGGGGGAGGTGGTCGGGGTGAACACCGCGATCGCCACGCTCGACGGGAACGGTTCGATCGGTATCGGGTTCGCCATCCCGATCGACCAGGTGCAGCAGACCGCGGACACGATCATCGGCAAGGGCGGTTGATCCGTACCGGCTAGCCTCGACCCGTGAGCGACGACCTGCGTGTGACCGACCGGCTGGTGATCCCGGCCGGTGAGCTGAGGGAGCGCTTCTCCCGTTCCTCCGGGCCGGGTGGCCAGGGGGTCAACACCACCGACTCGCGGGTGGAGCTGAGCTTCGACGTGGCCGGGTCGCCGACCCTGCCGGAGTTCCTGCGGGCGCGGGCGGCCGAGCGCCTCGCGGGCCGGCTGGTCGACGGTGTGATCACGATCGCGGCCAGCGAGCACCGGGCGCAGCTGGCGAACCGGGAGGCGGCGCGGGCCCGGCTCGCCGCGCTGCTGCGCGACGCGGTGGCGCCGCCGCCACCGCCGCGGCGGCCCACCAAGCCCTCTCGGGGCGCCAAGCAGCGGCGGCTGGACGAGAAGAAGCGCCGGTCCCAGCGTAAGCGGGACCGGCGCGTCGACGGGGAGTGAGCCGCGGCGCTGCCCGGCGCCGCGGCGTGGCGCGGCTCAGACGTGCGTGACGACCTCGTCGTAGTCCAGGCGCGGGAGCCGGTCGAACCAGGCGTTCTCGCCGGGCTTGCCGATGTTGACCACCAGCAGCGACTTCCAGTTGCGGTCGGCGAAGAACTCCTTGTCGACACCAGCGGCGTCGAAGCCGGCCATCGGACCGGCGGCCAGCCCGGCGGCCCGGACGGCGAGCAGGAAGTAGCCGATCTGCAGTGCGGCGTTGAAGCGGGCCATCTGCTCGCGGCCCTCGGGATCGCCGGCGAAATGGTCGCGCATCTCCGGGCGGATCGGGAAGACCTTGGGGATGAACTCGTGGAAGTCGGCGTCGGCGGCGAGCACGGCGACCATCGGGGCGCTGCCGGTCTTGGCCTGGTTTCCCTCGCTCATGTGGCGCACGAGCCGCTCGCGGCCCTCGCCGGGGCGGACGAAGAGGATCCGCAGCGGCTGGGTGTTGGCGGCGGTGGGCGGGAACTTCGCCAGCTCGTAGATCGCGCGCAGCTGCTCGTCGGTGACCGGCTCGTCGGTGAAGCTGTTGGCGGTCCGGGCGTCGCTGAAGAGTTGCGCCTGGGCTTCGGGGTGCAGGGTGATCAGTGCGGCGGCGTCGTTCGAGGTCATTTTGGGCCTTCCTGAAGGCGAGAGAAGCCTGGTTGCTGTGACAAGAGTAGCAGCTAGTAATTTCCTAGTCGATTGTCTCTTGCAGGGTCGCGTAACCTTGGGTCCATGACGGTGGCCAAGAGCGACGTACCGCACGCCTGCGCAGCTGCGGCGCGCACCTGTGACGAAGCTCTGCTGCGCGTCTTCGGATTCCTGGGCAAGCGCTGGAACGGAGTGCTGATCGGCGCCCTCGCCGAAGGGCCGGCCGGCTTCGCCGAGCTCGGTCGCACCCTGCCGGGCATCAGCGAGTCGGTCCTGTCGGACCGGCTCAACGAGCTGACCACCCTCGGGTTGATCAGCCGCACCGTCCGGGAGGGCCCGCCGATCGGGGTCAGCTACCAGCTCACGGCCCGGGGGCAGGCGCTGGTGCCCGCCCTCGCCGCCCTCGCCGACTGGGCCCGCGACCACCTGCCCGCCACGCCCGCCGGCTGACGGCGCTCGACGCTGGGCTCGGGCGACTGCGCCACCGCGACCCTCCACGGTGTCCGGTTGGTGGCTGATCGTGCCGGTCGATCTCGGACAGATGGCCGAAACTCCACCCAGGGCTTACGCCATCATCCGCCGGTATGGATACTCGCGAGGGTGGAAAGACCTCTCATCGCGGTTCTCCTCGGCATCGGCCTGGTCATCGGGGTCACCCTCGGCATGGCCGTCGCCCGCGCCAAGCGCGGCTTCGCCGACTTCCGGACGGCGAAGGGCGCTGTCCCCGGCGCCCGCCGCAACGCCTGGCGGCTGCTGCGCGCCGCCACCACCAAGGCCGGGCTGGTGACGCTCGTGCTGGTTGCCGCGGTCGTCTTCGCCGCCGTCGCCCCCGACGAGGAGGAGACCACCCAGCCTGCCCCCACCCCGACCGGCAGCGCCGAGCCCGCCCCGAGCCCGCGCGACCGCTAGCCGGTGGGGGCGAGCAGCGTCTCGCAGACGGCGATCAGCCCGGCCCGCAGCACCCCGGCGCGGGCGGCGAACCCACGCTGCTGTGCGGCGTACTCCGTCTTGCCCTCCGGGGTCTCGATCGCCACCGGCGCCTCGTCGTAGGAGGACAGGTCGTAGGGCGAGGCGCGCATGTCCAGCAGCCGGATGTCACGGGCCAGTTCGAAGCAGTCCAGGGCCAGCTCGCCGGGGACGGCCGGCCCCAGCTTCGTAGCCCACTTGTGGCAGTCCATCGAGGCGTGCAGACAGCCTGGCTGATCCAGCTCCGCCTGGGTGTCGCGGGTCGGCCGGTACGCGTTGCGCGGCGCCGCCTCCGGCGTGAAGAAGCGGTACGCGTCGAAGTGCGTGCAGCGGATCTGGTGCGCCTGCACCACCGCGTCGGTGCCCTCCTGCCCCAGCCGCAGTGGCAGCGGATGCCGGTGCTCGCGCTGCCGGTAGACCATCGCCCACTCGTGCAGCCCGAAACACCCCGTGTACGCCGGGCGGGACGCGATCGCGCTCAGCAACCCGTGGATGTAGCGCACCGACTCGCCCCGGTCGGCCAGGAACGCGGCGCGGTCGAGCCCGACGGTGCCGTCGGCGTCGGTGGCGTACCAGCGCCAGCCGGCGTGCGGGGTGGGCTCCGCGGGGTCGGGGGCAAGGGCGACGCCGGCGCCGGGGTGCCAGCGGCGCAGCACGGCCGGCCGGGTGCCGTAGTAGTCGTAGAGGAAGTCGTCGATGGCGTGCCGGGCGCCGGCGGCCCGGCGGGCGCGGTGTCCGGCGGTCAGGGCGTCGGCGCGGGCGGCGTGCGCCGCCTGCCGGGCACGCCACCGCGCCGCGTCGAGCACGGTGGCGAAAGCGAGAGCGGCGGTCACGCCCACCAGCGTACGACCGGGCGGCGGCGCACTCTCAGGGCACGTTGACCCGCACGCCGGAGGAGAAGACTCCGCTGCGCAGCTCCAGATGGCTCGGCCGCTTCGCCGGGTCGGTGCTGAAGACCAGCGGCAGCGTCACCCGCTGCCCGGGGGCGAGCGGCTCGGCGAAGACGTCCCGGCCGTTGTTGGCAGCCCTGGTGGCCGCCTCGTCGGCGGTGACCCACTCCCCGTCGGGCAGGTAGGCACGCTGCATCGGGGCGTACCAGCGCTGCTTCTCCGGTGTGAGGTTCTGCACGTCCACCGTCGCCCGGCAGCGGCCGCCGCCGTCGCAGTCGAGACCGCGGACGGTGAATTCGAAGGCTGATTCCCGCAGCGGGGTGCCGATCTGGCCGACCGCGCTGAGGCCGACCCACGCTCCCGCTGTCGGCTGGGCGTTCGCCCGCATCCCGCCCATCGGCCCGGTCGCGGCCAGGATCGCGCCGCCGGCGAGTCCGGCGAGCAGGCCGAGGGCGATCGCCACGGTGGCCCAGACCGGGGGCCGGCGTCGCGCGGCCGCCGGCTTCGGTGTTCCCGGCAGGGGATAGACCGTGCCGCGCCGGATCCGCTGGGCGGCGACGGCCCCGCCGAGGTCCGGCGGGCGCGCCGGCGGCGGCGCGGCCGGGCGCCGGGTCCGGCGGCGCTGCCAGAGCCAGCCGAGGAGGCCGGCGAGGACGAGCAGGAGCCCGGTGGCGCCGAGGATGACCGGTGGCTGCCGCCAGAACGGCGCGTCCTGTTCGGCGGCGGCCGCCATGGGCGCGGCGTTGACCGGTGCGGCGGTGACGAGCAGCGAGCCGAGGAGCCCGGCGAACGCCGCGGTGACCGTGCGGATGGGTGCGGGCATGACGAGGAACCTCCGGCACCGAGGCTAGAGAAGCCGCCGGGCCCCGGGGGCGGAAAGCCCGCAAACCGGCGCCGGCTGCGACGCTGGTCTCCGCGCCAGTGCGGCAGCCCGTGCCCGAGCGGCGGGTGAGACTAGATTGGCACTGTGCGTATCGCTCGTTTTGCTCATGCCAAGGGAATGTCGTTCGGGGTCGTCGAGGGGGAGCCGGGGGGTGCGGCGGCGGGTCTGACCGTCGCCGAGATCGACGGCCATCCGTTCGGCGAGATCCGCTTCACCGGTGCCCGCTGGGCGCTGTCGGACGTACGGCTGCTCTCGCCGATTCTGCCCAGCAAGGTGGTTTGTGTCGGGCGTAACTACGCCGAGCACGCCGCCGAGCACGGCGCCGAGGTGCCGGCCGAGCCGCTGCTCTTCCTCAAGCCCTCGACGTCGGTGATCGGGCCGCGGGACGCGATCCGGCTGCCGATCTTCTCCAAGCAGGTGGAGCACGAGGCGGAGCTGGCCGTGGTGATCGGGCCGCCCGGTGCCCGCCGGGCCGACCGGGCCGCCGCCGAAAAGGCGATCTTCGGCTACACCTGCGCCAACGACGTGACCGCCCGGGACCTGCAGCGCTCCGATGGTCAGTGGACCCGCGCCAAGGGGTTCGACTCGTTCTGCCCGATCGGCCCATGGATCTCCACCGGGCTGGACGTGCGGGACCTGGAGGTCCGCTGCGAGGTGGGGCGCAACCCGGAGGAGATGGAGGTGCGCCAGCTCGGCCGGACCCGGGACATGGTCTTCGACGTGCCGGCGTTGGTGTCGTACGTCTCACACGTGATGACGCTGCTCCCCGGTGACGTGGTGCTGACCGGCACGCCGGCGGGGGTTAGCCCGCTGGCGGACGGGGATATCGTCACCGTGCGCATCGACGGCATCGGCGAACTGATCAACCCGGTTGTCGCGCTCTAGCTGAGTCCCCGCCGTCGGCCGTGACGGTCGGCGGCGAGGTAAAACCCCAGGTCAGAGCGGGTTGTCCGGGTCGGTTTGGCGCAGCGGTGCCGGGTGGAGTAATGTTCTTTTCCGACGCCGCAAGGCGCCAATGGGGTATGGGGTAATTGGCAGCCCAACTGATTCTGGTTCAGTTAGTCTAGGTTCGAGTCCTGGTACCCCAGCTGCCGATGTTCCGCAAGGGACATCGGTCGCTGGTTTTTGCTGGAGAGCACCACCGCGACCCCCTCGGGGGGACGGAAAAGATCTCTGGTAAAGTTCAGCAGCGTCACCCGGAAGGGTGACGAAGGAAAAGTTCTGGCCCCGTCGTCTAGCGGCCTAGGACGCCGCCCTCTCAAGGCGGTAGCGCCGGTTCGAATCCGGTCGGGGCTACAGATTGAGAACCGGCCCGCCACCTCCGTGGCGGGCCGGTTCGTTTTCGGGGGTCCTCGCTCCTACAGCCCACTGAGCCGTTGCCCGGCCCGGATGACCGCCATCGCGTGGCGCTCGCCGGGACGCCGGCCGAGGCGCTCTATCGGGCCGGAGACGCTGATCGAGGCGATCACCCGCCCGGTGCGGTCACGGATCGGCGCCGAGACGCTGGCCACTCCCGCTTCCCGTTCGGCCACGCTCTGCGCCCAGCCGCGCCGCCGTACCTCGGCCAGGGCGCGCCCGGTGAACTTGCAGCGGGGCAGCAGCGGCATCACCGCCTCCGGCGGTTCCCAGGCGAGCAGCACCTGGGCCGCGGAGCCGGCCGTCATCGGGAGCACGGCCCCGACCGGGACGGTGTCCCGCAGCCCACTGGCCCGTTCGGCGGCGGCCACGCAGATCCGCTCGTCGGCGCGGCGCAGGTAGAGCTGGGCGCTCTCCCCGGTCGCGTCCCGCAGCGCGGCCAGCAGCGGCTCGGCCGCCGTCAGCAGCACGTCCGGGGCGGAGTTGGCCAGCTCACCGAGGCGCGGCCCGGGGCGCCAGCGTCCCTGGCTGTCCCGGACGAGCATCCGGTGAATCTCCAAGGCCTGCGCCAACCGGTGCGCGGTCGCCCGGGGGAGTTTGGTTCGTTCGACTAGTTCGGCAAGGCTGGCGCCGTCGACACATGCGGCCAAAATGACAACCGCCTTGTCGAGAACGCCGACACCGCTCATACTGTGTCCCACAAGCCGAAACATACCTCCCAGAATTTAGGATGTCCAGATGGTGGGAGTCACTCCGCAGCCAACCAAGCCGAGGACCCTGGCCGAAAAGGTCTGGGATGCCCATACGGTGCGATCCGCGGAGGGTGAACCGGATCTTCTCTACATCGACCTGCACCTGCTCCACGAAGTGACCAGCCCGCAGGCCTACGACGGCCTGCGGATGGCGGGGCGCCCGGTGCGTCGTACCGACCTCACCCTCGCGACCGAGGACCACAACACCCCGACCGGGTACACCAACCCCGAGTTCAGCAAGCGACGCGGCGACCTGCTCACGATCGCCGACCCGATCTCGCGTACGCAGATCGAGACGCTGCGCCGCAACTGCGCCGAGTTCGGCGTCAAGCTGCTGCCGCTCGGCGACGCCAACCAGGGCATCGTGCACGTCATCGGCCCGCAGCTCGGACTCACCCAGCCCGGCCTGACGATCGTCTGCGGTGACTCCCACACCGCCACCCACGGCGCCTTCGGTGCGATCGCCTTCGGCATCGGCACCAGCGAGGTCGAGCACGTGCTCGCCACCCAGACGCTGCCCCAGGCCAAGCCGAAGACCATGGCGGTCAACGTCATCGGCAAGCTCGCCCCCGGCGTCACCGCCAAGGACCTGGTGCTGGCCCTGATCACCCAGGTCGGCACCGGCGGCGGCCGCGGCCACATCGTCGAGTACCGCGGCGAGGCGATCCGCGACCTCTCGATGGAGGGGCGCATGACGATCGCGAACATGTCCATCGAGTGGGGCGCCAAGGCCGGCATGATCGCGCCGGACGAGACCACCTTCGCGTACCTCAAGGACCGCCCGCACGCGCCGAAGGGCGCCGACTGGGACGCCGCCCTGGAGTACTGGCGCACGCTGCACACCGACGCCGACGCGGTCTTCGACACCGAGGTGACCCTCGACGCGAGCAAGGTCACCCCCTTCGTCACCTGGGGCACCAACCCGGGCCAGGGCGCGCCGCTCAACGGCGTCGTGCCGGCGCCGGAGGACTTCAGCGACGAGTCGGAGCAGGTCGGCGCGCGCCGCGCGCTGGAGTACATGGACCTCGCCGCCGGCACCCCGATGAACTCCATCGGCATCGACGTGGTCTTCGTCGGATCCTGCACCAACGGCCGCCTCGAGGACCTCCGCGCCGCCGCGGACGTGCTGCGGGGCCGCAAGGTCGCCGACGGCGTACGCATGCTGGTCGTGCCCGGCTCGGAGGCCGTTCGCGCCGCAGCCGAGGCCGAAGGGCTCCACGAGCTCTTCACCGAGGCGGGGGCGGAGTGGCGCTTCGCCGGCTGCTCGATGTGTCTGGGCATGAACCCGGACAACCTCCAGCCGGGGCAGCGGTCCGCCTCCACCTCCAACCGCAACTTCGAGGGCCGGCAGGGGCGGGGCGCGCGTACCCACCTGGTCTCGCCCCCGGTCGCCGCCGCCACCGCCGTGCTCGGCCGGCTGGCCGCTCCCGCAGATCTGTGAAGGGCAACCACTGATGCAGAAGTTCACCACGCACACCGGGATCGCCGCTCCGCTGCGGCGCTCGAATGTGGACACCGACCAGATCGTGCCGGCGGAGTACCTCAAAAGGGTGACCAAGACCGGTTTCGAAGACGGCCTGTTCAGTCGCTGGCGTGAGGACGAGGACTTCGTTCTCAACCACCCCGTCTATTCCGGCGCGTCGATTCTCGTCGCCGGACCGGACTTCGGCACCGGTTCCTCCCGGGAGCACGCGGTCTGGGCGCTGCGCGACTTCGGGTTCCGGGCCGTCATCTCGCCCCGCTTCGGCGACATCTTCCGCGGCAACTCCCTGAAGGAAGGGCTGCTGCCGGTCGAGCTGGAATCGCCGGTGGTCGAGGAGCTGTGGCGGCGTATCGAGGCCGACCCGCACACCGAGGTGACCGTCGACCTGGACGCCCGCCAGGTACGCGTCGGCGCCGACGCCTGGTCGTTCCCGCTGGACGACTTCAGCCGGTGGCGGCTGATGGAGGGCCTGGACGACATTGGACTCACCCTCCGCCACGAGGAGGCGATCACGGCGTTCGAAGCGACCCGGCCGTCGTTCCTGCCGGTCGTCGGCTGACCGCTGACCGCCGATCCGCCTGCCCGGCGGACAATTCGCCCCCACCGGTGCAAGCCGGTGGGGGCGATTTTCCTTGGGACACAAGGCCATTTTTCCGGTAGATGTTTGTGTCTCGGTACTACCGGGCATACCGTGCGCGCAGAATGACTCGCGTCGAGTCCATTGCACAATCGGGAGGAAGTCGTGAACAAGGCCGAGCTCATCGAGGCGCTCACCGTCCGCCTCGGGGACCGGAAGACGGCGACGGCGGCGCTCGACGCGGTCCTCGCCGAAATCCAAGGAGCGGTAACCAAGGGCGAACGGGTGGCCATCACCGGTTTCGGAGCCTTCGAGAAGCGTGCCCGGGCCGCCCGAACAGCCCGCAACCCGCGTACCGGAGAGGCGGTGAAGGTCAAGAAGACATCCGTGCCGACATTCCGTCCGGGCTCGGTGTTCAAGGAGATGGTTGCCAGCGGCAAGGCACCCAAGGCCGCCGCCCCGGCGAAGAAGGCGGCAACGGCCAAGGCCACCACCGCCAGGAAGACCGCACCGGCGACCAAGTCGACCGCGAAGTCCGCGCCGGCGAAGAAGGCCACCACGAAGTCGACGACGGCCAAGGCCGCCGCGAAGAAGACCACGGCGACGTCGGCCGCGACGAAGTCCACGGCCGCCAAGTCCACGGCGGCCAAGAAGGCGCCCGCCAAGAAGACCACCGCGGCGAAGTCGACGGCCGCCAAGAAGGCGCCGGCGAAGAAGACCGCACGACGCTGAATCAGCTCGCGGCCAGGGGCGTCCACCGCCGCGGTGGGCGCCCTTCGTCGTGGAACCCGCCGGAGCGGGGGCCGGCCGGCGGCGTCAGAGCCGGTCTGCCGCGACCAGGCGCGGTCCGGCGAAGGCGAGCAGCCAGCCGCCCCCTTTGGCGGTGCGGAAATCGCCGTCGCGGCCGGCGAGACAGGCCAGGGTCTGCGGCAGCACCCGCCCCTGGCCGCAGACCACGGCCGGCACCGACTGCTCGGCGATCTCCACCAGCCGGTCCGCCGCGGCCAGCGCCTTCTCGTCCCGGTCCTGCCCGGGCGCCGGCTCGTCGAAGTCGCCCTGTACCCGCACCGGCAGGTCGAGCAGCTCGGCCAGCGGCGCCAGAGTCTGTACGCAGCGCCGCGCCGACGCGCTCAGCAGCAGCCGCGGCTCGATCGCCGCCGCCAGCCGCGCCAGCCGGCCGGCCTCGGTGACGCCCCGCCCGGTCAGCGGACGGGCGCTGTCCGGACCGGACCAGGTGCCGCGTCGTCCGGCGTCGGCGTGCCGCACCAGCGCGACCGTGCAGGTCACCACCGGCGCGGCCGTGAAGGCCCGGATCACCTCGCGGTCCCGGGGATAGGTGACCATCGCCAGGGCGGCGGAGACCGGCATCCAGCGGATCCCGTCGACCTCGCCGGGCTGGAAACCGCCGCTGCCGACCGCGCGCAGCGACCAGTAGTCGACCGTCTTGGGCAGCCCGTCGCTGAGGTAACGCGCCGAAGGCAGCCGCAGCTGCGGCACGGCCCGGACGTCGGCCTCCTCGGCGACCTCGCGGATCGCGGCCAGCAGCGCCGGCTCGCCCGCCTCGCACTTGCCCTTCGGCAGCGACCAGTCGTCCCGCCGCGGCCGGTGGACCAGGCAGATCTCGACGCCGGTCGCGCCCGGTCGCCACACCACCCCGCCGGCGGCGCGGACCGCGGGCGGGGTCACGGCGGACCGGGAGCCCCGTCGGAACGCGATCACCAGGTCAGCGTAGTGGCCGGGCCCGCCGTCGCGGGTCAGCTCCCCCGTTCGCCGCCCACCCGCTCCAGCAGCAGGGCGTGCAGCTCCTGCCGAGGGTGCGCGGCGGTGTCGGTGAGCCGGTGCCAGGAGCCGTCGGCAGCCAGTTCGAACGCCTCCACGCCATCGCCGAGCGACGTGTCCAGCAACGACAGCAGATCCTGGCGGGCGGTGGCGTCGGTGACGCGTACCAGTGCCTCCACCCGCCGGTCCAGGTTGCGGTGCATCAGATCCGCCGAGCCGATCCAGATCTCGGCGTCGGCACCGGCGCCGAAGCGGAAGATGCGCGAGTGTTCCAGGAAGCGGCCCAGCACCGAGCGCACCCGGATCCGCTCGGACAACCCCGGTACGCCCGGCCGCAGCGTGCACATCCCGCGGACCAGCAGGTCCACCCGCACCCCGGCCCGCGACGCCCGGTAGAGGGCGTCGACGACCCCCTCGTCGACCAGGGCGTTCACCTTGAACTGCACCAGGGCCGCCGCCCCGGCGCGGGCCCGTTCGGTCTGCTCCTCGATGCGGGCCACCAGCCCGCTGCGCACGCCCCGCGGCGCCACCAGCAACCGCCGGTACGCCGTCTGCCGGCTGTAGCCCGTCAGAACGTTGAACAGGTCGGTCAGATCCGCGCCGACCTCCGGATCGGCGGTGAGCAGGCCGAGGTCCTCGTAGAGCCGGGCGGTCTTCGGGTGGTAGTTGCCCGTGCCGATGTGGCAGTAGCGGCGGATCCCCCCGCCTTCCTGGCGCACCACCAGCGCGGTCTTGGTGTGCGTCTTCAGGCCGACCATGCCGTACACGACGTGGCAGCCGGCCCGTTCCAGCATGCGCGCCCAGCCGATGTTGGCGACCTCGTCGAAGCGGGCCTTCACCTCCACCAGCACCACCACCTGCTTGCCGGCCGCCGCCGCGTCGATGAGGGCGTCGACGATCGGCGAGTCGCCGCTGGTGCGGTAGAGCGTCTGCTTGATGGCCAGCACCTGCGGATCGGCGGCGGCCTGCTCGATGAAGCGCTGCACGCTGGTGGCGAAGGAGTGGTACGGATGGTGCACGAGGACGTCCCCGTCGCGCAGGGTCGCGAAGACGCTGCGGGGGACCTCGCCGTCGACCAGCCGGGGGTGGCTGGCCGGCACGAACGGCGGGTCCTTGAGGTCGGGCCGGTCGCACTCGTCGTGCAGCCGCCAGAGCGCCGAGAGGTCCAGCAGGCCGGGGACCCGCTGGACGTCCTGGTCGTCCATGTCCAGCTCCCGCACGATCAGGTCCAGCATCCGCGCCGACATCGAGGCGGCGGCCTCCAGCCGTACGGCCGGGCCGAAGCGGCGCCGGGCCAGCTGCCGTTCCAGGGCCTGCAGCAGATCCTCGTCGCGGTCCTCGTCGACCTCGACGTCGGCGTTGCGGGTGACCCGGAACGGGTGGCAGTCGACGATGCGCATCCCGGGGAAGAGCTGCCCCAGGTGGCTGGCGATCAGGTCCTCCACGGGCAGGAAGCGCAGGCCGGGCGCGCCCGGGTCGATCCGTACGAAGCGGGGGACGTTGTCCGGCACCTTGACCCGGGCGAAGAGTTCCGGGCCGTCGTCGGGGTCGCGCACCGCCACCGCGAGGTTCAGCGACCGCCCGGAGATGTAGGGGAAGGGGTGCGCCGGGTCGACGGCGAGCGGGGTGAGCACCGGAAAGATCTGGTCCCGGAAGTAGTCGCCCAGCCGTTGCCGTTCCCGTGGCGCCACCTCGTCCCAGCGGATCAGGTGGATCTCCTCGGCCGCCAGCGCCGGCAGGATCTCCTCGGCGAAGCAGCGGGCGTGCCGCTCGACCAGCTCGGCGGCGCGCGCGGTGACCCGTTCCAGCTGGGTGCGCAGCGGCATCCGGTCCCCGCCGCGCAGCGGCAGCCCGGCCTGCAGCCGTCGTTTCAGCCCGGCGACGCGGACCATGTAGAACTCGTCCAGATTGCCGGCGAAGATCGCCAGGAACTTGACCCGTTCCAGCAGCGGGAAGCGGGGATCCTCGGCCAGGGCGAGGACGCGGGCGTTGAAGTCGAGCCAGGAGAGCTCGCGGTTGAGGAAACGGTCCGGTGGCAGCGGCTCGTCGCCGGACCGGGTCGCCGGCGGCGGCTCGGCGGGGCGTGCGGCGCGGGCCTGTTCGGTGTCCACCCGTCCATCATCACGCGCCGCGGGTGAACGGCGCGCCCACTGCCAGTGATCAGTGGGTGCTGCGGCTGCTCAGTGCAGGCCGGGCATGGTCAGGCGCAGCACCGACCCGTCGGCGTCGCGTTCGACCGTGAGCCGCTGACCGAGCCGCAGCAGGCGCAGCCCCGACGCGTCGAACGCCGCCGCCGGGTAGGACACCTCGGTGCCGTCGTCGAGCAGCAGCGTGCCGCACCGGGTCTGCGCGTCGAAGGTCGCCACCGTGCCCTGCATGTCCAGCACCGTACACCCGGCACGGGCAGCGGCCGCCGACGATTGGGAGGGCGGGGCCGTGCGGCGGATCCGTGACTGCGCCCTCGGCGGTTGCATGGCCCGGCGGTGCGGCAGGTCCGCGGCTCAGCCGCCGGCGCGTACGGGTGGGGCGGCGCGCAGCAGTTCGGCGGTGTGCGCGCCGAGCCCCAGCCGGGCGGCGGCGGCGAGGTCGGCCGGGGTGTCCACGTCGCGGCGCAGGCTCGGCCACGCCCCGGTCAGCGGCAACGCGCCGGTAGCGGCGTGGGCCTGGGCGGAGCCGGGACCGAACCGGGGCTGCAGCGGCGTACCCGCCGCCGCGGTGAGCAGCACGGTGCCGGTGCCGAGGGCGTCGGCGGCGTACCGCCGGGTGTCGGCGCCGGCCGCCTGGCCGAGCGCGTCGGCGAGCTCCTCCGGGCGCAGCGCGGGCAGGTCGGCGGTGAGGACGGCGACCGGGCGACCGCCGGCGAGTGCGGCACCGTGCCGCAGGGCCGGGTTGAGACCCTCGTCCGGGGTGTCGTCGACGATCCGGGCCCCCGCCGGCCCGAGGGAGTGCGCGACCCGGTCGTCGTCGGTGATCACCCAGACCTCGTCGACCCCGGGGGCGAGCAGTGCCGCGGTCACGGTGTCCCGGGCCAGCGCCAGGGCCAGCTTCTCGTGGGGCACCCCGTCCAGCGCGCCCCGCAACCGGCTCTTGGCCACGGTGAGGCGCTTGACCGGCATCAGTAGGGTCCAGCTCGGTTCGCGCACCCCATGATCCTGCCAGCCGGGTCGGGGTGCGCGCGGTCACAGGGCGGCCCTGGACAGACCCGCGCTAGCCGGAACGCATCGCAACGGGCATGATTTCGTGGCAGTGACACTGCCAGTACACAAACGAAAGCCGTCCGGCGACGGCAGCCGGCACGCAGGCGGCAGCCGGCCGGCGATGGCGGCACGGGACACGGGGGGTGACGTGGGACGGCGGAAGCTGGGGTTCTGGCGCCGGTTCGCGGTCGTGCTGATCAAACCGGTGGTCACCGTCTGGACCCGGCGGACGTGGCTGGGGGCCGAGGAGCTGGCCCGTGAGGGCGGCATCATCATCGTGCCCAATCACCTCGCGCCCACCGACCCGATCGTGTCGGCCCACTTCATCTACGACAACGGGCGCTGGCCGCAGTACCTGGCGAAGGCATCCCTGTTCAGGATCCCGCTGATGGGCGCGATCCTGCACAAGGTCCAGCAGATCCCGGTCGAGCGCGGCTCGGTCGAGGCGGCCCGTTCCCTCGACCGGTTGATCGCCGCCCTCGACGCCGGCGGCGCGGTGATCATCTATCCGGAGGGCACGATCACCAAGGAGCCGCAGCTCTGGCCGATGCGCGGCAAGACCGGCGCGGCCCGGCTGGCGCTGGCCACCGGCGCCCCGGTCATCCCGCTGGCGATGTGGGGGCCGCAGCTGATGGCCGACCCGCGTGGCGGCGGCGTGAACCTGCGTCCCCGCCGCCCGGTCACCGTCGCCGCCGGCGCACCCGTCGATCTCAGCCGCTGGGCCGGCGCTCAGCCGACCCGCGAGGTGCTCGAGGAGATGACCGACCAGATCATGCTTGCCGTCCGGGACCTGCTCGCCGAGATCCGCGGGGAGACCCCGCCACCGTTGTGGGAAAGGCCGCGCGAAGATCCGCGCGGTGAGGTCGGTCAACCGCAGGGAGGTACGGCATGAGCGGACACGTCGCGGTCCTCGGCGCCGGTTCGTGGGGCTGCGCCTTCGCCAAGGTGCTCGCCGACGCCGGCCGGGACGTGGTGGTCTGGGCGCGCCGTGAGGAGGTCGCCGAGGCGATCCGCGGCGGGCGTGGCAACCCGGAGTACCTGCCGGGGATCACGCTGCCGGAGCAGATCACCGCCACCGGGGACGCCGTGAAGGCGGTCGCCGGCGCCGACATGGTGGTGCTCGCGGTGCCGTCGCAGACGTTGCGCGGCAACCTCGCCGAGTGGCGCGCCCACATCGACGCCGACGCCACGCTGGTGTCGCTGATGAAGGGGATCGAGCTCGGCACCACCAAGCGGATGAGCGAAGTGATCATGGAGACCGCCGGGGTCCCCGCCGACCGGGTCGTGGTGGTCTCCGGGCCGAATCTCGCACCGGAGATCGCCGCCGAGCAGCCGGCGGCGACCGTTGTCGCCTGCTCGGATCTGGAACGCGCCACCCTGGTCCAGAAGTCGATCACCACCGGCTACTTCCGGCCGTACACCAATGACGACGTCATCGGCTGCGAGCTGGGCGGCGCCGTCAAGAACGTCATCGCCTTGGCGTACGGCATGGCGGTGGCGATGGGGCTCGGCGACAACACCCGCGCCATGCTGATCACGCGTGGCCTGGCCGAAACCTCCCGCCTCGGGGTGGCGCTCGGCGCGGACCCGCTCACCTTCGCCGGCCTCGCCGGGCTCGGTGACCTCGTCGCCAGCTGCTCCTCGCCGATGGCCCGCAACCGCACCTTCGGTGAGCACCTGGGCCGCGGGGAGAGCCTGGCACAGGCGCAGATCGCCACCCGGCAGACCGCCGAGGGCGTCAAGAGCTGCCTCGCCATCCGCGACCTGGCCCGGGCCCACGGCGTGGAGATGCCGATCATCGAACAGGTCGAGCGGGTCTGCCACGAGGGTGCCGACCCGAAGACGGCGATGACGCTGCTGATGAGCCGCACCACGAAACCGGAGTGACGATGCCCGGCACCCGAGCGGAGTACGGCGACGGGACCCGCTGCGTCCACGCGGGACTGCCCGACGCGGTACCCGGTGAGCCGTTCCTGCCCGGTCCGGTCCTCGCCGCCACCTACCACCTCGACCCGGTCGAGGGCCCGCGGGCGGCGGCGAACGGCTACGGCCGCCCCGACAACCCGACCCGCCGGCTGCTGGAGGAGGCGATCGGCTCGCTGGAGGGCGGCGACTGCCGCGTCTTCGCCAGCGGAATGGCGGCGATCAGCGGGGCCCTGCTGACCGTGCTGCGCCCCGGCGACACCGCGCTGCTGCCCGCCGACGGCTACTACCCGCTGCGTTCGCTGGCCACCGGCACCCTCGCCGAGCTTGGCGTGACCGTCCACTTCGTGCCCACCGCCGGGCCGTACCCCTCCTTCGACGGGGTGCGGCTGGTGCTGCTGGAGACCCCGAGCAACCCCGGGCTGGACGTGGCCGACATCGCAGCGGTGGCGCAGCGGGCACACGCCGCCGGGGCGCTGGTGGCGGTCGACAACACCACCGCTACGCCGCTCGGGCAGCGCCCGCTGGAGCTCGGCGCGGATCTGGTGGTCGCCTCCGGGACCAAGGCGCTGACCGGCCACGCCGACCTGCTCCTGGGCTACGTGGCGACCCGCGACACCGTGCTGCTGGAGCGCCTCACCAGCTGGCGGACCCTCGGCGGCGCGATCCCGGGCGCCTTCGACTCCTGGCTGGCGCACCGCTCACTGGCCACCATGGACCTGCGGCTGGCCCGGCAGAGCGCCAACGCCGCCGCCGTCGCCGCCGCGCTGGCGCAGCGCCCGGATCTGTCCGGGCTGCGCTGGCCCGGCCTGCCGGGCGACCCGTCGTACGCCGTCGCCGCGCGGCAGATGCGCCGCATCCCGGGCATCGTCTCCTTCGACCTCGGCAGCGCCGAGCGGGTCGGACGTTTCCTCGGCGCGTCCCGGTTGATCGCCGCCGCCACCTCCTTCGGCGGGGTGCACACCAGCGCCGACCGGCGGGAGCAGTGGGGCGACGACACCCCGCCGGGTTTCGTCCGTCTCTCCTGCGGGGTGGAGGACACCGCCGACCTCGTCGCCGACCTCCGCGCCGCCCTCGACGCGAGCCGCTGAGAGCGGGTCGGCAAGGTCCCCGTAGCGGTAGGTATCCGGTTTGCCTACTCGTTGTTGGGCTATACCGCAGGGTGCCGGGCTCAGACCCGTACGGCGGCCACGCAGAGTAGGGTCTCCCCGGTGAGCGGGCCAATCGGACACCGGGGCGGCAAAATCCGGCGCCGTCCGGGGCCTCCGCTCCGCTTCTGGTGACGAAGCCGCGATGAAAGGTGACTCTGTGACCAGCTCAGGCAAGACCCGCGTGGCGGTGGTCTTCGGCGGGCGCAGCCCCGAGCACGGCATCTCCTGCGTCAGCGCGGGATCGCTGCTCGCCGCCCTGGACCCGGACGAGTTCGAGGTGGTGCCGGTCGGCATCACCCGAGCCGGCCAGTGGGTACTCGCCGACGACGCGGCCGGGCACCTCGCCATCGCCGACCGGCGGCTGCCGGAGATCACGGCCGGCAGTGGCAACGCCGTGGTGCTCCCCGCCGATCCGACCGGCAACGGCCTGATGGTCCTGGACGCCGCCGAGGGCCCGCGCGCCCTCGCCGGCGTCGACGTGGTCTTCCCGGTGCTGCACGGCGCCTACGGCGAGGACGGCACCATCCAGGGCCTGCTGGAGATGAGTGGCATCCCGTACGTCGGCTCCGGTGTCTTCGCCTCCGCGGCGGCGATGGACAAGGAGTTCACTAAGAAGCTCTGCGCGCTCGAGGGCATCCCCGTCGGCCCGTACGCGGTGCTGCGCAACGGGGTCACGCTCAGCGCGGCGGAGAAGGAGCGGCTGGGGCTGCCGGTCTTCGTCAAGCCGTCCCGGGCCGGCTCCTCCTTCGGCATCACCAGGGTCACCGACTGGGCGGATCTGGACGCCGCTGTCGCCACCGCCCGCGAGATCGACCCGAAGGTGCTCGTCGAGGCGGCGATCGTGGGGCGCGAGATCGAGTGCGGCGTGCTGGAGGGCGAGGCCGGCGGCGCGCCGGAGGCCTCGGTGCTGGCCGAGGTGCGGGTCGTCACCGACCACGACTTCTACGACTTCGAGGCGAAGTACCTCGACGACGCCTGCGAGTACGACATCCCGGCCGGCCTGCCGGCGGAGGTCACCGCACGGGTGCAGCAGTACGCCGCGCGGGCCTTCGCCGCGCTCGACTGCGCCGGGCTGGCGCGGGCCGACTTCTTCGTCACCCCCGACCTGCAGGTCTACCTCAACGAGATCAACACGATGCCGGGCTTCACGCCGACGTCGATGTTCCCCCGGATGTGGGCCGCCTCGGGGCTCGAGTACCCGAAGCTCGTCGACCGGCTGATCCGGCTGGCCCTGACCAACGGTGTGGGGCCGCGCTGACCGTCGCCACGTGCAGGATGACAAAACGAAGCCGTGCCCCGGACCGGGGCACGGCTTCGTGTGATCTCTGTGTTTGTCAGCCCGTGCAGCCCTGCGGCGGGTTGCCGCCGGAGGGGACCGTCTCGATGATGGTCTCCGAGATGCCGCTGACCCGCTGCAACGCGCTGCCGTAGGTGGCCGGGACCCAGACCTGCACCGGAACCTCCCGGTCCAGGGTGGTCAGCCGGGTGCCGTCGGCGTCGGTGCTGCCGTACCAGCAGACCCGGTTGACGAGGTAGACGTCGTCAAGGGGCGGCACGTCGACCGGCGCCACGCCGCAGGCGACGGTGAGCGCCGGGTCGCCGTAGGCGGCGTTCTGCTCGGCGCCGGCACTGACCGGTCGCTGCGGGAGGTCCTGGATCTGGGGCGGCAGCTGCGACAGCAACGCCCGGCAGACGACGGCCTGCCGTTCGGTCAGCTCCGGTGCGGCGATCTCCACCGGCACGGTGGAGGCAGCCTGCGGGGCCGCGGTGGTGGGCGCCGGTGCCGGCTCCGGGGTGTCGGGGCGCAGCTGCACGAAGGCGAAGACCGCCACGGCCACCGTCACCGGCAGTGCGATCAGCGTCGCGATCAGTGCCGCCTGGCGGGTGCCGCGGTCGGTGGCCGGGGACTCCGCGGGGGATTTTCGCGACTCGCCCGGGCTGTTCTCGTCGATTGGAGAGTTGTTCTGGTCCACTTACAGGCGCACCACCGAACATGTGAGTGTGCGAGTGATGCCGGGCACCAACTGCACCTTGCTGACGATCAGGTTGCCGAGCTCGTCGACGGTGCGGGCTTCGGTCAGCACCACCACGTCGTACGGCCCGGTGACTGCGTCCACCCGGACGATTCCAGGGAGTTCGGCGATCTCGCCGGCGACCTCACGGGCCTTGCCGACTTCGGTCTGGATGAGGATGTACGCCTGAACCATGATCCGACTCCCGTCCGCCGCCCGGGCGGCTAGAGGGTGAAACTACCTTACGCACCAGGTGTGATCCGTATCGGTGGTCAAGGAGCTGCGATGAGCGAGCAGGCATGAGCATCACGACGACCGGCGAGTTCGGCCTGATCGCCCGGGTCACCGCCCGGGGGCAGACCGGTGTCAACTGTCTGCTCGGCCCGGGTGACGACGCCGCAGTGGTGCGGGCCGCCGACGGCCGGGTGGTCGCCTCCACCGACGTGCTGGTGGAGGGGCGGCATTTCCGGCGCGACTGGTCCACCGCACGCGATGTGGGGCACCGGGCGGCGGCGGCGAACCTCGCCGACATCGCGGCGATGGGTGCGGTGCCGACCGCGTTGCTGGTCGGCTTCTGCGCCCCGCGGGACCTGGACGTCAGCTGGGCGGAGGAGCTGGCCGGCGGCATCGGCGACGAGGCGGCGAAGGTCGGCGCCGGGGTGGTCGGCGGCGACATGTCCGCCAGCTCCGTGCTCACCGTCGCGGTCACCGCGCTCGGTGATCTGCAGGGGCGGGACCCGGTGCTGCGCTCCGGCGCCCGGGCCGGCGACGTTGTCGCCCTCTGCGGCCGGATCGGGTACGCCGCGGCCGGTCTGACCGTTCTCTCCCGCGGTTTCCGCACTCCCAAGCTGCTGGTGGAGGCGTACCGGCGGCCACAGGTGCCGTACCAGGCGGGTCCTGCTGCGGCCGCGGCCGGCGCCACCTCCATGATCGACGTCTCGGACGGTCTGGTGCAGGACCTCGGGCACGTCGCCGCGGCCAGCGGAGTCCGGGTGGACCTGCGACGGGACGCCTTCGAGGTGCCCCGGCAGATGGCCGACGCGGCGCGGGCGCTCGGTGTCGACCCGTACACGTGGGTGCTGGCCGGTGGTGAGGACCACGCCCTGGCCGCCACCTTCGGGGAATCGGTGGAGCTGCCGGAGGGCTGGCGGCCGATCGGCCGGGTGCTGGACGGCTCCGGGGTGACGGTCGACGGCGACGCGTACGAGGGGCGGGGCGGCTGGGATCACTTCCGGTGACGTCGGTCGCATCCAACCCGGCGCGCCGCTCGTAGCCTGTGCGGGTGAGTGAGATCGAGATCCGGCCCGTGCCGTACGCCGACCCGGTGGCCCAGCAGTTGATCGCGGAGGCGGTCGCCGAGTTGATCATCCGGTACGGGGGAGACGGCGACGGCGCGCCGATCGACCAGACCCAGTTCACGCCGCCGCAGGGCGAGTTCCTGGTCGCCTTCGCCGACGGCGAGGCGCTCGGCTGCACCGGCTGGCGGACGCACGACACCGAGATCGTCGAGCTGAAGCGGATGTTCATCCGCCCGCAGGCCCGGGGCCGTGGTGCCGCGCGGGCGCTGCTGCGGGCCGCCGAGGACTCGGCACGCGAACGCGGCTTCAAGCGGCTCTACCTGGAGTCCGGTGACCGGCAGCCGGAGGCGCTGGCGCTCTACGCGTCGGCCGGGTACGACCGCATCCCCAACTTCGGCCACCACCGGGACCACCCGGGTTGCATCTCGTTCGGCCGGGTCCTCTAGCCCGGCGGGGGCCGGTTTCAACGCCGATGGGTGGCCGCGGTCGTCACGACCGTGGCCACCCACCGTGTCGGATGAACGCGACATTGCCGACGGATCAGCGGATCCGCCGGCAATGGCCGAGCTTTGTGAAGGTGGAGGGCGAAGGCCCGCGCGTCAGGCGCGGGTGACCTTGCCGGCCTTGATGCAGGAGGTGCAGACCTGCAGCTTCTTGGTCGTCCCGCCACCGGCCGGGGTACGCACCGACTGGATGTTGGGGTTCCAGCGGCGGTTGGTCTTCTTCTTCGACCACGGCACGTTGTGGCCGAAGCCCGGTCCCTTGCCACAGACGTCGCACACGCTAGCCACGGGATACTCCTGAGAATTGATACGTTCGAGAGGTCGCGGGCAGGCGCTGCCCAGACAACCTGGTCAGGTTACCCGATCCGCCCAGCCCACGGCCAATCGCCTCCACCGGGCACCCGCCGGCGGCCCGGTCCGCAGCGATCGTCGGTGCGCGCCAGTAGGCTTCTCGCCGTGCTGGAGACTCTCGACGGGACAGCCGTACGCCGGTGGTGCGTGGGTGGGCTGGCGGCGTTGAAACGTCATCAGGGCGAGATCGACCGGCTCAACGTCTACCCGGTGCCCGACGGCGACACCGGCACCAACATGGTGCTGACCTTCACCGCCGCCGCGCAGGCCCTCACCGACGGCCTGGCCGGCGTCGCCGCGTCGCCGCGCACCGAGGACCACAGCGCCGCGCCCGCGCGCACACAGGACCACAGTGCCGCGCCCGCGCGCACACAGGACCACAGCGCCGCGCCGGCCTCCGGCGGAGGTCCGGACGGTGCCGACCCGGGCGGGGCGGGTGCCGCGCTGCGGCTGCTCGCCCGCGGCGCGCTGCACGGCGCCCGCGGCAACTCCGGAGTGATCCTGTCGCAGATCCTGCGGGGCCTGGCCGAAGCCGTCTGCGCCGCGCAGACCGTCGACGGGCGGGCGCTGGCCGACGGACTGCGCGGCGCCACCGTCGCCGCATACTCCGCGGTCGCCCGGCCGGTGGAGGGGACGCTGCTGAGCGTGGTCGCCGCCGCCGCGGACGCCGCCGAACAGACCGCCAGCCACGACCTGCGGGTGGTGGCGCGCGCCGCGGCGACCGGCGCGGCGGAGGCCCTGGCCCGGACCCCGCAGCAGCTCTCGCTGCTTGCCGACGCTGGCGTGGTGGACGCCGGGGGCAGGGGCCTCTGCCTGCTGCTCGACACCCTGGTCGAGGTGATCACCGGGGAACGCCCGGTGCGGTCGCCGACCGTCCCCACCCCGCCCCGGGCCCCGCTCACCGCGGTACGGGAGACCGGCTCGCCCGAGTTCGCCTACGAGGTCCAGTTCCTGCTCACCGCCGACGAACCGGCCGTACGCGATCTGCGGGCGACGCTGGCGGCCCTCGGTGACTCGCTGGTGGTCGTCGGCGACGGCCCGACGGCCGCGGCGTCCACCACCTGGAATGTGCACGTGCACGTCAACGACGTCGGGGCGGCGGTCGAGGCGGCGGTGGCCGCCGGCCAGCCGTACCAGATCTCGGTGACCCGCTTCGCCGATCAGCTGGCCCCGGTGGGGCCGGTCGGGCCGGATCAGGCAGCCCGGGCGGCGGTGGTGATCGCCACCGGGGACGGGGTGGCGGAGCTCTTCGCCGCCGAGGGCGCCGTGGTGATTCCCGGCGGCCCCACCGCGGGGGAGCTGCTGGCGGCGATCCGGGACACCGGCGCCGCCAAGGTCGTCGTCCTGCCCGACGACGGGCCGGGGCAGGAGATCGCGGCCGAGGCCGCCCAGGAGGCGCGGTCGCTCGGCATCAAGGTCAGCGTGGTGCCGACCCGCTCGCCGGTGCAGGCACTCGCGGCGCTGGCCGTCCGCGATCCGGGCCGGCGCTTCGACGACGACGTCATCGCGATGGCCGAGGCGGCCGGGGCGTGCCGGTCCGCGGCCCTCTGCGTCGCCTCGCGCGAGGCGCTGACGGTCGCCGGCGCGTGCGGGCCCGGTGACGTGCTGGCCCTGGTCGAGGGGGAGGTGCACCTGATCGGCGCCGACCTGCCCGCGACGGCGATCGCCCTGCTGGACCGGATGCTCGGCGGCGGCGGGGAACTGGTCACCCTGCTCGTCGGGGAGCGGGCCCCCGCCGGGCTCGGCGAGGCCGTCCACGAGTACCTGCGCAACCGTTGGCCCTTTGTCGAGGTGCAGTGCTTCGTCGGCGGCCAACCGGACTATCCGCTGCTGGTGGGGGTGGAATGACCGTCGTGGCGAGCGGCACCGACACGCCGCTGAAGACCCTGGTGGGGGCGAAGACGGCCAAGGCCCTCGCCGACCGGCTCGACCTGCACACCGCGGGCGACCTGATCTACCACTTCCCGCGCCGCTATGACGAGCGCGGCCAGCACACCGACATCCGCGCCCTGGACGTCGGCGAGCAGGTCACCGTCCTGGGCCAGGTGCAGCGCACGACCGTACGGCCGATGCGCCAGCGGCGCGGCAGCCTGCTGGAGGTTGTCGTCACCGACGGCTCCGGTGGCCAGCTGACGCTGACCTTCTTCGGCAACCAGGCCTGGCGGGAGCGCGAGCTGCGCCCCGGCCGGTGGGGGCTCTTCGCCGGCAAGGTCACCGAGTTCCGCGGCGCACGGCAGCTCAACGGCCCCGAGTACGTGCTGCTCGGCGAGACCGGCGACGGGGAGGCCGCAACCGAGGAGATCGAGGAGTTCGCCGGAGCGCTGATCCCGGTCTACCCGGCTGCGGCGGCGGTGCCGACCTGGGTGATCGCCCGCTGCGTACGGGTGGTGCTGGACACCGTGACGATGCCCGAGGATCCGCTGCCGGTGACAGTGCGGGGCGAGCGGAAGCTGATGGGGCTCGGCGACGCCCTGCGGGAGATCCACCGGCCGACCAGCACGGAGGCGCTGTACCGGGCGCGGCACCGGCTCAAGTGGGACGAGGCGTTCGCCGTGCAGCTGACCCTGGTGCAGCGCAAGCTCCGCGCTTCCGCCTCCCCGGCGCGTCCCCGTCCGCTACGCCCCGACGGCGTCCTCGCGGCCTTCGACGACCGGCTGCCGTACGAGCTGACCGACGGCCAGCGCCGGGTCGGCGAGGAGATCGCCGAGGATCTGGGCACGGCGCATCCGATGCACCGGCTGCTGCAGGGTGAGGTGGGTTCCGGCAAGACGGTCTGTGCGCTGCGGGCGATGCTGCAGGTGGTCGACGCCGGCGGGCAGGCGGTGCTGCTGGCGCCCACCGAGGTGCTGGCCGCCCAGCATCACCGGGGGATGCGGGACCTGCTGGGCCCGCTCGGCCGTGCCGGTGAGTTGGACGGCGACGTCGCCGGCACCCGGGTGGAGCTGCTGACCGGGTCGCTTGGGGCGGCCGCGCGCCGCCGGGCCCAGGAGGAGATCTCCTCCGGCCGCGCCGGAATCGTGATCGGTACGCACGCTCTGCTCTACGAGGGGGTGGAGTTCGCCGACCTGGGGCTGGTGGTCGTCGACGAGCAGCACCGCTTCGGGGTCGAGCAGCGCGACGCGCTGCGGGCCAAGGCCGCGCAACCGCCGCACGTCCTGGTGATGACCGCGACGCCGATCCCGCGCACGGTGGCGATGACCGTCTACGGCGACCTGGAGGTCTCGACCCTGTCGCAACTGCCGAAGGGGCGCTCGCCGATCGCGTCGCACGTCGTGCCGGCAGCGGAGAAGCCGACCTTTCTGGACCGAGCCTGGCGGCGGCTGAAGGAAGAGGTGGCCGCCGGTCACCAGGCGTACATCGTCTGCCCGCGCATCGGCGAGGCCGGGGCCTCGGAGGAGGAGCCGCCGGCCGACGACTCGGGTCGCCGGCCGCCGTTGGCGGTGACCGAGGTGGCGCCGCTGCTGGCGGAGGGCCCGCTGCACGGGCTGCGGATCGGCCTCCTGCACGGCCGGCTGCCGGCCGACGAGAAGGACGCCGTGATGCGCGGCTTCGCCGCCGGCGAGCTGGACGTGCTGGTGGCGACTACCGTGATCGAGGTCGGCGTCGACGTGCCGAACGCCACCGTGATGATCGTGCTGGACGCCGACCGGTTCGGCATGTCGCAGCTGCACCAGCTGCGGGGCCGGGTGGGCCGGGGCTCCGCCGCCGGCCTCTGCCTGCTGGTCACCGAGGCGCTGGAGGGTTCGCCGGCCCGGGAACGACTCGACGCGGTCGCCTCCACGGTGGACGGGTTCAAGTTGGCCGAGCTGGACCTGGAGCAGCGCCGCGAGGGGGACGTGCTCGGCGCGACGCAGTCGGGACGGCGCTCGCATCTGCGGCTGCTGTCGCTGTTGAAGGACGCCGACCTGATCCGCGACGCCCGGGCCGAGGCGGCGGAGCTGGTCGGCGAGGACCCGGAGCTGGTGCGGCACCCGGCGCTGGCGGCGTCGGTCGCGGCCCTGGTCGACGCCGAGCGCGCGGAGTACCTGGAAAAGGGCTGAGGCCCTGCGCGGCGAGCGGGGCGGGCGACCCGGAGGTCACCCGCCCCGTCGTGCCGATCGGCGTACCGGTCAGGCGGTGAAGCTGATCCGGCGGCGGCGGGCCATCAGGAAGAGCGCGCCACCGGCGGCGAGCAGCAGGGCAGCGGCGGCGGCCAGGCCACCGGCGGCGGCGCCGGTCACCGGCAGACCTCCGCCGGTGCCGCCGTCGCACTCCGCCGGCCGTTCCCAGGCGATGGGGTCGCCCTCGGTGCCGTCGGCCAGCGAGGGCGTCACGACCAGGCCGTCGAAGGTGGCGAAGGAGACGTGGTCGACCTCGCCGGGCTTGACGCTCAGCGTCTTCGCCTCGCCCCGGTTGGGGGTGAGCACCACGGTCATCGCCGCACCGTCGGCGGGGATCTCCAGCTGGAAGACCATCTCGTCGCAGGTGTGGATCAGGGTGTCGATCGGTTCACCCGGCGCGGGCGTGCCGGTCGGTTCGGGGCCCGGGGTGCCGGTCGGCTCCGGGGTGGCGGTCGGTTCGGGAGTGGGCGTCGGCTCCGGGGTGGTGGAGGCGGTCGGGCTCGGTGTCGGCGACTCGCTGGGGCTCTCGCTCGGCGTCGGGCTGGCGCTCGGGGACGAGGGGCTCGGCGTCGGGGACTTGGTCGGCTTGGGGTGCTTCGGCTTGCACCAGCCGCGGTGTTCGATCTTGTGCCCGTTCGTGTGGTGCGGGTTCCGGTCGGTGGCGGCGGCGGCGCCTGCGGTCAGCGCCACGCCGGACACACCGATGAGCAGCGCGACGGCGACGGCCGCGGTGCGCTGCATCGAGGACTTGAGACGGTTCACGTCTACTCCACTGGACGAGGGATCAATGATCGTTCAGGTGCGCTGTGGGCCGTCGAAGGGATTGTGCAGCTCGGCGGGCTTGCCGCCCGCCGGCACGTCGGCCGCACCGCGAGCCACCATATCGATGAACAGGCATGACTTTCAGGTTCCTGAAAGGAAGGCGATACCTATCCGTGATCTTTCGTCACTGCCTGTTGTGATCAGCTGACCCAGCTGTCGTGAACTCGTCCTTGCCGGTCACGGTCGCCCGCCGATGGGCGACCGGCAAAAAGGTGAGGGCGTGCCGACCGGAGTCGGCACGCCCTCGTGTCACTTCAGGCGATCAGGTGCGATCAGGCGGTGAAGCGGACCCGGCGACGACGGGCCATGATGAACAGCGCGGCGCCGGCGGCGAGCAGCACGGCGGCGCCGGCGGCGATGCCGCCCGCGGCCGCGCCGGTCACCGGCAGGCCACCACCGCTGCCGGCGTCACAGTCTTCCGGCTGCTCCCAGGCGATCCCGTCGAGGTTCTCGCTCTCGCTCGGCGCGGCGGCGATCGACGCGGCGTGCGCCGGGTCCGAGAAGGACGGGGTGACGACCAGGCCCTCGGAGGCGGGGAACGAGACAGTCTTGCTCTCGCCCGGCGCGACGGTCAGGGTCTGCGCCTCGCCGACGTTCGGGGTGAGCACGAAGCTGAGCGTGCCGTACTCGCTGCCCTCCGGGTTGTCGATACCGAAGATCATCTCGTCACAGGTGTGCTCGAGAGTGAAGACCGGCTCGGCCGGCGGCAGCGGGTCGGTCGGCGGCACGGTCGGCGCCGGCTCGGACGGAGTCGGGTCCGTCGTCGGCTCGGTCTCGGTGGGGGTCGGCTCCGGGGTCGGCTCCGTGGTGGGCTCGGTCTCGGTGGGGGTCGGCTCCGGGGTCGGCTCCGTGGTGGGCTCCGGGGTCGGCTCGGTCGTCGGCTCCGGGGTCGGCGTCGACGTCGGGGTCGGCGTCGGCGTCGGCTTCGGGGCGCAGGTGCCGGCGCTCTTGGCCTTGACCGTGCGCGCCTCCTTGTAGGTCTTCTTGTCGTACTTCCACTGGGCCTCGACGGTCAGCGAACCGCTGGCGCTGCTACGAGTCTCGGTGCCGCCGAGGTAGCCCTCGCCGCGCGCCGGAAGGGTCGCGCCGACCACGATCTGGCCCACGCCGTTCGGCTGGACCCGGGTGACGGTGGCGGCGACCCGCTCGCTGTTGCCGACGGTCCAGGTGTACTCGTACGCGTACGTCGGGTTGCCCTTGCGGTCTTCGCCGATCTTGGTCTTGCAGTAGGTGCCGGAGATCTCCGGGTGGTGGGCGGCGGCGGGGGCGGCGGTCAGCGCCACGCCGGCCATTCCGATCACGGCGCCGGTCGCGGCCAGGGCCACGCTTCGCCGGATCGAGAGCTTGGGACGATTCACGTCTACTCCACGTGATAGGGATTCGATGTATTACCGGTCGACAGCCTGTCAGGGCCAGAAAAGCGGCAATTCGGCTGCCATTTGCCCGAATGAGATCGGCGTCGACCCGTACAGCGCCAGACATTAGCGATCGGGTCGTTTCTTTAGCCAGCCCACAGGAACCAGATGCCGATCCGTGATTTTTGGTGGTCGCTCGGTAATCGGGCGGTCGCGCGCGGTGGATCATCGAGCGGTGCCGTGATGTCGTTGAGTGACGGTGTCGCAGCGGTGTCGCAATTCATCTCGTCCGCGCGGAGTGAACAGTGTGGACAAGCAATCGAAAGATTCGCCGATCGGAGGAGAGCGCATCACCCGGGCGGCTGACCGTGCGCGCCGAGGCCGGTTCTGAGCTGCGGCGAGTCCAATGTGCCGCGCCGTGCGGGGGGTTGGCGCGCGGTCGGCTGTGGATGAGTGAGTTGCGCGTCGAGATTGATTTGGCCGGCCGAATGATTGACCTACGGAAATAGTTGCAGGCGGGTGAAGTGAAATTCGGCCGACTGCCATCTCTTTGCTTTGTCAAATTCCATCGCCGTGCCGGCCTGCTGATGTCGGGAGTCAGCGGGTAAAGGGTTCGTGGGTTCGGTGGCATATCCCTCCGTCATGCGGCCGGATCCGCTCGGCCCGGTGTCGGTAGGTGGGCCGCGGCTGGTGCCGACCCGCGGTGCGTACTCTCGGAGCGTGACTGTGACCAGGGGCCCGCGATGACCAGGATCGTGGCCGGCGCCTACGGCGGGCGGCGCATCGCCACCCCGGCGGGCTCCGGCACCCGCCCCACCTCGGACCGGGTCCGCGAGGCGCTCTTCAGCGCCGTCGGGTCGCATCTCGACCTGGACGGCGCCCGCGTGGCCGACCTCTACGCCGGCTCCGGCGCGGTCGGTCTGGAGGCGCTCTCCCGGGGTGCCGCGCACGTGCTGCTGGTCGAGTCCGACCCGCGCGCCGCACGCGTCATACGGGAGAACATCGCCACCCTGCGGGCCGCACCCGCCGCCCGGCTGGCCACCGCCCGCGTCGCGCAGGTGCTCGCCGCCGGACCCGACGGCGACCCGTACGACATGGTCTTCGCCGACCCCCCGTACGCCGTCCCCGACACCGAGATCACCGACCTGCTCACCACCCTGGTCACCGGTGGCTGGCTGGCCGAGGAGGCGCTGGTGGTCGTCGAGCGTTCCCGCCGCACCCGCGACTTCCAGTGGGTGGAGGGCATCACCGGGCTGCGCAGCAGGCGTTACGGGGAGGCAACTCTTTGGTACGGTCGCCGATCATGAGACGTGCGGTCTGTCCCGGCTCCTTCGATCCGGTCACCAACGGTCACCTCGACATCATCGGCCGGGCCAGTCGGCTCTTCGACGAGGTGGTCGTCGGAGTGCTGATCAACCAGTCCAAGACCGGCCTGTTCACCATCGAGGAGCGCATCGAGATGCTCCGTGAGGTGACGGCGCGATTCGGCAACGTCCGGGTGGAGTCCTTCCGCGGCCTGCTGGTGGACTTCTGCCGCGCCCAGGAGGCAGCGGTGCTGGTCAAGGGGCTGCGAGCGGTCAGCGACTTCGACTACGAGCTGCAGATGGCCCAGATGAACCTGGGCCTGGCGTCCGTCGAGACCCTCTTCATGCCGACGAACCCGCAGTACTCCTTCATCTCGTCCAGCCTCATCAAGGACGTCGCCAAGTGGGGCGGCGACATCTCCGCGCACGTGCCGGAGCTTGTGCACACCGCACTGCGGCAGCGCCTCGTACCGCCTGCCGGCTGACCGCGTCGGAGCCGACGACGCGCCGCAGGAGCCGGGGATCATCCGGACGCCGGTCGCGAACCGCATCATTGGGGGAGCAGTATTGCGGCCCGACCCCGCATGATGGAGGTCGGCCGACCGAACGACAGGAGTGGTGTACCGGTGGACCCGCTCGACCGCATCGACGAGCTGATCGGCATTCTGGAGACGGCGCGTTCCGTCCCGATGTCGCGCAACAACTGCATGGTCGACCGCGGCGAGATGATCGCCGCCCTCGACGAGCTGCGCGTGGAACTCCCCGCGGACCTGCGCCGGGCCTCGGCCCTGCTGGAGGAGCGCGACAAGATCATGGAGGCCGGCAAGCGCGAGGCCGACCGGATCATCACCGAGGCGGAGGCCGAGCACGCCCGCCTGGTCTCGGTCAACGAGATCACTGTCTCGGCCGAGCACGAGGGGGCGCGGATCGTCGCCGAGGCCCGGGCCGAGGCTCAGCGGCTGCGCACCGAGGTCGACGACTACGTCGACACGGCGCTGGCCAACTTCGAGCAGTTCCTCACCCGGGCGCTCGCCTCGATCGAGCGGGGCCGCGACAAGATGCACGCGCTGCGCGAGATCGGCACGTTCGGCGGCGACGAGGCGGATCGTCCGCTGCCGTTCTGAGTCCGATGGCCCCGGTCACGGGACCGATCGGTACCGTATGTGGTGGCCGGCAACCCCGATTCGACGGTCCGGACCTGGTCCGGGTAACCTGATTCGTCGGCCCTCTCACAGGCCGGAGTCTGACTATGCCCAAACACTCGTCAAGCCAACTCGATCCCAAGGCGCCGCTGGTCCTCGACACGAGGGAACTGCCGCGTCGCCCTGGTGCGTTGCGTACGGTCCAGCGGGTGGTGCCGGCACCGGCGGACCTCGGCCTGGAGTTGATCAGCGTGCCGGAGGGCGCGGACCTGAGCCTCGATCTGAGGCTCGAGTCGGTGTCCGAGGGTGTGCTCGTCTCGGGGACCGTCTCCGGCGCTGTCCGGGGCGAGTGCGGGCGGTGCCTCCGCCCGATCGACGACTCGATCACGGTGGACATCCAGGAGCTGTACGCGTACGAGAACAGCACCACGGATGCCACCACCGACGAGGACGAGATAGGCCGAATGCAGGGTGACCTGCTCGACCTTGAGCCGGCCTTGCGGGACGCGGTGGTGCTCAAGCTGCCGACCAACCCGCTCTGCCGGCAGGACTGCCCAGGGTTGTGCCCCGAATGTGGGGTGCACGGGGATGATCTGCCGGCTGACCACAGCCATGACGAGATCGACCCACGCTGGGCGAGCCTGTCGAAACTGACCAGTCAAGAGGAGTAAGAACCGTGGCCGTCCCGAAGCGCAAGATGTCGCGCAGCAACACCCGGTCCCGCCGGGCGAACTGGAAGGCGACGGCGGTCGCGACTGTGGCGTGCCCGCAGTGCAAGTCGCCCAAGCTGCCGCACGCCGCCTGCTCCGTCTGCGGCACGTACAACGGCCGTCAGGTCCTCGAGGTCTGACGCGGACGCCAAGTGACGTCGCCGTCGACCTCCGGTCGGGCGGCGCGCACGTCCCGGCTGCTGTCCGGTGCGCCGGCCCCCGCCGGCCCCGATCGGGTTCCTCCGATCGGCGGCGAGGGGCCGGGCGCCGCCCGGATCGCCGTCGACCTCCTCGGCGGGGACAATGCTCCCGCCGTAGTGGTTGACGGCGCTCTGCAGGCGCTGCGCGCAGATCCCGACCTCCACCTGCTGCTCGTGGGCCCTCCCGAGGCCACCCACGGGCTCTTCGCCATGCTCGGCGTGGCCGAACGCCACCGGGTCACCGTGCGGCCGGTCCAGCACGGCATCCGGATGGCCGACGACCCACGGGGCGCGGCCCGTCCCGGCAACACCGTCCGCGCCGCCGTGGCCGCCGTCGGCTCCGGCGAGGCCGACGCTTTCGTCTCCGCCGGCTCCACCGGCGCCTCCGTCACGGCCGCGGCCCTCGAACTGGGCCGCTGGCCGCAGGTACGCCACCCCGCGCTGGTCGCCACCGTGCCGGCCGTCGACGGTCCCGTGGTGCTGCTCGACGTGGGCGGCTCGATGGAGCCGCGGCCGGCCGCGCTGGCCCACCACGCCCTGCTCGGCTCGGCCTTCGCCGCTGTCGGCCACGGCGTTGCCGGCCCGCGCGTCGGACTGCTCTCGGTCGGCACCGAAACGGGCAAGGGCGACCCCGCCCGCCGCGCCGCCGACCCCCTGCTCTCCGCCCTCACCCTGCCCCGCGACGGCCGGTACGTCGGCCTCGTCGAGGGCTACGACGTCTGCGTCGGCGGCCGCGCCGACGTGGTCGTCACCGACGGCTTCACCGGCAACGTGCTGCTCAAAGCCATCGAGGGCGCGTACGCCATGGCCGGTGGTCCCCCCGCGTACGGCAGCGCGCCCCGAGCCGCGGCGCTGCTCGGTGTCGGCGGCACCGCCGTCGTCTGCCACGGCGCGGCCACCGCCGCCGATGTCGCCTCCGGCATCGCCCTCGCCGCCCACCTGCACCGCAGGCGGGCCGTGCCTGTCATCTCCGGCCTGCTGGCCGAACTCATCGGATCGCAAGAGGTAACCGCATGACCATCGACAAGCGGCGCCGGGTGCACGTGAGCCACCTCGAGGACGCCTTTGGGGTGACGATCGACCCCGAGCTGCTCGAGCGGGCGCTGACCCACCGCTCCTACGCCTACGAGAACGGCGGGCTGCCCACCAACGAGCGGCTGGAGTTCCTCGGCGACTCGGTGCTCGGCGTGGTGATCACCACCGCGCTCTTCCTCAACCACCCCGACCTGCCCGAGGGGCAGCTGGCGAAGCTGCGGGCCAGCGTTGTCAACATGCGCGCGCTCGCCGAGGTCGCCCGCGGGCTCGGGCCGGACGGGCTGGGGGCGTACCTGCTGCTCGGCAAGGGCGAGGAGACCACCGGCGGGCGGGACAAGGCGAGCATCCTCGCCGACACCCTGGAGGCGCTGATCGGCGCGATCTACCTCCAGTACGGCCTGGACACCACCGCGAAGGCGATCCACAAGCTCTTCGACCCGTTGATGGCGGAGTCGGCGAACCGGGGCGCCTCGCTGGACTGGAAGACCAGCCTGCAGGAGCTGACCGCGGCCCGGGGCCTCGGCGTGCCGGAGTACCGCATCGACCAGGAGGGCCCGGACCATCTGAAGACCTTCACCGCCTGGGTGATCGTCGCGGGGGTCCGCTACGGCGGGGCCGAGGGGCGCAGCAAGAAGGAGGCCGAGCAGCGGGCGGCCGAGGCGGCCTGGCGTACGCTCGCCGGCCCGGCCGGTGAGGGCGCGGCCGGAACCGACCGGAACACGACCACCGCGGGCGCCCCGGACCCCGCAGGCGCATCCGACGCCGTCGTCGCATCGGACTCCGATGTCGTGTCGGACCCCGGTGTCGTGCCGACCACCGATGTCGTCTCCGTCGCCGGTGTCGCTCCGGACCCCGGCGTCGTCTCCGTCGCCGGCATCGGGCCGGAGAACGACAGCGGTGATCCGGCACCGGCCGGACAGGTGCCGGGGGCGGGCTCCGCCGGTGCCTGAGCTGCCCGAGGTGGAGACGGTCCGGCAGGGCCTGGCCCAGTGGGTCGTCGACCGCCGGATCGCCCGCGTCGAGGTCCGGCACCCGCGCGCCGTACGGCGTCACCTGCCCGGCCCGGCGCACTTCGCGGCGGCCCTCGCCGGACGCACCATCACCGACGTACGGCGCCGGGGCAAGTATCTCTGGCTGCCGCTGGACAGCGGCGACGCCGTCATCGGCCACCTTGGCATGTCCGGTCAGCTGCTGCTGCAACCGCCGCAGACACCCGATGAGAAGCACCTGCGGGTCCGGTTCGGCTTCGACGACGACGGGCCGGAGCTGCGCTTCGTCGACCAGCGGACCTTCGGCGGGCTGATGCTCTCCGAAGGCGGCGCGGAGCTGCCGGCGGAGATCGCCCACATCGCGCGGGACCCGATGGATCCGCTCTTCTCCGATGCGGCCTTCGCCGCGGGGCTGCGGCGACGGCGTACCGAGGTGAAGCGCGCCCTGCTGGATCAGACCCTGATCTCCGGGGTCGGCAACATCTACGCCGACGAGGCGCTCTGGCGTGCCCGGCTGCACGGCAACCGGGCCACCGACACCCTGACCGGGCCGGCGGCGCAGCGCCTGCTCGGCCACGTCCGGGACGTCCTCGGCGAGGCGATCACCGCCGGCGGGACCAGCTTCGACGCGCTCTATGTCAACGTCAACGGCGAGAGTGGCTACTTCGACCGGGCGCTGAACGTCTACGGCCGCGAGGGGGAGCCCTGCGGCCGGTGCGGTGCGCCGATCCGACGCGAGGCGTTCATGAACCGCTCCTCGTTCAGCTGCCCCCGCTGCCAGCCCCGGCCCCGCCCTCGCACCGCCTGAGACCGCCCCGCACCGTCCGATCCGGCCCCTGCATCGGCCCGGCCTGCCCCGCACCGTCCGGCCTCCCGGCACTGTCCGACCTCGTCGCGGTGCCGCTGGCAGGCGGTGGAGTTCACGCGATCGGGCAGGGGTCCCGCCAGGCGTCCAGGGAGCGGTTCTTGCGCATCGAGGAGAATCCGTAGCCGAGGCCGGTCACGCAGAAGTCGGTCGGCGCCCGGTCGTACTCGACGTGCAGCACCGGCTTGCCGGCCTCGGTGAAGGGCAGCAGCTTCGCGCAGCGCCGCAGCCGTACGCACTCCTGGGTGACGGCGAAGTCGAAGTCGGGGGCGAGCGCGGCCACCTGGTCGAGGTTGTCGACCATGCCGGGAGAGAGGCCCACCGACCGGGTCAGCTCCGCCACCCGCCGGTTGAACCGGATCTGGTCGTCGTAGGTCAGCCGGAACCCCGAACGGTGCGCGTAGCCGTCCATACCGGTCAGGGCCGCCGCGTGGAACCGCTTGCCGCGGCAGAGCCGCAGCCGGTCGGCGATGATCGGCTCCAGGATCTCCCACTGCCGTACGTCCACCCACCGGGCGCCGTCGTCTCCGATGCCGCGGCCGCGTACCGATGCCGGGAAACGGTCGGCGTCCGGGTCGGCGCTCGAGTAGGTCCCGGCACTGACCTGGCAGATCAGCCGGCGGTCCCGGGCGCGCAGCAGCCCGGTCTCGGCCGAGGTGGTCGCCACCGGGTCGAGCAGGAACACGGCGGCGGCGGCGTCGGTGTCGAGCGCGCCGGTCGCCTGCCACTGCCACAGCCAGGGCCCGGCGGTGAAGTGACCGGGATCGTTGATCGGGACCGGCTCGATGCGGCAGGCCGCCACACCCGTCAGCAGGATCACCAGCAGAACGGCCGACAGGTGGCGCCTGCCGCGCCGGGGCGGCCGCGACCGGATCCCCATCGGCGGCTCCCGCTGGCGTGGACGACGTTGACGTCCCGGGCGACGGCACGCGGCGGCCGGGCGTACCCGTTACAACGAGTACGCCCGGCCGGTCGACGCGGGTGCGCAGGTCAGGACGTGGCGAAGACCTGGGTCCAGTAGAGGGATCCGCCGCCCTCGGCGACACCGACACCGAGGTGCCGGTACGTGCAGTTGAGGATGTTCCGCCGGTGACCGGGGCTGTTCATCCAGCCCTGCATGACCTCGGCGTGGGTCCGGTAGCCCATCGCGACGTTCTCGGCGACCGCACGCCAGGTGTAGCCGGCCCGGGTGACCCGGGTGCCGACGTTGCTGCCGTCGCTGCCCTCGTGCGCCATGTTCCGGTGCGCGGCCTGGTCTTCGCTGTGCCGCTGGGCGGCGGTGGTGAGTCTGCTGTGCGCGCTCAGGTTGCCGCAGCCTGCCTTGGCCCGTTCGGCGTTGACCAGCGTGAGAATCTGCCGGCGCTCGTCGGCGTGGTCGTCGCCGGAGCCACCGGTGGTCGTGGCGGCCGGCGGCGCCGACGAGGTGCTCGGGGCGGGCGCGGTGGTGGTGCGGGCCGGCCGGGGAGCAGGGCTGCCGGTCGGGCGGGGACTCTTGCTCGTCCGCGGCGTGGGCGACGCCGACGGGGTGGGGCTGGCCGCGGCGTCCGTGTTTGCGTCCGGGGCGACGGCGGAGGCGTCGGCGAGGTCCAGGACCGCGACCTGCGAGGTGTCGCGGTCACCGGACCTCGGGGTCCCGGTGCGGGGCGCCAGGGTCACGCCGGCTGCGATCAGCACGGTCAGCGTGGCCGCGGCCACCGTGCCGACCAGCAGTGGCCGGGACAGCCGGCGCGTCAGGCGGTGCCGGCCCCGGCCGTGGGGCTCCTCGGTGTCGCGGCGAGAGGCGGGCCGCGCCGGGTCGTGACGGGGCGGCTGGGGGCGTGCGGGTTGCGGCCGGGGAGCCGGGCGGGCCTGGGCGCCGCGCAGGAACGCCAGGTAGTCCTCGTCCGAGGATCCGGGTTCATCGCGCTTGTTGCGATCGCGCACGGCGTTCGCCTCCTGTGCTGCCTGGGCCGGGGCAAGGTGACGCTATGTGCCGCCGACAGAGCGGGCAAATCGCCTAAGCAAGAGTTAAGGCAGACATCGGGCGGGGATGACCGGACCCAACGGCCGCAGTCGATGATCTCCGGACGAAACGCCGACTTGACGAATGGCGGTTAACGGCTCAATATGTAGGAGTCGCCAGTCGCGCCCCATCATGCCCGTGTCCAGTTTGCGGGAGATAGCCGCGAACGATTGGGCGCGCGTTGGCCGGCCTTTCCGGCAGCGCATCAAGAGGAGACAACATGGCGAAGGCCCTCTATGGCCACGTCGGGGTGGCGTCCGATCGGCGTCTCGTCGACGAGGTCACCCGGCTGCGTGCCACCGTGCAGGCACTGGAATTCGAGATCACCCGGTTGCGTGCCGACAATGATCGGCTCGCGGCGGCCGCGGCTGAGGCGGACGAACTGCTCCGGCTCGCTGAGCCCGCACTGACCTGACCGTCGTACCGACCGTTGTGGCGCCGATTCCGTCGGCGCCCACCGGTCGACAACTGAATCCCTTTTTCACCAATAGCGCGCCGATCACATCGTGACGGCGCGCATTTGTTTGTCCGCGACCGCCGCGTCGGGCGAATAGGGCCGAAGATGGGAGTGCTTCCCACCTCAGCGGGTGGGTCGCGTCCTGACCTCGCGTCCGCTTCGCGCTAGTCTGCGCAGGACCGAGTCCCTCCAGCTCACACAGCCCGGCCAGCCGACGGGCGAGGATCGAGACGGTGCATCTCAAGAGTCTGACGGTGAAGGGGTTCAAGTCCTTCGCCTCCGCGACGACGTTCAAGCTCGAGCCGGGGATCACCTGCGTGGTCGGTCCGAACGGCTCCGGCAAGTCCAACGTCGTCGACGCCATCGCCTGGGTCCTCGGCGAGCAGGGCGCCAAGGCGCTGCGCGGCGGCAAGATGGAGGACGTCATCTTCGCCGGCACCGCCGGCCGGGCGCCGCTGGGGCGCGCCGAGGTCACCCTCACCATCGACAACACCGACGGCGCCCTGCCGATCGACTACACCGAGGTCTCCATCACCCGCCGGATGTTCCGCTCCGGCGAGAGTGAGTACGAGATCAACGGTGACTCCTGCCGGCTGCTCGACATCCAGGAACTGCTCTCCGACTCCGGCATCGGCCGGGAGATGCACATCATCGTCGGCCAGGGGCGCCTGGACGGGATGCTGCACGCCAAGCCCGAGGACCGCCGCGCCTTCATCGAGGAGGCGGCCGGCGTCCTGAAGCACCGCAAGCGCAAGGAAAAGGCGCTGCGCAAGCTCGACGCGATGCAGACCAACCTCAACCGGCTGACCGACCTCACCGCCGAGCTGCGCCGCCAGCTCAAGCCGCTGGGCCGCCAGGCCGAGGTGGCCCGGCGCGCCGCCGCCATCCAGGCCAACCTGCGCGACGCCCGGCTGCGGCTGCTCGCCGACGACCTCGCCACCCTGCGCACCACGCTGGACAAGGAGATCGCCGACGAGACCGCGCTGCGGCAGCGCCGCGAGGAGGTCGAAGCCACCCACGGCGAGGTCCAGGGCCGCCTCACCGAGTTGGAGGCCGCGCTCGCCGAGGACGCGCCGCGGCTGGCCGCCGCCCAGGACACCTGGTACAAGCTCTCCGCCCTGCAGGAGCGCTTCCGCTCCACCGAGCAGCTGGCCCGGGAGCGGCTGCGCCACCTCAGCGCCGTGCCCGACGACGAACGTCCCGGCCGCGACCCGGAGCAGCTGCTCGCCGAGTCGGAGAAGGTGCGCGAGCAGGAGGAGGAGCTGCGCGCCGCGCTCACCGACGACCAGGTGCACCTCGCTGAGGCCGTCGAGCACCGTCAGGAGCTGGAGCGGCAGCTCGCCGCCGCCGAGCGGGAACTGGTCGCCGCCGCCAAGGCCATCGCCGACCGCCGGGAGGGACTTGCCCGGCTCACCGGAAAGGTCAACTCCGCGCGAGCGCGTACCGGCAGCGGCGGTGAGGAGATCGAGCGGCTCACCGTCGCCCACGCCGACGCCGCAGCCCGGGCCGAGGTGGCGCAGGCCGACCTCGACGCGGTCGCCGCCGAGTCGACCGAGGCCGACCGGGACAACGCCGACCTCGACGCCCGGCACGCCGAGGCCGTCGCCGCACAGGAACGGGCCGCCGCCCGCGTACGGGAACTCTCCGACGCCGAACGCAAGGCGGAGAAGGAGGCGGCGACCTGGGCGGCGCGCGAGGAGGCGCTCTCCATGGGGCTGCAGCGCGCCGACGGCGCCGGGGCGCTGCTCTCCCGGGCCGGGGAGGTTCCGGGTCTGATCGGCGCCCTGGCCGGTGTGCTCACCGTCGCCCCCGGCCACGAGGCGGCGCTCGCCGCCGCGCTCGGTGCTCTGGCCGACGCCGTCGCGGTCACCGGGATCGACGAGGCCGCCGAGGCGATGCGGCTGCTGAAGATCAACGACGCCGGCCGGGCCAGCATCCTGATCGGCGGCGCGTCGGCGCCGGGGATGCGCGGCTCGCTCGACTCGCTGCGCCCGGCGCTGCCCGACGGCGCGCACTGGGGACCCGACCTGGTGCAGTGCCCGCAGGAGCTGGCCCCGGCGGTGCACTGGGCGCTGCGCGACGTGGTCCTGGTCGGCGACCTCAAGGCCGCGACCGCCCTGGTCGCCGGCAACCCGCAACTGCGGGCGGTCACCCCCGACGGCGATGTCGTCGGCGCGTACGCCGCCGCGGGTGGCTCCGCCAAGGCGCCCAGCTTCATCGAGGTGCAGGCCGCGGTCGAGGAGGCCCGCGGCAACCGGGTCACCGCCGAACAGACCAGCGCCGAGCTGCGCGAACAGCTGGCCGAGGCCCGCGCCGACGTGGCCGAGCGCAAAGAGGCCGTCGCGGTCGCCGCCGCCGCAAAGCGGCAGGCCGAGGGGCAGCGCAACGCCGCCGCCCGCCGGCTGGCCGAGCTGGGGGCCGCCGCCCGCTCGGCCCGCGCGGAGACCGACCGGCTGGCCCAGTCGCTGGCGCGCGCCACCGCCGCCCGCGAGGAGGACCTGCTCACGCTCGCCGAGCTGGAGGAGCGGCTGCGGCTGGCCGAGGAGACACCGATTGACGCCGAGCCCTCCACCGAGGAGCGCGACCAGCTCGCCGCGATGGTGCCACGGGCCCGGCAGAACGAGATGGAGGTCCGGCTGGCGGTGCGCACCGCCGAGGAGCGGGTCGCCTCCATCGCCGGGCGCGCGGACTCACTGGCGCGCCAGGCCGCCGCCGAACGGGCAGCCAGGGAACGCGCCGCCGCCCGGCGCGCAGCCCGTACCCGGGGTGCGGCCATTGCCCGCGCGGTCGCGTCCGGCGCCCGGGAGGTGCTGACCCGGCTGTCGGTCTCGCTCGTCGAAGCCGAGCGGCAGCGCGACGAGGTGGCCCGGGAACGGGCGGGCCGCGAGGCGGAACTCCAGGAGGTGCGCAGCGCGGCGAAACGCCTCGGCGGTGAGCTGGAACGCCTCACCGGCCAGGTGCACCGCGACGAGGTCGCCCGCGCCGAGCAGCGGCTGCGCATCGAGCAGCTGGAGGCCAAGGCCGCCGAGGACTTCGGGCTGGACGTGGCGACCCTCATCGGCGAGTACGGCCCGCAGCAGCCGGTGCCGCCGACCGAGGCCGAGGTCGCCCTCGCCGCCGCCGACGGCAAGCCGGTGCCGGAACCCAGGCCGTACGACCGGGCGGCGCAGGAGAAACGGGCCGCGAAGGCGGAGCGGGAACTGACTCTGCTCGGCAAGGTGAACCCGCTGGCGCTGGAGGAGTTCGCCGCGCTGGAGGAGCGCTTCAAGTTCCTCTCCGAGCAGCTCGAGGACCTCAAGGCCACCCGCAAGGACCTGCTCACCGTCGTCAAGGACGTCGACGAGCGGATCCTGGAGGTCTTCGCCAGCGCGTACGCCGACACCGCCCGCGAATTCGAGCAGGTCTTCTCGGTGCTCTTCCCCGGCGGTGAGGGGCGGCTGGTGCTCACCGAGCCCGACGACATGCTCACCACCGGCGTGGAGGTGGAGGCCCGGCCGCCCGGCAAGAAGATCAAGCGGCTCTCGCTGCTCTCCGGCGGCGAGCGTTCGCTGACCGCGGTGGCGATGCTGGTGGCGATCTTCCGGGCCCGCCCCAGCCCTTTCTACATCATGGACGAGGTCGAGGCCGCTCTCGACGACGTCAACCTGGGACGGCTGATCACTCTGATGGCGCAGCTGCGCGAGAAGAGCCAGCTGATCGTCATCACGCACCAGAAGCGGACCATGGAGATCGCCGACGCGCTCTACGGCGTGACCATGCGCAACGGCGTCACCCAGGTCATCAGCCAGCGGCTCAACAGGGACGAGGAAGACTGAACATGGCCCGGCAACGTGCGACAGCGCTGCTGATCGATTTGGACGGCGTACTGCGGGTCTGGGACCCGGAACCCACCGCGGAGGTGGAGCGCGCCTACGAGCTGCCGGCGGGGTTGCTGGGGGCGACCGCGATGCGCTGGGGCCGGCTCAAGCCGGTGCTCGCTGGGGAGGTCTCGCACGCCGACTGGCTCGCGGGCGTGGCCGAGGAGCTGGCCGAGGCGGCCGGCGGCGCCGACCGGGCCCGGGCCGCGGTGGCGCAGTGGCAGCAGTACCGGGGCGAGATCGACCCGCAGGTGCTCGACCTCGTACGCGAGGTCCGTGCCGCCGGGCTGCGGGTGGGACTCGCCACCAACGCCACCGACCTGCTCGACGCCGACCTGGCCGCGCTCAAGCTCGTCGGCGAGGTCGACGTCGTGCTCAACTCCTCCGTGCTGGGCGAGGTCAAGCCGTCGAAGGAGTTCTTCGCCGCGGCCTGCCAGGCGCTGGGGACCCTCCCGGACCGGGTGCTCTTCGTCGACGACGAGGACCGGATGGTGCGCGGCGCGCGGGTGGCCGGGCTGTCGGCGTACCGGTGGGACGGTCCGGCGGGGCTGCGCTACGTACGCGCGGCGCTGGAGCTGCCGGCCGGCTGACCGGAAGGCCCCCGCGCCCTATAGCCCGGTGGTGCCGTCGATGCGTTCGCGGATGAGGTCGGCGTGGCCGTTGTGCCGGGCGTACTCCTCGATCATGTGCAGGTAGACCCAGCGCAGGCTCATCTCCCGGTTCCCCCGGTTGCGGGCCGGGAAGGTCGCCTCCAGCGGCAGTCCGGCCACCGCCGCATCGGCCTTCGCGACCTCGTCGGCGAAGGTCGCGAAGTCCGCCTCGGCGTCGGCCTGAGTGACGTCGAACTCGCCGTCCGGGTTCTCCTCGGTGACGTAGAGCTCCGGGAGTTCCTGGCGGGCGGCGTTCTCCCGGAACCACCAGCGCTCGACCTCGGCCATGTGCCGGACCAGGCCGAGCAGGGTCAGCGGCGAGGGTTCCACGGCGGCGGTGGTGAGCTGGTCGGCGGTGAGGCCGGCGCAGATGCCGAGCAGCGTGTTGCGGTGCCAGTCGAGCCAGCCCTGCAGCATGGCGCGCTCGTCGCCGGTGACGGGTTCAGACTCGCGGGGCGCCGGGGGTGCGATCCATGTCATGCCGGCATTGTTGTCGATCTCCCCGGTCGTGGCAAACGGAATTAGCTGCCGCAGCGCCCGCCCGCCGCGCCCGCCCGCCGCGCCCGTCCGCGGCGGTCACCGTTCGGTGGCGTTGAGCCGGGAGAGCAGACGGGCGAAGACGGCAAGGTCCTCGCGAGCCCAGCTCGCCATGGTCTGCTGGAAGGGCGCCAGCCGCGCCGCCCGGGCCGCGTCGAAGCGGCGCTGCCCCTCCGGGCTGAGACTGAGCAGGGCGGCCCGCCGGTCGCTCGGGTCCGGTTGCCGGTCCACCAGTCCGAGCTGCTCCAGCGCCTGGACCTGCCGGCTGAGCGTGCCCTTGCTGATGCCGGTCAGCTCGGCCAGGTCGGTGAGCCGGGTCGAGCCGCGCCGGCGCAGCCAGAGGAGCAGGCCGTAGCTGTTCGGCTCCAGGTTCGGATGTACGTCGCGGGCGATCTCCCAGGAGACCGTGCGGCCCAGCCGCAGCATCGCCATCAGCTCATGGTCGACGGTCCTGAGCAGTTCACGGAAGTCGTCGTCCATTTGATCAAGGGTACGCGACCTCAGCGGCTCGTCCCGGTCAACGGCGTCTGCACCACCTTGTGGAGCGTGCCGTCGGAGGTCGTCCCCTCGATCGTCACCTGGGCGCTGGCGCCGGTGTGCAGCAGCGTGCCGACCGCGTTGCCGAAGTACGGCCCGCCCAGCTTGCGCCAGCGCACCGAGGTGCGGGGCACGCCGGCCGACCGGGCCAGTCCGCGCACCGCCGCGCTCGGCAGCCGGGCCCAGCCCAGCCGCATCACCGGCCGCAGGCCCGGCGGCACCTGGTTGTGGATGGGGGAGCAGGTCAACTGGTGCACCGGTGTCTGCACCTGGCCGTCGAGGAACCGGGCGCGGGCGACGTACGAGTGGTGCACGTCGCCGGAGAGCACGCTGATCGACGCGGGCGCCGGGTACGCGGGCCCGGCCCCGATCCGGTCGCCGGACACACTCCTCGGGCCGCTGCCGATGCGGCGCAGCAGGGCAGCCAGCGCCTCGAAGGAGCGGTTGAACGCCGCCCAGTGCTCCAGGTCCAGCAGCCGCCGCAGCCGCTCGGAGAGGTCGGCGGTGATCCGGTGCGGGGAGGCGGCCAGGCGCTCGTTCCAGGCTTCGGTGTGGTGGATTCCCGGCGGCATCAGCCACGGCAGCGACGAGCCGATCACCAGGTGCGTGTACTCGCCGTGAGCCTGGTCCAGGAACCAGGACCACTCGCCCGGCGGCAGCATCGCCCGGTGGGCCGGTTCGAGGACGCGGCTGCACCGGTTGTCCAGCATCACCAGCCGGGTCGCGCCGACGTCGAGGGAGTAGCTCCACTGGTACTGCACGGCGCGCCAGCGTTCGGTGTCGTGGGCGTGGTCGGACTCGGTGTCGACCCGGGCGCCGAACTCGCGCAGCACGCTGGTGGCGTCCTGTTCGGCCATCACCTTCGCGTAGACCGGGTCGGCTTCGATCTCGTCCGGGGAGAGGTTGCCCAGGTGCTGGTAGACCCAGTACGAGGCGAGGCCGCTGGCGATCCGCTCGGCCCACCAGGGCTGGGCGCGCATGTCGGCCCGCCAGGATGCGGAGGTGTTCCAGTCGTCGATGATCTCGTGATCGTCGAAGATCATCACCGAGGGGCAGGTGGAGAGCAGCCAGCGCACCTCCGGGTCGCGCCAGGACTCCAGGTAGAGCTTGGTGTACTCGTCGTAGGTGACGACCTGGGTGCTCGGCGCGTCCTTCGGGCGCCGCCGGCGCCGGCGCAGCAGCTTGCGTACCTGCGGGGATGTCACGTCGGCGTAGACCTGGTCGCCGAGGAGCACCAGCAGATCCGGCGCCTCGTCGGTCGAGCCGTTTCGCATCAGCCGGCGCGAGTAGGCGTCGAGCGCGTCCGGCGGGAGCTTGCGGGCCGGGGCCTGCGGGGTCGCCTCCCGGCAGGAGCCGAAGACCAGCCGGACCGGTTGGTCGCGGTCGTCGGCGAGGCGGGTGCGGATCACGCTCGGCGGAAACTCGTCGCCGGGCAGCGGCCAGACCCGCTCCTCGTCGAGGAAGACCTCGTACGTCGTGGCGCTGCCCGCTGTGAGACCTCTCACCACCACGATGGCGTAGTGGTGGTCGAAGGCGGTGAAGGTGCGGGCGCTGCCGGCCGCGCCGTCTGCGGTGCGCACGTGCACCACCGTCGGGGCGCTCGTCTCGACCCAGACGGTCGCGCTGGTGCCCACGATGCGTCGCAGCAGGGGACCGACGAGCAACCGTGCAGACGACATGAGGGGCCTTTCGCGGGGGAGGGGACCCCATCATTTCTACCCTGCCCGCGATCGGAGCACTCCTCGCCGGGCCGTGGCCATGATCATTACGGCGGGCGCGGGGCGCGGTGCCTGGGACGGCCGGGCGATCGTCTGACAGGATTTCGTCATGGCTGACTTCCTCGTCATCGGTTTGGTCCTGCTGGGCGTGCTGATCCTGACCGCCCTCGGGCTGCTCGCGCCCCGGCTCAAGTGGCGCTGGGAACCCCCGTCGCCCGGCGAGGTCGTGACCCCGCCGCCGCGCGAGGTCACCGAGCCCGGGACGCAGGCGCCACCGGCCGAGGAGATCACCACCGGCGTCATCGTCGAGGAACCGCCGGTCGTCGCGCCCGAGCCGGTGCTGGAGACCCCGGAGCCGACCGCCGGCCGGCTGGTCCGGCTGCGCTCCCGGCTGTCGAGGTCGCAGAACGTCTTCGGCAAGGGGCTGCTCGGCCTGCTCTCCCGCGACCACCTCGACGAGGACGCCTGGGAGGAGATCGAAGACAGCCTGATCACCGCCGACGTCGGCGTCGACGCCACCCGGGAGATCGTCGACAACCTGCGCGAGCGGGTCCGCGTGCTCGGCACCCGGTCCCCGGCGGATCTGCGCGCCCTGCTCACCGCCGAACTCGTCGCCGCCCTCGACCCGGAGCTGGACCGGTCGCTGAACACCTCCACCACCACCGGCAAGCCCGCGGTGATGCTCGTCGTCGGCGTCAACGGCGCCGGCAAGACCACCACCTGCGGCAAGGTCGCGCGGGTGCTGGTCGCCGACGGGCGCAGCGTCGTGCTCGGCGCCGCCGACACGTTCCGCGCCGCCGCGGCCGACCAGCTCGCCACCTGGGGCGGCCGGGTCGGTGCCGAGGTCGTCCGCGGGCTGGAGGGCGCCGACCCGGCCAGCGTGGCGTTCGACGCCGTCAAACGGGGTATCGATGCCGGGGTGGACACCGTGCTGATCGACACCGCCGGCCGGCTGCAGAACAAGATCGGCCTGATGGACGAGCTGGGCAAGGTCAAGCGGGTCGTCGAGAAGCACGGCCCGGTCGACGAGACGCTGCTGATCCTGGACGCCACCACCGGGCAGAACGGCCTGGAGCAGGCCCGGGTCTTCACCGAGGTCGTCGACGTCACCGGCGTGGTGCTCACCAAGCTCGACGGCACCGCCAAGGGTGGCATCGTCATCGCCGTACAACGCAAGCTCGGCATCCCGGTCAAGCTGGTCGGCCTCGGCGAGGGCCCGGACGACCTGGCGCCTTTCGACCCGGCCCAGTTCGCCGAGGCGCTCGTCGGCTCGGACCCGACGGCCTGACCGAGGTGACCGACCTTGAGCCGGCACGTCCGGGGAGGCATCGCGTGAGCACACAGGAGATCCCGCTGCACGGCGGCAACGTCAGCACCGTGGTGCGGGTCGGCGACACCGTCCGGCGCAACGCCGGACCGTGGACGCCGTCGGTGCACGCGCTGCTGCGCCACCTGGAGTACGTCGGTTTCACCGGTTCGCCCCGGGCGTTCGGCATGGACGAGCGCAACCGCGAGGTGCTGTCGTACCTGGAGGGGGAGTGCGGCGACTATCCGCTCGCCCCGCACTGGGTCACCGACGAGGCGCTGGTCACCGTCGCCACCATGCTGCGCATGTTCCACGACGCGCAGTACGGCTTCACGCCGCCGCCGAACGCGGTCTGGCGTTCCTTCGGGCCGCCGCCGCCGGACGCCGAGGTCATCTGTCACCACGACGCCGCCCCGCACAACGTCATCTGGCGCCCCGACGGCACCCTCGGCCTGATCGACTTCGACCTCGCCTCGCCGGGCGCGCGCATCTACGACGTGGCGTACGCGGCCTGGACCTGGGTGCCGATCTTCTCCGACCGGGACTCGTACACCCTGGGCTGGACCCGGCCGGACCGGGCCCGGCGGCTGCGGCTCTTCGCCGACGCGTACGGGCTGATCCCGCGCGACCGGCGGCGGCTGGTACGCACCATCCGCAAGCGCATCGTCGACCACGTCGAGGGGATCCGGCGGATGGCGGCGGCCGGGGAGCCGGCGTTCGTGCGAATCGTGCACCGCGGCCACCTGCGCCGCCCGATGCGCGACCTGCGGGTCCTCGACTACGAGCGCAACCTCCTGGAGTACGCCCTGCACTGACGCGGCCCGGCCGTCGGCTGGGTCATATCCGGGGTACGCGGCGCGGGTCATATCCGGGGTACGCGGCCCGTTCGGGTCATATCCGGGGTAGGGGTGTCCGCGGATCGGCGAGCGGGTCGGCCAGTCGGACGATCTCGCGGAGTTCGGCGTACCAGTCGGGGTCGATCTCGGCGGCGAGCCGGCTGACGGTGGCCGCGAACGCGCGGGTCTCCGCCGGGGTCCAGGGCCGTCGCCGCTCCGCGTCGATCGTGGCCGCGGTGCCGGCCGGGCTCTGGCCGCCGGGTCCGTCGAGACGGTTGACGTGCAGCCGGTGGTTGCCGCGCCGGTGGACACCGACCACGTCGACGATCCCGTCCCGGTCGATCACCTCGGCGGCCTGGCGCACTCCTGCGTACGAGGTGTCGTGGTTGCTCTGTGCGGTGAGCCGGCCCTGCCCGAGCTCGCGCAGCTGGCAGTGGTAGCGGTGGATGATGCCGAGGCGGCTCAGCGCCTCGGGCACCGCGAGGATCACGGCCTCGACGCGGTAGCCGGCCGTCCGGAACAGCGCGGCGGGCTCCAGGAAGTCCCCGGGATCGCGCATTGTCGTCTCGACGATGGTGTCGACGCGCCGGTCGATGAGGTACCGCTCGGCGGCGGCCATCCACCGGCGCCCGTCCGTGCTGGTGTACGGCGCGGCGTTGCGGTCGTCGGTGCGCAGCAGCCGGCGGTACCGCGGGTGGTAGGGCTTGTAGAAGTCGGAGTTGACCACGATCGCGCCCCCGCGCCGGTCCACGGCCCGCTTGACCGACTCGGTCGTCATGGTCTTGCCCGCGCCCGGTTGCCCGGCCACGAAGACCACCACCGGACTCTCCTGAGGGACCCCGTGCGCGAGCTCCTCCGGGGTGATCTCGTCGCGGAAGATGCGGCGCGACTGCTCGTCGGCGAGCAGGGAGGAATCCGCGTCGACGGGCCCCGGCGGTCCCGCCTGCCGATCGAACTGCTCGGCCAGCGCCCGGTAGCGCCGGGTTGCGTGCGCGACCGCTGCGTGATCGGCGGGTCGCAGCTGGTCGCGAGCGGCGATGCACCGCATGCGCAGGGCGGTCAACTCCGCCACCGCGGCGTCGTCGCCCTGCCGCCGGGCGGTGACGCCCAGCGGCGTGATCGCGGCCACCGCCTGGCTGACCGCCTCGACGGCGACCTCGTAGGCGATCGAAGCGTCCGAATCCCACTCGAACCGGTCCGGGTCGGCTGCCACTGACTCTCCCGTCACGGCTCGCACCTCCTCTCCTGGGGCTGCGCCAACGGGGACCGTGCCGGGCATCCGCGCCATGATCCAGATTTCTGCATGTATCGCAGTGTGGGTGGTTGCGGCAAGGCCGGTGCTCGTCCGCTGAACGGGCCGGGTGTGCCGCCGTTCGTCCGACCGGCCCTGGGTCGAGTGACCGAGCGGCCGCGCGGCGTCACACGTCGGAAACAAATGGTGACGTGTCCGAAACGCGGCGTGCCCTTTTCCTGAAACAGGCGGACAGCAAAGTCTCAGCAACCGGCATCGGGCAACGCCGCTCCACACCGCCGGCCCATGGATTTCAACCGAGGGGAGGGCAGCGTGCCGGAGCTCGATTCTGGTGCCACCGCCTGGATTCTGACTTCTGCCGCACTGGTGTTGCTCATGACACCGGGGCTGGCGCTCTTCTACGGCGGCATGACGCGTTCCAAGTCCGTGCTCAACATGATGATGATGAGCTTCGGGGCCATCGGCGTCGTCAGCCTGCTCTGGGTCTTCTACGGCTACAGCCTCACCTTCGGTGATGACAATGCCGGCGTGATCGGCGACCTCTCGTCGCTCGGCCTGCGCGGCATGCTCGAGTCGGGCACCGAGGGCGGCATCCCCGACCTGCTCTTCGCCGGCTTCCAGCTGATGTTCGCGGTGATCACCGTGGCGCTGATCAGCGGCGCGATCGCCGACCGGGCCCGCTTCGGCCCGTGGCTGCTCTTCGCCGGCGCCTGGGCCACCCTGGTCTACTTCCCGGTCGCGCACTGGGTCTGGGGCGGCGGCTGGATCATGGAGATGGGCGCGCTCGACTTCGCCGGCGGCACCGCGGTGCACATCAACGCCGGTGCGGCCGCTCTGGCCCTGGCCCTGGTGCTCGGCAAGCGCATCGGCTGGCCGAAGGACAAGTTCAAGCCGCACAACCTGCCGATGGTGCTGCTCGGCGCCGGCCTGCTCTGGTTCGGCTGGTTCGGCTTCAACGCCGGCTCCGCCGGCGCGGCCAACGGCACCGCCGCTGTCTCCTTCATCAACACCCAGGTTGCGACCGCTGCCGCCGTCCTCGGCTGGCTGCTCATCGAGCGGCTGCGCGACGGCAAGGCGACCACCCTCGGCGCCGCCTCCGGCGCAATCGCCGGCCTCGTCGGCATCACCCCGGCCTGTGCCTACCTGGAGCCGCTGGGTGCCATTGCCCTGGGCTTCATCGCCGGTCTGATCTGCGCCCTCTGCGTCGGCCTGAAGTACAAGTTCGGCTACGACGACTCGCTCGACGTTGTCGCCGTGCACATGGTCGGCGGCATCATCGGTTCGCTGCTCATCGGCTTCCTGGCCGTCGAGGTGCTCGCCGGTGAGGGCAACGCCGGACTCCTCTACGGCGGCGGCATCGCGCTGCTGGGCAAGCAGGCCGTCGGGGTCGTCGCGGTCATGGTCTACTCCTTCGTGGTCGCCTACCTGATCGGCTTCGCGATCGAGAAGACCATCGGCTTCCGGGTCAAGGCCGAGGCCGAGATCGAGGGCATCGACGGCGCCGAGCACGCCGAGAGCGCGTACGACCTCTCGCCCACCTCGGGCAGCAGCGGTGGCGCCTTCGCGATGGCGGGTATCACCCCGAGCACGCCGGCCGGCACCACGACCGGCGCGGACAGCACGGCGGAAGAGAGCACCCCGGTCAGCGACAAGGTCGCCGGTTAACGTTCGAGTGATGGAGGGTTTGGACATGAAACTGGTGACTGCGGTCATCAAGCCGCACCAGCTCGACGCGGTCAAGGAGAGCCTCGCGGCGCTCGGCGTGACCGGCCTGACGGTCAGCGAGGTCCAGGGCTACGGCCGGCAGAAGGGCCACACCGAGGTCTACCGGGGCGCCGAGTACACGGTGGAGTTCCTCCCGAAGATCAAGGTCGAGGTGCTGACCGACGAGATGGACGTCGACAAGATCGTGGACGCGGTCGTCGCGGCCGCCCGTACCGGCAAGATCGGTGACGGCAAGGTCTGGGTCACCGCCGTCGAGGACGTCGTGCGGGTCCGCACCGGCGAGCGCGGTCTCGACGCGGTCTGAGTGAGATGACGATGCCCCGGGGGAGCGCGCCGGTCACCGAGGTGACCGGCCCCCCGGCCATCGCCGGAATGGGCGCCGCCGCACGCGAGGAGCGTGCGGCGGCGTTCGACGTCTGGCTTCGCGGCCTCCTGCCGCACCGCGACAAAGGGCTGGCTCTGCTGGCCGTCGGCGGGCTCGGGCGGCGTCAGTGCGCGCCGTACGGGGATCTGGATCTGGTCCTGCTGCACGACGGGGTGGCCGGGGTGGGCGAGATCGCCGCCGGCTGCTGGTATCCGATCTGGGACGCCCGCATCGGCCTCGACCACTCGGTGCGCACCGTCGGCGAGGCGCTCTCGGTGGCCCAGGACGACGTGAAGGTCGCCCTGGGGCTGCTCGACGCCCGCCACATCGCCGGTGACGCCGCGCTCTCCGGCACGCTCATCGACGCCGCGGCCGACCACTGGAGACGGACAGCGCTGCGGCAGCTCACCGCGCTGCGTGAGATCACCGACGCCCGCTGGTCGGCCCACGGCGAACTCGCCTTCCTGCTGGAGGGCGACCTCAAGGAGGCCCGCGGCGGACTGCGTGACCTCGGCATCCTGCGCGGCATCGCCACCGCCGGCCTCACCGACGCGCTGCGCCCGGCGGTACAGGCGGCGCACCGGCGGCTGCTCGACGTGCGCGACGCCCTGCACACCGCGACCGGACGGCGGGTCGACCGGCTGGTGGCCCAGGAACGCGACCGGGTCGCCGAACTCTGCGAACTCGACAACGGCGACGCCCTGCTGCGCCGGGTCGCCGGTGACGCCCGCACGATCAGCCACGCCCTCGACGACGCCTGGCGGGCCGCCGACCGGTTCCGCGGCCGGCGGCGCGGCGGCACCGGTCGCAGGAGCATCCGCCGCCCGGTGGCACGCGACGTCGTCGAGCACGACGGTGAGCTGGTGCTGGCGCGTACCGCCATCGGGGCCCGGCCCGACGCGAGCCTCTCGCTGCGGGTGGTGGCCGCCGCGGCCGTCACCGGGCTGCCGATCGCCCGCGCCACCTGCGAGTGGCTCGCCGCGTACTGCCCGCCGCTGCCCCTGCCCTGGCCGCCGGAGGCGCGCGACGCACTGATCACCCTGCTCGGCGCTGGTCCCGGCCTGATCCCGGCCTGGGAGACCGCCGACCGGTACGGGCTGGTCGACGGCTGGCTGCCGCAGTGGCCGCGGATGCGCAGCCTGCCGCAGCACAACCCGGTGCACCGCTACACCCTGGACCGGCACCTGGTCACCGCGGCCGGGGCCGCCGCGGCGTACACCCGGGAGGTGGAGCGGCCGGACCTGTTGCTGCTGGCGGCCTTCCTGCACGACGTGGGCAAGGGGCTGCCCGGTGACCACAGCGTGGTCGGCGCGCCGATCGCCGCCGGCATCGCCACCCGGATCGGTCTGCCCCCGGACGAGGCGGCGCTGATCGGCCGGCTGGTGGAGCTGCACCTGCTGCTGCCGGAGGTGGCGACCCGGCGGGACCTCAGCGATCCGGTCACCATCTCGGCGGTCGCCGAGGCCGTCGGCGACACGACCACTCTGGACCTGCTGCACGCCCTGGCCCGCGCCGACGCGCAGGCCACCGGGCCGGCGGCCTGGTCGGACTGGAAGGGCCGGCTGATCGCCGAACTGGTACGCCGGGTGCACACCGCGCTCGACACCGGTGTGCTGCCCGCGCTGCCGACCCCTGATCCGAGCCTGCTGACGGGGGAGTTGCCGCTGGTGCACCTGGCCGACGAGCGGGTGACGGTTGTCGCCGCGGACCGGCGGGGGCTGCTGGCGACGGTGGCGGGCGCGCTGGCGCTGCACCGGCTGGAGGTGCTCGCGGCGGATGCGATGACGGTGGACGGACGCGCGGTGGTGGAGTGCCGGGTGCGGTCCCGTTACGGCTCCGAGGTCGACGCGGTGGCGCTCCGTACCGACCTGCGCCGTGCCGTCGGCGGGGATGTCTCGGTCAACCAGCGGCTGCGGTCGGCGCGGGTGCTGGCCCGCCGGGAGCCGGTGGCGGCGCCGAAGGTGGTCTGGCACCGCGAGGTTGCCACGGACGCGGTCGTGCTGGAGTTGCGGGCCGCCGACGCGGCCGGGCTGCTCTACCGGGTGACCCGGGCCCTGGACGAGGCGGGGGCACAGGTGCGCGCCGCGCGGATCTCCACCCTCGGCGCCGACGTGGTCGACGCGTTCTACCTGGTGGGGCAGTGGTCCGACGCGCAGCGGCGGGATCAGATCGCCGACGCGGTCCTGGCCGCGGTGTGACCGGCTCCGGGGGGTGCCGCGGTGACGGCGGCGCGGCAGGAGCGGGCAGCGCACCGGCGGCCCGTCTACGCTCCGGTTACCCTAACCGTGGACGGCGCTTCCCGCTCCGCCCCGGACTCTGCTCGCCGGAACCTGACTAAACGGGATGTTGCGTAGTGTTTGACACCTTGAGTGACCGCCTCTCCGGGATCTTCACCAAGCTCCGCGGCAAGGGTCGGCTCACCGACGCCGACATCGACGCGACCGCGCGCGAGATCCGCCTGGCCCTGCTCGAGGCGGACGTGGCCCTGCCGGTGGTGAAGGGCTTCATCGGCCGGGTCAAGGAGCGGGCCCGCGGCGCGGAGGTCTCGCAGGCGCTCAACCCGGCCCAGCAGATCATCAAGATCGTCAACGAGGAGCTCGTCGGGGTCCTCGGTGGCGAGAGCCGGCGTCTGCAGTTCGCCAAGAACCCGCCCACGGTGATCATGCTCGCCGGTCTGCAGGGCTCCGGTAAGACCACCCTCGCCGGCAAGCTCGCCAAGTGGCTCAAGGCCCAGGGGCACCAGCCGATGCTGGTCGCCGCCGACCTGCAGCGCCCCAACGCCGTCGGCCAGCTCCAGGTGCTCGGCGGCCGGGCCGGGGTCGAGGTCTACGCCCCGGAGCCCGGCAACGGCGTGGGCGACCCGGTCGAGGTGGCGCGGGCGGCTCTCGAGCACGCCAAGCGGCAGGCCCGCGACATCGTCATCGTCGACACCGCCGGCCGGCTCGGTGTCGACGTCGAGATGATGGCGCAGGCGGCGGCGATCCGCGACGCGGTCAACCCCGACGAGGTCATCTTCGTCATCGACGCGATGGTCGGCCAGGACGCGGTCCGCACCGCCGAGGCGTTCCGCGACGGCGTCGGCATCACCGGTGTGGTGCTCGCCAAGCTCGACGGTGACGCCCGCGGCGGCGCGGCCCTGTCGGTGCGGGAGGTCACCGGTCAGCCGATCCTCTTCGCCTCCACCGGCGAGAAGCTGGAGGACTTCGACGTCTTCCACCCGGACCGGATGGCGAGCCGGATCCTGGGCATGGGCGACGTCCTGACCCTGATCGAGCAGGCCGAGCAGGCCTTCGACGCCGATCAGAAGGACCGGATGACCGCCAAGCTGATGGGCGGGGAGTCCTTCACGCTGGAGGACTTCCTCGACCAGCTGATCGCGGTCCGGCGGATGGGCCCGATCGCCAACGTGCTGGCGATGATGCCGGGCATGGGGCAGATGAAGGACCAGATCGCCGAGGTCGACGACAAGCACTTCGACAGGATCACCGCGATCATCCGGTCGATGACGCCGGGCGAGCGGACCAACCCGAAGATCATCAACGGCTCCCGCCGGGCCCGGATCGCCACCGGCTCCGGAGTCACCGTGATGGACGTCAACCAGCTGCTGAACCGCTTCACCGAAGCGCAGAAGATGATGAAGCAGATGGGCGGCATGATGGGGCTGCCCGGTGGCCGGCGCAAGGCGACCAAGTCGCCGAAGAACAAGCGCAAGGGCACCAAGGGCGGCAACCGGCCCCGCGGCGGCCAGGGCGCGATGCCCGGCGGCTTCCCCGGCGGCATGCCGCAGCTGCCCCCGGGGATGGACCCGAACGCCCTCGGCGGCGCCCAGGGACTGCCCCCCGGCTTCAAGCTGCCGAACATCGACTTCAACAAGCTGGGCAAGAAGGACAAGAAGGGCTGAGCCCCGGCGCGTCCGCCGGAGAACCCGGCCTCCATCGCGCCGCGCCGCGGTGATCCGGTAGGACTGTGCACATGGCGATGCATCTGCGCGGTGTGGTCCTGCCCGACGACGAGGTCCGCGACCTCTGGCTCATCGGCGACCGGGTGACCTTCGAGCCGGTCCCCGGCGCCGAGACGATCTCCGACGGCGGGTACGTCCTGCCCGGCCTGATCGACGCCCACTGCCACCTGGGCATCGCCCGCGGTGGCCGGCCGATCGAGTCGCTGGAGCAGGCCCGGACGCTGGCCCGCGCCGACCGGGACGCGGGCGTGCTCGCGCTGCGCGACGCCGGCTCGCCGTACCCGTATCCGCAGCTCGACGACGACCCGGAGATGCCGCGGCTGGCGCGGGCCGGGCGGCACATCGCCCCGCTGAAGCGCTACCTGCGCGACATCGGCGTCGAGGTGCCCGCCGCCGACGTGGCCGCCGCCGTCACCGCGCAGGCGGCCGCCGGCAACGGCTGGGTCAAGATCGTCGGTGACTGGATCGAACGCGACGCCGGTGACCTCGCCCCCGCCTGGGACGCCGACACCATGACCGCCGCCGTCGCAGCGGCACACGCGGCGGGCGTACGCGCGGCGGTGCACACATTCTCCGAAGCGGGCGTGGAGATCATGGTCCGTGCCGGGGTCGACTCGGTGGAGCACGGCACCGGCCTGAGCCTCGACCTGATCGACGAGATGGCCCGGCGCGGCACCGCCCTCGTCCCCACGATGATCAACATCGCCACCTTCGGTGGCATCGCCTCCCAGGCCGAGGCGAAGTTCCCCGGGTACGCCGCCCACATGCTCGCCCTGCGCGACCGCTTCCCCGAGGTGGTCCGCGCGGCGTACGAGGCGGGGGTGCCGATCTATGTCGGCACCGACGCGGGCGGGGGGATCGACCACGGCCTGGCCGCCGACGAGATGCTGCTGCTGCACGAGCAGGCCGGGATGTCCGCGGTCGACGTGCTCGCCGCCGCCTCCTGGCGCGGCCGGGAATGGCTCGGCTTCCCCGGCCTGGTCGAAGGCGGCCTGGCCGACCTGGTCGTCTACGACCAGGACCCCCGCGCCGACCTGCGGGTGGTCCGCAGCCCGTCGCGCATCGTCCTCAAGGGCCGCGTCCTGCGCTGAGCCCTCGGTGCGTGCTGCGCGCGGCGTTTCGCGGCCGGCGCGCGTGGCGTTTCCCGGCCGATGGCGGCAGGCCCGAAGCGGGCGCATAGGATGTGCGGTCATGGCACGTGTGCTCACTCCCCGCGCGGAGGACTTCCCCCGCTGGTACCAGGACCTGATCGCCAAGGCACAGCTGGCCGACAACGGCCCAGTGCGGGGGTCGATGGTCATCCGACCGGCCGGCTACGCCATCTGGGAGCGCATGCAGGCCGAGATGGACGCCCGGATCAAGGCCACCGGTGCCGAGAACGCCTACTTCCCGCTCTTCATCCCGGAGAGTTACCTCAAGCGCGAGGCCGAGCACGTCGAGGGCTTCTCGCCGGAGCTGGCGGTCGTCACCCACGGTGGCGGCAAGCAGCTCGCCGAGCCGGTGGTGGTGCGCCCCACCAGCGAGACCGTCATCGGCGAGTTCATGGCCAAGTGGGTCGACTCGTACCGGGACCTGCCGCTGCTGCTCAACCAGTGGGCCAACGTGGTCCGCTGGGAGCTGCGCCCGCGGCTGTTCCTGCGCACCAGCGAGTTCCTCTGGCAGGAGGGGCACACCGCCCACATCGACGAGGCCGACGCCCGCGCGTACGCCCGGCGGATCCTGCACGACGTCTACCAGGACTTCATGGTCGGCGAGCTGGCGATCCCCGTGGTGGTCGGGCTCAAGACCAGCCGGGAGCGTTTCGCCGGCGCCACCGCCACCTACACCTGCGAAGGCATGATGGGCGACGGCAAGGCGCTGCAGCTGGGCACCAGCCACGAGCTGGGTCAGAACTTCGCCAAGGCCTTCGACATCACCTACTCCGCCAAGACCGGCGGTGTCGCGCACGCCTGGACCACCTCCTGGGGTGTCTCCACCCGGATGCTCGGCGGTCTGATCATGACCCACGGCGACGACAACGGGCTGCGGGTGCCGCCGCGCATCGCCCCGATCCAGGCGTACGTCATGGTCGTCAAGGACGGCGAGGGAGTCGGCGAGGCGGCCGGCAAGCTCCGGGACGCGCTGCGCGACGCCGGCGTGCGGGTGGCGCTGGACGACCGCACCGACACCCCGTTCGGCCGCCGCGCCGTCGACGCCGAGCTCAAGGGCTACCCGGTACGCGTCGAGGTCGGTCCCCGCGACCTGGCCGCCGGCAACGCCGTCGTGGTCCGGCGGGTCGACGGCTCGAAGACCCCGGTCGCCGTCGACGACGTGGTGGCGAACGTGCTCGCCGCGCTCGACGCCGACCAGCGGGCGCTGCACGACGAGGCGCTGGCGCTGCGCACCTCGCGCACCGTCGAGGTGTCGACGCTCGCCGAGGCGATCGAGGCGGCCGCCACCGGCTGGGCCCGGCTGCCGTGGTCGGCGGTCGGCCCGCAGGGTGAGGCCGAGGCCAACGGCCAGGGCGTGACGGTGCGCTGCCTGGTCCGCGCCGACGGCTCCGTGCCGCAGTCCGAGGACGAGCCCGACCTGATCGCCATCCTGGCCCGCGCCTACTGATCCACCGCGGACGGCTCCCGCCCCGACCCGGGGACGGGAGCCGTCCGCGTATCCGCGCTCGCCCGCGACCGCACCGGGCGAGCATCCGCGGCGTTGTTATCGTGGCGACCATGCGTTTTGCCCGTGGGCGGTTGATCATGCACCGCAATGTGCGGCGCGGGCGGATCGGCTGGGTACGGCCGGTCCGGGTGGTCGCCGACGACGAGCGGGGACTGCTGCTCTGGCTGGCCCGGGACACCCCGATCGTCAACGAGGTGGACGCCTTCGGCCGGGGAATCCGCTCTGTCCCCTTCGTCGACTGGGCGGGCAGCGGCGGGTTCGGTCTCAAGGCCGGCGCCTGGCACGGGCCACCGCTGCTCAAGTTCCTGCCCGCCGGCGCCGCCCACTCCGTCTGGTTCTTCCGGGACCCGCTGACCGACCGCTTCTCCTCCTGGTACGTCAACCTCGAGGAGCCGGGCGTGCGCTGGGACGACGGCCCGGTGGCCGGGATCGACATCGTCGACCAGGACCTCGACGTGTTCGTGCACGCCGACCGGAGCTGGAGCTGGAAGGACGAGGACGAGTTCGCCGAGCGGCTCGCCCGGCCCGGGGACTACTGGGTCCCCGACCCCGACGCGGTACGCGCCGAGGGCGAACGGGTGATCAAAGAGGTCGAGGCGGGAGTCTTCCCCTTCGACGGCACCTGGTGCGACTTCACCCCGGACCCCGGCTGGCTGGATCCGCCGTCGCTGCCGCCGGGCTGGGACCGGCCGCCGGTGCGCTGACCGACTTTCGGGGGCGGTTGCCGAGCCGGTGTGAAGGATCGGGGGCTGGTCTGGCAGAATGGCTAGCTGGTATCCGGCACGTGACCGGCGCCCTCTAACCCGGGCACGTCGCCAGTCCACCGAGTTGTCGTCGGCGCAAACCCCACTGCGCTGTGCGGCGCTCACCCGCCCACCAACCCGTACGGGTTGATGGAAATCGCAACAGGAGCGAAGAGACTGTGGCCGTAAAGATCCGGCTCCTGCGGATGGGTAAGATCCGCAACCCGCAATACCGCATCGTCGTCGCCGACTCGCGCACCAAGCGTGACGGCCGGGCGATCGAGTTCGTCGGGATCTACCAGCCGAAGGAAGACCCTTCGGTTATCGAGGTCAAGTCGGACCGGGTCCAGTACTGGCTCTCCGTCGGCGCTCAGCCGAGCGAGGCGGTGCAGCGTCTGCTGGAGAAGACCGGTGACTGGCAGAAGTTCAAGGGCCTGCCGGCCCCGCCGCCGCTGCTGATGAAGGCGGAGCGGGCCGACCGCAAGGCGGTCTACGAGGCCGAGGCGAAGGCCGCTGCCGGCCTGACCGAGGCTCCGGCCAAGCCGGCGAAGAAGGCTGCCAAGGCGGAGAAGGCCGACAAGGTCGAGAAGACCGAGGCCCCCGCTGCCGAGGCTCCCGCTGCCGAGGCCCCCGCCGCCGAGGCCGCTCCGGCCGAGAACGCCGGCGAGCAGGCCTGACATGGCGCTGCGGCCGGCGTTGGAGCACCTGGTCAAGGGAATCGTCGACAACCCGGACGACGTGCGCGTCCGGATGGTCGACTCCCGCCGGGGTAAGCGGCTCGAGGTGCGGGTGCACCCCGAGGATCTCGGCACGGTGATCGGGCGGTCCGGACGGACCGCCAAGGCACTGCGTCAGGTCGTCGGCTCCATCGGTGGCCGGGGCGTGCGCGTCGACATTGTTGATTCGTACTGATGCTCCTGGTCGTCGGCCGGATCGGCAAACCGCACGGGATCCGCGGTGAGGTAACCGTGGAAGTGCGGACCGATGAGCCTGAAGCACGTTTCGTCCCCGGCTCGGTGCTGCGCACCGAGCCGGGGACGCGCCCCGTTCCCGCCGGAGAGGCCGCCGATGACGGTGTGCCGTTCCGCGTCCCGGAGCAGCTGAAGATCGAGTCCGCCCGCTGGCACCAGGGCCGGATGCTCGTCGTCTTCGCCGACGTCTTCGACCGCAACGTCGCCGAGGCGCTGCGCGGCACCCTGCTCTGGGTCGACAGCTCCGAGATCGACGATCCGGAGGACCCGGACGAGTTCCACGACCACCAGCTGGTCGGGCTCACCCTGGTCGACCCGGCCGGTGAGGTGCTCGGCGAGGTCACCCGGATCGACCACTCGCCCGCCTCGGACCTGCTGGTCGTGCGCCGTCCCGACGGCGCGACCGGGCTGGTGCCCTTCGTCAGCGCGATCGTCACCGAGGTTGATCTCGCCGCGGGCCGGATCGTCGCCGATCCGCCGCCGGGGCTCTTCGATCTCTGACGCCGGCCGGCTCGCGGCCGGCCGGACCCCGGTCCGCCTCGGCTGATCCGCGGTTGACCCCTGGCGTGGAGGCTGACATGCGCGTCGACATCGTGTCGATCTTTCCGGAGTACTTCGCCCCGCTGGAGCTGTCGCTCATCGGCCGGGCGCGTGCCCGCGGCACACTGCAGCTGGACGTGCACGACCTGCGGACCTGGACGCACGACGTGCACCGCACCGTCGACGACACCCCGTACGGCGGTGGGCCCGGCATGGTGATGCGGCCCGAACCGTGGGGGCAGGCGCTGGACGCCCTCGTCCCCGCCGACGGCCCTGCGCCCCGGCTGCTGGTGCCGACCCCGACCGGGGCGCCCTTCACCCAGGCACTGGCCCACGAACTCGCCGCCGAGCCGCATCTGCTCTTCGCCTGCGGCCGGTACGAGGGGATCGACCAGCGGGTGCTGGACCACGCGGCCGAACGGATGCCCGTCACCGAGGTCTCGCTCGGCGACTACGTGCTCTTCGGCGGCGAGGTGGCCGTACTGGTGATCATGGAGGCGGTGACCCGGCTCCTGCCCGGCGTGCTCGGCAACGCCGGCTCCCTGGACGAGGAGTCCCACGCCCACGGGCTGCTGGAGGCGCCGGTCTACACCAAGCCGCCGCTCTGGCGCGGACACGAGGTGCCCGCCGTGCTGCGCTCCGGCGACCACGGCCGCATCGCCCGCTGGCGCCGGGACGAGTCGCTGCGCCGGACGGCCGGACGCCGTCCCGACATGCTGGCCGCGATGCCGGCGGAGACCTTCGACAAGCACGACCTGGCGGCGCTGCAGGGGACCGGATTTCCGCAGTCGTCGCAGGGTATGGCAGAGTAGAGGGGTTGCCGCGCCCGCTTGCACCGCGAGGGGGCGCGAGGATCTCCGGCCGGGGCCGCCAGCGGCCGCACTCGGGGATCAGAATCACCCATCCGCGTACCGACCACCGGTACGCCGTTAGCCTCCAAGGATGCAGCGATGAACACCCTGGACGCACTTGACGCCCAGTCGCAGCGCACCGACCTCCCCGATTTCCGCGCCGGTGACACCGTCAAGGTTCACGCGCGAGTCATCGAGGGCAACCGTTCCCGCGTTCAGATCTTCCAGGGCGTCGTCATCCGTCGCCAGGGCTCCGGCCTGCGGGAGACCTTCACGGTCCGCAAGGTCAGCTTCGGCGTCGGTGTCGAGCGGACCTACCCGGTGAACAGCCCGGCGATCGACCGCATCGAGGTCGCCGTCCGCGGTGACGTGCGTCGCGCCAAGCTCTACTACCTGCGTGAGCTGCGGGGCAAGAAGGCCAAGATCAAGGAGAAGCGCGATAAGCAGCCCAGCTGAACCGCGCATTCTCAGCCACCCGTGAGCTGACTGTGTCTGCCCGGCCTGCCCGGCTCGGCGCACCAGTGCGGCGTACCCGGCGATCCGCCGGTCCGGGTGGCGGCACGACGTCACAAACCACCGCCCGTCGGACCACCACCGTGGTCCGCGGGCGGTGGTGTCGTCTGTGGGATCGGAGTACGCGGTGACGCACGAGCGGTCCGACGACGAGCCGGCGATGCCCGCTACGCAGCGACCCGGAGACGAGTCGGCGATGCCCGCTACGCAGCGACCCGGCCACGAGCCGGCGGAGCGCTCCGCCGACGACACCGCGAGCCCTCGCCGGTCCGGGCGCCGGCCGATGCCGCTCTGGCAGGAGCTGCCCATCCTGCTGGTCATCGCGTTCTGCGCCGCCGCCCTGATCCGCACCTTCGTCGTGCAGCCCTTCTTCATCCCCTCCGGCTCGATGGAGCAGACGCTGCTGGTCGGCGACCGGGTGGCGGTCAACAAATTCGTCTACGACTTCCGGGAACCGCGCCGCGGCGAGATCGTCGTCTTCCGCGGCCCGCCGGCCTGGGCGCCGCAGTTCGGCCCGGACCCGGACGCCGGTTTCGTCAGCAACCTCGGCCGCTCCCTCGGCGACCTGATCGGTATCAGCCGCCCCGGCGACAAGGACTTCATCAAGCGGATCATCGCGGTCGGCGGTGACCGGGTGAAATGCTGCGACGAGCAGGGCCGCATCACCGTCAACGGGGTGCCGCTGGAGGAGCCGTACGTGCCGGCGAACTCGCCGCTGGAGATCCCGTCCAACGGCATGGAGTGCCTGTCGCGCCGCTTCGACGAGGTGCTGGTCGGCGAGGGCGAGCTCTTCGTGATGGGCGATCACCGTCTGGTCTCGCAGGACTCCCGCTGCAACGGCACCGTCCCGGTGGAGAACGTCGTCGGCCACGCCTTCGCCGTCATCTGGCCCTCGGCGAGCTGGAGCCGGCTGCCGGTCCCGGAGACCTTCGACCAGGTGCCGGACGCCGCCGTCGCACAGGCAACGGCCGCCCCGCCGGCGCCGGAGCCGATCCCCGGCGGGGTCACCGGGGCTGTCCTGGCGGGCGTGGCCGCGCGTACGGTGCAGTGCCGTTCATCGCGGCAACGTAGGCTCCTGTCGTGATTGACGAGAAGACCGACAAGCCCCGCGGATCCTTCTGGCGGGAACTCCCGATCCTGATCGTGGTCGCGGTCCTGGTGGCGTGGCTGGTACGCGCGTTCGTGGTCCAGACCTTCTACATCCCCTCCGGGTCGATGGAGCAGACCCTGGAGCGCTGGGACCGGGTGCTTGTCAACAAACTCGTCTACAACTTCCGTGAGCCGCAGCGGGGCGAGATCGTCGTCTTCAAGGCCCCCTACACCTGGAGCCACAGCGTCGAGGGTGAGGACTTCATCAAGCGGGTCATCGGTGTCCCCGGCGACCACGTGGTCTGCTGCGACGACCAGGGCCGGCTCATCGTCAACGGCAAGCCGCTCGACGAGCCGTACGTCTACCCGGGTGACGCCCCCGCCAAGAGCGAGTTCGACATCACCGTGCCGCCGGGCCGGCTCTGGGTGATGGGTGACCACCGTTCGGCCTCGGGCGACTCGCTTCAGCAGTGGACCCAGTACGACGAGGACATCAACATCGCCACGATCCCCACCGACGACGTGGTGGGGCGGGCCTTCACCATCTTCTGGCCGTTCGACCGGGCGACCTGGCTCTCGGTGCCCGACGGCTACTCGGCGATCCCCAACTCGTGATGGTCGGCGCCGTGGGCGCGGTACCGGCCCTCTCCTAGGCTTGACCGGTGACCTCCTTCATCTCACGCCGGGCGGCACGGGTGCTGCTGCGTGACAGGGCCGGCCGGGTCCTGCTCTTCGCCGGCCGGGACCCGGGGCGCCCCGAGCACCGCTACTGGTTCACCCCCGGCGGCGGCGTGGAACCGGGGGAGACCGAGGTGTCGGCGGCGGCGCGGGAGCTGGCAGAGGAGACCGGCCTGGTGATCGAACCGCCGGCGTTGGGCGAGCCGGTCTGGCACGAGTCGACCGAGTTCCCCTATGACGGCCGCTGGTACCGGCAGGAGCAGAGTTACTTCCTGCTGCGGGTGGGAGCCTGGGAGGTCGACACCGCCGGTTTCACCGCTGTCGAGCGGGCCGGCATCGAGGGCCACCGCTGGTGGCCGGTGGGGGAGCTGGCGGTGACGACCGAGCGGTACTACCCGGCCGGGCTGCCCGACCTGTTGGCGCGCGTCGACGGAGGTGAGAGCGGATGCTGACCCCGCCGCGGACCGTCGTCCGCCGGGAGGGCGGTCTCTACGCGCTGGAGCGCGCCCTGCAGCGCCGCGGTTTCCGGCATGTCGCCGGCGCCGACGAGGCCGGCCGCGGCGCCTGCGCCGGTCCGCTGGTCGCCGCGGCCGCGATCCTGCCCGAAGGGCGGCGCGGCGAGATCGAGGAGCTGGCCGACTCGAAGCTGCTCACCCCGGCGGCCCGGGACCGTGTCTACGACGCGGTCCGGGAACGGGCCCTGGCGTACGCGGTGGTGGTGATCGGCGCCGAGGAGGTCGACGGCCGCGGGCTGCACGTGTGCAACCTGACCGCGATGCGCCGGGCGCTGGCCTCGCTCACCCCCGGACCGGACTACGTGCTCACCGACGGCTTCGGGGTCGACGGATTGGGTGTGCCGGGGCTGGCGGTCTGGAAGGGTGACCAGGTGGCGGCCTGTGTGGCGGCGGCGAGCGTGCTGGCCAAGGTCACCCGGGACCGGCTGATGGTGGAGCTGGACGGCCGGTTCCCCGGCTACGGTTTCGCCGAGCACAAGGGCTACATCACCGCCGACCACAGCGCCGCGCTGCGGGAGCGCGGACCGTGTGAGGAGCACCGCTTCTCGTACGTCAACGTGGCGCAGGTGTCGGGTCGGGCCGGGCTTCCGCCGCGCGAGCGCCGCCCGGCCCCGGAGCAGGTCGGGCGAGAGCCAGTGGAGCGCTCTCGCCCGTCAGAGGGTACCGTCGGCGTGGCGTTGGGCGAGCCTGCCCGGCAGTCGCTGCCCGTGGGGGAAGATGTGTTCATGGAAGGCGGAGTGCGATGAGCGCCGAAGACCTCGAAAAGTACGAGACCGAGATGGAGCTGCAGCTCTACCGGGAGTACCGCGACATCGTCCGCCAGTTCTCCTACGTGGTGGAGACCGAGCGCCGTTTCTACCTGGCCAACCAGGTCGATCTGCACGTGCGCAACTCCGACGGCGAGGTCTACTTCGAGGTCGAGATGCACGACGCCTGGGTCTGGGACATGTACCGCCCCGCGCGCTTTGTGAAGAATGTCCGCGTGATGACCTTCAAGGACGTCAACGTCGAGGAGCTTGAGAAGCCCGACATCTCGCTGCCGACGGACACCGGCTTCGCCAACTGATCGCGCCGGCCCGACGCGTACGCGTCGGCGCCGACCCGGCCGCCGGCCAGGACTCCGTGGCTGAGCGGCCTACCACGCTTTGCCGCATGTCGTCGCGTTCTCCACAGCCCGGCTCTTGTCCACAGGGCCGGCTGAGGCGGCGACCACGGCGGCGGCAAGTGGCCGACGCTGGGCCGCATGTGCGTCGCCCTCTGTCGCCGGGCACTCGTCCTGTCCTTGCTGATCAGCATCGTCCTGCCGCCGGAGCCGGTGGCCCGGGCGGCCGCTGATCCGGGCGGTTCGCCGGTCCGTCCCACCGCGCCCACGAGCCGGTACGACTGGCCGCTGCGGCCGGCGCCACCGCAGGTGACCCGCCGCTTCGACCCGCCACCCCGGCCGTGGCTGGCCGGGCACCGCGGCGTCGATCTGGCCGCCCCCGTCGGGGCAACGATCCGCAGCGCCGGAGCCGGTGTCGTGCACTTCGCCGGGCAGGTGGCCGGCCGGCCGGTCGTCAGCATCGCTCACGCCGGCGGCCTGCGGAGCACCTACGAGCCCGTCACCTCGGCGCTGGTGGCGGGCGCGAGCGTCGTCACCGGCGATCCCATCGGCGAGCTGGAGCCCGGCCACACCGGCTGCCCGGTCGAGGCCTGTCTGCACTGGGGGCTGCGTCGTGGCGCGGAGTATCTCGACCCGCTCGCCCTGCTGGGGTTGGGCCGGGTGCGGCTGCTGCCGATCACTGCGTCGCCCGGCGCTGCCGGCACCGGGGCGGCGGTGGTGGTTCAGCGGCCCCGCAAGCGGGCCAGCAGCGGCGACAGGCGCAGTGCGAAGCGTTCGTACTCCTCGGCCGTGTTGTAGACCTGTGCGCTCAAGCGCAGCCAGCCCTGGCCGCCCCAGGCGTTCACGGCAACCTCGGTGGCGAGCCGGTCGGAGATCGTCGTCCGCAGCGCGGCAGCGTCGGCCCGGGTCGTCGCGATTCCAGGCGGCAGGGGAATGATCCGCATCGCGACCTCCGGCCCGCCCGGGGACGGCAGCTGTGCCGGTGGCACACCGAGCGCGTCGGCGACAACCCCCTGCCCGTATGCGGCCAGCGCGGCGTTGTGCCGCCGGACCCGCTCCGGCCCGAGGCTGCGCAGCGTGTACGTGCCGGCCGGTGCCGCCAGCCAGGGGGTGTAGTCCCGGGTCGCCTGCCATTCGATGCGCCGGGGAAAGCCGCTGGCCTGCTCCCAGGAGACCGCCAGCGGTTGCAGTCTGTCCCGCCACTGCGGTGCGACGGCCAGCAGGGCGGTGCCGCGGGGCGCGTACGCCCATTTGTGCAGGTTGCCGACCCAGAAGTCGGCGCCGAGGTGGCTCACCGGGGTGGAGAGCATGCCGGGGGCATGGGCGGCGTCGACCAGGACGGCGACGCCGTGCTCGTGGGCCAGCGCGACGAGCGCGGCGGCCGGCAGCAGCCGGGCGGTGGGGGAGGTGACCTGGTCGACGACGAGCAGCGCGGTGCGGCCCGGCCGCAGGCCTTCGCGCACGATCTGGACGATCTCCTCGTCGCCGGCCTCCAACGGCAACCGCAGGCTGCGAACGGTCGCCCCGGTACGCGCGCACTCCCGTTCGACGGCGAGCGCCACCGAACCGTAGCCGTGGTCGGTCAGGAGGATCTCGTCGCCGGGGCGCAGCCCGATCGACTGGAGCACGATGGCCGTGCCGACGGTGGCGCTGTCGACGAGTGCGGCGCCCTCCGGGTCGGCACCGAGGAAGGTGGCCAGGTGCCGCCGGGTGTGACTGATCCGGTCGACGAGCCCGCCGGTGAAGAACCGAAGCGGATTGGCCTCGGCCTCGTCACGCAACCGCTGCTGGAGGCGCTGGGCGTTGATCGGCACCGCACCGAAGGAGCCGTGGTTGAGGTGGCTGACTGCCGGGTCGAGGGAGAAGAGCAGCCGCGCGCCGGCGATCGGTTCGGGCGGCTGCGGCGTCTCCATCGGGCCAGCCTAACGGGACCGGACGGACCCGGGAGAGACTGCTCGTGGCGTCAGGCGCGGGGGTGGGCCTGCCGGTAGGCGGCGCGCAGCCGTTCGACCGAGACGTGTGTGTAGATCTGGGTGGTGGCCAGCGAGGAGTGGCCGAGCAGTTCCTGCACCGCGCGCAGGTCGGCGCCGCCTTCGAGCAGGTGGGTGGCGGCGGAGTGCCGCAGCCCGTGCGGGGTGACGGCGGGAACACCGGCGGCGCGGGCGCGGTCACCGACGATGCGACGGGCCATTGTCGGGTGCAGCCGTCCGCCGCGGGCGCCGAGCAGCAGGGCCTGGCCGCCGGCCGGGCCGAGGAGTTCGGGGCGCCCGAGGCGCAGCCACTCGTCCAGTGCCCGCTCCGCGGGCACGCCGTATGGCACGGTCCGCTCCCGGCGGCCCTTGCCGAGCACCCGGATGACCCGTCGCCCCTGGTCCACGTCGGCCAGGTCGAGTCCGCAGAGTTCGCTGATCCGTACGCCGGTGGCGTAGAGCAGCTCCAGCAGCAGCCGGTCGCGCAGGGACTCCGGGGTGGTGTCCTCGGCGGGCGTCTCGATGAGGGTGGTTGCCTGGTCGGGGCGGAGCACCGTCGGCAGCTCCCGGTGCGGCCGGGGGCTCGCCAGCGGCGCGGCGACGTCGGCGGTGAGCAGACCGGTGCGGTGCGCCCAGGCGCTGAAGGTGCGGGCGGAGGCGGCGCGGCGCGCGATTGTGCTGCGGGCGGCTCCGAAGGTGCGTTGCTTCGCCAGCCAGCTGCGCAGCACCGTCAGGTCGAGTTCGGCGGGCGTGGCCACTCCCATCCGGACCGCGTGGTCGAGCAGGGAGACCAGGTCGGTGACGTACGCCCGCACGGTGTGCGCCGAGCGGTTCTCCACCCGGGACAGGTGGCGCGCGAACTCGTCCACCGCGTCCCGCAGTGGCAGCGGCAGCGCAGCGTGCCGCGCCTGCGTGCCCTGCTCCCGTCGACTCACGACATCCAGTCTCGCACCGGTCACGCCGTGATGAGCGACGAGAGCAGCTCCGCGGTGGCCTTCGGGTGCACCAGCACCGCAGCGTGGCTGACGTCGAGGGTGTGGACATCGAACGGGTTGCCGGGGGTCAGCGCGTCCGCGTCGGTGATGAAGCGGTCCTGGAGCGCGATCGGGATCGACCGGTCCGCGGTGAGGCGGATGTAGGTGTGCGGGATCCGGCCCCAGGTGTCGGCGTCGGCCAGCTCCTCGCCGACGTCCAGGGTCTCGTCCGGCTCCAGTGTGTTGAGGTAGCCGTGGAACTCGTCGTCGGTACCGTCCGCCAGGACGGCCTCCCGCAGGGTGGCGAGCAGCGCCGGGTCGGCGGTACGCCAGTTGAAGCGCAGCGCCCCGAGCTCCATCGGATTCGCCGCCAGCAGGGAGCCGACGCCGGCCAGGGCGCTCGACGCGTTCTCGGCGGAGTTCTGGTAGCCGGCCGGGGTGTCCGCGGCGCAGCACCAGGCTGAGATGTAGACAAGCCGGTCGACCAGGTCCGGGGCGGCGTTGCCGACGCCGGTGAGGGTGAACCCGCCGCGGCTGTGACCGACCAGGATGACCGGGCCGTGCTCGCGGACCCGTTTCACCACCTCGAGCACGTGTGCCACGTTGTCGGCGTGCCCGATCCCGGCCATCGCGCTCGGCGCGGTCGCCAGCGCTGCGAGGTCCTGCGGCACCTGGTACGCCGCCGGGAAGGTCGCGCCGAAGCCGTGACCGGGCAGGTCGACGGCGAGCGACCGGTGCCCGCGCAGCGCCAGCTCGCGTTGCAGGGGAGCCCAGCCGAACGAGTTGCTGCCGGCGCCGTGGACGAGGACGAAGGTCGGGGCGGTCATCGACGCAGGATGGCACCGGGCGTCGCGGACGGCAAGCCGAATTGATCCACGGCGGTCGTCGGCCTGCCAGGGCATCTCGCACCTGCGAGTGTGCTCAGATCGAATGGCATACGGCACCCATGCGCCGATCAAGGACATAAAGACCGGGGACCAGGTGTTGGCCACGGCCCGGAGACTGAAGAAGGCCCACGTGGGGTGACCCACCTCTGGGTTCACCAAGACCAACTGGTCAGTATTGAGTTCGGATGACGGCGAGGTTCTCACCACCGGGGACCACCCGGTCTGGAACGAGACCGACAAGAGTGGCAGGGGCGCCAGGAACTTGACGCGGCGATCTGTTGATGTCTGCGTCAGGGTGGAGGGCGTTGCCGTCACGGTCGTATGTCGCCCAGAAATGTAAAGGCAGGGCAGCATCCGTTGAATGACTGCGGAAATGAATCGCTCAGCTCTTTTGAACTGCAACTCCTGTGGGATGGTGTGGAGGACTTCACCGGACTGTGGCAGGCCGAGGCGCTTGCGCGGAAATATGGCAGTGATCTGCAGGGTGTAACCCCGCGGAATCGCGCCCGGCGATCCCTGGAGCGGTTGGCGGAGGATGGCTTGATTGTCGTCTACGTCTGCCGCGGGGTGCCGACTGACGAAACCTGTGACCGGGTCGGGCTGGAAGAGTTGCCGAAGGTATTCGATATGGGCATCTCCTGGATCGCTCCTGAAGAAGGGGGGATTGGCATCTGGTACGACACCAATGGTGACGGATTTGACGCATATCGAAAGGCGACTGACTGGCAATGACGGCCAGAGCAAGCTTCAGCCCTGACCGGCGTGACCGTTGGGTCGACGGTGCCTCAGGCGAGGGGGTTCGAATCTCGCATCTCCCTGCGAGGAGGGGCTGGCGTGGACAGCCGGGCGAGTTGATAGCCGCCGTCCCGGCGGGCCACTAGGCCGAACTCGGTGAGCATGGAGAGTTTGCGCAGGGTGGTGCGAATGTCCACACCGGCGCGGACGGCGAGCTCGTCCGGGCCGGTCAGGCCCCGGCGGGGAAAGGACTCCAGCACCAGCGTGGCCTCGTCGTCGAGGAGGTCGCGGGGCTGCTGCGGGGCGCGGGCTGCGGGGGCGAGGTCGAGACCGATCCGCCCCACCTCCTCGATCACGTGGGCGGACCCGGTCACCAGCCGTGCCTCCGGGTGTTCGCGGAGCAGTTCGTGGGCGCCCACCGACATGGCGGAGGTGACCGGGCCGGGCACCACCATCGCCGGGCGGCCGATGCCGAGCGCCCGGCGCAGCGTCTGGGTCGCGCCGCTGCGGGCCGCCGCCTCCACCAAAACGGTGCCGCGGGTGACGGCGGCGATGACCCGGTTGCGGATCAGGAAGCGGGGCCGCAGCGGCTCGGACTCCGGTGGCCATTCGCTGATCAGCAGGCCGGTGTCGGCGATCCGGTCGAAGAGCGCGGTGTTGCCGACCGGGTAGGGGCGGTCCACCCCGCAGGCGAGGACCGCCACGGTCGGCCCACCGGCGCTCAGCGCGCCCCGGTGGGCGGCGGAGTCGATGCCGAACGCGCCGCCGGAGACCACCGTCCAGTCCCGTTCAACCAGGTCATAGCCGAGGCCACCGGCGACGTGGACGCCGTACGGGCTGGCGGCGCGGGCGCCGACCACCGCGACGGACCGCTCCAACGTCTCGTGCAGCGGCAGGCCGCCCCGCACCCAGATGCAGAGCGGTGGCGCGGTCTCCTGGTCGACGCGGCGGTCGCTGCTCCCGCTCAGGGTGAGCCGGTCCAGCTCCTCGACCTGCGCAGGCCACTCCTCGTCGCCGGGGACGACGATCCGGGCACCGAGGCGCCGGGTCCGCTCCATCGCTTCGCAGGCTGCCCGCCGCGGGTCACCGGCGGCGAGCCGGGTCGCCACCGTCTTGCGCAGCCGCCGCTCTGGGGCGTCACCGGCGAGGAGCAGGTCAAGGGTGTCGACCGCACCGTACTGGCGGACCAGGTCGTGCACGGAGCGGGTGCCGGGCTCGGTGAGCCGGATCAGCGCGACCCGGGCCAGGATGTCGTCGTCGTGGCTGCTCATGTCGCGTCTCCTGTCCGCAGTTGCAATGCCTCGGCGACGTCCTCGGCAGTTGGGCGGTCACGTCCGTCCAGGTCCGCCACCGACCAGGCGATCCGCAGCAGCCGGTCGAAGCCGCGGGCGGAGATCGTTCCGTCGTCCAGCTGTCGGCGCAGTGCCGCCGTGTCCGGCGCGGGCAACCGCCAGGGCGGTCGGCGCAGCACCGTCCCCGGCACTTCGGCGTTGACCTTCCAGCCCTGTGCCGACCAGCGCGCCGCCGCCGCGGCCCGTGCCGCCCGAACCCGGGCGGCCACCGTCTCGGAGGACTCGACCAGTCCGGCGGTCTCCATCAGCTCCACCGCCCGCACCGGCAGCAGCTCCACCCGCACGTCGATGCGGTCCAGCAGCGGCCCGGAGAGCCGGCCCAGGTAGCGGCGGCGGGCCAGCGGCGTGCACTCGCAGTGCGCGTCACCGGAGGGTTTGGCGCAGGGGCACGGATTGGCGGCGAGGACCAGCTGCACCCGCGCGGGGTATTCGGTGCTGCCGTGGCTGCGGGTCAGCCGGATCCGGCCCTGTTCCAGCGGCTGGCGCAGCGATTCCAGGGACGCCTTGCTGAACTCCGGGCTCTCGTCGAGGAAGAGGATGCCGCGGTGGGCGAGCGAGAGGGCCCCCGGGCGGGCCAGCCCGCTGCCGCCGCCGACCAGGGAGGCGACGCTTGCGGTGTGGTGCGGGGCCTGGAAGGGCGGCCGGCGGATGAGCTGCCCGCCCGGCGGCAGCAGCCCGGCGATGGAGTGCAGGGCGCTCACCTCCAGCGCCGCGTCGTCGTCGAGCTCCGGCAGGATCGACGGCAGCCGCTCGGCGAGCATCGTCTTGCCGGCCCCGGGCGGCCCGAGCAGCGCCAGGTGGTGGGCGCCGGCGGCGGTGACCTCCAGGGCCCGGCGGGCGAGCAGCTGCCCGGTGACGTCGGCCAGGTCCGGACCGGGCGCCGCCACCAGCGGCGGCCCGGGTTCGGGGTCGAGCAGCGGGGTGCCCTCACGGACGTAGGCGATCAGCCGGTGCAGAGTGTCCACCGCACGCACCCGCACGCCGGGGATCACGGCCGCTTCGGCGGCGTTGCCGGCCGGCACCACGACCCGGTCGATGCCGGCGCGGGCCGCCGCGGCGACCATCGGCAGCACGCCGCGGATCGGGCGGACGCTGCCGTCGAGCCCCAGCTCGCCGATGATGAGCACACCGTCGAGGGCGGCCAGGGGCAGCTCACCGGCGCCGGCGAGGACGGCGGTGGCGATCGCCAGGTCGAAGGCGGAGCCGTACTTGGGCAGCGTCGCCGGGAGCAGGTTGACGGTGATGCGGCGGTTGGGCCAGCTGCGGCCGGAGTTGACGACTGCGGCGCGTACCCGGTCGCGGGCCTCGTGCAGGGCGGTGTCGGGCAGGCCGGAGAGGACCATCGCGGGCAGTCCCGGCGCGAGGTCGGCCTCCACCTCGACCAGATGGCCGGCGACCCCGACCAGCCCCACGGAGAGGACCTTGGCGTAGCTCATCGCGTCCCCGTCCTCAGAAGGCGCCCTTGAGGTGCTCGACGCGGGCGGCGCCGGACCTCGGGGCGTGCACGGAGATGACGTCGAAGCGCAGCTCGTCGGCGTGGGTGCCGGTGCTCTGTATCCATTCGACCGCCAACCGGCGCAGCCGGGCCGCTTTGGTCGCCACCACCGCCTCGGCTGGCGTGCCGAAGCGGTCCGAGCGCCGGGTCTTGACCTCGCAGAAGGCGAGCACTTCGCCGTCCCAGGCGACGATGTCCAGCTCACCCTGGCGGCTGCGCCAGTTGCGGTCGACCACCCGCATCCCGTGCTCGACCAGATGGCGTACCGCACATCGCTCGCCGTACGCGCCGAGCGCCTGTCTCACCGTCGTCATGCCGCCGACGATGGCCGGTGACGGCGTTGGCACTGTCCGGTGCCGTCACGGGCTGTGGACAAAAAATCGCGCTGTGCACAAACAGATGATCAAGGGCTGTCTGTGCTACAGGCTCCGGCACCGCGGATGGCGCGGCGGCACATGCGTCACATACCGTGCACTCGTGGACGGACAACGGAGCTTTCCTGACGATCAAGATTCTCGCTGGTACGCGGCGGAGGAGCGCGGCTACCCGGAGTCGTCCTGGCGCGGGCCGGACGACGACCGCTACCGCGACGACGAGACAGGTCTGCCCGAGCAGCGAGCCGAGACCTCCGGTGGACGGCGCTACGCCGACCCGGCCGACCCGGCCGAGAGCCGGTACACCGAACCCGCCGAGAGCCGCTACACCGACCCCGCCGAGGGCCGGTACGCCGAACTGAGCGACGCGCCGCGCACTCGCCGCGGTGAGGCCGGCTACGCCACCGGCGACGCGCTCAGCGCGGAGTCGTACGACGCGGAGCCCTACGGCGGCCGGTCGCGCCGCGCGGACCGGGCGCTGGAGCGGGGCGAGCTGGCGAGCCTGCAGCGTGACGCCCTGCGCGAGCAGTACGCCGGCAGTGGCCGGCCCCGGCGCGCCGCCGAGGAGGAGTCCCCGGCGTACGTCCCGGCCGCTCCGGCTTCCGGCGCGGGCGCCGCCGCGGGCACCGTCGCCGACTACCCGCCCGCCGCGGAGCAGGCTTCCGCCCTGCCGGTCGGCTACCCGCCGGTGGACCCGGCCCGCGCGATGCGCAGCGAGACGCCGGCCTCGCCGGGCCCGCTGCCGGGCGTGCCGGCCTCGCCGGTGTCGGCGCAGCCCGATGCCGCGCCGATGCCGCCGCAGCCGCCGCTCGACGCGATGGGCGCCATGGGCGGGCCGACGGGCATCATCCCCGCGATCGGCCCGGCCGCCGGGTCGCCCTCGATGGGCCCCGGCGACGGCGTCTACGGCGCCGGCGGTGGACCGGCCGGTGACGGCGTCTACCGCACGCGCCGCCCGACCATCGCGATCCTCTACGCCGTACTGGTGATCGTCTTCGAGATCCCGGCGGTGCGGCTGCTGGTGCACGGCATGACCGGGGACCCGGTTTCGGCGGGCGACATCCTCTCCGGGGTCTTCCTGGTCACGGGTCTGCCGATCTTCGCGGCCGGGCTCTACGGGCTGGGCACCGGCGCGGTCTCGCTGACCGAGCCGGGCAAGGTCTGGCTGCGGCCGCCGACGGCGTACCTGACGGTGGCGCTGGCGCTCTTCATCGCCGCGGCCCTCGCCGCCTGACCGGTCGCACCTCCTGGTCGATAGCGCCTGCGGACCGATCCCGCCGGATGCCCCGCCCGTCCCGTATTGCACGATCGGGCGGGGCCTGCTCCACCCGCCTGGGTGGCGGCGGTGGTGGCGCGTACACTGGGCGACTGGCGACCGCCTCGTGCGGTCGACCTCGCGTGCCCTCTTCACGGTGATCACAGATCACCGCGCAGCGGCGGCCTCCCTGGTCCCGATTCGTGTCGGGTCCGCAACGGCCGACGACCGGGCACCAGGACGCCCGGCCGCCGGCCGGGCTGCAAACCAGGGATCTTGAAGGAGTACCCATGGCCGTCGTGACCATGCGTCAGCTGCTGGAAAGCGGTGTCCACTTCGGGCACCAGACCCGGCGCTGGAACCCGAAGATGAAGCGCTTCATCTTCACCGAGCGCAACGGCATCTACATCATCGACCTGCGCCAGACCCTCGACTACATCGAGAAGGCGTACGCGTTCGTCCGCGGCACCGTCGCCGAGGGGGGCTCGATCCTCTTCGTCGGCACCAAGAAGCAGGCTCAGGAGGCCATCGCCGAGCAGGCGACCCGGGTCGGCCAGCCGTACGTCAACCACCGCTGGCTCGGTGGCATGCTGACCAACTTCCAGACGGTGTACAAGCGGCTGCAGCGGATGAAGGAGCTGGAGGCCCTCGGTGACCTCTCCGGCACCGCGGCCGGCTACACCAAGAAGGAGACGCTGCAGCTCTCCCGCGAGAAGATCAAGCTGACCCGCACCCTGGGCGGCCTGCGGGACATGCAGAAGCTCCCCTCGGCGATCTGGGTGGTCGACACCAAGAAGGAGCACATCGCCGTCGACGAGGCCCGCAAGCTGGGCATCCCGGTGATCGCGGTGCTGGACACCAACTGCGACCCGGACGACGTCGACTTCCCGATCCCGGGTAACGACGACGCGATCCGCTCCGCCGAGCTGCTGACCCGCGTGGTGGCGACCGCCGTCGCCGACGGCCTGCTCGCCCGCTCGGGCCGCAGCCGTGGTGGCGAGAAGCCGGAGCCGGGTGTCGTCGGCGCCGACGAGCCGCTGCCCGAGTGGGAGCGTGAGCTGCTCGAGGAGCCGAAGAAGGCCGCCGAGCAGCCCGCCGCCGCCGAGCAGCCGGTTGCCGAGCAGCCCGCCGCCGAGCAGCCCGCCGCCGTGGCCGCCGAGCAGTCGGCTCCCGCCGCCGCTGAATGATCCACACCGCCGCGTTCCGCCGGCCGCGACAGCGGCCGGCGGGGCCCGGTGGAGACGAGAATTGAGCCGGCCCGGCCGATCCTCGCGCTGACCATTCCCATCGCAGTCTCAACCATCGAAGAGAGAGCCATGTCCCAATTCACCGCCGCGGACGTCAAGAAGCTCCGCGACCTCACCGGCGCCGGCATGATGGACTGCAAGAAGGCGCTCACCGAAGCCGAGGGTGACTTCGACAAGGCCGTCGAGATCCTGCGCGTCAAGGGCGCCAAGGATGTCGGCAAGCGCGCCGGTCGCACCACCGCCAACGGCCTGGTCGCGCACGCCGGCAACGCGCTGCTCGAGATCAACTGCGAGACCGACTTCGTGGCCAAGAACGCGGACTTCATCGCGCTCGCCCAGCAGCTCGCCGAGCACGGCGCCGCCAGCGGGGCCACCAACGCCGAGGAGCTGCTCGCCTCCACGCTCGCCGACGGCCGTACGGTCGCCGACACCGTGCAGGAGGCGTCCGCCAAGATCGGTGAGAAGCTGGTGGTGAACCGCTTCGGCAAGCTCGACGGCCAGCTCGCCGTCTACATGCACCGCAAGAGCCCGGACCTGCCCCCGGCGGTCGGCGTGCTCGTGCAGTACACCGGCGACAACGACGAGGTCGCTCGCGCGACCGGCATGCAGATCGCCGCGATGCGTCCGAAGTTCCTCGTCCGCGACGAGGTCCCGGCCGAGACCGTCGAGTCCGAGCGTCGCGTCGCCGAGCAGACCGCCCGCGAGGAGAACAAGCCCGAGGCGGCCATGCCGAAGATCATCGAGGGCCGGGTGAACTCCTTCTTCAAGGACTACGTCCTGCTGGAGCAGGCCTCGGTCTCGGACAACAAGAAGTCCGTCAAGCAGGTCCTCTCCGAGGCCGGCATCGACGTGACCGCCTTCCTGCGGTTCGAGGTCGGCCAGGCCTGACCCGTAGCGCGCCCGGGCCGTACGCGGCCCGCGGTGCGCATGGAGAACACGAACGAGGAGGCCGCCGGTGTATGCGACAGGCACCGCGGCCTCCTCGTCCCATAAGGTCGGCAGCGGCAGGCCGGACGCGGGTGCGCCCGGGCCGGGTCGCGACGAAAGAGGTGTGCGGATGACGCAGGTAGTGAGCGACCGGAGCCTGGCGGAGGACGACCCGACCGCCCCGCCTCCCGGCCGCGCCCGGCGAGTGGTGCTCAAACTCTCGGGCGAGGTCTTCGGCGGCGGTTCCATCGGGGTCGACCCGGACGTGGTGCAGGCGATCGCCCGCCAGATCGCGACCGTCTCCCGGCGCGGCGTGCAGGTCTCCGTCGTCGTCGGTGGCGGCAACTTCTTCCGCGGCGCCGAACTGCAGAAGCGCGGCATGGACCGTGCCCGCGCCGACTACATGGGCATGCTCGGCACCGTGATGAACTGCCTCGCGCTGCAGGACTTCCTGGAGAAGGAGGGCATCGAGACGCGCGTGCAGAGCGCGATCACGATGGCCCAGGTCGCCGAGCCGTACATCCCCCTGCGGGCGATCCGGCACCTCGAGAAGGGCCGCGTCGTGATCTTCGGCGCCGGCGCCGGCATGCCGTACTTCTCCACCGACACCGTCGCCGCGCAGCGGGCGCTGGAGATCCGCGCAGACGTGGTGCTGATGAGCAAGAACGGCGTCGACGGCGTCTACACCGCGGATCCGCGGACCGACGCCACCGCCAAGAAGATCGAATCGATCACGTTCGCAGAGGCCCTGCGGCGGGAACTGCGGGTAGCGGACGCGGCCGCTTTCAGCCTCTGCATGGAGAATGGGCTTCCGATGCTGGTTTTCGGCGCCCAGGGCGAGGACACCATCATCCGGGCTGTGGGTGGCGACCGCATCGGCACCCTGATCACGGCTTGATCGCCGCGGTATTCCACAACAAAGCGAAGAAGGAGGCGAGGGTACCGGTGATCGACGACACCCTGCTCGAGGCCGAAGACAAGATGGAGCGGGCGATCGAGCACGCCAAGGAGGAGTTCGGGGCGATCCGCACCGGGCGCGCCAACGCCGGCATGTTCGCCAAGATCGTCATTGACTACTACGGCACGCCGACCCCGCTGCCGCAGATGGCGTCGATCGGGATCCCCGAGCCGCGCATGGTCATCATCAAGCCGTACGACAACTCGCAGATCGCGGCGATGGAGAAGGCGATCCGGGACTCGGACCTCGGGGCGAACCCGAACAACGAGGGCAACCAGCTGCGCCTGCTGCTTCCGCAGATGACCGAGGAGCGGCGCCGGGACATGATCAAGGTCGCTCGGCACAAGGGTGAGGAGGCCAAGGTGGCCATCCGCAACATCCGCCGCCGCGGCAAGGAGGAGCTCGACCGCATCGTCAAGGACGGCGAGGCCGGCGAGGACGAGGGCCGTCGTGCCGAGAAGGAACTCGACGACCTCACCCAGAAGTTCGTCTCCGCCATCGACGATCTGGTCAAGCGCAAGGAGACCGAGCTCCTCGAGGTTTGAGGCGCTGCCCGACGTCCGGCTTGCGAGGGCTCCGGACGCGGCGGCGCGTACCGGGGCTCTCGTCGTAGTCGGTGGAAGCCGGCATCCATTCGGTCACGGGTAGGGGTTGGTCTTGATCTTGCGTGTTCCCGTGCGGTCCGTAGTGCGCACGATCGAGGGCTGATGTCCCGCTTCGACTACGACAGCGCTGATTACGGCAACCGGCAGTCGTCGGACGCGCCGGCCGACCCGTACTGGCCGGACCCGGCGCAGGTCACGCCGCCCGCCCCGGCGGCGCCCGGTGGCGTGCCGTCGGCGCCGCCGCGCGCCGGTGGCAGCCACGGCGCCACCTCCGCCGCACGGCACCCCGGCGGCCCGTACACCGACGACCGCTACGCCGACGACGACCGGCACGCTGCCGCCCCGTACGCCGACACCGACCGCTACGCCGACGACGACCGGCATGCCGCCGCCCCGTACCCGGAGACCGGCCGGTACGCCGGCACCACCCCCTACGCCGACAACGACCGGTACGCCGACACCGGCCGGTACGCCGACACCGCTGCATACGCCGACGACGACCCGTACGCCGACAACGTGACCGGCGACGCCGCGGTTGTCGACGACGACCGGTACGGCAGCACGAGCCACTCCGGCGAAACCGAGGCGACCGACAGCGGCACCCGAAGCGGCGCCGCCGTCGAGACCGACGCGCTGGGCGGTGCCACGACCGGGACGACGCAGGCCGGCAAGCGGCGCCGCGGTCGCCGCCGCGCCGGCCCCGGGCGTCCGCCGACCGTGCCCAGCCGGGCCGGGCGCAATCTGCCGGCCGCCATCGGCGTCGGCGTCGCACTGGTCGCCGCGGCGCTGGTGCCCCTCTTCGTCTTCACCCCCGGTTTCGTGGCCGTGGTCGCCGTCGCGGTCGGCGTCGGCTGCTGGGAACTGCAGCGGGCGATCCGCACCAGCGGCGCGAAGGCCCCGCTGGTGCCGCTGCTCGCCGGCACGGTGCTGATGACGGGACTGGCCTGGCGCGCCGGGCCGGACGCCCTCAGCCTCGGCCTGCTGGTCACCGTGCTGGGAGTGATGATCTGGCGGCTCGGCGACGGGCCCGCCGGCTACCAGCGCGACGTCACCGCAGCCACCCTGATCGCCACGTACGTGCCTTTCCTGGGCGGCTTCGCCGTCCTGCTGGCGGTTCCCCCGGACGGTGCCTGGCGGGTGCTGGTCACCCTCGCGGCCGTGGTCCTCTCCGACACCGGCGGGTACGCCGCCGGGGTGAAGTTCGGCAAGCATCCGATGGCCCCGACGGTGAGCCCGAAGAAGTCCTGGGAAGGGATGGGCGGTTCGGTCGCTGCCAGCGCGCTCGGCAGCGCCCTGCTGCTCTGGCTCTGCCTGGACGTCGCACCCTGGTGGGGTGCCCTCTTCGGGGTGGCGATCGCCGCGGTCTCCGTCCTCGGCGATCTCGCCGAGTCGCTGATCAAGCGGGACCTCGGGGTCAAGGACATGAGCAATCTGCTCCCGGGGCACGGGGGTGTGATGGACCGGCTCGACTCGATCCTCTTCGCCGCGCCGACGGCGTACCTGCTGTTGCTCCTGCTGGCGCCGGTGGGCTGAGCGTGGCTTCGGCGGACCTGCGGTGCGGCTTCGGCAGCCCGCCCGTGTGGCCCCGGTCCGGCGGGCACTTGCGGACCGGACGCCTCACTTCGGCACGTGGGACACTGGACGAGTTATGACGAGTCTTCCCGTGATCCCCATCGGTCCCGATTCCCCCGCGTCGCGCCGGGCCAAGATGCCGCCGCGTCACCTCGCCGACCTCGACCTGGCCGGCCGCCAGGAGCTGGTCACCAGCCTGGGGGAGCCGGCGTTCCGGGCGCGCCAGCTGTCGAACCACTACTTCGGCCGGCTGGTCCGCGATCCTGCCCAGATGACCGACCTGCCGGCCGCAGCCCGGGAACGGCTCGCCGGCGAGCTGATGCCGACGTTGCTGACGCCGGTACGGGAACTCGCCTGCGACGACGGCGCGACCCGCAAGGCGCTCTGGCGGCTGCACGACGGGGCGCTGGTGGAGAGCGTGCTGATGGGCTACCCGGACCGGGTGACCGTCTGCATCTCCAGCCAGGCCGGCTGCGGAATGGCCTGCCCCTTCTGCGCGACCGGACAGGCCGGGCTGACCCGTAACCTCTCCACCGCGGAGATCGTCGATCAGGCGGTCTACCTGGCCGGAGTCGCCGCCTCCGGGGTGGTCGCGGGCTCCCCGCCGCGGCTGTCACGCGTGGTCTTCATGGGCATGGGGGAGCCACTCGCCAACTACGCGCGGGTGATCGCCGCCGTGCGCCGGCTCTGCGCGCCGGCTCCCGAGGGGCTGGGGCTGTCGCAGCGGCACATCACCGTCTCGACGGTGGGTCTGGTGCCGGCGATCCGGCGTCTGGCCGAGGAGGATCTCTCCGTGACCCTTGCGCTGTCCCTGCACGCGCCCGATGATGACCTGCGCGACGAACTGGTGCCGGTGAACCAGCGGTGGAAGGTCGCCGAGGTGCTTGATGCGTCGTGGAACTATGCCGCTCGGACGGGACGCCGTGTCTCGATCGAGTACGCAATGATCAGGGATGTGAACGACCAGCCATGGCGTGCGGATCTGCTCGGCCGGCTCCTCGCCGGACGACTGGCCCACGTGAACCTCATCCCGCTCAATCCCACGCCGGGCAGCAAGTGGGATGCCAGCCCCAAGCCGGTCGAGCGGGAGTTCGTACGACGGTTGAGGGCGGCTGGGGTGTCGACGACCGTGCGGGACACGCGCGGGCGGGAGATCGACGGGGCTTGTGGACAGCTGGCCGCCGCAGAGGACGACAAGGGCGGAGTGCCGGCGTGACCGGGCGTAGCGAGCGAAACCAGGAGACATAGTGGCGAGTCAGGGTCAGCGTTTCCGGCGCAAGGCGCTCCGCCGGGGATACAAGGTCGAAGAGGTCGACGCCTTCCTGGACCGGGCCGAGGCGACGATCGCGGGTGAGCCGATCGGGGCGCCGGTGAAGTCGCAGGAGGTCCGCGACGTCGCCTTCCGCGTCCGGTACAACGGCTATGACGAGTTCCAGGTGGACCTGCACCTGGACCGGGTGGAGCAGCAGCTCGCCGACCTGGAGGAGCAGGGCGGGCAGCGCCCGGCCGCCGGCTCCCGCGGCGCGGCCGCCCGGGTGACCCCGGCCGAGCGTCCCGGCGCCGACTGGCCCGGCTCGCCGGACCGTTTCGCGCCGGGTCCGGATCGGCTCAGCCCGCCCGACCGGATGGGTCCCCCGGACCGGATGGGTCCCGGCCCGGACCGGATGGGTCCGCCGGACCGTTTCGCACCGGGGCCGGACCGGATGGGCCCGCCCGACCGGATGGGTCCGCCGGACCGTTTCGCTCCCGGCCCGGACCGGATGGGTCCGCCCGACCGCCTCGGCCCGCCGGACCGGATGGGTCCGCCGGCCCGCCTCGGCCCGCCGGACCGGTTCGGCGCCGGACCGGACCGGCTGGGCGACGAGCGGGGCCTGCCGCCGCGCCCGATGCCCGGACAGCCCGGTGGGGGTGACCGCTACGGCCGCTACGACGACCCGACCGGCGGTTTCCCCGCCGGCCCGGACGCCGGTCGTGGGTACGACCCCCGCTCGGCTGGTCCGCCGCCCGCCCGGATGCCCGGCCCGCCGCCCGCTCGTGTCCCCGGACCCCCCTCCGCCCGGGTTCCCGGCCCGCCGCCGGTGGAGTTCGGCCCGGAGGAGCGTTTCAACGGCTTCGAGACGGGCCGGCACGGCCGCGCGGACTCGACCACCGAGATGCGGATGCCGGACCGGGACCGTCGCGTTCCGGGCGGTCCGCCGGTGAGCGCTCCGCCGTCCGACCCGCGTCCGATGTCCGGCCCGCCCGGCGGCCCCCGGAACCGGGTCGAGCAGATCCGTCGCAGCTTCCAGGTGCGCCGCTTCGGCAGCGGCTACGACCCCGACCAGGTCGACCGGCTCTTCGTGGAGATCCTGGACGCGATGGCCGGCCGCGGCCCGCTGCCGGTCAACCCGGTCGAGCTGACCGAGCTGCGCTTCGGTCTGGTCCCCGGCGGCTATTTCGAGGCCGAGGTCGATGCCGCCCTCGAAGAGGTGCGGGACATCCTTCAGCGCCGCTGAGCGGGAAACGACGGACAGCACAGGGCCCGGCCCCCCCCCGAGGGGGACCGGGCCCTGTCGTGTCCGCTGCGGCGTGCCGAGGTTCAGGAACGCAGGCCGTTGCGGCGCAGGATGATGTCGCCCACCACGATCGCCAGTAGGGTGACGGCGATGCCGACCAGCCAGAGGTCTTCCACCCGGCCCTCGTGGTTGCCGCAGAGCATCGCCAGCATCGCCAGCGCGGTGACGACCGCGCCGATCTGACCCGCCTTGCGGTGCCCAGGCTTGTGCTGGTCTGGTGACGTAACCGGCTCGCTTCCCGCCACTGTCGGTCCTTCCCTCGGTTCGGATCTCTGGCTAGTCTGGCACGCCGTTCGCGGCACGTGACGCAGGGTCTGGCCGATCCGGTCCGTGACACCCCGCTGACCTCGTACGGCATGTCGGCCGCGCGCAAGTAGCGGCGTCGCGGCCGGGGCCGGGATGTGCCTCCGGTAGCGTTCCGGGGGAACAGCTTGATGCCTTTTTCAAGGGGGACTGCGCAGTGCGAGTGACCGGTACGGGGCATGCCAGCATGCGGATCGACACGGCCGCGGGCAGCATTCTCTGTGATCCCTGGGTCAATCCTGCCTACTTCGCTTCCTGGTTTCCGTTCCCGGACAACTCCCAGCTCGACTGGGAGTCCCTGGGCAAGGTGGACTACCTCTACGTCTCCCACCTGCACCGGGACCACTTCGACGCGGAGCACCTGAAGCGGTTCATCTCCAAGAAGGCAACGGTGCTGCTGCCGGAGTACCCGACCTCGGAGCTGGAGGACGAGCTGCGGGAGCTGGGCTTCAACAGCTTCATCCGGACGAAGAACGAGGAGATCGTCGAGCTCGACGGCGGCCTCAAGATCATGATCCAGGCGTTGACGAGCCCGACCGACGGCCCGATCGGCGACTCCTCGCTCTGGGTGGAGCACGACGGCATCCGGCTGCTCAACCAGAACGACGCCCGCCCGACCGACCTGACGGTCTTCGCCGAACTGGGGCACGTGCACGCGCACATGCTGCAGTTCTCCGGCGCCATCTGGTACCCGATGGTCTACGAGCTGCCGGGCGCGGCGAAGACCGCCTTCGGCAAGCAGAAGCGTGAGCGGCAGTTCGACCGCACCTGGCGCTACATCGACGACCTGAAGGCCTCCAACGTCTTCCCGATCGCCGGCCCGCCCTGTTTCCTCGACGACGAGCTGTGGCAGTTCAACGACATCCACGGCGACGAGGGCAACATCTTCCCCGACCAGTCGGTCTTCCTGGCCGAGTACGCCAAGGTCGGCGGGACCAACGGCGTGGTGCTGCTGCCCGGCAGCGTCTCGGAGATCACCGCCGACGACTGCGTGACCACGCACCCGATTCCGGTGGAGGAGTTCTTCGCCAACAAGGTCGCCCACCTGGAGGAGATGCGGGAGCGCAAGCGCCCCATCATCGAGGCGGAGAAGGCGTCCTGGCGGCACCCGGAGATCGACGTGCTCGCCGAGATGAAGCGCCGCATCGAGCCGCTGCTGGACGAGTCGGTCTACCTCGCCAAGGGCGTCGGCGGACCGGTCCGCTTCGACCTGGTCGGCTACGACGGCGAGTCGGTCGAGTCCATCGTGGTGGACTTCCCCGGCAAGCAGGTGCGCCCGTACGCCGACGAGAAGGTCCGCTACCGGTTCCGCACCGAGCGGGCGCTGATCGAGCACCTGCTGCACATCGACGAGGTGGACTGGGTCAACTCCCTCTTCCTCTCCTGCCGCTTCTCCGCGGCCCGCATCGGCCAGTACAACGAGTTCGTCTACGCCTTCTTCAAGTGCCTCTCGCGCGAGCGCATGCAGTACGCCGAGGGCTGGTACGACGAGCACGAGCGCAGCACCGACGCCGAGGACATCACCATCGGCGACTGGACGGTGCAGCGCCGCTGCCCGCACCTGAAGGCGGACCTGTCGCGCTTCGGCATCGTCGACGGCGACCAGCTCACCTGCCAGCTGCACGGCTGGAAGTTCGACCTGCCCAGCGGCCGTTGCCTGACCAGCGTCGGCCACAAGGTCCGCGCCCGCCGTGCCGACGAGCCCGCTCCCGAGCCGGTGCCCGCCGCCGAGTGACGCCCTGAGCGTCCCACCGCGCCTGGTACGCGTACGGCCCTGGTTTCCCTCACCGGAACCGGGGCTGTACGCCGTTCTGGCCGCCTGCGCCACGGCCTGCGCCACGGGCGGCCTCGCACGGTTGCGGCTTCGGTAGGTGTCGTGCTCTCGCGGTTGCGCGCTCGCCGGATCGGCGCGTCAGTGCGCCGTACGCCAGGGGAGCAGGCTGCCGCGGCGGCGCTGCCAGCGGCTCAGCGCCAGGGTGGCCGAGTAGCCGGCGAGCACGATGACGTGGAAGAGGAAGAGCCAGAGCAGCACCGCGACCACGCCGCCGATGGCGTCGAAGCCACCGAAGGGGATACCGAGGTCCAACGGCAGGGCGCAGAAGAGCACGAAGCCGTGCAGGAACCCGGAGAGGTTGGCGGCGGTGAAGGAACCGGCCAGGACAGTCGCCCGCCAGCCGGGCCGCGCCGGGCCGACGATCCGGAACACCCACACCAGTACGGGGCTGAGCACCAGCCAGAGGCCGAGGAACGACAGCACGACGGCGGCGAGACCGCTCCAACCGCCGGTGTCGAAGAGCCCGGTGGTCAGCGGCAGCATCATCAGCACCGCCATCAGCAGCCCGGGCGCGGAGGCGAGCACCGGCAGCAGCAGGATGCGGCCGCGCCAGCCGATGAGCTGCTCGTCCGGGCCGGGCGGGTGGGAGACCGAGACAAAGGCGCGGCGCAACCCTTCGCCGTAGAGGGAGGCGGGCAGCAGGGAGGCGAGCGCGAGCAGCGGAGTGAGTCCGAGCCCGCCCTCCAGGAGCGCCGCCAGGACTCGATCGGCGCCGATCGCGTCGGGCATGCTCGCCACCGCCGGGCCCGTGAGCCGGCGGATCCGGTCGGGGCCGGCGATCAGCCCCGTCAGCCAGATCGTGAGCAGCGCGATCGGCGCCACCGCGACCGCGCCGTAGAAGGTGATCGCGGCGGCGTGCAGCGACAGGTCACGGCCGCGCACCGGCCGGAAGGCGGCCTGCACCACCCGGCGGATCCTGCGCAGCCCCGAGGTCACCGTCTACCCATTCCCCCTGGGACGCGCCGTCACTCATTAGGCTGCCCGGTCATGACGATCTTCGAGACCGAGCGCCTGGTGGTGCGGGAATGGACCGAGTCCCCGGGTGACCTGGAGCGGGCGTACGACATCTACCGCCGCCCGGAGACGAACCGCTGGCTGAAGTCGCCGACGCTGCCGCTGACCGCGCCGGAGGAGGCGGCCGTGATGCTGCGCCGCTGGCACGACCGGTTCGCGGCGTACGGCGACCGGTACGGGCTCTGGGCGATCGAGGTACGGGAGTCGGGCCTGGTGGTCGGCACCGTCATGATCAAGCCGTTGCCGGGACCGGACGAGTCGGTGCTTACCGACGACATCGAGGTCGGCTGGCACCTGCACCCCGACGCCCAGGGCAAGGGGTACGCCACGGAAGCCGCCGGTGCGGCGATGCGCCGGGAGTTCGCAGCCGGCACCGCGGCGATCTTCGCGGTGGTGGCCCCGGGCAACACCGCGTCGATGGCGGTGGCCCGCCGGCTCGGCATGACCCCTGTCGGCCTGCACCGCGACTGGTACGGCGGCACGGAGTTGGAGACGTTTGTCGCCACCGCCCGCGACTTCTCCTAGGTGCCGGACACGGCGGCGGGCCCGGACAAGGGTGTCCGGGCCCGCCGAGGGATGGAACCGAGCGCGATGTCAGCCGAAGGTCTTGACGCTGCTCCAGTCGGTCGAGATGACCGTTCGCATCGACGACCCCAACGCGGTCTGCGAGGGGTAGTGAACGCGTATGTTGCCGTTCGTCGCAGAGCGGGAGTAGATGTCGGGGATCCCGTCGCGGTTGACGTCCGGCATGCCGAGGACGGCGTTTACCGCCGCCTCGGTGAATCCGCTGCCGTAAAGCGCATCGACGCCGTCCCGAGAGTCGACTGCGACCTTCAGCGAATCGAGGTTGACGCTGCCGGCGACGGGACCCGGCTTGCCGTGGCGGATGTAGAGATTGCCGTTGTCGAGATGGCGCCACAGAAGGTCAGGTGTGCCGTCAAGGTCCATGTCCGCGAGGTGGACGATCTCGCGGCGACCCCACGCGTTGTGGTTCATCTGCGTCGCCTGCTGGAAGCTGGCCCCGGTGTAGCCGCTGAGAACCCAGTACGAGATGCCGGCCCGTAGAACGAGATCTGGATGCCCGTCGCCCGTGATATCGCCAATTGCCTTGATCTGGGTCCAGGTCGATGGCGCAGGAGCATCGACCGGCAGGCGGACCTCAAGTCTCTGGTCTGTGTCGAAGCTGCCGTAGCCGTCGCCAGGGTACAGCCAGAATCTGCCATCCGGGGTACGAACGAAGAGGTCGGTGAGCCCGTCGCCAGGGTACGCGTCGCCGTACTTGGTGATGAGCGCGGTGCTTCCGGTGGTCGTGTTGTGCCAGTGCTTTGGATTCAACTGACTGCTGTTGTAAGAGGCAGTAATGGACGTGTAAATTTCGCCGTTCTCGTCACCCGCGAAGTTGCGCAGGTTCCCTGAGGCGTTGACGAGTAGCAAGTCCGGCCACTCATCGCCGTTGACGTCACCCGGCTTGTCCGCGGTGCTTCCGGGCGGCACATAGAAGGTGTAGTCGGTGCGCAGACTCCGGTTTCCGGCCGCGTCATAGGCATAGACATTGAGCGTGTTGGGTCCGGCGTGCCGCGGCCTCAGTGCACTGACTGTCGCTGTGCCTGAAGTTGCGGGAACGTCCACCGGGTGGAGGCCGTTCATGGAGTAGGTGAACCGGGTCGCTTCCTCGGCTTCGAAAGTGACAGGGCCAGTCTGGCCGTATTTGACAGTTGACCAGGTCGCGCCATCGTCAGTGGCCTCCAGGAAAACAGTGCTGGAGACGGTCGGTGCCGGCGGCGCTGAGGCATCAATGGTGATGCGGCAGGGCTCGGATCCTGGGGGGAACCAGGTGGACAGAGCGCCCGAGGTGTCCTCGGCGCGCACGGCCCAGTTGTAGGACGCCTTGTCTGTCAGCCTGCTACTCGCGATTGTCAGGGACGCCCTGCCGCTGCTGTCGGCCGTCACGATGGTGTCGCTCGGCTGGGCGTCGCCGACTTTCCAGAAGGCGAACCGGAGAGCCGTCAGGTTGCCGTCTGCGTCCGTGGCGTTGGCTGCCAGCACGATATTGGTCTTGGCCACCGTGACGGTTCCCGGGGAAGCCACGCATGCGCCACCGGGAGACGTCGTGCCTTTCGTCGGCTCGTTGGGCTTGGTGTTGTACTCCACCTCGAGCTCCGCAGAGGTGGCCGCGAATCGGCGCCAGCTGAGGTGATCGCCTTCGCTGGTGGCCTTCATGCCGAACGTGATGTTGCTGGCCGCCGTCGACGCCTCCGCCAGCTTCTTGGCCCCATTTATCACATTGAATGCCACCCACTCGTCCGCACAGGCGCTGCCGTAACCGTGGGCGAAGCTTTTCGCCTGCTGTAGTTCCGCACGGTTCGGTTGCTTGTTCCAGGTGGTTCCGGAGGAGATCGTGCCGTACCGGTAGAGCTCCATCTGCCGCGCCGTGCACGACCAGGAGTGGTTGTTCAGCACTCTGAAGGTGGCTTTGCTGACGACCGACTGGTGGATTTTCTTGCTGAACGGCATTCGCCAGAAGGAGCGGGTCAGCAGCCCGGTCTCCGTTTCGTAACCTACCCGGGCATCGGAGGTTCCGGAGTTGAAGTTGGTGCCGTTCCAGGTGTTGGTGTTGGGATGCTGCTTGTAAACGGTCGCCCACGCCAGCGTGGTCCCTCTGAGCGTGGGGTCGAGGAAAACCGGGAAGCGGACACCTTCGGCTGTCAACAGGCCGGTGGCGCCGGCGTTGAGGTGGAGACGGGCTTCACCCGTACCGTCGCCGTCGAGTCGGGTGGGAATCGGAGCATTGCGGGCACCAGGCTCGCTGCCGGCGAGCCCTGACAGCTTCAGTACGTCCTGCGGCGTGTCGACGGCTGTCCGAGGAGTGGCGCCGGGGTTGTCGGGATCGATCCCGGAGGAGTCCCAGGCGAAGGGGCTGGGAACAGAGCCGATCTCCTGCCCGGTCACGGGGTCGAGGATCTGGACGCCTGCGGTGACGGGATCGTGACGGAACACCGCGGTCTTTGACCGGAGTCCGTAGGCGACCGAACGCACCGCCTCGAGTGTCGCGCTCGCGCTGCTCTTCACGATCAACAGCTGTCCGAAGCCTCCCTCCTGACGCGCCACAAGGAGGAGATCTACTCCGGGGAGGACCTCGGGATAGAGAGCACGTGGTCCGTCCAGAACGGGGGTGGGAAGGGTGCCCGGCCACGTGTAGGTGACGGTGTGGCCATCAAGGTCCGCTTCTGCGAGGACAGTCTCGACGGACTCGTCCCGCGTCGCTGAGACAAGGCGAAAAGCGTGTGCTGAGCCCTTCTTCTGCCCTTCCGAGGATCCCTGCGCTGCGGGAGCCGCAAAACGGACCGGGTACGGCGGGTTGACCGGCTGGATGCCCAGGCCGCTGGGGTCCGGGGCCCCCTGGGTCAGCGTCGTGTCGATCTGGGCCCATTGACCCGAGTCGTCCTTCGCCCGCTGGGGAGTGGCGTGGATTGCCGTGCGCATCTTGCCGGTCGGAAGCGCCCAGGTCAGAGAGTTGGCGGTTGTCGCCGTCTCGACGAGGACCTCCTTGCCGGTGCGGATGGCTTCGGCCATGGCCGCGGCTTCGTCGCGGGGGACGTCGGCCGCCGGAGCCGCCTGGACCGCCGGCTGGTCCTTGTCCACTCTCGAGTGCCACCACCAGGGCGCCAGGGTCGCCACGAGAGCGACCACCAAGAGACCGAGGGTGCCGGCCAGTCTGGCGCGCGTGCGCACGAACGGGCTGATCAAGCGAGGCACAGTCACGGCTGATGACTCCCGTGGAGGTGGGGGACCTGGACGATGCAGCCGAAGGCCCGGGCAGCGCCACGGGACAGAAGGCGGGCACACGATCGCACAGCGTGGCGGCATGTTGTCCAGACCGTCAAAGTTATCGATTCGTTACTTTCGCCATAGCCCGCCGTGATGTATCTGTCCGAATTGGACGCGTCGCCCAGATATTGGTGATCACCTTTGGATCTCTAGGCGTTGATCTTGACCTATAGGGATACTTCGTCCGGCTTAGGCAGAGCGATCCCACTTTGAATGTGTTGCAGATCACTTTGGGGACCGGCTGTGCGACGGGGGCTCACTTGAGCGTGAGGTCGGATTGACGCAGAGTGCTCGCCAGCGTGCTGGAACTGGGCGCGTGATGTCGTGGCTCGGCCGCGGCGTTTCTTCTGTCCTGCGCCTAGGAGTAGACGCACATGCGTGGTCGCGGTCCGCTGTTTTCGAGGCATGTCCGAGAGACCCCGACGGGTCGTGGCCTTCGCCATCGTGCGCGAACGGCGATCATGCTGTTGTTGTCCACGACCCTTCTGGTCACCGCTGTGCCGGTCCAGGCCTGGGCGGTGCCTGGCGAAGGCATGACGCGAACTCAGGTCGAGCTGCCGGAGATTCCCGAGGCCGAGCGGGTCGAGGTCGGTGAGACCGAGACGGAATTGACCACTGCGGATGAGGTTCCTGAAACAGCGTATGAGCCGCAGGCTGTTGATGCGTGGGAGCAGGGCAGTGGCGTCGTAGATCTCACCGACGTGCCGCCGGGCACCGGCGTGCCGGTCGCCGACCTGCCGATCAGTCTCGGGGTCCCCGAGGACGGAGATCCGGAAGCGCTGGCAGGCACCTGGGCGGTGGATCTTGCCGCGCCGGAGGCGTCCCAGGAGGCCGGCGTCGCCGGCCTGATCATGAAGATCACGCCGCCCGTGACGGCCGATCCTGACGCGGAAGTCGCGATCAGCGTGGACTACACGCCTTTCGCGGACTTCTACGGACCGCAGGCTGCCGATCGTTTTGGTCTCGTGCTGCTGCCGGACTGTGTCTACGACGCCCCGGATGCGGGTGACTGCGCCCCGGGTGAGGGAGAGGAACCCCCGGTTGGCGAGCCCACCCCTGAAGGACAGCTCCTGAGCAGCCAGGTGGAGCTGGTCGCCCCGCAGACGATCGCCGGCCGGACTACGACGGCGCAGGACACCGAGCCGCGGCGTGTGCTCTCGGGCACCGTGCCGGTGGGGCCGCTGTACGAACCCGTGGGCGCCCGGAACGCCGCCGCCTCGGGTGGGTCGAGCGTGGTGGGTGTTCTCGACACCGGTGCTTCCTCGGCAGGTGACTTCACCGCAGCCCCCCTGCTCTCTTCGGGTTCCTGGGCGGCGGGCTCGTCCTCGGGTGCGTTCACCTACTCGTATCAGGTGCAGGTGCCCGAGGCGCCGGGCGGGCTCACGCCGAAGGTCGCCCTGGGGTACTCCTCGCAGTCGGTGGACGGCCGCACCTCCGCCACCAACAACCAGGCCTCTTGGATTGGCGACGGCTGGGACTACAACGCCGGCGCCATCACCCGCAGCTATGCCAACTGCCGCCAGGACTCGAAGAAGGCAGGCTCCAACAACGCGACCCACCGCACCGCCGACCTCTGCTGGGGTTCCAACAACGCCACGCTGTCGCTCGGCGGCATGACGACCGAGCTCGTCTGGAACGAATCCTCCAACACCTGGATCACCAGCAACGGCGACGGCTCCAAGGTTCAGCTGATCAAGGACACCGGCAGGGCCAATGGTGACAAGGACGGGGAGTACTGGGTTGTCACGACCCGGGACGGCACCCGCTACCACTTCGGCCTGAATCGCCTGCCAGGTTGGTCGGACAACGGCGCCGCCGAGGACGACCCGGTGACCAACTCCGTGCTTAACGTTCCGGTCTACGGCAACCATGCCGGCGAGCCGTGTGTGGCTGATAAGTGGGTCAATTCGTGGTGCGACCAGGCCTGGCGATGGTCGCTGGACTATGTCGAGGACATTCACGGCAACGCCATGAGCCTGTGGTGGGCCAAGGAGCGGAACTTCTACGCGCGCAATTTCGACTTCAAGGCGCCCGTCCGGTACGACCGCGGCGGATACCTGACTCGCATCGATTACGGGCAGCGGCGTGACACCATCTTCTCCGCCCCGGCGGTGGGGCGGGTCACCTTCAGCGTGGCAGAGCGCTGTTTCGCCGAGGGCGGAGTCGCCTGCAGCGAGGCGAACTTCGCCAGCAAGGATCCGAGCAAATACCGGATCTGGTACGACACGCCGGCCGACCTGCGCTGCAGCGAGGGCGAGAAGTGCTGGAACTCGGCGCCTTCCTTCTTCACCCGCAAGCGCCTGGAAAAGATCACTACCGAGGTGCAGCGACGCAGCGACACGAGCGCGCGCCAGGTAGTGGACGAGTACGTGCTCCAGCAGTCGCTGCCGGTGGAGCGCACCGGCAACAACACCGCCCTCTGGCTGGAGTCGATCCAGCGCACCGGCTTCGGCCCCAACGGCAGGACCGACGCGAGCATCTCGCTGCGGGCGGTGCGGTTCGAGGCGAACGCCGAGGACATGCCAAACCGTGTGAAGCGGGACCACCGTCCGGGCTTCTCCCGCCTGCGGATCGCAAGGGTGATCAACGAGTACGGCGGCGAGACCGTCATCACCTACCGGCCGCCCACCGGTCAGTGTGCTACCGGTGCAGACCTTCCCGGCAAGGGTGACACGGCTGCGCTGAAGAGCAATACCCGTCTCTGTTATCCGTCCTTTTGGCATCCGGACCCCGCTGTCGAAGAGATCGACTGGTTCCACAAGTACGTTGTTTCGCAGGTCGAGGAGCTCCCGGTCGTCGACGGCGTTCCCGCCGTCATCACCAGGTACCTCTACGACAACGCGGGCTGGCGCCTAGCCGAGCAGGAGTTCACCAAGAAGTCCACGCGCACGTACTCGCAGTTCGCCGGTTTCGAGAAGGTCACTGTCCTCACCGGCGCGAATGATGCGGACCTGGGTAGTAAACGGACAAAGTCCGTCACCCGCTACTTCCGCGGCATGGGTGACGACGTCTCGATGCGGGACATCACCGGCGCGGAGATCGCGAAGGACGCGGAGCCGTTCGCCGGCCGGATCGCCGAAGAGCTGACCTATGCGGACGCCGGCCATGAGGACGATGAGTGGCTGACCCGAAGTGTCACCGTGCCGCAAGCGCAGCTACTCGGCAGCCGTGTGCGCGGTGACGGTCTGAGCCCGCTGCGCGCCTGGCGAGTCACCGAAGGGCGTCAGATCTCCTACACCCGTTCGTCGGGCACTGGCGATGACAAGCGCACGCTGCGAACCGTCGAGTCGGCGACCAGCTTCGACAACACTTACGGGTTGCCAACGAAGATCGAGTCCCTCGGCGACATACAAAACACGGGCGATGAGTCCTGCACGGAGATCGACTATCTGCACCATCCCGGCAAGAACATCATCGGGCTGACCCAGCAGATCCGCACCAGCCCGACCGCGTGTGCCGACGCCACCTTTGACGACCTGGAGAGCCTGAGTTCCGCGGGGCAGGTCGCCTACGACGGCCTGCCTTACGGCACGGCTCTCGGCAGCAACACCCGCGGCCTGGCCACCCAGACGTGGTCGTTGAAGGCAGACGGCTCCGGTTTCCAGTCCGAGGGCACCACCGCGTTCGATGCGATTGGGCGGGTGGTCTCGCGCACGGATCCCGACGGCAAGACCTCCACCATCACCTATACGCCGGCAACCGGCCAGGTCTTCTCCATTACGGAGCGAAACTCTCTGGGTCACACGCAGGTGCAGGAGGTCGAGCCCGGGCGTGCCGTCGTCCGCAAGACCACCGACCTGAACAACCGGGTCAGCCACGCCGAGTTCGATGCGCTCGGACGTCTCGTCAAGGGTTGGGCACCGGGCCGCACTCCGTCGACAACGGCGACCCCGGACTTCCGTGCGGACTACTCGGCACTGAACAACGAGCGACCGTACAAGGCGCCGTTCATCACCACCTACGCCCGGGGGCACGAGGGCCGGGTGATGACGTCGGTCACCATCTACGACGGCCTCGGCCGCGAGCGGCAGACTCAGGTGGAGGCGACCGGCGGCGGCCGGCTGATCACCGACATCCATCGCAACACCTCGGGTGACGTGTGGCAGACCAACAATGCGTACTTCGCGGCGGGCTCACCCCGCGGTGAGGTCTTTGTTCCGTACGTCGTAAGCGACGACCCCGACGAGACCCCCACCGCAATCCCGAATGCGACCTGGTACGCCTACGACGGTCTTGGCCGCGTGGTCAAGGAAACGCCGGTTCTTCGCGGTGAGCCGGTGGAGGCGCGGGCCACCAGGTACGAGTACGGCGCGGACTACTCAACGGTGATCAACCCTGCGGGCGCCGCTTCGTACCGGGTGTACAGCGATGCTCTCGGGCGGACCAGCCGCGTCGACACCTTCACCAACGCGGCGCGGACCGCGTTCACCTCGATGCGGTACGAGTACGACGCGCGTGGCCAGATGGCCAAGGCCACTCACTCGGAAGACCCGGACCAGTCGTGGACCTGGCGCTACGACCAGCGCGGCCGGCTGACGACGGCGACCGATCCCGACACCGGCGCCACCACGCTCACCTATGACCACCGAGACCGTCCCCTGACGTCGACCAACGCCCGTGGCATCACGGTGTGGAACGGTTACGACGAGCTGTCACGGCCGACGCAGCAGCGGCTCGGCGGCAGCAGCGGCACGCTCCTCGCGGAGTACACCTACGACACCGTCAGTGGTGGCAAGGGTCTGCCGGCGAGCGCCACCCGCTACACCGACGGCGAGCCCTACCGGCAGACCATTGGTGGCTACAACGAGGACTACCAGCCCACGTCGACGACGCTGACGCTTCCGCAGTCCATCGCCGACACGTGGGGTCTGGCCAGGTCGTACACCTACGACTACACGTACACCGACACGGGCCTGCCGGAGTCGATGACGCTGCCCGCGGTGGGTGCCTTCCCCAGCGAGAAGATCCTCGTCCGCTACACCAAGGACGGGCTGCCGCTCTCGGTCTCGGGCAACAACTGGTACGGCGCGGAGACTGTCTACTCGCCGTACGGGCAGGTGTTGCGTTCGACGCTGGGTGCACAGCCGTACCGGGTGTGGGCCACGGCTTCCTACGACGACGCCAGCGGCGCCCTGCTCAACCAGCAGGTCTATCGCGAGCAGACCGGCGACAAGTCGATCGTCGCGGGCAACCTGGTCTCGCACCGCTCCTACTCCTACGACAACGCCGGCAATGTCACCGGTTTGCGGGAGCGCGCGGTCGGGATCGAGGAGCGGCAGTGCTTCACCTACGACCCGTTGGGGCAGCTGCGCGAGGCATGGACCTCGGCTGACCAGGACACCTGTGCCGGCGGGCCGGTCGGCACGGACGGCAGTGTCAAGGTCGCGGCCGGTCCGGACGGTGCGGGCTACTGGCAGCAGTACGAGTACGACCTGCTCGGCAACCGTACGCAGCTGGTGGAGAAGGACGTCACCGGCAACACGGTCCTGGACGCCACCACCGACTACGAGTACGGCAAGGCGGACGGCAGCCAGCCGCGCACGCTGACGAAGTTGACCAAGAACTTCGCCACTCCCGCCGGCGCGCAGATCGTCGCGGAGGCGGAGCGGCTCTACGAGCTCACCGGTGAGACGAAGTCGGTCGCGTCGATTCAGAACGGGGACGAGCAGGAGCTTTCCTGGACCTACGACGGCCAGATCGAGCGGATCAGCGGCCTGGGTGGTAAGGGCAGGACCTCGTACGTCGGCCTGGCGGACAAGTGCATCGACCTGAGCGCGAGCATGGCGGTGCCGGGTCGTCCGGTCCACTTGTTCACCTGCAACAACACGGTTGCCCAGAAGTGGAGCTTCACTCCGAAGCCCGACCAGGACGACCCGAACCTGGGCACCCTCGCGGTCTACGACAACTGGTGTCTGCAGCCGGCCGGAGACACTGCCGGCTCGGCGGTGCAGATCCAGAAGTGTGATGGTTCGCCGGCGCAGCGGCTCACGCGTAACGCCGCTGGTCAGTTTGGTCACCCGTCGTCGGGCTTCTGCCTGACGGTGCGGGACGGCGAGACCGTGAACATGACCCCGATCGTCCTGGCAGCCTGTGACCCTGCTTCTGCGGCTCAGAAGTGGGAGGCGCAGGACGAGACCCGGCACATCTACGGTCCTGACGGCGCCCGTCTGCTCACCATCCAGGGCAAGCAGGCGACCCTGTTGCTGGGCGAGGCCGAGGTCACCGTGCAGCGCGATGGCGTCCTGCTCAACACGCAGCGGTCGTACTCGGTTCCGGGTGGCACGATCCTGCGGTACGCGTACGGTCCGGGCGCGGGTGACCTTGCCGCGATCACCACTGATCATCAGGGCAGCCCGTACGCGGAGATCGGGCTTAAGGATGGGATGACGCCGCGGATCCGCAAGCAGGATCCGTTCGGTAATGAGCGGGCCGAGGATCGGCTGACGCAGGCGTTGCAGACCCATGACGGGTTCCTGGGCGCGCCGAAGGACGACGCTTCCGGTTACACGGTGCTGGGTGCGCGGTTGTATGACCCGGAGGTCGGCCGGTTCCTGTCGGCGGACCCGGTGCTGGACCTGGCGGACCCGGTGCAGTCGAACGGGTACGCGTACGCGCACAACAACCCTGTGACGTTGTCGGACCCGAGTGGTCTGTCGGTGGCGTTGACTCCGTCGGAGCGGGCGGCGGCGTTGGCCGGTGCCGGCCTGTCGGCGGCGCAGGTCGCGCAGGCGCAGGCGGACGCGGGTCGTTCGATGATGTCGGTGATTCTTGCCGCGTCGTGGCATGTGCTGGCGGAGTTCATCGGCCTCAATGACGCGATCGCTTGCTTCGGTGGCGACCTGTGGGGCTGCGGGAGCCTGATCGCCGACGCGGTGCCGTGGGGGAAGTTGTTCAAGCTTCCGAAGCTGTGGGGTGCGATCAACAAGGCCATCAGTGCGGTCCAGGCCTGGCGGACGGCGAAGCAGGCCGCCGAGCGGGTCCTCGCGCTGGCGCGGGCGGCGGAGACTGCGTTCCAGAACGCGAAGAGGTTGGCGGCGGAGCGGGCGAAGAAAGCCGCTCAGCTGAAGAAGAAGGCCTCGGAGAAGGTCAACACGACCAGTAACCGTGCGGTCAACCAGACGAAGAAGACCGGTAACGGGCCGCAGAAGGAGGCTCAGGCTGCCGCTAACCCGAAGGGGGCGTCGTCCGGTTCCAACGGCGGAGGCAAGAGCTCCGGAGGAGATTCGAAGCCCGGCGGCTCCGACGGCGCGTCCTCACGCAGCAACGGCGGCACCACCGGTGGCGGCGGCGCCGGCAAAGCGGAACCCGACTGCCTTGATAACAGCTTTGTTCCCGGGACCAAGATTCTTATGGCCGATGGTTCGACCAAGGCGATCGAGGACATCAAACCGGGGGACAAGGTCATCGCTACCGACCCGGAGACCGGCGAAACCCGGGTGGAGACGGTTTCCGCGACCATCACGGGTGACGGTGTCAAGCACCTGGTAAAGGTCACCATCGAGACCGACGGCGAACACGGCGACAACACCGTCGAGGTCACCGCAACGGATGGCCACCCCTTCTGGGTACCCGAACTGGACGAGTGGATCGACGCCACCGACCTGCAACCCGGCCAATGGCTGCGGACCGGCGCCGGCACCCACGTTCAGATCACCGCCATCGAACGCTGGACCGTCCCCCGCGCCACCGTCCACAACCTTACCGTCGTCAACACCCACACGTACTATGTGCTGGCTGGGACCGCGCCGGTATTGGTTCACAACTGCGATGTCGGTGGTGTTGCTGATGGGCTTCCGGCGCGCGCGAATGGTGACCCTACGGTCGGGCAGGTCGTCAATATCGGCGACTCGGGCGTGTCCAGGGTGGGAGCTCCGTTCAAGAGCGGGCACTCTTCCTCTTCGGACGACATCAACCAGTTCCTCGTGGATTCACCGGACATAGCGAATCCGGCAAGTGGGCCCCATGCGTCAATCACTCATGTGGAGACCAAGCTTGCTTGGCGCATGCGACAGGCTGGCGTGACGTCATTAGATGTCGTGATCAACCATTCTGGCGGACCATGCACGGGAAGGTTCTCGTGTTCGTCAGCAGTTCCGGCGATCCTTCCCCAAGGTTCGAGCATGACAGTCTGGTTCAGAGGTGCAGCGGGTAGCATGCAGAGCGTTACGCTCCATGGTCGGGCGCGGGGATGATCAGGAAAGTGAAGGGCCTTGTTTCTCAGCGTATTTTTCAAGGGTGAGTGGCGTTACGCCGAGAGCGCGGGCGAGACGTCAAGGCTTGTCGTCGAAGTTATGGAGGGCTTGCAGGAGGAAGAGGAAGCTGAGGGCTTTCACCATCCCGGCGAAGATGCCTGGTTCTGTATCGCTGATCGACGGCATAGCGAGAACGGCCCGGTGGCGGCGAGCAATCTGAGTGTGGCGATTAATCGCCGCCATGGATATGGGGCTCTAGTCTGGTTCGTTGATGAGAAATTCCCTAAAGAGGGAGGGATTTATGATTCGGTTTGGATTTCCGACAATCCCGAACCTCTTGATTTCGATCCACGCGTTGTGTCGGATCCTGGGTATCCGCTCTTTCATGACCCGGCCAGCACTCTGCCGGTCTCCCGAATTCAGGCTGCGGTGGAGGAATTCTGTCAACTGCGTTCAGGGAGTCGGCCTGAGTGCATTAGCTGGGTTGCAGGTCACATGAATGGGCAACGCCTCGACCGGCCATCCGTGGTTGAGGTCGTCGAGGATCCGGAAATTGACTGGGACAGCCTCCGATAGCTACGTCCCACTGCGCCGGCAGTGCGGCTGCGGGCTTGTTGCAGTCCTGGCCTTGTTCATATGCCGCGACTGACGGCATCAGGGCATGTTTCTCCAGCAAATAGGCGCCCGCTTGCGGTGCATGGAATTCCGAAGGGAGCGAGAGTGACGATGGGGGTTCAATTCGATATTTGGCAGTGTCCGGCGTGCGGATCCTAGCGGATAATCTAACTAGTCGACTAGCTCGAGGGCTGAGTGGTCTAGGGTGGATGCACTCGTCGAACAGCGAGGAAGAGTACGAGATTTTTGTGAAGCGCGGGGGCCCTGATCTGATCTTTCAAATTGGGGTGGACCTCACTCCTCGTAGCTACGGCTTGTCGTTGAACCCATCGGTTGGTGTTAGTCACGGCCGAGTCTCGGCATTGGCGGCAGATTTCTATGGCCTTCATGAGGGTGCTTGCATGGTTGGAGCATCTCTTGCTGACTTGTTCGTCGCTGAGGGGCGCGAAGGCGGGATGCTCCCGCGATGGGCCTTGTTTCCAAGTGACGATATTGGATCTTTTGTTGAAGCGCTAATGTTGGATTTGAGGAAGTATGGCTTCCCGTTCTTGAGGCGCTTCAAATCCTTGCCGGACATTGTTCAGAATCTGGAATGCGGTCCGAAGTCACAATTTGACCTCGCCCACCTGGCTGTCTCGTATGCCGAAATGGGAGACTTGCGAGGATCTCGGGCTGCGCTGGATAAGATGATGGCTGCGGCGGATAGTGAACCGCGCTTCGTTGCCGAGCAGACGCGGCGGTTTGTTTTCAATTTGAAGAAGCACTACCAAATTGGGGGTTAGCTTCCGAGTAGCGGGCGAGGCGGATGTAACGTAGCTTTGTTGGCTGTCAGTAGGCGCTGCGCGCATAATCCCGCATTGCCTGGTGGCTTGCGTCGACATCTGCCTTCTGCCGTCGGGCGGCCGATGTACCGCTCCTTTGGTTGAGCAGCTATCCGAATGGAGCGAGCAGATCATCGTCAGGTCTACTCAACTGGTAGCTTGCCGGCGTCGCGTGCTTGGCTCCAAATGCAGCGCGAGTTGGTGGATTCGGGACAGATTGACCGCGCTATGATGAATGATATTAACGACGTCACGTCTCGTTTCCCTGGTCGGTACAACAATGCCATCGCGGAGATGATCGGTTCGTTGCCGCAGAACGCCGCGTATCAGGAACTGCGCACGGTGCCGAGTCAAGTGCACGTCCAAATGACGCTATGGTAACTCTGAGAGGGAGGTCGCTATGGACTTTGTACTTGACCCGCCTCGGGCGGCTGGGCCACTCAGGGTCGGCATGTCGTTCGAGGAGGCCGAGCAGGTACTTCAATTGATCGACGGCTACCAGCCCCCTAGGCCGGGCAACCGGTTAAATCCTGGCTTTGCTCACTATGATTCTGAGCTTTCGATTGCTCTCAGCCAGGACCGAAGCGGGAGCGTCGATGCCGTGGAGGTGTATCGTCCGAGCCGCGACGTCGTGGTTCTCTTCCGGGATATTCCAATCTTTGATTTGCCGGCGGAGGAAGTTATTCAGCGGCTTTCCAATATCACGTCAGTCGAGATCGAGGACGACGGCTTGAGGGTGCTCGCGCCGAATCTGCTGTTGTCACTGTGGCGCTCAGTGCTCCCCGAAGGGCCGGACGATGAGGATGGCAGGCACTTTGAGGCAGTGCTTGTCGCCGCTCCGGGTTTCTACGGCTAGCAAGTGCCTGGTACTTCGATCAATGTGACGCCACGTTGCCCGAATCCCATCACTGCAGCGATGAATGCGTAATATCGGAGCGGCGCCGTTACTTAAGGTGATGACGCCGCTCCGATATGCGCTGGTGGGCGTGGTTGTTCGTGTGGGTTGCTGTCACCGTTGCTGTCAAGCAGTGAGTACGCATGCAAATTTATAAATGAAGACTGCGTGAGTCCGATAGTGGCAAGATCGTCCGGTGCCGCGGCGCGTAGCGCTGGGGCGCCGATCGCCGGAAGTGTTGCGGTGCATGCTTTGTGAAGCGATCGTTACGGCCTGAATGACCCGATGGCACACCGAATCCGTGGCGCCATGCCTCGCGGGTTCGGGCTCTTGCTCTGCGGGCGCGTGCGCGCGGGCCGGAACGGCTGTAGCGCGTGCGCGCGGTCCGGCCCGACAGGCCGGGCCGTCTTGATTAGGTGAAGCGATTCTTAGCCCAGCGGCGCCGTCGGTGGCGGCCTGCCAGGGCCCCGGCAAAGTCCTCAGGTGATGCCGAGCAGGGCGAGTGGTCGGTTGCTGTCGCGGGCGTGGTGTCGGTTGGCGGCGGCGATGTTGGTGACGCCGGTCAGGCGTAGTGCGCCGATGGCGGCGTTGCGGAGGGTGGCCATGACTTGGGGTCCGGTGCCGGTGCGGATCTGGGATCGGTCTTCGTCGTAGGTGACGTCGCGGACCCAGTGGACTGTGTTCCCGATCGACCAGTGACCGCGGGTCCAGGCGGCGAGTTGCGCCGGTTTGGCTTGGTGAACGAGCAGGTCGGTGATCGCGTAGACGGTCTCGGTGGTGAAGCGTTTCGGCTGGTCGAGCCGGCGTCGTCGGCGTCGGATCTGGATGGCTTGGGCGGCGTTCGGGAAGTCGATCCCGGTGGAGGCGGACAGGATTTTCAAGGTGCGGATCTCTCGGCGGCCGTGGCCGCGGCAGGTGCCGCGGTCTGCGTCGGGGACTGCCCGCCAGGGCAGGGCGGCCAGTTGGGTGCGCAGGTGGGGCTGGTTGCCCTTCACGGTGAGGATCCAGTGGGCGCCGCGTTCGGCGAGGTAGGCGACGTGGTCGCGTTGACAGTGCAGGGCGTCGGCGGTCACCACGACCTCGCCGAGGTCGCCGAGCTGGTCGAGCAGGGGTGCGAAGCGGGTGATCTCGTTGGTCTTGCCGTCGACGTGGGGGGGGGCGGCGCGACCCCCGGGGCCGGGGGGGGGGGGGGGGGGGGGGGGGGGGGGGCGGGGGGGCGGGGGGGGGGGGGGGGGGGGGGGGGGGGGGGGGCTGGCT